>VENA01000003.1 GCA_009711785.1 Bacillota bacterium
CAAAACAATGGGCTATTTTGCTTATTTTTATGCAAAAAAATCAAATCTGTTGATAAAGATATTACTCCTATTTTACTTATCCACAATAAACTTTTCATCTACTTTCAAAAAAATGGGGAAACTCTAAATGTTTTTTATACCACTAAATTATATAAATCTAATTATTTATATAAAAAGTCTAAAAACTTGATTGTTCTTAGACTTTAATTTAATCTTTCTATTATTTTTTTAGCTTCACCGATTAGTTTATCTTTAGTATTTAGTTTAGGATCTTCTAATACTTTTTCTAAAAGTTCTTTTAAGATAATCCCTATCTCTTTTCCCTGGGAGATACCTAAATTTATTATATCGTTTCCATTAATATCTAAATCCTTAGTTGATAATGGTTGCTTTTCATTAAGTATTTTTTCTACACTTCTTTGTAACTTTAAAGTATGGTCAAAACAAAATGGGGGTTTTGTTCCTTTAATATCTGCTATTTGAAGATCAAAATGTAAATTTAAATTATCTTTTCCAACCCTATTTATAAAACGTTTAGTAGCTTTTAAAGTAGGATTAGGTAAAACTAGCATATGTTCTTTTATCAATGTCTTAACACGTTTTATAGTTTTTTTGTCATATTTTAATCTCTTAAGTATTTTTCCTGCTAATTCTCTCCCAACCCGTTCATGTTTATAAAAATGCCCTATTCCTTCTTCATCTATACTAAATGTATAAGGCTTAGCTATATCATGAAGTAATGCTGATAATCTTAAAATAATATCAGATTCAGTATTATCTAACACAGCCATAGTATGATTAAATACATCTTTATCATGATGGGGGTTCTTTTGATTAAATCCAACCATATCATTAATTTCAGGTATTATATATTTCATTATTTCTAAATCAATAAGTGTTCTTATTCCTTTAGAAGGCTTTGATGATAAAAGCATTTTATTAAACTCTATTTGTATTCTTTCTTTGCTAATTTTATTAAGTAAATACCCTTTATTATTCATAGCTTTATATGTGATTTTTTCTATATTAAAATCTAATTGAGTTTTAAATCTTACTCCCCTTAGAATTCTTAAAGCATCCTCTTCAAATCTTTTATCTGCCTCTCTAACAGCTACTATTTTTTTCTTTTTTAAGTCTATCAATCCTTTAAAGGGATCTATTAAGCCATCCTCTAAATTATAGGCCATAGCATTAATTGTAAAATCTCTACGACTTAAATCCTTTTTTATATCATTTGTAAACTCTACTATTTCTGGTCTACGATTATCAATATACTCTCCATCTATCCTAAACGTTGTAATCTCAAATGCTTCTTTTTCTAAAAGTACAGTTACAGTACCATGCTTTAATCCCGTTGGGATTGTTTTATATTTTTTAAATACCTCTAATATTTCTTTAGGTGTAGCATTAGTTGTAATATCCCAATCTTCTGGTTTTCTATTAAGAATAAAATCCCTAACACATCCTCCTACAACATAACCTTTAAAATTATTTTTAGTAAGCTCATTTAATAAAATCCTTACCTTTTTAGGTATATTAATTCTCATCATAGACTCCTTTCGTTATGTCTTATTTTAACATAAATTTATTAAAGCTATAAATTAAAATACAGTATATATTTTACCATATATACTGTAATGTTTATATTATCTATTTTGTTTTTCTAATTTTGCTTTAATACCTTTCTCTATTGTCTTTAGTGTATTTTTATCCTTTGGCGTAATAAAAGTAACTGCAACCCCAGTCTCGCCAGCTCTTCCTGTACGACCTATTCTATGAATGTAACCCTCAACATCCTTTGTTATATCATAATTAAATATATGGGTAATACCATCAATATCTAATCCCCTCGAAGCAACATCAGTCGCAACAAGAAATTGGGTTTTTAAATCTCTAAAAGACTTCATTGCTCTATTACGTTTTGCTTGACTAAGATCACCATGTAACTCATCAGAATCATATCCATGTCTTTTTAAAATACCATTAAGTTTTTTAACACGACGTTTTGTACGACAAAATATTATTGCCATAAATGGTCTATTTTCTTCTATATAATTACAAAGCGCATCCTGCTTTTGTCTTTCAGTAGTTTCTATTACTACTTGTTTTATTTTATCTAAAGTTACATTTTTACTTTTAATGTGTATTTTTACTGGTTTATTCATATATCTACTAGATAAAGAGATAATTTCTTTAGGCATAGTAGCTGAAAATGACATAGTTTGACGTGTTCTTGATGTTTTATGTATTATTTTCTCTACATCCTTTAAAAAACCCATTTCTAACATTTGATCTGCTTCATCTAATACAAGCATTTTTACTGATTTTAAGTCGATACTTTTTCTTCTAATGTGATCTAATAATCTTCCTGGAGTAGCAATTACCATATGTATATTATTTTTTAATTTTCTTAACTGTTTTTTTACATCCTGCCCACCATATGCTGCTAAGATATTTACATCTTTTGCCGATATAAGTTTTTTAGCTTCTTTTGTAATTTGTATTGCTAATTCCCTAGTGGGAGTTATTATTAGGGCTTGGATATTAGGATTTTCAGTATCAATCCTCTCAAGAATAGGTAACATAAAAGCTAAAGTTTTACCAGTCCCCGTTTGTGCCTGGGCTATTACATCTTTTCCTTTTAATATAATTGGTATAGCCCTTTGTTGAATTTCAGTAGGTTTTTCAATACGTTGTTTATTTAATAAACTTTCTAATTCTTTGCTAATTCCTAGATTTGAAAATTTCATTGTCATTTTTTTAATACCTCTTTCATTTAATTAGTTAAAATTATTATTTGCATTAATTAATATACTCATTCTATCATAATACAAATTATCACTAATTAAAAGCTTTACTTATATTTTTTATATCACTTAACTTTATTTATTATTATACGATTCATTTATATTGCTACAATGAGCTAATAAAAGTAATAATCCTATACTAATTGAAACAATGAAAATTATAGTACTTATTTCATACATGTTTCCATCCCCTTTAAATTTTTCTTCTTTATATAAATGATAACTTATTACTATGATGTTTTTGTGATGGATTTGTAATTTATCATAATTTCTTTAAAATGGGCCATATAATTTTTTATATGACCCATTAAAGTTTATACTTTATTATTTAGTTTTTAATTTTTTTCTGTTTGCTTTAAATTCATTTCTTATTAGTTTAGATTGTTTTTCTGTTATTACTCCATCTTTAACCATTTCCTTAAATATATCTTTTTTCATTTTCTTATCTTTAAAATATTTTTTTCTTTCTTCTTTTGTCATATTTTTTAAACCACAATGTTTTTTCACTTTATTTTCTCTAGCTTTCTTTAAATAATTTTTGACTTCTTTAGCTTTAATTTCTGTTAAAACACCTTTATTAATTAAATTATTAAGGGTCTCATCTAATTTTAAGTTCTTCATTTCTATGATTCTTTCTCTAATAATATAGATTTCTTCTTCTGTTATTAAACCTTCTTTTTTTAATTCATTTAATATATTTTTTCTTTTTATTTCTTCTCTTTCATTTAAATAATCTTTTATTAATGATACTTTACTTTCTTTTATCTTACCCTCTTTCACTAATTCATCAAGTATGATTATTAATCTATCCACTGGTTTGGTATTTAAAGAGTTGAAACGTATTTTTTCATTTTCTGAAATTACATTATAATTCTCTAAACTTTTAGCATTAGCTACAATAGATATAGAAAAAATCATACATGCTATAACTATAATAGTAATATATTTTTTCTTTCCCATTTTTAATCTCCTTTCATTTTTTAAAGACTTTTATTTCATATTTAGTATTTACAAAATAATGTGATAAAATTGTGAGAAATTAATGAAAATAAAAATAGCCACAATACTTTTTTTGTATTGTGGCTATTATATATTATAGGGGAAAATAAAATTTTATTTGTTTAAAAATTCTTTTATCTCATTTACTTGTTCAGAAGTAATTATTTCATCTTTCACAGATTCAGATAGTAATGATTCTAACTTAAAATTCATTATATCTTTTCTTAATTCCATGTTTTTTATTATTCGATTAGCTTTTTCTTCAGTCAATTCTTCATTTTCTAATTTTTCTTCTATCAAAGTTTTTCTCTCTTCCATAGTTAATTTATCCTTATTAGAATTATTCTTTATTAATCTATCTCCTTTTCTCTTTCTTTTAAACTTACTACCATTCCTATCTAAAATTTTATCTGCTTGTTCTTGAGTTAATTCTCCACTTTCTAATTTTTTATCTATCATAGCTTTTCTTTTTTCTAAATCTCTAATTTTTCTACCTAAGTTTTTCTTAACTAATTTATCAGACATTTGTTTTGCCTGCTCACTTGTAAGTATATCTTCCTCTAAGAGGTCGTCTAGTATTAATTTAATTCCATTTTTCCTTTGTTCAATACCTATTTTCCCTCCATCTACATTAGTTGTCTGATTATCAGCAGATACTACTCCTACCATTGAAAAAAACAACGTACCAATTAGCATGATATTTACTACCCTTTTCATTCCCTTATTCATTTTTATCACTCCTTTTATTATTTTAATACATCTATAGTATAGACATTAATTGTGATGATATAGTGATAAAACTTTAAGGATTTTTTATTGATTTAAAAATAACTTAAAAAGCTTATTATAAAATCAAAGCTAGATGATGTTTAATTTTTATCTTCTGAATCATTATTCTTTTCTTTATTAGGTTTCGATACACCCATAAATAAAATAACCATTTTATTCCTCCTTAATATTATTAAACTAATTTTAAATATGTTAATATTTATCTACCTTTATATTAATTATATTAATATATTTTTAAATTGTCAATGATTATTATTAATATTTTTAATTATATTATTAATATATTTGATTTTTATATTATATATATTAATCTTTGAGTTTTTTTAAATATAAAAAAAACAGACTATAAATAGTCTGTTCTTTACATTATGAAATTATATATAAACCAGAAATGACAAAAGCTACCTATCAGTACAAATATATGAAATATTTCATGGAAACTAAACCAATTATTATTTAATTTAGGTCTTTTAAGTCCATATATAATTCCACCTATACTATAAGTTATACCTCCAATAATTAACCATAGTAAACCCTTTGTTTCCACCGCTTGTGCTAAAGGATAAAAAGCTATTATTACTAACCATCCCATAGCTATATAAAAAGCTGTATAAAGCCATCTTGGAGCATTAAACCAAACTAATTTTAATATCATTCCTATAATAGCTAAAATCCATATACTCGTTAACAAACTAACTCCCCACACTCCCTTTAGTGCTATAAGACATATCGGAGTATAAGTTCCTGCTATTAATACATATATCATCATATGATCTATACGTCTTAGTATCTTTTTTACTTTAGAAGATACATATGCTAGATGATAGGTGGTACTAGCCGTATATAAAAGTATTAAACTAATTCCAAATATTAAAGCCGATATTATATATCCAGCTGAACCATTAGATATAGAATTTACTAACATTAATATTAAACCAACTAAGGACATAACTGCTCCAAACAAATGGGTAAACCCACTTACTGGATCCTTTAACTTTAATCTTCCTATATGTATATTTTTCACACTATCCCCTTCATTTCATTTTATTTTAATACATCAACATCAAAAGAATCTATCCAAACTGTTCCTTTCTTATTAGGTGTAATATGAATTTTTATATAATCACCATTTATTGAACCAATATCTATATTATATAATTCCCACATATTCTTTGGTATATAAACATTCTTAATCTTTTTATTTAATAGTTTTTCTCCCTTTAATAAGGTAACACTTATAGTTGCCTTTTGACCTATATCTGAATTAAGCCACATAGATATACTTCCCTTTCTCTCATTTAAAAAGCTAAATTCATCCTTTGTTAAGTCTATTCCTGCAATTAAATATTTAATACCACTTTTATCACTTGTAACTTTTAAAGACTTATTTCCTTTAAAAGATTTAGTATCATCTATTTCTGCTAAGTTTTCTCCCTCTGCCTTTGATTTAAGTTTATCATTAAAAAATTTATTTAGCGATTCATCTTCTATATTATTTTCTTTCTTATTCTCTTTTTTATCATCATTATCTTTAATTTCTTCGTCTGTATCTTTATTATCCTTGTTATTATCAACTGAATTATCACCTAAATTATCATTTTTACTATTAACAACATGAGTTCTATCTTCATCATCTAGATAATTAAAAGCCTTCACTGCTAAAACTGGTATTAAAATAGCTAATATTATTATTAAAAATGGTGCTACTTTTTTAAATTTAAATTTTCTTCTTGTTTTTTTCATACTTCTTCTCATCGAGTGTACTCTTTTAGATTCTTCTACTTCTGGATTAACTAATCTATACAATTTAGAAGTTCTAAAATCCTTAACTAGTTCTTCATATGTAGTATAATTATTATTTATACACTTTCCAATTATACTTTTTATATCAGGTGGAATATCTTCTTTATTTTCATTATTATTTATCTCAAAGCCTGAAAATACAATGCTTAATTTATCTCCTATGCCATAAAATACATCCTTTTGCTTTACATTTAAATAATTATTATCAATTACTATAAGTGGTAATAAATTAATATTTCCTTTACTATCCACTATAAAATTGGCATATCTAAGCATTGAATAAGTTATGTATATTGGTAAATCCATAAATAATTTTAATTTATCTAAAATAAAATTAGCAAAATTAATCTGTCTACTTAATTTAATAGAATTATTATTAATATATTCTTTAATATTTATATTTTCATTATACTTATTAATTAGATATAATACATCCTCAGTTTCCTTAACCTGATAATAGATATTTGCTTTTTTATTTAAATTAAAAAAGTCAATATCTTCAATTTTACTTTTATCAGTTATAGCATTTACCAAGAATTTGTTGTTACTTTGTTTATCTTCACATATAAGTATTTTCTGAAATTCATTTTCTAGGTATATATCTAGCACTTTTAGTTTATCGAAAATCCCATTTGACATAGAATCGCCCTTTCAGATATTTTGATTTATTTTTTATGAAATAATTGTCATTATCATGTTTTCGACAAAGTGCTATAAAATTCCTTTTTTTATTTTAAAATTAGATATATTTACTCATCATCTTTTATTTCATAATCAACATCTTCTATAATTTCTCCTTTTATATCCTTATATTGCTTTTTTCTCTGTTTTTCATATGAGTAATTCTCTAATGTAGTTGACATTTTATTTAGAATAAAGGTTAGTAATACAAAATCATCTACAATTCCAAGTCCAAGTACAGGTTCAGGAATCAAATCAATAGGACTTACTAAATATATAAGACCAAAAATGATCCAAATTTTATTTTTAAGTGCTACTTCTCCATCAAATACATATTTAAAAGCTAAAGGTATTTTCCTTAAATAACCCATAAATTGACCTCCCTTTCCACTGTTTGAAAAAAGACCTGCAAATTTTATTTACAGGTCTATTATAATCATCATTTATAATAATTATTATATTATAGTAAAGTCTACATTAGGTAATGCTTTTTTTATTTTTAATGCAATATTATGATTTTCTAGCTCTTGCCCATCTGGAGAAGCTCCCATTATTATATTAGTTATATTTTTATCTCTTGCAAATTCTTCTATAGCTTTTATTACATCCTTTGATCTTGTTACTGTTAAATCTGCCCCTACTTTTTTTGATACATCAAATAAATATTCTAAAGCCTCTCCGTCATTAGAATTATATAAAAAGTAATCATTTTCATTAACAACATGTATTACAAAGAGCTTATCATTTTCATTTTCGATTGCATTATACCCACTTAGTATAAGTCTTTCACAAGTTTTTTGCTGGGTTACACAAACCATTATATTCTTATCACTCATATAAATCCCCTTCCGTTTACCAAACAAATATTGGCAGAATCATTTAACGGTAACAACATCTTCCGTATATAATTATATCAATCTTTACTTTAAAATCAACTCACTTTCATTTTTTTACAGTAATTTAATTTTTATATAAGTATAAATTTTATATATAAAGTGCACAAAAAAAATACTTCTCCTTTGAATTTTTTAATTTCAACTAAAATGCTACTGCCCATTTTGGGGAGTAAATAAAAAAACCACATAGTTAATTAACTATGTGGTTACTGATTTTCTTCTTGGCGGGAATATGTGGGAATCGAACCCACCCAGGACGCTCCTAACGCCCCGTACTGGTTTTGAAGACCAGAGAGCACACCAGCACTCATCTACTCCCATAACATCTGAACTTGTTAGCACTAATACATTATAGCATAATTATATTTTTTGTCAAGGTTCTTGTTAACATCTTTCACAAATTTTCCGGTTCATTTATTAACATAAAACCACCCTATACATATGTATAGGGTGAAATTAAAAATTATCTTAAGTTTTATTAAACTCTATTTTTATATATCCTTAACCATTTTGCATATCATACTTATAATTTTTTCTTATAATATGAAATAATGAAGATACTAATCTTACAACTTGTACGGCTATAGCAATTATCAATAATGCAGTGAAATCAGGAACATATGATAACATTATTTTAAGATCAAATCCTATTGATAATACATTTTTCAAAATAAACGGTAGACCAAAGGATAAAAATAATAAAAGAATAAGAGATTTCACACCTTCTTTAACCCAATCTTTTTTACTCTTAGTAGATCTTACTAGCTTTATTGTCATCCATATGTCTTTGAAAGCAAGTATTAAAATAACAAGTGATGCAATACGGATTACCCATATTGATGGAAAATGCTGAAAATTTTCTTCTCCTATAATAATCTTTAAAAAATTACTATTTAAATTATCATATGTTTTTACAAAATTATATAACAAATGATTTTTATTAATAATATAAACATATCCACTTTGAGTTTCCGGTATTACTCCAATATGAGAACTAAATGCTGGTACAGCTCCACTATGCTCTATCAATTTTCGACCATTGACTTCATTTATATGCCATCCCATACCATAATCACTATTTCCATTTACCATACGCATTTTTTCTGTGTTTTCTTTTGATAAAATTTCTTCATCTGGTTCAATAAGAAAGGATACATATTTATTCATATCTTCTAAATTAGATACAATATAACCAGAGGGAATGTCATAACGTGGAATACTTTGCTTTATTTTTTTTGAAAACCCGAAGATGTTTGTGTATCCGAATATCTTTTTTTCTTTAATAGTTGATATATCGGCTGTTGTATTTTTCATCCCCAGTGGAGTAAAAACATGTTCATCCATATAAGAAGCATATGTTTTTTTAGTTACTTCTTCTATAAGCAAACCTAAAATATTGTAATTATCATTAAGATAATGAAACTCTTTTCCATTTTCAGTGACTTCCTCCATCGTAGATAAGGCCTTCACTCTTTCTTTAAGTGTATTATTATAATCTGAACTTGGTACACTTTTTTTTCTAGATAAACCACTCTTTTGTATTAACAAATCTCGAACAGTTATACTTTCACTAAGTTTTTTATTTGCAACTTTAAAGTAGGGAATGTATTTTTTCACTGGTGTATTTAAAGATATTAAGTCTTTCTCTACTAATTGCATAACTGCTAGTGCCGTTAGTGATTTTGAAAGTGATCCAATAAACATAGGACTTTTCTTTGTTAATCTTTCTCCATGCCCATCTACTCCCTTAGTATCTAAATAAATTGTTTCACCATTCTTTATAACCCCTGCAGCTACTCCTGGTAAGTTAGAATCTTTGATATGATGTTCTATTAAAGATTCTATCCTATCATCGCCTATAGCTAAAACTGTACTAGCTTGTACTAACACAAAGACAAATATTAATACTACAAAAATTCTTTTGCTAACTACCTTTTTTTTCATTATTATCCCCCTTGATAACTTCTATTTAGTCCTCAATATTACATTTGTTTGTAGATATTTTAACATATCTATATAAATAACTATAATCACCGTTAATACTTACCAGTAAATTAATAAACTTCTGGTAAGAATACTTTGGATTTAGTTTTAAAAAAATAGTAAATATAACTTGACTTTTTATTACTAAAATAGGTTTTGATACTTTAACTTATTTTTAACAATTAATACTAAAACCCTCAAACATAAATTTGAGGGAACTTAAAACTTTATTTAATCAATAAATTATTTATACTCTATTCTTCTTTATAGAAATCATATATTTTATACTCGCCATTGTCATATACAAGTTCATAAATACTAACTCTGTCATATTGTTCATTATTTTTATATAATATCTTAGATTTTACTCTAACTTTTATTTTAAAGTCATATTTATCAATAGTATAATCTAATATAGTTATTCTTTTTACATCTGTATAAAATTGTTTTAACTCAGACTTTAATAAACTGTTACTGATACCTAACTCTTCATTTTCATAATGAAGATTAACTGCAGAAAAATAATCATTATTAATTAAAAACTCATTATACTTTTCTATAGTACTTATTGGACTTACATATTTTTTATTTATTATAAAACCACTTCTATCTATAGGTTGATTTATATCATAATTATCATATAAAACATCCCTACGTTCACCTTCAATGAAAATCTGCACATTTGATATCTTATCAAGTTGAGTTAAAGTATTTACTATAGAATATAATACAAAAGCTTCATTTTTTTCACCTTTATTATAATCTAAAATACCTTTAGAAAAATTTACATAGGCAGTACGGGCAATAACATCTATAGATAATAATTCTGTATCTTCTGGAATAATATTAGCATTTTCCTTTTGAGAACCTTTCAAAAGTTCAAGTATCAATATCTCTTCAAAATTTCTATTTTGCTCCTTTATATCCCTTACTTCCCAAGTTAACATTTCTGAGTATATATCTGGATAATATAATTTTATATTTGAATCATATTTTGTTGGATAGGGTTCTATAGGAGGATAATTTGAGTTTCCTTTATCAAAATTATCATAGCTTTGGCATCCTGTTAGTAAAAAAGTAAATACTAAAAATATTAAAAGTGTTTTCTTAAACATAATAATTCCTCCATATTATATTCCACTATCTAAATCAGGAATTTTAATATAAAACGTTGTTCCCTTTCCTACTTCACTTTCAACTTGTATATCTCCTTGATGAAGTGAAATTATTTGTTTTGCAATAGACAGTCCTAAACCTGTTCCACCTGCATTTCTACTTCTAGCTCTATCCACTCTATAAAATCTTTCAAATATATGTGGTAACTTTTCCTTTGGAATTCCTATACCAGTATCCTTTATTTTTACTACTATATTTCCAAATTCATAATATAAGGTGATTTTAACACTCCCTCCCTCTGGAGTGTATTTAATAGCATTATGGATAATATTAATAATTGACTGTTGTATTTTTGATGGATCTACTCTTGTTTGAAGCTTTTCCTTAGCTTTAAATTCTAAATTTATATTTTTTTCATCTGCTAAGGGTTTAAGTCTTGAAAATATTTTTTCTACAAGATAATTCATATAAGTTATCTTATAATCTATAGTTAATTTTTCTTTATCCATATCAACTAACATTAACAAATCATCTATAATATGGTTTAATCGATCAATTTCTGAATCGATATCTTTTAAAAATTCCCTATAAACTTCTATTTCAGCCTGATCTTGATGTAGTAAAGACTCTGATAAAAGTTTCATTGAACTTAAAGGAGTTCTTAATTCATGGGATACATTTGCTACAAAGTCTTTTCTTTGATTATCCACATGTCCAAGCTTTGTACTCATCATATTAAATGCTGTTGCCATTTGCTTAAATTCATCATTTGTATTTATTTCTACCTTTTCACCTAATTTCCCTTGGGATATTTTTGTTATAACCTTAGTGAATTTTTCAATAGGTTTTGAAAAAAAGTCAGCAAATAAATAGCTTATTACAGCAACAAATAATATACTAATTATTGAGATAATATTTAATGTTTTAGATATCTCTCCAACCCTTGCATATACATCCCTTAAAGATGTGGATATTAACGTAGCTCCAACTATATCTCCATCGGTCTTAATAGGTACAGACACATACATAACATGGCCAATATCTTTGAAATTATAAGAACTGACTTTACTTGAGCCGCTTAAGGCACTTTTAATTTCATCATGATAAAGCTTTTTATCTATATGTACTCCATTAGAATCAGCTCTTACTAAGTTTTTATCATTAACTATTATAATTCTTGAATTTATCTCTTTACTATAATTTTCAACATTATTTTTAAGCCCATTTTCTAAACTAACATAGGCATTATCTTCTATATAAAACTTAATTCTATTAGAAATAATATTAGCATTAGCAAGTGTTTCAATTTTCTTTTGCTCCATATACATATTTAATAAAGAGTTTGTAATAAAAATATTTATTATTATAAGAAAAATTATTACTAACAATAAATAGGTGGAAACTAACTTCCACCTTATACTAATAAATTTATTTTTTTTATTCAGGCTTACTCCTAAAATAATAACCAACTCCCCATTTAGTTAAAATGTACTCAGCCTGGCTAGAATTGCTTTCAATTTTTTCTCTTAATCTTCTTATGTGTACATCAACTGTTCTTAAATCTCCAAAATATTCATAACCCCAAATTATCTCTAAAAGTTCTTCCCTTGTAAATACTTTTCCTGGGTTAGTTGCTAATAATAATAATAAATCGAATTCTTTAGCAGTAAGATTTATCTCTTTTCCTCCTACACTAACCTTTCTACCTAGTGTATTAATAGTAAAATCTTCTACCTGAATTACTTGTTCGCCTATTTTTGTTTCTTTTTGATTTGACCTTCTAAGTATTGCCTTAATTCTTGCCTTTAATTCTAATATGTTAAATGGCTTTGTTAAATAATCATCTGCACCATATTCTAAGCCTAATATTTTATTCATATCTTCACCTTTAGCTGTTAACATTATTATAGGCACCTGGGAGGTTTCCCTAACCTTTTGACATACCTCTAATCCATCAATACCTGGTAACATTAAATCAAGTACTATAAGATCATATTCATTATTATTAATTCTATCTAACGCTTCATTACCATCATAAGCTGCATCTATTTCATATCCATCCTGGTCTAAACTATACTTTAATCCTTTAACTAATAGAGCCTCGTCATCAACAATTAGTACTTTACTGCCCATTATATCACCTCATAAAATATTATTTCTTAAATATAGCAATTTCCTAACAATATATCTGTTTAAACTTTTCTACAAATTTCTTGATAATCCTTCCTAATTTTAAAAAAAATTATTGTAATTGTCAAAGAAAATTATTGCAATGTTCTTTTATCTCCTTGTCTATTAGTTATCTTATTTTGGTCAAAGTATTCTAATAGGGCAATTGCATATTTTCTACTAGTATTAAGTTGATCTCTATATTCAGCAAGTGTTATAGAACCTTTTTCAGTTATAAATTTCTTAACCTTTTTTTTAGCTTCTTCATAAGCTTTATTATGGAATATTATATCATTGCTTATTTTTATTAATATTTTTTCATTTAACATAGCATTATAAACCATTTCTATTTCTTCATCACTATAATCTAAAGCATTAAATATGTCTTCCTTTTTGATTGGTGAAAATTTATCTTTTAAGTATAATTTTTCTATCTCATTTCTAATATTTATTTGCTGTTGGTTTAACTCTACTTTGAAATCCTTTAAAGATATATTTTCATTTTCTTGTTTTATAATATTTTCATAAATTAATTTCTCTATATAGCTTTCCCCTAACTTAGGCTTTACTTTATTAAAGTATTTACTTCTAAGTTCTTCTTTTAAAATACCTAATTTTAATGGATTCTTCCTATGATACTCAGTTAATTCTTTAATAATTTTTTGTTTAACTTTATTATAGTAATCTATATGAATAACATGTTTGTCCTTTAGAAGGTTAAAATCTATTATTCTTTTATTACTTTTAAGTTTATTAATCATATTTAATACATTTTCCTTTTGAAGGGCTGTAGCTACTATTAATTCCTTAACACTTGGAAAACTTTCACTTTTATCTTTGATTATTTTTTCTAATACATCTATAGTATCCCCTGTTTCTTTTACCTTAAGTTCTTCTATGACTTCATCTTCAAATCTCTTTCTCTTAGGTGGATTTGCTTCTAGTACTTCACCACCTCCTATTGTTATCATTGGAGAGTAAAATCTAATAATAAACCTATCTCCCCTTCTAGCAACTGTCTCTTCTTCTAATCTAAGTTGAGCATAACAACTCTCCCCTGGAGTTAGAAATTCCTTATCTAATAAAACAACTCTACATAATATCTCTTTAGTCCCTAAATATAACCTTACCCTAGTCCTATTTTCAATAATTCTTTGAGAGCTTTTTAATAAATTTAATTTCACATCAATCATCATGGTAGATTTCATAGAATCCTTAGGTGCAATTATATCACCTCTATTTATTTCGTCTTTTTTAATACCTGCTAAATTTAATGCAACTCTTTGTCCTGCATAGGCTTTTTCAGAATCTTCCCCATGTACTTGTATTGATCTTATTCTTGCTGTTTTATCCTTAGGATAAACTTGTACATCCTCGCCATTTTCTAATCTCCCAGATACTAAAGTTCCTGTTATTATTGTCCCTATACCTGTTATGGAAAATACTCTATCTATTGGAATTCTAGGCATTTCTTTTTCATCTCTATCTTCTAAATCTTCAGTTAACTCATCTATAGTTTTTATAACTTCCTTTATCCCTGTCTTCTTAGTTGACGAAACAGTAAATATAGGACTATCTTTTAAGAAAGTATCCTGTAAATATTCTTCTAGATCATCTTTTACTAATTCTAACCATTCTTCATCCACCATATCAGCTTTAGTTATAACAGTAATACCCTTTTTTATGTTAAGGTATTTTAAAATAGATAAATGCTCCTTAGTTTGAGGCATTACACCTTCATCGGCCGCCACAACTAAGATAACTAAATCCATTCCTATAACTCCGGCTAACATATTTTTAATGAATTTTTCATGGCCTGGTACATCAATAATACCTGCTCTTCTTCCACTGGGTAAATCAAAGTAAGTAAAACCTAATTCTATAGAAATACCTCTGTTTTTTTCTTCCTTTAACCTATCAGTTTCTCTACCTGTTAGGGCTTTTATTAAAGTAGTTTTACCATGATCTATATGTCCTGCTGTACCGATTATTATATTCTTCATAAACGCCCTCCTATAATTACTTATCTTGTTTTAGTGCATATTTAAAACCATCAACAATATTATTAAAATCCTTTTCCTTTATAGTTCTTAGATCTAGATACATTCTATCTTTATATATTCTTGTTATTATCGGTGTTTTAAATTCCCTTAATTTATTTTCAATAACAGAAACATTAATCTCATCTGAATAAATCATTATTGCCTTAGTAGGTATCTCTTCTAAAGGCATTGCTCCCCCACCTACCTGGGAATATTGATCTACTATTTCTAAGTTAATATTATCAATTTTAGATTCTAACATTCCATATAATTTTGATGCCTTTTCATCTAATTTATAAAGTGGTTGTGTTATCATATTTAAAGTAGGTATTTTTTTCAAAGCTTCTTCTTCATTTAAATACAACTTAAGCGTTGCTTCTAAAGCGGATATTGTAAACTTATCTACTCTTATTGCTCTTGTTAAAGGATTTCTCTTCATTTTGTCGATATATTTTTTCTTTCCTACTATTATACCTCCTTGAGGACCTCCTAAGAGTTTATCTCCACTAAATGTTACTATATCTACTCCTGCTTTTAATGATTCTTGAACTGTTGGTTCATACTGTAATCCATATTTACTAAGATCTATTAATACACCACTTCCTATATCTTCTATTACAGGTACATCGTATTTTTTCCCGATATTTACAAGATCGTCTAATTCAACAGTTTTAGTAAACCCTACAATCCTATAATTACTAGTGTGTACCTTTAATAAAGCTGCTGTTTCTTCTCCGATAGCAGTTTCATAATCACTATTATGTGTTTTATTTGTAGTTCCAACATCAACTAACTTTGCACCGCTTTGTTCCATAACATCAGGAACTCTAAAGGAACCTCCTATTTCTACTAACTCACCTCTAGATACTACAACTTCTTTTTCCTTTGCAATAGTACTTAATACAAGCATAACAGCAGCAGCATTATTATTAACCACCATTGCTGCCTCTGCACCTGTAATTCTTTTTATTATATCTTCTATATGGCTATATCTAGATCCCCTCATACCCATATCTAAATCATATTCTAAATTAGAATAATTACTTGAAACTTCCTTTACATTCTCCATTATTTCTTCACTTATAAGAGATCTACCTAGATTTGTATGAATTACTGTCCCTGTAGCATTTATTACTTTTTTTAGTTTTAAATTAATTTTTATATTTGATCTTTCAATAATTGATTTATATATTTTTTTAACATCTTCATCTAGATTATCTAAAGTATATTTATTTTCTAGGATACCTTTTCTTATTTTTTCTATTTCTTCTCTAACTGTTTCTACTACAATATCCCTTGGTATATTTTCTATTAAATCTTTTATTTTCTTATTAGATAGTATATCATCAACCTTTGGTAATTTAGAAAAAAGCTTTCTTTTGTCCATAATAATATCCTTTCTTTGTTTTATTCTACTAAAATAGGGTGTTTCTCTTTTTTAATTACTTCTCCTATTATTCTACATTCAGTGGGATGATTTTTAAGTTCTTCTAAAAGTAATCTAGCTTTATTTTTTTCAACTGATATTAATAATCCTCCAGAAGTTTGAGGGTCATACATTATATCTTTAATTTCTTGATTTATGTCATTTTGAAATTTTACTTTATCTCCTATAAAATTCATATTTGAATAACTTCCAGCAGGAACTAATCCCATAGATGCAAATTCCTTTGACTCTTCTATAATAGGTAATTTTTCACTATAGATTTTAAGTGTTACATCGCTACCTTCAGCCATTTCTAGTCCATGACCTAATAACCCAAAACCAGTTACATCAGTACAACTATTAACTCCTATATTAACCATTGCATCCTTTGCCTTTTTATTTAAGGTTGTCATTATTTTTACTGCCTGATTATAGGTTTTTTCATCAGTCATTTGAGCTTTAATAGCAGTATTAATCACTCCTAGTCCAATTGGTTTTGTTAATATTAAATAATCACCAACTTTAGCATCACTATTTGTAAGTACATCACTAGGATGAATAAAACCTGTTACTGTTAACCCATATTTAGGCTCATCATCTTCTACTGTATGTCCCCCGACAATAATTGCATTAGCCTCTTTTACTTTATCAGAACCACCCTTTAAAATTTCAGCCATTACATCTGTTGATAAACAGTTTGGAAAACAGATAATATTCATAGCTAAAGTTGGATCTCCTCCCATTGCATATACATCACTCAATGCATTTGTTGCTGCAATTTGTCCAAATATATATGGATCATCTACTACAGGAGTAAAAAAGTCTATAGTTTGTATCATTGCTTTATTATCATCAATTTTATAAACAGCTGCATCGTCTGAAGTGTCTAAACCTACAAGTAAATTATCATCTTCAACTTTTGGTAATTGACACAGAACCTGTGCCAAGGTATCAGGACCTATTTTAGCTGCTCATCCTGATGTTTTAGTCAGTTCTGTTAAACGTTTTTCTTCAGTCATTGTACCCCTCCTAATATGCTATTATTGAATCTTTAATTGCATCAAATTTTTTTCTTCCTATACCTGAAACATTCATTATTTCTTCAATTTTATTAAATCTTTTATTCTTTCTATATTCAATAATTTTCATAGCAAGTGCTTCTCCTATTCCATCTAATTTTTCTAAATCTTTAACACTTGCATTATTTATATCTATTTTATCATTAATATCACTTAATATAACATCTTCAGTTATATTTTCTCCTTTTTTAGGGACATATACTTTTGCTTGGTCTTTTAATATTAAAGCAAGATTTATTTTATCCACATCTGCTTTATCCGTTAAACCTTGAGCCTCTTTAATGGCATCTATAACCCTTAAACCTTCCTTTAGTATAACTAACCCCGGCTTATTAACTTCGCCGCTTACATGGACCATAATAATCCTTTCAGGCTCTTCTTTTTCTAAAACTTCTTTCTTTGTTATATTTTCAATCTCAGTTTCATTAGTTTTATCTTCTTTATTTATTATTTTAGCATCTTCATTATTTGATAATCTAAAACCTAGAAAGCCTAGTATACAAATAACTAGTATTAGTATAACCATTTCTTGTTTTTTTGTAAAGTTACCCATATAACCACCCCTAAAATAATTTATATATATTGTATTAACTAATATTGATATAGTTATACAAAATTTTTAATTTACTTACATAGTCCTAGTATTTTATTCTTAAAATTACGTGCTATTTCTGGTATACTATATAGATAGATAAAAGGGGTGAAAATATTGAAAAAAATCCTAGTAATAACATTTATATTAATTATAGTATTAAATCTAACACAGATAACCTATGCAGATACATTATCTATTCCAGCAGAAACTGCTGTTTTAATCGATGCAAAAACAGGTAATGTTCTTTATAATAAAAATATGGACAAACAAATGTATCCTGCAAGTACTACAAAAATTATGACTGCAATTTTAGCTTTAGAAAAAACTGATTTAGACAATAAAGTTACAGTAGATTCTAAAACTCCCTATGAAACCCAACAAGGAGATAGTTCTCATATCGCTTTAAGACCAGGTGAAGAACTCACAATGAGGGATTTATTACACGCTCTATTGATTGAATCTGCAAATGATGCAGCCGTTGTAATTGCTAGACATATATCTGGATCAGTTGAGGATTTTTCAAAACTTATGAATAAGAAAGCAAAGGAAATAGGAGCTAAAAATACTCACTTTACAAACCCTAATGGGATGCCTGATGAAAATCATACTACAACAGCATATGATTTAGCTATAATGGCAAAATATGCAATGGAAAAACAGACCTTTAGAGAAATAGTAAGTAAGTATAAATACAGTATAAGTGAAACAAATAAACAACCTACAAGATACCTAAAATCAGCTAACAGATTACTTTATGGTGTTGGCGCAAGTAATCAGATAAATGTTAATGGCAATTATGTTGATATTAAATATGATGGTGTAAATGGTATAAAAACAGGTTATACTTTTGCTGCTCAAAATTGCTTGGTATCATCAGCTAAGCAAGGAAATAAAGACTTAATAGCAGTTGTACTTCACTGTCAAGGTAGAAATGTATATATAGCTACCCATAAATTATTAAATTACGGTTTTGAAAATTTTGAGAGTAAAAAAATAGCTTTTAAAAAGGAATTTATTGAAAACATTAAAGTTGAACATGGAGATATGCCCTATGTTACTGGTATAATTGGTAAAGATCTTTATATAAATATTCCTAAGGGAAAAGATGAAGATGTCAAAAGGAATATAGTATTAGGTGAAAAAATACAAGCTCCAATAAAAGAAAATCAAGTATTAGGTAAAATAGAATATAGCTTAGATGGTGAAATTCTAGGCACTACAAATATAGTAGCAGCTACTAACATAAATATGAAACCAATATATAAAGTAGTTAATAATACAAATGATAGTATATTTAAAAAATGGTGGTTCTGGCTTATAGTAATATTTATACTTTGGAGAGTGTTTATTATGTATAGAAGGTATAAAAAGAGAAAGTTAAGAAGAAAGAAAAGATACAATATTTATAATAACTATTAAAGTATTATCATATTTATTTCTAACCTTTTAATTTATAAAAAGATATATAACAATAATAAAACCTTCTAAAATAGATATTGTATCTAATTTAGGAGGTTTTATTCATTCATAAATTATCTTTACTTTATACTATTGCCATAGCTTCTATTTCTATATTACCATCTAAAGGCAGTCTAGCTACTTCAACACAGGACCTAGCAGGCTTATTTTTATTAAAGTATTTTGCATATACTTCATTTATTTTACTAAACTGCTCCATATCCTTAATAAAAACTGTTACTTTCACAACATCTTCTAATGTTGCTCCTCCTTCTTTTAAAACTTCTTTTAAGTTTTCTAAAGCAAATTCTGTTTCCTTTCTAATATCACCTTTAAGAAGTTCTCCTGTTTCAGTATTTATTGGTAATTGTCCAGATGTAAAAATCATATTACCTTTTTTTATGCCTTGAGAATAAGGTCCTAAAGCCTTTGGAGCTCTATCTGTAGAAATAACTTCACTTTTCAATTAAATTCCTCCTTATTTTTTATAAAACTTAATTATTTATTCTCCCTTATTTCATCTAAATAATTATAAATTGTATATCTAGACACACAAAGGACTTCTGCTACATAATCCACTGCTCCTTTAATAAGGAAAGTTCCTTTATCGTCTAATTCCTTAACAACCCTTACTTTATCTTCTTTATTTAAATAAGCAAAAGGTTTACCAAGTTTATCTAAAACCTTATTTACAACACTATAAAGTATTTCGTTTATATTATTACTATAAGTTTCTTCTTCTTTATTCTTCCCATCATCTAATGTTCTTGCTAAATCATCAATAACATTTTTAGCTACAACAAATTCTGAAATATCCATGTTGATACAAAGACAACCAACTACATCTCCCTTTTCATCTTTTATAAACAAAGTAGAAGATTTTAAAGTCCTTCCATCATGGGTTATTGTCTTATAACTTATCAAATTTTTATTATATTCTTCATTTCTAATTGCCTTTAATCCTCTTTCAGTCATAGGGCTTCCAACGTCTCTTCCTGTTACATGTCCATTAGCTATGGCAATTACTGATCCTTGGGGTTCATTTATATCATGTAGTACAACTTCACAATTATTTCCAAAAGTACTAGCAATATAACCAACTAATTGTTTCATATTTTCTAACAATGGATGTACTTTTTCACTCATTATTTCACCTCACCTTTAAACTTTTTACAAAAATTTGTAGTGGTTAAAATCTATTAATAAATATTTCGATATAATTATTAAATTTCCTTCATATTTTTATATGATTTACGTTTTTTCTTAAAGCAGTAGATAAATAACCAACTATATATAAATTTCTTTATTTTATTATTTCTGAATTTTTAGAAAATAAAAGTATAGAAAAGGACTAAAAAAACTTCTCATCCCCACTATCTAGGGATGGGAAGTTTATAACTAATAAGAAAAATACCTTTTAGTTATATGTTATAAATTTATCAACATCTATATCCTCAGCGTCTACCCAAAGCCTTTCAAGGTTATAAAATTCTCTATCTTCTTTATAAAAGATATGGGCTACTATTCCTCCGAAGTCTAGTAATATCCATCTTCCAACATTATGTCCTTCTTTATTTTTTAATATATATCCTAACTTATACATCTTTTCTTCTATTCCCTTAGCAATAGCTTTAACCTGTCTTTCAGAATTACCGCTACATATAAGGAAATAATCTGTTATGGTAGTTAATTTTTTTATATCTAATAATTTTATATCAAAGGCTTTCTTTTCATCAGCCGCCTTTAAAATAGTTGTTATCATGTTTGTATCTGTCAATTTAATTACCCTCCTGTTTATTTTCATTTATTAGTGAATTTCTTGCTTTAATAGTATTCATATGAATTAATAAATCCCTATCTATTATATACTTTATTGTATTATTCATTGATAATATTAATGCTTGTTCTAAATCTCTATATGCTATATATCTAATATTTTCTATACCATTAAATTTTCTATTAGGTTCAATATAATCTGATATATAAACTATCTTCTCTAAAATAGTCATATTTTCTCTTCCAGTTGTATGAAACCTAATTGCATCTAATATTTCTTTATCTTTTACGTTATATTCTTTATTAGCAACTTCTGCACCTAATGGACCATGTATCAGTGAAGGACTTTTCTTCATAGTATTATCTAAAATTATACCAAACTCACATGCTCTTTTCAATAAAAGCTGTATGTCCTTATATTTTGCGCAGTCATGTAATAAGCCTGCAATTGCAGCCTTTTTTTTATCGACATTATATTTCTTTGCTAACTTAATAGCTGTTTTCATAACTCCTAAAGAATGGTTGTATCTTTTATTTCCTATTGTATTTTTTAGTTTATCTTCATATATGTTAATAAGACCCATACTATCCCCCTTAACGATACAAACAATTTTTATCTATATAATATTTTACAGGGTCCGGTAATAGATATTTAACAGACCTTTCATCCTTTATCCTTTGTCTGATATCTGTAGAGGATATCTGCAAAGCAGAAACGGATATATTATATATATTCCTATTATATCTTTTTTCAAGATTTTTAATTTCTGTTTCAATTTTAGATAACTCAAATCCAGGTCTTGTTGCTGTAACAAACTTACACAGGTTTAAAAGTTCGCTAACATTTTTCCAAGTGTGAAGTTCAAGTAATGCATCTGCCCCTGTTATAAAATAAAACTCAGTGTCTTTATATTTACTTCTAAAGGCTTTTATTGTATCAATGGTATAACTGATACCTTCCCTTTCCACTTCAATAGAAGATACTTTAAAATTTGGATTTGTTACTGTTGCTAATAAAGTCATTAAATATCTATCCTTAGCATCAGTTAATTCTTTATTATCCTTATGGGGAGGATTTCCTGTAGGCACAAATATGACTTTATCTAAGTTAAGTTTATGTCTTATCTCTTCTGCTACTACTAGATGTCCTAGATGTATAGGGTTAAATGTCCCTCCCATTACTCCGTACTTTTTTTTCTGTGGTGACATTATAAAACCTCCGTTTAAATTCTATATCTTCTATTATATATCAAATGAATTATATCTTAAACATTAAAATATTAAAGCCCCCTTAATAAATCAAGGGGGTTAACATTGGGTATCAATAAATTTCTTTATCATATTGATTTCATTTTCATCATAGGAAATTATATCATCAATCTTTTCTTGTTCAAAATTTTTAAAAAAAGCTTTTAATTCTCCTTCATTTCCATCTTCATATCTTATACATTTAAAACCTTCACTATATAACTTCTTTAATTTTTCAATATTCTCCATACAATCAACTCCCAAAGATATTTATTTATTATTATATGGAGTTTATTAAAAATTATATATTATTTAGGTAGTTCTATTTTTTTATTTTCCTCAGATTCTTTATAAATAACAAACTTATTTCCTATACTTTGTACATATTCAGCATCAGCCTTTTTACAAACTTCATTAGCTGCCTCTTTAGGGTCTAAGAAACTGTTATCTAATACATTTACCTTAACTATTTCTCTAGCCTCTAAAGCATCATTTAATTCCTTAATAAAGGTTTCTGTAATTCCATTTTTACCTAATTGAAATATTGGATTTAATCCATTTGCTATACTTTTTAAATAACTTCTTTGCTTCCCTGTTAACACTTTATCACTCCTTATTAAACTAACTCTGAATCGTTTCTTGCATTTCTTCTGTTTATCTCATAATTTCTAGTTCCCTTTTTCCATCCAGCTCTAATCTTTTCACTGGGTTGATATTTTTCATTAATAACTATTTCATTTTTTGATAAGCAATAATAAGTAGGTTGATTTTCTTTACAATTATTACAATTGAAACAGTCCATTTTTACTTCTTACCTCCAATTAATCAATAAACTCAAATTCATATCCACAAACATTTACTGTTTCTTCTTCATCTAGACCTAAGTCTCTTAATTCTTTAATTATTCCTAAGTCCCTTAACCTCTTTTGGAAGTAACTCATAGATTCAAAGCTATCAAAATTAACAGAATCTAGTAATCTTTCAATTACTGGACCATCCACTAGGTATTTACCATTTTCTTTTCTAACTTCAAATCCTTTTTCTTTCTTTTTAGGTTCATATACTACTTTTTCTAAATCAGTTTCTATAATAGGTTCTAAATCTCCTATATTCTGAAGTTTATCATATATCACATATTTAAGCTTATCTATTCCTTTTTTAGTTACCGCTGAAATACTAAACAATTCAAATCCTAGCTTATCTGTTTCTTTTTTTAATTTTTCAAACCCCTCTTGAGACCTTGGAAGATCCATTTTATTAGCTACTACTATCTGAGGTCTATTAGCTAATTTCTCATTATACTCATTTAGTTCTTTATTTATTTTATGAAAATCATCAACAGGATCTCTTCCTTCTTCAAATGATACATCAATTATATGAACTAATAGTTTAGTTCTTTCAACATGTCTTAAAAATTGATGTCCTAATCCAACTCCAGCATGTGCTCCTTCTATAAGTCCTGGTATATCTGCCATAACAAAACTTTTACCATTTCCTACTCTAACTACTCCTAAATTAGGATTTATCGTTGTAAAATGATAATTTGCTATTTTAGGTTTAGCCTGTGATACAGTTGATAATAATGTTGATTTTCCTACATTAGGAAATCCTATTAATCCAACATCCGCTATCATTTTAAGCTCTAATATAACCCAAATTTCTTCTCCTTTAGATCCACCTTCAGCAAAGCTAGGAGCTTGTCTTGTGGAACTTGTAAACTTTTTATTACCTCTTCCACCTCTTCCTCCTTTAGCTACTACAAAGGTTTCATCTTTATCTACTAAATCAGCTATAACTCTGTTAGTTTCTTCTTCCTTTATAATAGTACCCGGAGGTACTGAAATAATTATATCCTCACCATTTTTACCATATTTACCTTTGCTTTTTCCATTTTCTCCTGATTTCGCTTTGAAATGCTTTTTATATCTAAAATCAGCCAATGTGTTAATACCTTCATCTACTTTGAGTATCACACTACCTCCATGGCCTCCATCTCCCCCAGCAGGTCCCCCTGAGGGTTCAAATTTTTCCCTTCTCCAAGCTACGGCTCCATGTCCACCATTGCC
The DNA here is from genome assembly GCA_009711785.1 of Bacillota bacterium. Classification (GTDB taxonomy): domain Bacteria; phylum Bacillota; class Clostridia; order Tissierellales; family MES13; genus MES13. The sequence continues at coordinate 24,934 of VENA01000003.1, forward strand.
GCCTTTAAAAAAGACTTTTACCTTGTCTACAAACATCTTTATCATCCTTACTTTCTTTGATAAGTTTATTATATATAGTTTTTATCAAAAGTCAATATTTTAGTATTATTATACCAACTTTTATAAAGTATATTTATATTAATTAAAAATCGTTAATAATATTTGAATATAACGTATCTTTAGGTTCTCTAGTCTTTGGTTTTTCTAATTTAAATCTTATAATAACTTCAGACTTTTCTATTTTAACTTCTTTAAACCCACATAATTTATCTAAATCTTCTTTAATAAAAGGTGTTTTAATAATAAATGTTAAATTATATTGATCTTCTTCTATATTTAGATTTATTACCTTATTATTATAAACTTCACTAAAGTCAATTACATTATCAATTATTTCATTTAATCTATTAACTATGTATTTTTCATTTTCTATATCCCTATAACTTATATCTAAACACTCATTTATATTATATATAAATTTTACTCCTTCATAACCTGCTTTTCTGATTTTTTTATCTAAAAGCAATGATATTGAAGGAATAGATAAAGCATATACCTTACTGATATTTTGGGTAATATCAGTGACTTTTTTTATATGTTCTACTGCTTTATTTTCTTTTTTTATTTGCAAATAACCATATATTATTTGTAATATATTCATATAATCATGTCTTTGTTCCCTTGATAAATGTCTAATATCATTTATTAGACTTCCCTTTTTTTCATTTAGTTCTTTATATATTATAACGTGATTATTATAGATATAAAATATCAAAGTTATTAGTATAGTAAATAGTATAAAATAAGAAATAATTCCTTGATAGTTAAATAGATCAATTATTATATAAATGATTAAAAATAACAAACTAATAAGTCCAAACAATATATTCTTTGACTTTACCCTTTTAGAATCCATTATATACCCTCCTTTGAAATAATTTCCTCAAACTTAATTGTACCATAAATTAAATTTAAAAGGAAAGTATATAAGAAAAAACCTACCGGAATTGGTAGGTTTATTTTGCATCTGCTACTGATTCTATTGGGTACACACTAACTTGTTTTTTGTTTTTGCCTTTTCTTTCAAATTTTACTACTCCGTTTATTGTAGCAAATAAAGTATCGTCCCCACCTCTTTTTACATTAAATCCTGGGTGGATTTTTGTACCTCTTTGTCTTACTATTATATTTCCACTCACTACTTTTTGACCGTCAGCTCTCTTAACACCAAGTCTTTTAGACTCACTGTCACGGCCGTTTTTAGTACTACCTACTCCTTTTTTATGAGCAAAAAGTTGTAAATTCATTTTTATCAACATTTATTCCACCTCCCCGTATTCGAGAGTTATATAGTCTGGATACGACTCCATTGTACTCTTTATTCCTACTAAAATTGTTTCTATAACTACATTTGCCTTATCTCTTTTTTCTGTATTAATATCCTCAGGAATTAATACTTCTAAGTAACCATCTTCCATATTAACTTTAATATTAATATTACAAACTTCATTTAACGAGTTTGCTCCTGTTATAGCTAAAACTGATACTGCAGAACATACTATATCTTTACCGCTTTCTTCAAATCCTGTATGTCCTTTAAGTATATACTTAACTATATCTCCATTACTATTTTTGAAAAACTTAATGTTTGTCATATCTTAACTAACCATTAATCTTTTCTATAGTTACTTTTGTGTAAGGCTGACGATGTCCTTGTTTTCTTCTATAATCTTTTTTAGCCTTGAACTTATAAACAATAATCTTTTTACTCTTACCGTGTTCAACAGCCTTAGCAGTTACATTTACACCTTCTACGTAAGGTTGGCCTATCTTTACACCATCGTCATTTGAAACTAATAAAACTTTGTCAAATTCAAAGTTATCTCCTTCTTTAACATCTAACTTTTCAACAAATAATGTTTCGCCTTCTTGTACTCTGTATTGTTTTCCACCAGTTTCTATTACAGCATACATTACTAACAACACCTCCTCAAACCAGTCTCGCCGATTATAGGTAATTTGCTTTTAAAAACCTCAATCGAGCGGCTACTTACAAAATAAAATTCTATCAGAAGCAAAACCTTTTGTCAACTAATTATATATTATTTTTTTTATCCTTTATTTTCCCCATCTTTTTTACCTTCATATCATTTAGATTTATAGAACTATCTCCTTTAATATATAATTCTATACTATATTTTTCCTTTAAACTAATTAAATAATCACTATATTTGTCTTCTAAAATATCACAATTAAATGGATTTAATAAAAATTCTACAGTTTCTATATTAGTGTGAATATTTATTCTCTTTATTTCATTTTCTATTTTTTTAATAAGAGTATGCTCTGAATAAACCTTACCTGTTCCACTACAACAAGGACAATCCCTAAGCATTTTTGAAGATAATCTCTTTCTATTTTTCTTTCTAGTCATTTCAACTAATCCTAATTGGGTCATTCCTAATATTGTTGACCTTGTTCTATCCTTTTTTAACTCTTTTTCTAAAGTTTTTAATACTAACTTATCATCAGCTTGATTATTCATATCTATAAAGTCAATAATTATTATTCCACCAATATTTCTTAACCTTAATTGTTTAGCTATTTCCTTTGCTGCCTCAAGATTTGTTCTAACTACAGTATGTTCTAAATCAACGCTTCCAACAAATTTACCAGTGTTTATATCTATAGAAGTTAAGGCTTCGGTTTCATCAATTATTATATATCCTCCACTTTTAAGCCAAACTTTTCTTTCTAAAGCTTCATTAATCTTTCTTTCTATTCCATACTCAATTAATACATTATGACTATTTTCATATAATTCTACCCTTGATTTTAAGTGAGGGGATATCAAATCTACTAAATCTATTAAACTATTGTATTTTTCTTTGTCATTAATTATTAATTTATTAGTATCTTTTGTAAATAAGTCTCTTACTGTCCTTTGTACTAGATCTAAATCCTTATATATAATTCTTGGTGCAAAACCTAAATTTCTTTCATTTTCAATTTTATAGTATACCTTTAAAAGGAAATTTAGATCATCCCTTAAATCCTTCTTATTCTTCTCCTCAGCTGCAGTCCTTAATATTATACCCATATTATTGACTTTAATCTCTTCTGCTAAACCTTTAAGTCTTTCCCTTTCCTCATCCTTTGTTATACGTCTTGAAATGCCAACATAATCAGTAAAAGGCATTAATACAAGATATCTCCCCGGTAGTGTAATGTGGGTAGTTATTCTTGCTCCTTTAGTACCAAAGGGTTCTTTAATCACCTGTACAATTATATCTTGTCCTTGTTTAACCACATCTTTTATCGATATATCCTTTAGATTTATATCCTTATTATCCATTATATCCTTAGGTATTGCATCTTTAACATAAAGAAATGCATTTTTTTCAAGTCCTATATCTACAAAAGCTGCCTGCATTCCAGGTAATACATTTACCACTCTACCTTTATAGATATTTCCAAGAACTCTTTTATTATCTCCTCTTTCAATATAAAATTCTACTAAATCCTTATTTTCAAGTATTGCTACTCTATCTTGATTTACCCCTACATCAATAATAATATCATTCATATAACCTCTCCCAAAATAATTTTATAATAATATGGGATATCCCCCCTAATTTTTATACAGGTGTAACTATCTCTCCATTCTTTTCTATAAATAAATCTAACCTCTGTATTTTTGTCTCATCATCGATAAGTTCTACATTTTCTTTATTCTTAATTTGCTCTACTAATACTTCTGGCTTTAAATTTCCCGCACTTCCTGTTCTTAAGGTTGTTTTTATTATAGCTTTATTCTCCTTTAAAATTAAAATAGAAATATCCTTTATATTAGGTCTGATATCTACCTCTCTAGTTATAACTTTCTTTCTCTTTTTCTTTGTTTTTGTTATTAATATTTCTTCTTTACTAAGTATATCATCTATAATTGATTGCATTTTTTCCTTTGTTATAGATTCAAAATTAAGTTCTATTACATAAGTTGACCATCTTAATAAAGCCATTAACGATTTCTTAGAGTTAGTATATTTAGCTTTTAAAATTTTAATTCCCTCTGGTAATACTTGATTCATTTTATCAATAAAAACATCAGGGTTTATATCCTTTATTAATTCTACATCCATATACTCTCCATCACTGGAAACTCCGACAGCTAAGGCAGTTGCAAAGGAAAATTTAGGATGAGGATTATAACCTTCAGAATACTTAACTGGTATATTAGCCCTTCTAAAGGCTCTTTGAAATAATCTCATTAAATCAAGGTGAGATATATACTTAAGTTCATTACATTTTTTAAATTTAACTCTTAATGTCTTCATTAGCAAACACCGCCTGTAAACTTCGTATTAATGCCACATCCTGTACATCCTTCTCTACAATCCTTAGTTAATTCTCCTTTAACTGCTTTCTCATTTTCCTTTATTAAATATTTTTTAGTCACCCCAACATTTATAAAATCCCAAGGTAATACTTCATCATAGTCCCTTTTTCTATTAGCATAAAAACTTGGATCTATATCTAATTCTTCAAATGTTTGTTCCCATTTTTCATAATCAAATATATTTGACCATCCATCAAATTTACATCCTTTTTCCCAGGCTTTAATAAGCACTTCACATACTTTCCTATCTCCCCTTGCAAATACTGCCTCTAAAAAGCTTAACCTAGCATCATGGGTATTAAAATTAATCTTTCTATCTTTAATAGTATCTTTTAATAAATTTTGTTTTTCTTTAAACTCATCAATAGTATCCTGGGGATGCCATTGAAATGGAGTAAAGGGTTTTGGTACAAAACATGATGCACTTGTTGTTATTCTTAAATTTCCTTTTCTTTTTTCCCTTGGTAACTTAAAGAATTCTTCCTTAACCTTATAAGAAAGGTCTTTTATACCATATACATCTTCCTTAGTTTCAGTTGGAAGTCCTATCATGAAATAAAGTTTAACTGTTGACCATCCTAACTCAAATGCATTTTTAACTGAGTCTATTAAATTCTCTTCTTCAATACCTTTATTTATAACATCTCTTAATCTTTGTGAACCTGCCTCCGGAGCAAATGTTAATCCAGTTTTTCTTATCTTTTGTATCTTTTCTATTATTTCAAGAGAAAAAGAATCAAGTCTCAAAGAAGGTAATGCTAAACCTATTCTTTTTTCTTTAAATTCATCTATTAACTTAGTTACTAATTCATCTAATCTAGAATAGTCACTAGTACTTAATGAAGATAGAGAAATTTCTTCATGTCCTGTAGCATCTACAAGTTTTTTTGAAAGTTCTAATAAACTCTCTACACTTCTTTCCCTAACTGGTCTATAAATCATACCTGCTTGACAGAATCTACATCCCCTTGTGCACCCTCTAAATATCTCTAACATTATTCTATCATGAACTATTTCTACGTAGGGTATTATTAACTTTTCTGGATAATAAGTATCATCTAAATTCTTAATTATTCGTTTTTTAATAGTTTTAGGATAACTTTCTTTTTTAGGTATTCTTTCCTTTATAGTTCCATCTTCTTTGTAGGTAACTTCATAAAATGAAGGAATATAAACCCCCTGTAGTTTACTAATTCTTTCAAGAAAATCCAATTTATCTTTATTTTCTTTTTTCCATTCTTTATGGATTTTCATTATCTCAAGAATTAATTCTTCTGATTCTCCAATAACAAAAATATCCACTATTTCTGATAAGGTTTCAGGATTATAGACACAGGGACCTCCTGCTATTACTAATGGATCTTTTTCTTTCCTATCTTTTGATCTTATAGGTATATCACCTAGGTCTAACATGTTTAATATATTTGTATAACTCATTTCATACTGTAATGTAAATCCTATAAAGTCAAAATCTTTAATAGGACTTTTAGTTTCTAATGAAAATAAAGGTATCTTATTTTTCCTTAATTCATCTTCAAAATCAACCCAAGGTGCAAAAACTCTTTCACAATAAATACCTTTTTTCTTGTTTAATAGATTATAAAGTATATGTAAGCCTAAATGTGACATTCCTACATCATATATATCAGGAAAAGCAAATGCAAATCTAGTATCTACCTCATCTAAGTTTTTAATAACAGAATTTTGTTCTCTACCAATATATCTACCTGGTTTCTCCACTTTTTTTAATATTTTATCTAATAATTCTTCGTTAATCAAATTTATCACCCTTATCTAAAAGTCTCTTCTATTTATCTTGAATTATATTTTATCATTTTTTCTTATTAATTAACAACTTTTCTAATGTTACATAAATACCTAACTCCATTGCTCCTTTAATAAGTTCTTCCTCATTTATTGTACCCAGTTGAGTACCTGAATTATCAATAACTATTATAATATGATACTTACCTGGTAAAAAATTATCTAGTATAGATTTAATAGTTACTGATTTTAAACCTACTAAAAAATGAGCTTTCATAACACCTTTTTTAAGTATTTTTTCTTTCTTTGTAAGTATTTGTTTAATGAATATAAAAGCTGCCAAATCCTTTTCTTTTCTGGCAGCGATAACTATATATACCCCAAGTAAAATTATATATATACCTTCGTTATTTTTAAGTATATTTAAACTTCCATAGACCATTGTTAATGATGAAATAATATATGTAAGTATCATTATAACTTTTGTAGCTAATTTAATACCTATATTATAAGAAAGAATACCTCTAATTATCCTACCACCATCTAACGGTAAGATTGGGAGCATATTTAATATAAAAAGAAATAAATTTATTCTAATTATATATTCTACCATATATACACTTACAAAGCACTCATTAATTATTATAAAAATTATAGCTATTATAAGATTAGATAATGGTCCCATTATACAAGTTAATATTTCTTTTTTAGGATTTTCACTTATAAAGGATTTTAATTTTATAAAACCCCCAAAGGGCAATAAACATATTTCATCTATTTTTACCCCTTTTTTTACTGCCATTACTATATGTGAAATTTCATGTATAATGAGTGAAAAAAGTATAATACAAATGTCAATGAAATATCCAATATATATATATATTGCTAGTAATATTATAAAAAATATATTTATTTTTATTTTTATACCTTTAATAGTTATCAAAGTCATTAGTAATACACCTATGTTAAGACTACATCATGTAAAAATTCTATCTTTTTCATAGGATTAATAGGAGAACCTTCCTCCCATATTTCAAAATGAAATTTAGTTTTATTTATATTATTAAAACTACCAATTTTTTCTCCAGATTCAACTTTATCTCCTATTTCTACATAAATAGCATTCATACCTCCATAATATGCTTCGATATTTCCATGCCTTATTTTAACATAGTTACCATATACTAAATCTTTCCCTTTTTCTATTACTACTCCTTCTGAAATAGCTACTACTTCATTTCTATTAGGTATTATATCCACACCTTTATTAAATATTTCAACACCATTAGATTTTGGTACCTTCCCAAAACTTTTATATATTTCACCTGTTACCGGAATAATAAATCCCTCTTTATTTGAATCTTCATTAAAAACTGAAATCCCTTTCTTAGGTACATTTATTATTTTCTTTGTGTATTTTAAAGTAAAATCTTTAACCTTAGTTATTTCCATATCATAATTAATTGTCTTATCTACAAGTTCAATTGCTGTTTTTGTTATATTAGTATCTAATTTTTTAATAAAAATCACCATTAAAACTAATATAATACTTATTAGTATTTGCTTTATTCTTCTTTTATAGATATCTTTATTATTTTTAGTATTATACCCTGTCTTTACTCTTATAGATCTAGTCTTGTTATTAATAATTTTTTTCAAACTCATAATAGCCCTCCTATCTTACTTTTGTAAAATTATTTATTATAATAATATTTAAATTTCACGCTTTTTATTACAAAAGTAAAACACGGCAAATAAAAAATAGCACTTAAGTGTGCTATTTTTTCACAACTTTTCTCCAGGACATATCTCCTCGTTCTAAAGCTTTTATTAATATTTCTGCTGTTCCTATATTTGTAGCTAATGGAATATTATGAACATCACACAATCTCATTAATGCTAATATATCTGGTTCATGGGGTTGAGCTGTTAATGGATCTCTTAAAAAAATAACTATATCCATTTGATTTTCAGCAATTTTAGCTCCTATTTGCTGATCTCCCCCTAATGGTCCTGATAATACTCTAAATACATTTAGTCCAGTAGCTTCTATTATCCTTTTGCCTGTTGTACCAGTAGCATATATATCATGTTCTTTAAAAATTTCCTTATAGGCCAGTGAAAAATTTACAATGTCCCTTTTCTTTTTATCATGGGCTATCAAAGCTATCTTCATGACTTTCCTCCTGCCTGTAAGTTATTGTTCATCCTTCATTTTAAGTATTGGAATATTAGCAACTAATGCAGGTATTGATTCATTATCGCTCTCTCTTTTAGTCCTAGTAAATTTCATATCTAAACCTTCTTCATCTATTACCATATAATCAGATATAACTCTTATAATATCCCCTTTTACCATTTCTAAGAAGCGAGGCGATACATTTGTTCTATCATGTATTAACACTAACTTTAATCTCTCTTTCGCTACACTCTTACTATTTCCATCGTTTTTACTAAATAATTTGAACAAATCCAACTCTATTCCTCCTTCAATTTTATTTTCCAAAAAACATTTTTTTGATTTTCTTAAACATTCCTTCATCTGCCTCTAAGTCTAATAGTTCTATTTCCTGACCTGTAATTCTCTTTGTTATATTTCCAAAGGCTTGCCCTGCTAGAGCATTTTCATTAGTTACAACTGGTTCTCCTCTATTAGTTGAAATAACAATTGATTCATCATCTGGAACTATACCTAAGAGTTCTATGGCTAATATGTCTATCATGTCTTCTATATTCATCATGTCTCCTCTATTAACCATATCTTGACGAATTCTATTAATTATTAACTTAGGGTTATATATTCCCTTTGACTCTAATAGACCTATAATTCTATCAGCATCTCTTACTGCTGATATTTCAGGTGTAGATATTACAACTGCTTTATCAGCCCCTGCTATAGCATTTTGAAATCCTTGTTCAATTCCTGCCGGACAATCAATAATAACATAATCAAACATTTCTTTAAGTTTGTCACTTAACTCCTGCATTTGTTTAGGTGATACTGCTGTTTTATCCTTAGTTTGTGCAGCTGGTAATAAATATAATCCTTCATACCTTTTATCTTTTATTAAACCTTGTTTTAATCTGCACACCCCTTCTACGACATCAACGATATCATATACTATTCTATTTTCTAGACCCATAACAACGTCTAAATTTCTTAAACCTATATCAGCATCAACCACTACAACTTTTTTACCAAGCATAGCAAGGCCAGTTCCTATATTAGCTGTAGTTGTAGTTTTACCAACCCCACCTTTTCCTGATGTAATTACTATAACTTCACTCATTTAAATCCTCCTAACTAAAACATTATTTTTTTTGTGAATAAGGTACAACCACTACTATATCATTTTTTATTTTTGCTATTTCTGGAATTAAAGGTGATGATATTTCACCATCTGGAGATCTAGCAATAATATCTGCAATCCTAAGTTGCATAGATTTTAATCTAAAAGCAAAAATAATTGCATCTCTATTTCCATCACTCCCTGCATGGGCTATTCCTCTAAGATTACCTAAGACTACAATATTTCCCTTTGCTTTTATAACTGCTCCAGGGTTAACGTCTCCAAAAATTACTATGTTTCCATCATACTCAATGCTTTGTCCAGACCTGATTGTCGTCTTAACAAACTTAGTTTCCCCTTCCTTTATACCTTCAAAGAACTCTTTACTATTTGCCTTTTCAGTCTCTTTAGCTTCCTCTTTTTTACAGTCTATTTTTAACCCATATTTTTCATTAATTATAAATCTTAATTCATTTTCTTCCTCTTCAGTTAAATCTCGACCTTTAAAGTTTATTACTTTACCTCCTTGAAAAAAATTCTTAGCCTTTTTTAATTTAACATCTAATTGTTTTTTTATTTCTTCAAATCTTCCCTCATTGATGTATATATACAGTCCATCAGTATTTCCCTTAAAAACTACTAGATTTTCATCCATTGTGTATACCTCCAAATCAAAATGCTACTATATTGTAAATATTCTTCATATGTAGTTTAATTCCTTCTTAAAATGTTAAAAAAAATAAATTGAAAAGATAGTCCTATCTTTTCAATTTATTTTTAAAGTCTATCTTCTCATTTTTATTATTTAATCCTAAATATTGAGCTATTACTTCCCTTGCTACAGGACCTGCATATCCTCCATGACCACCTTGAAAGATTATAGTAGATACAGCTATCTGTGGATCATCATAGGGAGCAAAAGCAACAAACCAGGCATAGTTATCGTATCCTGTTGCTTGGGCAGTACCTGTTTTTACTCCTACTTTAACTGGGAAATCTTTAAATATCCTTCTAGCAGTACCATCTTCTGCTGCCATATTCATTCCCTTTTTAACAACATTAAAGTATTCTTTATTTAAATCTAACTCTTCTATAACCTCTTTTTTTCCTTTAACTATTGTATTTCCATTATAATCTTCTAATTTGTCAATAACACTTACTTTATGTCTTACTCCATCACTTGCTAAAGTAGCTATATAATTAGCTATTTGTATTGGAGTATATCTATTTTCCCCTTGTCCTATTGTGATATTAAATTCATCTGCTAGTCCGAATTTAACATTTCTAAAGAAAGTGTATTTTATATAATCTGTTAAAGTATAATCATTGCCATAAAGTTTAAGATTCTTATAAGGATCAAAACCAAGTTTTTTTAATCTATTAATAACTTCTCCTCTCCCCATATTGAAATTCCAAGTTGATACTTCAATTACAAGTTTTTCTATTTGTCCATCTGTTAAACCATCCTTTAATTTGTCTTTATTATCATATAAAAAGTTTTTAAAACTTCTCTTTGCTATAACAGATTTAGTATCCTTGCTAGGGACTCTACCGGCTCGTTCCCCTGGTATTTCTATCCCTGTTTTTTCATCTAAACCAAACTTTTTAGCAATATAAGTTATATCTTCTAAGTCCACCTCAGCGCCTATATTTCTTTCAGTCCTTAAATTTTTTCCAGCTGCTAATGTAAAGAAATAAAAGTTACAAGATTCTTTAATAGCTTCATACATATTTGTTGCGCCATGTATTCCACCATAATCATTATATATCCAACAACCAAAGGTTTGTCCACCATATTCTAAATATCCTAATGCATTAATATTTTTATTTGGATCCATTCCTTTATTAAGTCCTGCCAATCCTGTAACCATTTTAAATATAGAACCTGGTTGGACTGCTGTTCTCATTGCAATATTCCTAAGTGGTCTTGGTGCTAATCTATCATCTTCATTTTCTGGTTTTAAACTTTCCCAATCCTCTAAAGAAATCCCTGTTGTAAAAAGATTAGGATCATAGGATGGATAATTGGCCATAGCCAAAAGTTCTCCTGTTTTTACATCTATAGCTACTGTAGCTGCAGAAGTAGCATTTTTAAGTTTTCTTGGCCCATTTTCGCCCTTTTCTTCTGTATAATTATAATTTCCCCATTTACTTTTATATTCTCCTGCACTTTGAATTTCTTCTAGAGCATATTTTAAGGAATCTTCAGCTACCTTTTGAAGCTCAGCATCTATAGTTAGGTATAGATTATTACCCGGGATAGCCTTTTCACTATCTATTACATTTAAAGGATTTCCAACTACATCTACCTCTACTTTTTTATAACCATCCTTACCCTTTAATTCACTTTCATATCTTTGCTCTATTCCGGTCTTTCCTATTATATCATTTCTTGTATAACCTGAATTAGGGTTATCTAAATATTTCTCTATCTCAAAGGGTTGACTTATTTTTCCTAAATATCCCAAAATATGTGCAGCGGTTTTTCCCATTGGATAATCCCTTGCAGGTTGAACTTCTACTTTTACTCCAGAAAATTCATAACTATTTTCTTTAATCTTAGCAAAAGTCACATCCTTAACTCCATAGGCTATATTAACTGGTTGATATCCCCTATAACCCTGTTTATTAAGTTGTTCAGTCATAAGCATTATAAATCTTGCTTCATAATCACTTAATTTGTTATTAATTTCCTTTGCTTGTCTTAACTTTAAAAATGCATCCTTTGCTGTAGTAGTATCAGTCATACCTAAACTTTTAAATTGACTTAGCCAGCTTTCTTTATTAATTATCGGTGTATATTTCCATTTCGCTACTGATATTTTAGGGTTAATTCCAGAATTTAAAATTTCCTTTTGTGAAAAAACTTTCACCTTATCATCTGTAAGTACTTTTTTAATTATACTTATAGATTCATTTGTTTTTTTATCTTTCACTTTATTTTTTAACGATAAGTCAATCAAATGTTTCATAGATTCTTCATTTTCTTTATCTTTGTACTTAAAACTTACATATCCATCATTTACTGATATATCTATTCCTGGGTCTACTCCATTATTTTTAAGCTCTTTTATAAACATCTTTCCTATTATTAAATCTTGATTATCCAATGTATATACCTTAGATAATAACTTATATATAATAAGTTCTTCATCACTAGATGTCTCTTCATTAAGAATAATACTTATAAAGTCATCCTTTGCTGATGAATCTATTGTTATAGAATTAATATCCATTAGACTTCTTTTTAAATCTCTATAATCTTCATCATAACTATAGTATAAATACTCTATTTTAAATTTATCTGCTAAACCATTATTCTTTAATACTTCATATGCTTTTAATCGTATTATTGGGTGTTTTAATAAACTTCTAAGAAGCGTTTCATTTGTTAAATGTAATAAAGCGTCTTTAGGCTTTAAATTTGATACATTTTCCTTACTTCTCCATTTATCTATATTCTCTCCGTAATAATTAAAACTAACTTTTCCATTTTTTAAACTTATATCTATAGGGATATCCGTGCCATCACCTTCTAAAATAAGTTTTGCTCTCTCTGCTGTTATAAATTCATAATTATTTAACTCTGTCTTGTTTGTATAATAGGTTTGAAATAAACTATCCTCTAGATTATGTTTTTCTAATAAATTAACTACTTCATTAATAGGATTTTCACCATTTTTATAGTTCTCATTATTTTTATATACTATATTATTAAGCTTTATAGGAAACTCATCAACATAGTTTTCCCCTTCTTTTTCTAAAAGGGTAATAAGCTTTAATGCTACTTTATTTTTATTTTCCCTTGTTAATTCATCCTTCATAACTTGGACTGTAAAACTTGGCTCATTACTTGCTAATAGCCTACCATATCTATCCCTTATTTCTCCTCTAGGAGCTGGTATAGGTACTTTTCTTAATCTTTTAGATTCTGCTAAATCTCTATAATAATCACCCTTAACTATTGTAAGATAACTAAGCCTATAAGCCATACCAATAAATATAACTGCAATTATAATAATAAAAATGTTATATCTATTTTTTAGTTTATCAATTAATTTCACCTATTTCACCTCCGACTTTGTAAACCATATCTACTATAGGGTTCCTCATAATATTTTGCTATTTTTTTATATATGAAAATAGATAATAAAGAATTATAAATCATTTCGATTAAAGCTTTACTTTTTATTATATTTAAAAATTCTATATCCATAGCAAAAAAATACATAAATATATAATATACTATGTAACTCACTAAAGTAGACAACAAGGTAAAAATAAAAGGTGTCACAGGGTTAGCTTTAAAAATAACCTTATTAAAAAGACCTACAATATATCCTACTAAAAAATATATCAAGGCATAAATTCCTATAACTTTACTAAAAATAATATCTTGTAAAAAACCAACTAAAAGCCCTAATATGCCTCCGAATCTTTTATTATTTAATAAAGCAAAAACAACTACCAAAATTAGGGATGTATTAGGTTTTATACCAAATATATCGATATACTGAAAAACAGTAGTTTGTAATATGAAGTTTATAATTACTATACTAGCTACTATAAACACATTCAAATTTAAAACCTCTCTCTATTTAGTTTGTGTTATTATATAAACCTCATCTAGCTTTCTAAAATCAACAGCAGGTTTAACTTTAATAACTTTAACTAACTCCTCTGATCTTTTTTCAACTTCTACAACTTCACCAATGTAAAGATTCTTTATAAAAAGTCCTCCCATTCCAGAAGTTAAAAGCTTGTCTCCTTTAACAACATTAGCATTATAATCAAATAATGTACCCTTTAATCTTTCGTCATTATCCATAACACCAGAAACAATACCATTATCCTGTGTTCTTATGTCTTTAAAACTTACATTACTTCCCTTATCAATAATTGAAACAACCTTTGCCCAATTTTCTCCAACTTCCATAATTCTTCCTACAAGTCCTGCTTCAATTACTTCACCTTCGTATTCTACAGCAAATACAACAGGATCATCTTTACTTATACCATCCTTTAAGCCCTTATCTATAACAAATTTATTAAACCAACTTCCTGGGTCTTTTGAAACTATTTCAGCATCTATAAAATTATAATTAGATTTTTCTTTTAATAAAGCTTCCTTTCTTAAATATTCAGTTCTACTTATGATCTCTTTCATTTCTCTGTTATCTTTTTTTAGCTTTTCTACTTTCTTTTTTAAATTCTCATTTTCTCTTTTAATTTGTGAAAGACTAGTTATTGATTTAAATGTATCAAAAAAAGATTCACCAATATTGTAAACTACCCTTTGCACTGGAGTTATTATATTTCCTATTTTACTTTCTATAAAAGTTATTTCGTCTCTATCTCTAGCTGTAATACCTATAATAACAAGTAAAATGATAGTAACCCCTATTACTATCATTTTACTTGCATGCTTTTTAAATACAGACATTTATTATCACCTAATTTAACCCTTTTTTGTATTTGTAGAAACTCTTCTTAACATCTCTATATCCTCTACTGCTTTTCCTGTTCCTAAAACCACACAATCTAAAGGGTTCTCTGCAATATTAACTGGCATGCCTGTCTCTTTTCTTACTAATTTATCTAAGCCATTTAACATTGCACCTCCACCAGTTAGCATAATACCAAACTCCATAACATCTGCAGCAAGTTCAGGTGGTGTTTTTTCTAATGTAAACTTTATTGCATCTATAATACTTGCAACTGGTTCCTTTAAAGCTTCATATATTTCCCCTGAAGTGATCTCTATGGTTTTAGGTAACCCAGAAATAAGATCTCTACCTCTAATTTTCATTTTATCATCTTTTGATTTTTTATAGGCTGAACCAATATTTATTTTAACTTCTTCTGCAGTTCTTTCTCCAATCATTAGATTATAACTTTTCTTAATAAACTGTACTATTGATTCATCTAACTCATCTCCACCTACTCGAATGGATTTACTTGTAACAATTCCTCCTAATGATATTATTGCTACTTCTGTTGTTCCTCCACCTATATCAACAACCATACTTCCTGTAGGCTCTTGTACCGGTAAATCAGCACCTATAGCTGCTGCCATTGGTTCTTCTATTAAATATGCTTCCTTAGCACCTGCTTGTAAGGCTGCTTCTTCAACAGCTCTTTTTTCAACTTCTGTTACTCCAGATGGTACACATACAACAACTCTAGGTTGTACTATTGTCCTCTTTGGATAAGCTTTTTTAAGGAAATATTTTATCATACTCTGAGTTACATCAAAATCAGCAATAACACCATCCTTCATAGGTCTTATTGCTACTATATTACCAGGGGTTCTCCCTATCATTCTCTTAGCCTCTGAACCAACAGCCATAACATCATTATCTTGTTTTTTAATTGCTACAACAGATGGTTCTCTAACTACTATACCCTTTCCTTTAACATAAACAAGTGTATTAGCAGTACCTAAATCTATTCCCATATCTCTTGAAAATAACGCAAAAATACTCATTATCATTTGCTCCTTCCTAACTTTAAACTTATACTACATCTTCTTCTTTTAAACTAACATATCTGTTATTACCTAATATTATATGATCTAATACCTTTATCCCAAGTATTTTACCACATTCAACTAAGCGTTTAGTAATATTAATATCCTCCTTACTAGGTTCAGGATCTCCACTTGGATGATTGTGTACTAAAATTAAGGATGCACTACTTCTTTTTATTGCAGATTTAAAAACTTCTCTAGGATGAACAATAGAAGAGTTTAAACTCCCTACCGATATATCTTCGATACTTATTATTCTATTTTTGGTGTTTAACATGATTATTTTAAAATATTCCTTCTTTAGATTCTTCATATCATCCATTAATAAATTAGATACATCTAAAGGAGATGTGATTTTCTTTGTTTCAACATTTCTATATTTAATAGATCTTTTTCCTAATTCTAAAGCAGATAAAATTTGTGCAGCCTTACATCTTCCTATTCCATCTATTAAAGTTAATTCATCTACACTACATTCACTAAGATACAAAAGCCCTTCTTTATCTAAAGTTAATAGGGTTTGAGAGATTTCTAATGCTGATTTATTTTTATTACCTGTCCTTATTATTATAGCTAACAATTCAGAATTAGACAATGATTTAACGCCTTTTTTATAAAGTTTCTCTCTTGGTCTTTCATCTAAAGGTAAATCTTTAATAGTATACTTACCCATCTTTCCTCCTGCTTATAATAGATTTATGCTAAAATGCTTAGTTAAAAGGTAGTCTAATTTTGATATCGGAAGTCCTACGACATTTGAATAAGATCCATAAATATGATCTACTAAGATTGCTCCTATACCTTGAATTCCATAACCTCCAGCTTTATCTTCATATTCACCTGTTTCAATATAACTGTTTATAGTTTTACTACTTAGTTTCCTAAACTTAACTATAGTTTCTTCATAATCTATAATCTTAATATTTGTACCTGCTTTTATAATTGATATACCTGTTATTACACTATGTTTTTTTCCACTAAGACTTAAAAGCATTTCAAATGCTTCCTTTTTATCCTTAGGTTTGCCTAATATTTTATCACTATACACTATTGTATCTGCAGCAAGTACAATTTCTTTACTTTCAACATTTAATGACACATCATATGCTTTTTCAAAAGCTAATGCCATTGCAACATGATGGGGTTTTTCATCTTCAAATACTAATTCTTGAATATTACTTTTTTTGACTTTCATACCTATATTATACCTTTTTAATAACTCCCTTCTTCTCGGGGAGCCTGAAGCTAAAACTATATTTTTCATAAATCCTCCTAAATCTTTCTAAATATTAAAATAGCTAAAATAATACCTATTGCACTGGCAGCATTTAAATTTAGACTAAATCCAAATGTTAAATCTAATACATTTAAATCTAAATGTAGTGGGGGGTTAAGTCCTATTGAATAACTCTTAGCTAAAAGAGGTATTTTATCTCCTAATAAATCACCAATAATACCACCTAGTACTAAGCCCACCGCTAATAATAAAATTAAAATCCAAGGATTTCTATTTCTAGCCCTCATTGTATTCCTCCTTTTTTTAAAAGAAGCTTATTATAAGTTAGTAAAATTAAAACTTATATTTTTATTTTTCAAATTTTTAGTTAGATATATAGAGGATAATCCTACAAAATATCCTGAAAAAAGACTCATTAACGTCATAATAGGTAAATAGGAAAAAATCCTTATATTTTCTATAATTAAACTCGCTACTGCTATTTGAGCAAAACTATGACTTACTGCTCCAAATATACTAACTCCAATTAAACTAAAATATCTTGATAAAAACCTATAAACTATAAACATAATTGTTACACTTAAAATAGCTCCTGACAAGCTATAAAATAATCCTGAAAAGTTCCCTGTTGATAATGCAAAGGTTAGACTTCTTAAGATGACTACTATTAATGCTTCTTTATATCCAAATATTACTAAAGATACCAAACCTATTATATTTGCAAGCCCTAATTTGACTCCTGGCACTACAAATGGAATGGGTATAAATGATTCTACAATACTTAATACTAACCCTATAGCAACTAATAATGCTAAAAATATTAACTTTTTCATACTCATGTCTAGCCCCCCTAATGACTAATTTCATCTACTTTAGATTCTTTACTACCTTCTAACTCTATAACTAATCTGTTGGGAAGACAGACAACTACATTTCCTGGAGCATTAATCCAACCCTGTTTTACACACAATTGGTCGTGACAATCAGATTCTATCATTCTAACTTTATTTTTACCTATTTCTATTTTGTTAAACCCATATTCTGTTTTTACCTCTATTGTTTTTCCTTCCATATTAGCTCCTAAAGATATCTTCTTATATTCTTTACCATTAACTTCTACTCTTATATATTGAGCACCTTCATTAACAGCAACTTCTTTAACAAAATATAAACCAGATAGACTAATTATAATAATAAAAAATATTAACATCTTGTCCCATTTAGTCATATTTATCTCCTTTTGTCTTCTTAACTATATACATTTTTCAATAAAAATTACACATTATTACATTTAAAGTTTACCACTTGCAGTAATCTTTTACAAGTAACAATTTTTTCATAAATCAACTTAGTCTAAAAGTTTCATAATAAATGTATCATAAAAGAAAAACTAGGACCAATGGCCCTAGCTTTATTATTTCATTTCAATTGCATCTTTAGGACATTTCTCTTCACAAACGCCACAACCGATACACTTTTCTTCATCTACCTTGTGAACTTTTTTAACTTCTCCCTCTATTGCATCCACAGGGCATTTCTTAGCACAAATTGTACATCCAATACAATCATCTTCTTTTATTTTAGCTTTCTTTCTATTTTCAAAGTTAGCCCAAATTGCATTTGTCGGACATTTTTCCGCACAAAGCATACAATTTTCACACTTATCATAATTTATCTTAGCTAAATTATCTTCAAATTCTATAGCATCAAATGGACATGCCTTAACACACAATTGACATCCAATACATCCTACAGAACAGCCATTTTTAACTTCTTTACCTTTATCTTTACTATTACAATCAACAACAACATCCTGTCCATAAGGCACCCATCCAATTACATCTTTAGGACAAGTTTCTAAACATGCTCCACAAGATGTACATTTTTCAGGATCTATTTTTGCAATTCCATCTTCTATATATATAGCGTCAAAGTTACATGCATCAACACATGTTCCTAGGCCTAAACACCCAAATTGACAGCTTTTACTTCCACCTTGTACCATTGCTGCTGCTTTACAATCTTTTATTCCTGTATATTCAAGCTTCTCTTTAGCTTTTGAATTATTTCCACTACATAATACCCTAGCTACTTTCTTTTCACTTGATCCTGCATCGACTCCCATGATATCAGCTATTTTACTTGAAGCTTCTTCTCCTCCAACGGGACATCCATTTGCAGGTGCTTCACCCTTAGCTACTCCATCTGCAAATGCATCGCAACCAGGATAACCACACGCACCACAATTAGCTCCAGGAAGGGCATCTCTTATTTGTTCAACCTTTGGATCAACTTCAACTGCAAATACTCTTGAAGCAACTGCTAAGCCTGATCCAAAAAGTAAACCTAGTCCTCCTAAACTAACTATAGGTTTTAATAAACTATTAAAATCCATGTACTTTCACCCCCTAAACTAATCCAGCAAATCCTAAGAATGCTATTGACATTAATCCTGCAGTTATTAAAGCTATAGGAGCTCCTTCTAATGATTTAGGTACATCAGCTATAGCTAATCTCTCTCTGATTCCAGCAAATAATATAATTGCTAATGAAAAACCTATAGAAGCAAATATACCATGTGCTATCGTTTCTATTAAATTAAATTCTTCTTGTATATTTAATATAGTTAAACCTAAAACAGCACAGTTAGTTGTTATTAATGGTAAGTAAACCCCTAAAGCTTCATATAAAGAAGGACTTGATTTCTTTATAAACATCTCTACAAACTGTACTAATGATGCGATTACTAATATAAACGCAATTGTCTGTAAATAAGCTAGTCCTAGTGGTTCTAAAACTGCATATTGCACAATATATGTTATTACTGATGCTAATGTCATAACAAAAGCAACAGCCATTCCCATACCAGAAGCAGTTTCTACTTTTTTAGAAACTCCTAAAAAGGGACATATCCCTAAAAATCTAGATAATACAAAGTTGTTTACAAGCATTGCACTAATTGCTATTTTCAAGATTTCCATTTATAATCCTCCTTTACGCGTTATTAGCCTTTTTTTGGCCAATCCAATTAATTATTCCCAGTAAAACACCTAGTGCAAGGAATGCTCCAGGAGGTAAAATCATTACTATAGCAGGTTTAAAAGCTTCTCCAAATAGTTCAAAGCCAAACACACTACCTGCACCTAGAACTTCTCTTACAATACCTAATATAGTAAGAGCAAGAGTAAAACCTATTCCCATTCCTAATCCATCAGCTAAAGCCTTTACTGGTTTATTATTTGAAGCGAAGGATTCCGCTCTTCCTAATATAAGACAGTTAACAACAATCAAAGGAATAAAAAGTCCTAATGATTTATATAAACTCATTGCATAAGCATGCATAAACATTCCAATTAATGTAACAAAAGTAGCAATTACAACTATAAATGCTGGGATACGTATTTTATCTGGTATAACTTTTCTAAACAAAGAAATAACTAAATTAGATCCCAATAAAACAGAAGTAGTTGCAAGTCCCATAGCCATACCATCTGTTGCAGTTGTAGTAACGGCTAGTGTAGGACACATACCTAAAAGTTGTATGAAAACAGGGTTTTCTTTACCAATTCCATTTTTAAAAGTGTCAAACAATTTCATCATTTCACCTCCGTAATAGGACTACTTATTTAACTTCTCGTTAAATAATGTTCTTGCTATATTTACACCTTTAGTCACTGCATCTGAAGTTATTGTTGCACCTGTTAAAGCTTGTATTTGATTATCTTTACTTGGTGCTGTTTTTACAACAAGAACTTCATTTTTAGCTTTAATTCCTTTATATTGATTTTGGAATTCACTTCCTGTAGCATTAGCTCCTAAACCTGGTGTTTCTTGATGCTTAACTACCTTCACTCCAGTAATGGCTCCATCTTTTGATATTCCTGTTATTACTTCAACATTTCCACCATAACCAGGAGTAGCAGTCTTAATTGCATAACCTGCATCTGATTTATATACTGCTAAAACTTTACTATCTGTATCTATATCTACAGGTTCAAAATTATCTGCCTTTGGTAGTACTTCTTTTCTTGCCTCTTGACTTGCCTTAGCTTCAACTTCTTCTATTTTTTTAGAAGTTATTCCATTAGAAAGGCCAAGTATCGTGGCAGATATTGCTGTTATTAATAATAATACTAATCCTAATTTAATTATCTCACGCATTTTGCTTCACCTCACCAAATACTTTTGGACTTGTATATTTGTCTATTATAGGTGCTGCAACATTCATTAATAATATCGAATATGAAACTCCTTCTGGATATCCACCATATAATCTAATTACTGTAGTTATAACACCACAACCTACTCCAAATATAATCTGTCCCTTAGGAGTTACAGGTGATGATGAATAGTCAGTTGCCATATAGAATGCACCTAACATTAATCCTCCTGCGAATAAATGATAAGTCATTGCAGAAAATCCACCGTCTAATAAAAGTGTTAATACTGCTACAGTTGCTATATAGGTAAATGGAATTCTCCAAGTTATTACTTTTCTATATAAAAGATATATTCCACCTATTATTAGTGCTATAGCTGAAGTTTCTCCTAAACAACCACCTATATTACCTACCATAATATTTGTTAAAGTTGGCATAGTAGCACCTGAAGCTTCTCCCCCCATTATTGCAAGAGGTGTTGGTGTAGTTACTGCATCTGCTCCTGTAGTTACCCAACTTGTCATAATTACCGGCCAAGATGCTAAAAGCATTGCTCTAGCTGCTAAGGCTGGGTTCATAAAGTTATGACCTAAACCTCCAAAAGCATGTTTAACAATAGCTATAGCAAACATCGAACCTATAACTGGTATCCACCATGGTGCGGATGCTGGTATATTAAAAGCTAATAATAAACCTGTTACTGCCGCACTATAATCATTAATAGTGACAGGCTTTTTTAATAGCTTCTGTATAACTAATTCAGTTAACACTGAAGCTCCAACGGCAAGTACTATAAGTTTAATAGCGTTAAATCTAAAGAAATAAACACTTGCTAGTGTAGCTGGTAACAGTGCTATTAGTACATCTAACATTATTCTTGATATTGTTTCATCTGACCTAAGATGTGGAGAAGATGAAGCAATTAATTTATTTTCCATTTCTAAACCTCCCATCAACTAACTTTTTCTCCTTTTAGAAATTATTTCTCTTTTAGCAACTCTGATTGATTGAAGAAGTGGTCTCTTTGATGGACATATAAATGAACATGATCCACATTCAATACAATCAAGGGCATGATAACCTTCAGCCATATCATACATATCCTTTAATGAAAATCTGCTTATAAAAAGTGGCTGTAAATTTACTGGACAAATGTCTACACATTTACCACATCTAATACAATCTTTTGGTTCTGGGATTTTCGCATCCTTTTCATTTAGTACTAATATACCTGAAGTACCTTTTATTGCAGGAACTTCATCAGTAAATTGTGCTAATCCCATCATAGGTCCACCCATAACAATTTTTCCAGGTTTTTCACTAAAACCTCCACATTGTTCGATAATATCTTTAAAAGGTGTACCAACTTTAATAATTAAATTCTTTGGTTCTTTAATAGCACTACCTGTGATTGTTGCTATTCTTTCAACTAAAGGTATGCCTGTTTCTATAGCATCAGCTATAGCAGCTGCAGTTCCAACATTATTAACCACTAGACCTACATCCATAGGAAGTCCACCTGAAGGAACTTCTCTGCCAGTTACAGCATTAATAAGTCTCTTTTCGTCCCCTTGAGGATATTTAGTTACTAATGTTGCTATTTTAATATCAGATTCATTTTTTGTAGCTTTCTCCATTGCTTCGATAGCATCAGGTTTGTTAGTTTCTATAGCAATATATCCATTGCTTATACCTAATACCTTTAATATTGCTTTA
The DNA here is from genome assembly GCA_009711785.1 of Bacillota bacterium. Lineage (GTDB taxonomy): Bacteria > Bacillota > Clostridia > Tissierellales > MES13 > MES13. The sequence goes on from VENA01000003.1 coordinate 48,029, forward strand.
AGTCCCTTTACAACTTTCTTAGGACTTTCAAGCATAAGTCTATGGTCTGCTGTTAAATATGGTTCACATTCAGCACCATTTAAAATTACAGTATCAATCTTTTTATCTGGTGGTGGAGATAATTTTACATGGGTTGGAAATCCTGCTCCACCCAAACCTGTAATTCCTGCTTCTTTAATAGTGTTTAATATTTCTTCTTTACTTAATGATTCTACTGTACCTTTAGACTTGATACTTTCATGCACTTCATTCTTTCCATCAGATTCAATAACAACTGTCATTGTTTTACCAGTAGGTGCATTCATTTGTGCTACCTTCTTAACAGTTCCAGATACACTTGAATGAATAGGCGCCGATACGAAAGCATCCGATTCACCAATCCTTTGTCCTACCTTTACCTTATCACCAACACTAACTATTGGTTTACAAGGCGCTCCTATGTGTTGTTGCATAGGTATCTTTACTATTTTTGGTTCTTTAGCTTTTTTAATAGGAACCTCTTCTGTTGACTTTTTAAAATGTGGTGGATGTACTCCACCCTTAAAAGTGAGATTCTTTAAATCCATTTATTTCACCTCTCGTTTATAAATTTAAATACTAAAAAAAAGATTTTGTATACAAAATCCTTAATGCAATAAAAAAAATGAAAAAAAGTTAATAGCTTGTACAATTTTTTATAGGGTATTTGTGAAAACCCGTTTCTAAAGTGCATAAATTATAAGCTAAAACTATAAGGCACTTTAATATATTAACATAAAATTAAAATTTGTAAATGTCAAAAACTGGGACTGAAGTTGTCCAACAGCCTTAACTCCTTAATTATTATAGCATTTTTTTGTCGAAATGTACAAGCTAATCTCCTTGTAATTTTATTTTTAATCTTTAAAGATACAATTCCTTTAAATTTTCTTTTATATAATCTCTAATCCAAAGTAAAACGTCAGCATTGTTTATGTCTACATCTTCTAACATTTCTTTTATTTCCCTTGTATCTAATACAAATTCATTAGTATTAACAACATGTCTATACACTATATTAATATCTTTATTATTATTAATTAAGGTGGTAATTGTTTCTTCAATTTTTCCTAAGGGAGCCCTATCAATATGACTATGTTCAAAGCTAGCTTTTAATTTCGTCCCAACATTCTTTTTAGAATCTATTTTAAAATTTCCTTCACATCTTTCACAAGATGCTTTCATAAGTGAAAGACCAAAACCAACACCCCTTGTTTTTCTTGTCGTTACAAAGGGATTTGTAACTTTTGATAGGAACTCTTCATCCATCCCTTTACCATCATCTTCAATGATAATTATTAGTTTATCTTCTTTTAATAATTCTTTTATTGTTATCTTTAAAAGTTTTGCTTCTGCATCTATTGAATTTTCAGCTAAATCAAGTATATGAAGTGATAATTCTTTCACTATTTACATCCCCCATTTTTTTCTTAGTATGTGAAAAATAGATTCTATATCCCGATTATCTGTATATAGATAATTTTCTGCTTCATTTATATCCTTTAAATAATGGGCATCAGAATTTTTTATTATATTGTACTTTCCCTTATCTATTAATTTCTCTAAGAGATCAAAATCACAATTTTTAGATATTTCTATGGTCTTAACACCTAAATTATCTGGAATAAAACCTAATACTCCTAATAAACTATATGCCTTTTTATCCACATGGGCAGGTATTAATAACCCATTATTATCTAATACTATACTCTTTATTTCATCTAATTTATACTTACTGCTATTTAAGAGTAGTTTGTCCACTTTACCTTTAATTTCATCTTCAGAGGTTAATACTAGTTGCTCACCAAATACTTTTTCGTTATTTTTTATATCAGGTAAACTTTTATATACTTTGTTTTCAAATTTATAAAGCTCTTTTATAGTTTTAAAATAGCAAAGTACATGTACTTCTTCCTTAGTTGTAACTTCAATTCCAGGTATTACTAAAATACCTTTCTTTCTAGCTAATTTTATTACAGGTTCTACATTTAACGCTTTGTTATGATCTGTTACTGCTATTATATCTAACCCCTTTAAAAATGCCATATTAACAATATTATTTGGTGTCATTTCATTATCTCCACAGGGTGATAAAGCTGAATGTATATGCATATCAAAGCTCAATTTCATATTATACTCCTAATTTTGCCAATTTAGAGGCTAACTCATATGCACTTAATTTTGTTTTTAATAATGGAACTTTTACAGAATCAGCCTTTTTTATAGTATCCTCATCTATCTCCATATTCTCAACTACAATTATTGCAGATACATCAACTAATGTTGCTACTGCAATAACATTTAAGTGTGTTTGAATGGTTAACCATAAATTATTACTCTCTGCCTTTGACATCACTAAACTTAGTAAATCTCCTATATAAGCACCATTAACTTCCTTTTTCCCATCATTGTAACCTGCAATAACTTCCAAATTTAACTCATCAACTACTTTAGATAATTCCATAATTATACCCCCATTATTTTTCATCGTTTAAACGAAATATGCAATTTTCTATTTTAGCAAATCCATTTACAATATCTTCTGCTAATGCATAACAGTTAGGTGCTCCACAAGAACCACAATCAAGACCTGGAAGCTTCTTATTGATTTTTTTAATTTCCTCAACCATATTCATTGCTTTCTTTATATCAGAATCAAGTTTCATTACACTTTTAGGTTCTATCTTTTTTGTCAGAGTTAAAACTCCTTTTTTATACATATCCATTGCTATATCTATATCTTTAAGTTCTAAAGTTTTGTCACCTTCAGAAAGCTTTCTTACCCTACTTTTTGCAATAAAAGGGTTTTCTACATTCAATGGCCCTCCTACACATCCTCCGAAGCATGCTAGTCCTTCGAAATAATCTATATTATCAAGTTTTCCTAATTCTATTTCTTCTAATACTTTAATTACATTTTCTATTCCATCAACAGCAACATAATTATTTAATCCTAATGCATGACTTTGTCCACCTACTCTAGCCCATCCTCTGCCTAAAGGAGAGCCCATTTCAAACTCTTCTTCTTTTGATATTGTCTTTTCATTTCTTACTATATCACCATATACTTTTTTAATTGATATTACTCCGTCTACGTAAGAATGCTCAAGTCCTACTGGTCTTACTGTACTTGTAACCTTAGCTGGACAAGGGGTCAAATAAAAAACTCCAACCTCTTCAGGGGATAGATTGAATTTTTTTATTACTTTCTCCTTAGCTAATCTTGCAGCAACTTCCATAGGCGATTCAACTTTCATAATATTATCTAAAAGTGAAGGAAAATTAAGTTGTATAAGTCTCACTACCGCTGGACATAATGTAGAAATAATCGGTTTAGGTAAATCGTTTTCCTTAATTTTCTCTTTAATAATATAGGTTACTATATCAGCTGCTATCCCTTCGTCATAGATATAATCAAACCCTAATTTCTTTATTCCTTGAAAAATTCTATTCATATTAGTACTTTGAGTAAATTGTCCATGCATAGTTACAGATGGTATAGCTATATTAAACTTATAGTCATTTAATTTATCTAAATCGTCTGTTAATACATTTTGTGCATGATATGGACAGACCTTTATACATTCACCACAGTCTATGCAACGTTCTTGTATTATCATAGCTTTTTTATCCCTAATTCTAATAGCTTCTGTAGGACATCTTCTCATACAGTTTGTACATCCATTACAATTACTTTTATCTAAAACCACAGAGTGGAAATATTTGTCCATATTTATTTCACCTACTTCCTAATTTATGTGTTTTAATTTAAGAATATTTTTATAAAAACTTTCGTCCCCTTACCTTCTTCAGATTTTAATTCAAATACATCCGCACATTTTTTAATATTAGGTAGTCCCATACCTGCTCCAAATCCTAATTCCCTTATTCTTTCTGTTGCAGTTGAATAACCTTCTTTCATAGCTAAATTAACATCTTTAATACCTGGTCCATTATCTTTTACTACAATTTGTACTTCCTTAGGAGTTATTTCAACGTTGATTTTTCCTCCATAAGAATGTATAGCAATATTCATTTCTGCTTCATAGGTTGCTATAGAAACTTTTCTTATCACCTTAGAAGCTACTCCTAACTGTTTTAATATTTTTTTAATGTTACTTGATGCTTCTCCTGCCCGTGTAAAATCATTAGAATCAACATCATAATTTAACTTCATTGAATTGCTATCTTTAGTCATTAATTTTCGCTCCTTCTATTTTTACACCTCTTAAACCACTTTTATATAACAAACCAGAGGCAGTAAATAGAATATGATCTGTCTTTAATATTGTACATTTGTTATTTCTTGCAAGCTTTAATATATCTTCACCTGGTTTTTTACCTCTTACAAAAATAATAGCAAATAAATCTATCATTTCTGCTGTTCTTATAACTTGAGGGTTTGTTAACCCAGTAAGCAATATAGTCCCATCATCTACAAATGCTAATACATCGCTCATCAAATCAGATCCAAAGGCAGAATGTACTTCTCTATCTAAATACTCCCCCCCTGTTAAGACTTCTGCATTTAAAATTTCTTTTATCTCTTTAAGTTTCATATTTACCTCCTTTATTAACCCTTCTTTATTGTCTTTAGATATTCCAGTAACATTTTATTATACTCCATATACACTTCAATATCAATAGGTTTTTGTATATTGGCTAATATTGTCTTTCTTTTATTTAAATTATTTTTAAATCCTTCCATTAAAGTGATAATATCTTTTGTTTTGAATTTATCAGCTAAATTGTTAATTTTTTTCTCTATTTCATTATTATTTTTTATAATTTCATTTTTTAATGATTCTACATCTTCTTGTGTTAAAGCTTCTATCCATAAATCGGTTTCTTTGTCATAGGATTTTTTAAAAGTTTCTAAAAGCATTTTAAATTCTTCTATATTTTTATTATCTTCTTTTTGATATTCTATTTTATTTCCTAGTATACAATTTTCATTTACAAAAACATCCTCAAAAGATATGTCTATACTATCTAAAAATTCATCTGCCTTTTTCCTATCTAGGAAGCTTCCTAGATATAATTTATAATTCTCCATTTTTAATATATATCCACTAAACCCACTTTGCTTTACTTTATTTAAAAAGTTCTTTGCATTTTCTAATTCACTAAAACTTCCTACTTGTATACTATATATATTAACATCTTTAATTTTTAACTCTTTTTTAATGTTGTTTTCTTCTTTATTACCTACTTTATTATCAGTAATTGTCTCTTTACCTAACTCTTCTTTAACTTCTGTTATATTTTTATTTACATCGCTATTAAATCTTGGTAATATAACATAATTTACTAGCCCAATACCAAAAATTATACCTATAGCAGGGGCTATTACGAAAAATGTTAAAAATTTAATAAGCTTGTCCCTTTTTTTATAACCTTCCCTATTTCTTCTAGACCCTCTCATACCATCCCCCCTGTTTATATAAAATCATCCATATCCATTCTAAGCTGTACAGGATCATTTGGATATACTATATTAGATACAGTTAATCCTAATAACCTTACTTTTTTATTTATATTAAACTTATTATTTAATATAAAATGTGCTTTACTTTTTATTACTTCTAAACTATCGGTTGGTGCTTTAAGTGTTAGACTTCTTGTTTCTATATTAAAATTCTCATACTTTATTTTTATGGTAATAGTTTTAATTTTATATCTGTTTTTTCTAATTTTTTTTAAAACATCTAAAGAATATTTATTAAGTGTATTGTGTAACACTTCCATATCTAAAGTATCATGGGAAAAAGTGTTTTCTTCTCCTATAGATTGAGACTTTGATTTCCACTCAATAGGCCTATCATCTTTTCCATTGGCAAATTCTATTAATTCTAGTCCTCTTTTCCCAAATTTCTCAACTAATATATCTCTATCATATCTTTGGATATCTTCAATCTTATATAAACCTAATCTACTAAGTTCTTTTTCTGTTTTAGGCCCTACTCCCCAAAGTTTTCTTATGGGTAATTTTTTTAAAATATCTTTAGCATTTTTTTTACTTATTACTGTAAAACCATTAGGCTTATCCATATCTGATGCAAGTTTTGAAAGGAATTTATTATAAGATATTCCTATTGATGCAGTTAGATCTAATTCATTTTTTATTGATTTTTTTATTAATTTGCCTATTTTTAAAGCTTCTTTACCTGTTACATCTATAAAAGCTTCATCAATAGAAATAGGTTCAATTTTTTCGCTATATCTTTTAAATATGCTTTTAATATGCTTTGATACTTCTTTGTATTTATCTTTATTTGTAGATACAAATATTAATTTAGGACACAATCTTTCTGCTCTTTTACTAGACATAGCAGATTTAACTCCGTACCTTCTTGCTTCATAAGATGCTGCACAAACTACTCCTCTTTTGTTAGGCTTACCTCCTACTGCCACAGGCTTATTTCTTAATTTTGGATTATCTCTTTGTTCAATAGAAGCAAAAAATGCATCCATATCTACATGTATTATTGATCTATCCATAAAAACACTTCCATTTCTATCATATCCATATATTAAATTTTATCATTTTTTTAAGCTTAGAAAAAGAGCTAATTAAATAGCTCTTTTAACCTGCATATGTACTTATTTTATTTCTTCCTTTTTGTTTTGAACCTGTATACATGGCTCTATCAGCGTATGCTAATAGACTAGATCCTGAATCTGCATTATAGGGAAACTCTGAAACACCACCACTTATCGTTAATTTTACCTTTTCTCCGTTTAAACTATAAAAACTATGACTTTCTATTATTTCTCTTATCCTATCTGCAATTACATAAGCACTTTCTTGCTTGGTATTTGGAAGTAGTATTGTAAATTCTTCTCCCCCATATCTCGAGACTAAATCCTGTTTTCGAACATTTTCTTTAATTACCCTAGCTACCTCTTTTAGGATTTTATCCCCTGTTTGATGTCCATATGTATCATTTACAACTTTGAAAAAATCTATATCAAAAATTATTAAACTTGTACTATTACAATTTATACATGTTTTTCTACTACAATTACCACAACTATCGTTTAAAGCTTCTAATGCATCATAAAAGTATCTTTGATTATAAAGTCCAGTTAAAGCATCCCTAATCGCCTTCGTTTTTGCTTCTTTATAAAGTCTAGCATTTTCCATTGCAATAACCGCTTGATTTGCCAACGTGTCTATTATATCTAATCTTTCCTCTGTAAAATGTTTTTGATTTTTACTACATATTAATAAGCAACCTATCATATCATTTTTAAGCATTAATGGTTCATAGAGTATTGACTTTACATCCTTAGAAATATTATTAAAATCATTAAATAACTCACTTTTATTTAAATCTTCTATAACGAAGCTATCATTTAACTCTTTTACTTTTCTTATGTTTTTAGTCATATATTTATCTACATCTTCACTTTTTATATGAATTTCATCAGATTTTTTAAATCCTAAAGTTTCTATCTTTGAAGTAACGTTATTGATTTGAAGTATAGAACAATAATCACATTTAGCTAATTCATTTACTCCCTTTAATATACTAGAAGTTGTTTCTTTTAAGTCTAATCTTGAACTTATTGATAGTGATATATTTTGTACAACTTTTAGCTCCCTGTTTATGAATGTAAGATTTCTTATTAACCTAAATAAAAAATTTGCTGAAATTATTAAAGTTAAATAAATAATAATTCCACCATAACTATACTTATTATATGATAAAGTGAGTAAAATTGATAATGGTATAACTATAAAATTTGTATAAAAATCCCATATGAAAGTTTCCTTTATTTCTTCAGGTAATTTACCCTCCTGTGATTTAATTTGTATAAATAGCAAGCACCAATTTAAAGAAAAAACACAAATCCCAAAAATAATGCATTTTAATATATTAAAAAAACCTTCAGCATTTATTAAAAATCCAGTATATTTAAAAGCATAATGAGAAATTGCAAAAATTAGTATAAACATACTTGCATGTAAAATAATTTTCCTTTTAGGTATTGAATGAAAGATCATTCCTGAAAATATAAAAAGAATAGTTATTAACCATAAAGTAGGCTTAAGTCCTAACATAAAATAAGCACCAAGCATTATAGCAGAATCTAAAGTTACAGTAAATTCTGAAATTCTAATATGTATTTTTTCTGTTACTAGCCCTGAAATAACCAACAGTAAAAACAATATAATATTCATATCCTTATATTCATTAGTAAAAATATTAACATATAAAAAAGTTAATATTCCTAGAGAGCCTACTATCAAATAAAGAATATTCTCACTTTTTCGAGACATGCACTTCAACCCCTTAATGAATAAATCTATAATATAATAATTCTATGACAAAATAAAATTTCCTTCTTTTTCCTGAAAAAAATATTACAAAATATTAAACTAAATGTTTTAATAGTTTAATACCTTCCTTATAATACTCATTTACTACATCATAAGTCCAACTACATATAACTAGACCATTATACAATAAATAGAAATTTATTTTTTCCTTATTAATATCTTTATCATTAAAATATTTATTGTATCCTCTATAAAAAGCCTCTTTATATTCTTTACTTTTTAAAAAATATTTATGATAAAGTGTAGCTATATCTTGGTCTTTATCCCAGGGAATGCACTGTTCAAAGTCTAAAACTCCAGATAATTTCCATTTTTCATCTGTCTTTTTAACTAATACATTCCTACCATCGAAATCATTATGGGATAGTCTTGATACACTTATATTATCTATTAGATGATAATTATCTCTTAATTTTTTAGCAGCTTTTCTTTGTAGATTTATATCAGGTAATTGTTGTTTTAATAAATTATCTAAAGTTCTTTCACATCTTCTTATAAAAACTTTTCTATAATCTTTTATATTTTCTATGCTTTTTCCGTGTCTATCCCAATTACCAAAAAAATCAAATGTTTTATAACTATGTATTTTCCCCAATTCATTACCCATTTCTTTAAGTATATGTAATTGATCTAATATATCCATATCTTTTCTAACCTTATCAAAAACTTGCCCTTTTATATACTCTGTTATAAGCCATTCTGTTCCATCTTTTAGTTTTCCATTAGCAACTATTTTAGGACATCTAACATCACTTTTAGTTAGCAAATTTAGTGAAGCTATTTCTCTATTACGCCTATTTTTTTTATAATATAATTTAAAAACCACAGAATGATTAAATCTATCAGTTACAAGATATACTAGATGCCTATCTAGTTGATGATTTCCGATAGGTGTAACCTTAACTTCTTTATTTAATATGTTCTCAACTTTTTCTTTAATCTGAGCATCAGTATACTTTAACATAATGACCTCCTGATAGTTAAGTAATATTATAATTAAATATTTATCTTTATTTCATAATTTTCTGAATTAATTTTATTATAAAAAGGGAAGATATAAGTTATACCTTCCCCTTTCTTTCTGGTGCCGAGGGCGGGATTCGAACCCGCACGGAGTGTATCCACTACCCCCTCAAGATAGAGTGTCTGCCTATTCCACCACCACGGCATTTCAAGGTTGCTAAATCATTATAACCTTAAAGAAATTTAATGTCAAGTATATAAGCCTAGTTACTATTTTGTAATTCTTCAGGAATAAACCACTTATCTATGTTATTATATATATTATAGGATTTAGGATTAATATCTCCTTTAATCCTATTGTTCACTAAGAGTGCATTATTTTTAAAGAATAGACTTACATAGGGTAAATCTTCTTTTATTAACTCACTAATCTCTTCATACTTTTCTTTCTTTTTTTGCCTTGATTTAGCTCTAAAAGCACTTTCTAAAAGCTCATCCATTTTTTCATTTTTATAATTTATAATATTATTCTCAACCAATTTTGAATGAAAAGCAAAAGATAAATCAGGTACTATTGATAGATCCCAGCTTAATAAAGCCATTTCATATTCACCTTTTTTTACATCTTCTTTTACTTCTTCCCACTGTTTGATTGCTTCTTTTTCAGTTACTTCTTTATTTTTATCTTCATGTGCCTTTTCAATCACTACTTTAATACCTATGTTTTCTAAATCTTTTTTTATCATATTAGCTGTTTCAAACCTTAATTTGTTATAAGAATTAGTTAATAATTTTATACTTAATTCCTTACCATTTATGTCTTCATATATTTTATCATCATCTGTATCAGACCATCCATCAGCTTCTAAAATTTCTCTGGACTTATTAACATTATATCCATAAATAACAGATCTATCTTTTAAAAGCCATGAATCTGGATATATAGGTGTATCTATTTCAGTTGAATGTCCTAAATATACTTTTTTAATTATAGATTGAGTATCTATACCATAGGCTATTGCTTTTCTTAAATTTTTTCCCTTTTGACCTTTAAATATTTCTTTATCAAAATTGAAACCTAAAAATTCATATTCCTGTGATATAAATTCATATATTTCAATATTTTTACTTTCAAAATACTTCTCCCAATCAACTCCAGAAGCTAAGGATAAATCAATATTACCTGCTTCAAAGGATGTAATAGATAATTCTTTGTCAGATAAAATATTACCTGTTACATTTTCTATATAAGGTTTTCCTTGCCACCAGTTATCATTTGCAGTTAACCTAATGTTTTTAAGTTTGTTATATTCAACAAACTTATAAGGTCCTGTTCCTATTGCTTTTTTAATATAATCTTTATTTAAAGCATTTTTATATGTTGAAAACTGATGTTTAGGTATAATCGGAAATGTTAAACTTTCTAATGCATTACTATAACTTTTATTAAAATAAATTTCAATATTATAATCATCTATTATGCTAACATCCATTATATGTTGTAAGTTTTTTATATCAGATGAATCTAGTGCTCCAACTAACATATCATTATAAAGATTATTACCCTTCATTAAAGTATCAAATGTGAATTTTACATCCTCTGCATTAAATATTTCGCCATCATGCCAAGAAACATTTTCTTTTAATTTTATAGTTATTCTTCTTCCTGTATCATCTATATTATAACTTTCTGCAAGTATCCCTTTTACATTGTGATTATTGTCAAATTCAAATAGACCTTCATAAATCAATTTATTAAAATAATATAAACTCTTATTATTATTTAATAAAGGATTCAAAGTTTCAACATATGAAATAGGGACAACTAACTCTCCACCATAAGCAGGGGTATAATTTTTTTCTTCTTGTTTTTTATCTTCTTTATCGTCTTTAACTGGTTTATTATTAGCTTCGCATCCTACCACAGAAAAAAACATTGCTACTATTAATAATAAAGCAGTTATTTTTTTAATTCTCAAAATAATTCCTCCTTAAGCTATATCATTTTGACTAATTTATCATTACCTATAATTCCTGGTATTCTTCCTCTTTTAGCTACAGGTTTTCCTTCAACTTCTTTTATATCCATTGTCATATCAATTGCTTTAGCCCCTGATATGTAACTTCCAACACCAAATGCATCTGCTCCTGCTTGTTTAAGTTTTTGTATTTTTTCAGGTTTTAATCCTCCTGATACAAATATCTTAACCCAATTAAAACCGTTAATATCTAATTTAGCCCTTAATTCTTTGATTAATTCCTTTGTAACTCCTCCTCTTTCACTAGGAGTATCTATTCTTACCCCATAAAGATTTTCACCTAATTCATTTGCTATTCTTAAAGCTTCTTCTACTTCGTCTTTGAAAGTATCTATTAAAACTATTCTCTTATGGTCCTTTGGCATAATTTCATCATAGGCTTTAGCTACTTTTAAGGTATCCCCAGCAATTAAAAATGAAGCATGGGGTAAAGTCCCTGAAGGTTCTTCTTTTATAAATTTTGATGTTAATATATTACTTACAGCACTAGCACCACCTATCCTAGCAGCTCTTTCCATAACAGGTGCTACTGCTGGATGAAGATGTCTCGTTCCAAAGCAAACAAAATTCTTTTCTCCACAGGCTTCTTTTACTTCCTTTGCTGCTGTTGCCCAACCACTAGGACTTGCTAAACAACCTAATATTACAGATTCATATTTTCCAAATTCCTTATATGGACCTTTTATCCTTACTAAAGTATCCTTAGGTCCGAATTCTTCCCCTTCTTCTAATGCCCACATTTCAATATTTCTATCCTTTAATATATTTTTAACTTCTTCTATTCCAACTAATATACCACTTTTTCTTGCAAAAATTTCTGCTGTAACTTCTTTATCGTCAATTTCCATATAATTAAGTATATCTAATGTTCTTAAAAAGTAAATATCAGTAGTAGCTCCATTAAGTATCTCTTCTTCATTAGCAGAAAATAGTTTTCTATTATCTGTGTCTATTTTTAAATTCTTTACATCATTTAAGTTTTTAAGATCTTTCATAAGTTTCATCCTTTCTTGTTGTACTAACTTGTCCAAACATATTTTTAATACTTTTAAAGTACATTACAATCTATTATAACAAACTTTTCATTAACATATTAGTCTAAATATAAAATAAATTATTAATTTCTATAAATTTTTTTATAAATGCTATAATTTCTAGTTACCTTTTCTAAATATTTATCTGTCTCTTTGAAAGGAATCTTCTCTAGTTCCGTCCCATTTTTACTGTATTTTTTATTTTTTAACCATTTATTAACGTTTCCACTTCCTCCATTATAAGCTGCTAAGACTAAATAAATATTATTATCAAACTGTTTAGTAAGTTTATTTACATACCAACAACCTATTTTAATATTAACTCTAGGATTAAAAAGCATTTCTTTATTATAATTATTAATTCCAATTTCTTTAGCCGCCCAAGCCCCTGTAGCAGGCATTATTTGCATTAATCCTAAGGCCCCTTTATTAGATTTTGCATTAGAATTAAAATTACTTTCTACTTTAATCATTGAAGCTATTAATAAATAATCAACTTTATATTCCTTAGAATATTTTTTTATTTCACTTTCATATTTTATAGGATAGAGAATTTCACCTATCTTTTTATAATTAATAAGTGCAATAAAAATCATAGTTACAAGTAATAGCAAAAATATTTTTCTCTTAATAACTGCACTCGGCAAAATAACCCCCCCAAAACTTTATAATTCATGTAATAATTTTTTTATCTTCTCTATTAATAAGACTTTAGTTTCTGTATTATATATCACCACATCAGCTTCATTGATCTTTTCTTTTAAAGATTTTTGAGCTTTTATTCTTTTTATAGCACTTTCCTTATCTAGGTTATCTCTCTTCATTAGTCTATCTAATTGCTGATTTTCATAGGCATAAACTAACCAAACCTCATCAAAATTAATACCGTTTTCTTCTAATTCTTTTCTAGTTTCAACTAATAAGGGGATATCTAAAAAAACTATATTATGTTTTTCTAAATATTCATTAGTTCTTTTTTTTATTGTTTTTATTATATTAGGATGAATTATTTTATTTAACTTTAATCTTAATTTATCATCTTTAAATATAATTGAGCCGAGTTTTTCTCTGTTAATAGATAGATCACTATTAAGTATTTCTTTCCCAAAATTTCTTACTATTTCTTTATATGCAGGCTTATTGACTTCAACTACTTCCCGCGATATTTCATCTGCATCTACTACAGGAAATTCCTTAGATTTTAAATATTTTGAAACTGTACTCTTTCCTGAAGCTATTCCGCCTGTTAAACCTATAACTTTATTTTGTTTCATACCAATTATCACCTATATTCATATCAACCTTTAAAGGCACATTAAGCTTAATAGCATTTTCCATCAAATTTTTAAGTAGATTTTTCACTTCATCAATTTCATCATTATGGGTTTCTATAATTAATTCATCATGAACCTGAAGAATCAGCTTAGATTTCATATTTTTATTCTTTAGCTCATTATGAACTTTAAGCATTGCTATTTTTATAATATCAGCTGCACTTCCCTGTATAGGTGTATTCATAGCTGTTCTTTCCCCAAAACTTCTTACATTATAATTTCTATTATTTATCTCTGGTAAAAATCGTCTTCTATGAAGTATAGTCTTAACATATCCATTTTTCTTTGCTTCTTTTACTATATCATCCATATATTTTTTTACTTCTTTATAATTTTCGAAATACTTATCTATATATTTCTTTGCCTCTTTTCTACTAATTCCTAAGTCCCTAGATAAGCCATAATCACTAATTCCATAAACAATTCCAAAATTAACTGCTTTTGCTCTACTTCTCATTAAAGAAGTAACTTTTTCTTTATCCACATCAAAAACCTCTGATGCTGTTTTTGTATGAATATCTTCGTTATCATAAAAAGCATTTTTAAGTTTAAAATCATCTGAAATATGGGCTAATACTCTCAATTCGATTTGTGAATAATCAGCATCCACTAAAGAATAATTTTCATCTCGAGCAGTGAATACTTTTCTTATTTTTCTTCCTTCTTCTGTTTTTATAGGTATATTCTGAAGATTAGGTTCAGTACTACTAATCCTTCCCGTAGCTGTTATTGTCTGATTAAAACTTGAATGAACCTTTTTTGTTTCACTATCTATTACATTTAACAAACCGTCAATATAAGTAGTTTTTATTTTAACTATTTGTCTATATTCTAATATTTTCTCTATTACTTCATGTTTGCCTTTAAGTTTTTCTAATACAGAAGCGCTTGTTGAATATCCTGTTTTTGTTTTTTTAATCGGCGGTAATTCAAGCTTTTCAAATAATACCTTCCCTAGTTGTTTAGGGGAATTAATATTAAATTCTTCTCCTGATAGATCATAAATTGATTTTGTTAAATTATCTATCTTTTCTTGAAATTCTTTCTCTAAACTTTCTAACTTTTTAATATCAACTTTAAAGCCATTAAACTCCATATCGGCTAAAACTTTAATTAGTGGCATTTCTATATTAGTAAAAAGTTCTACCATATCATATTCCTCGATTTTTTCCATAATTGATTTTTCTATTTTTGAAATAACATTTACCTTAGTACAATGATATTCTGCTAACTTTTCTATTTCTAAATCTGTAAATTTCTTTTTCTTTTTACCTTTACCTAAAAGTTCTTCTTCATCTTTTATCTCTATATTAAGGTATTCATTACATAAAGATTTTAAATTATAATTATTTTGGGTTGGATTTATTAAGTATTGTCCTATAACGCTGTCAAAATATATACCATTAAGTTCTATATCATTTCTAAGTAATACTAAAATATCTGTTTTTATATTATGTCCTGACTTTTTAATTGAATTATCTATAAAAATCTCTTTAAACGAATCTATAAAGCTACTAAATTTAATATTTTCATTAAAATCAATATAATAAGAATCATTTTCACTTACCTTTATTGTTATACCTATTACTTTATCCTTTAGTGGGTTTTCGCCTTCTATTATAAATTTAAAATAGAATTTTCTATTATTTAATATTTCCTTTTTTATGCTATCAATATCAGATTCTTTAGAAACAATATTAAATTTCGTACCTAACTTTTCTTTTTTCTTTTCTATAACTTTTTTATCTATCTTATTTAAAAGACTTTTAAATCCAAGCTTTTGATATAAGTCATATAATCCCTCTTCATCAGGCTTTTCTAATCTTAATTTATTGATATCTACATCTATCGGCATATCAGTCACTATAGTAACTAATCTTTTACTCATGAAAGCTTGTGGTTTATTTTCTATTAATTTTTCCTTTAATTTTTTTCCTGAAACCCCTTCAATATTTTCATAAACTTCTTCTAAAGTATTGAATTTCTTTAATAACTTAATCCCAGTTTTTTCTCCAACTCCGGGAACTCCAGGAATATTATCTGACTTATCGCCCATAAGAGCCTTAAGATCAATAAACTGCTTTGCAGATATTTCATATCTATTATACATTTCTTCTTCATCATATACTGATAAATTAGTTATACCTCTTTTAGTTATTAAAACTTTAGTCTTTTCACTTACTAGTTGTAAATAATCCTTATCTCCAGTTACTAAAATAACATCAAAGTCATTTTCCTCACCAATTTTTGCTACTGTACCTACTATATCATCCGCTTCAAATCCCTCATATTCTAATCTATTAATATTTAACTTATCTAAAACATCCTTTAATATTGGAAACTGCATTTTCAATTCATCAGGTGTTTTCTTTCTTCCTGCTTTATAATCTTCATACTCCTTATGTCTAAATGTTGGTGATTTTAAATCAAATGCTACACTAACATAATCAGGATTATGTTCATCTAATATTCTATATAGCATGGTTAAAAAACCATAAACTCCATTAGTATGTATTCCATCATTAGTTTTTAAAGGTGGTAAAGCATAAAACGCTCTATGTAATAAACTGTTTCCATCTATAAGCATTAACTTATCCTTTGACAAAATTATCAACTCCTTAATTTACTTCTTTTAGTATTTGTTTTTTAAGTCAAGAAAATCCTCACATTTAAGTATATAGTAAAAAATATTTATAGTAAATAGGTTTTACTAACATAAAAAAACCAGTGAATACTCTCACTGGCATTTTTTATGTTAATAATTATATATTACATTTACCTTTGCTTTTATTTCTAACTCTCCACTCTCTATAGGAGTTATATTACTTTTTAATTCAGATGAGTTATAATACCTATCAACAGAATATGAAACACTTGAAGATTCATTTATTTTATAAGGATCTCCTATTTTAACATCTACGGTTTCTGCTAACGCTTTAGCTTTCTTTTCAGCATTTTTAACTGCCTTTTTTAAAGCTTTTATATAGTATTCTTCCCTTTTATTAGTTCCAAATCGAATATTTCTTATATGATTTGCTCCTTTATCAGATACCTTATCTATAATGGTACCTATTTTTTCTATTTTATCTATTGTTATCTGAACTTCATTAATTACCCTATATCCTGTTATTTCATTACTTCCATCTTCTTTATTATATTTTCTTAATGTGTGTATATTATATTTAATAGTTTTTATTGAGTCCTCATTTATTTCTTCATTTTTAAGTGCTTTAATTATTTTTTCCATCTTTTCCTTATTTTCATTTTGTGCTAATTTACTATCTTTATTTTCTGTTTCTATACCAACATTTAAATAAGCCATATCAGGTTTTATCTTTACTGTAGCTTCTCCATTTACATTAATTGTATTAACCTCTTTATCATCTGCTATAACTACTTCATTAGAATTAAAATTCCCTGCTAAAAAGCCAATTCCTAATAAAAATATAATTACTAATGTAATACTTAAAGTCTTTATCTTATACATAAAACCCCTCCTAGGATTTATTTAATAAATACCTTCTTATAAGTATAAAAATTACTAAAATAGCGCCTATCAAAATTAATAAAGGTGATATAGTTATTAAACCTATAATTACTCCTTCTATTCCTTTAGTAATTAAATTAACAGTTGATATAAAGCCCTCCTTAGCTTTAAACCATAGTCCCTTATCAAGTGATTTTATTTCATTATTTAAATATTTAACCTCAGTAAGTTCTATATTTATAGTTGACATACTCACTAGTCTATCCCAGTTTTTTATAGCCCCTGTATATCTATCTATTTCTTTTCTTATTCTCCTTAATTCGTTTTCTATACGTAATATATCATCTATTTTATCTGCTTTTTTTAGTATTTCTCTTAATCTTTCTTCTTGGATTTTTAAATTTTTTATAGTATTTTTAGTATCAAAATATTGATTTGATATATCATTTCTAGTAACCCTTTTTGTATTTATCTTTCCTAAATCATCTAAATATTTTATAGTATCATCAAATTTATATTCAGGTACTCTAAGAGTCAAATTAGCTTTTTTAAGTGTGTCTTCACTATCTTTAGTCCTATAATCAATATCATATCCAGACCGGATATTTTCCATATATCCATTAACTTTTGTTATATAGTTATCTATTTTTTCTAAAGTATCATCATAGGATTTTATTTCTATTTGTAAATAAGCCTCTCTAATAATCTTTCTATTTGTGTTTATATTTTTCCCGCTATCATCATTTGTTGTTAAGTTTATTCTTTTTTTAGATTCACTTGTATTTTCATTCTGAGTAATACTACTATTTTCAGGAGCGGCCTGATCGTAACTAATTTCTTCATTCTTTGATTCTTGCATTAATTTATCATTATTTAAATAATTATTATAAAGTGTTACTGACATTAATATTACTACTAACCCTGCTGCTAATCCCATAAATGGTTTAAAGTTTATTTTTCTAGAAGTCTTTTTCTCACTTTCTAATTTACTTCTTAATTCTTTTTTATAATTTTTGGGTAACTCTACCTCTTCTTCTTTTTTTACATAATTTAATATTTTAACCATTTCTTTATATTCTTTCTTACACTTACTACATTCCTTTAAATGTTTTTTTAATTCATTCTTTTTATTTTCATCTAACATTCCATCTATATAAAGTGACATTTCTTTTTTAAAATCTTTACATTTCATTTTATCCCTCCTTTCTACTAATTAGACGAGCGAATCATTGTTTTGTTCCATTTGTTTAATTATTATTTCTTTTAAGTTATCTCTTCCTCTTTTAATTCTTGATTTTACAGTTCCTAAAGAACAATCTAATATCTCTGATATTTCTTTATAAGAAAATTCTTGAATATCTCTTAAAATAATAACCGTTCTATGTATCTCATCTAACTTATTAATAGCACTTTGTACAAATTCTCTAGTTAGTTTTTTATCTAATATCTCCTTTGGGTCAGTAATCGATAAGTCAGTAATTTCTCTTTTAATCTCACCTTCCTCAGTCTGTATTGATTGATCTAGTGAGTAATTTTTTTTATTTTTCTTGATAAAATCTATACATGTATTAACAACTATTCTGTATAACCAAGTGGAAAATGAAGATTTATGATTAAATTTTTTTATTGATTTAAAAACCTTTATAAAGGCCTCTTGAGAAACATCCATAGCATCATTAGGATCTTTCAGCATTTTAAGTGCAATATTATATGCCCTTTTTTCATGATTTTCTATTAGTTTTTCAAAGGCATCGATATCTCCTTTTTTACATTTTTTGATTAATTTATATTCTGCTTTCAATAAATTCACCCCTTCCTTAAACTCCTATTATCCATTAGACCTATTAAGTATATAAAAAGTTCCATATTTGTTCAAAAAAACTTCCTGGAAATTCAGGAAGTTTTTATAATATAATTTTACCCATATATTTACTTTTTATCTATAAATATTTTAGTTAAATACTTATTCTTTTCAATACTAACCATATTTTCAATAGTTTTTAACTTTATATATCCTTCTCCATTAATATATTTAATATCTACTTTTTGAAAATTTAAATAAATAAACTGATTTTGATAAGGGTTTTTAACTAATATCTTACTGGGTATATAAATTTCATCTTCTATAATTTTTGCTTTAAATACATTATCCTTATAATACACCAAAGGTTCTTTTGTAAGTTCTATATGCTTATCATAGGTAAATACTTTCATAGATAAACCCATTTTATTTTTTAAAGAATTTAAATCTATAAAAGGCTTTCCTTTATATTTTTTAATATCTATAGATTTATTGTCCTTTGTATTTACACTAATTTTATTATTTAATAAATCTATATTTAAATCTAGAGCTTTAACCATAGGAAACAATGAAAACTTAGGTTCATTGATTATGTCAACAATTTCTCCTATTAATAATTTATTATTTAATAATAAGTATGTAAAGTTTAAATCTATAGTTTGATTTAAATTATCTAACTTAAAACTACCCTTAAATAAATTGGTTATATCATCTAATAGAATATAACTTTTATTATTAATTGTTTTATGAGATAATCTGTAGCCATCAAGTATACTATATTCATCCCTATTATATATATTAACACTAAAAAAATTACTTAAGGCTTTTTTATTAATGTAGAATTTATTATTATCCTTTATTATATCATTGCTTACATACCTACCATTAATAAAAAATACCCAATTATTAGAAAAAACTACCTTTTGCTTATCAACTAAACTATTTAAAAAATTTATCCTTTCTAAACCTATGGTTGATTCAAGATTTTCCTTTTTTAGTGAATTATTTATTTTAGATTCAATGTCATTTATTTTTCTGTAGTTATCCCTTTCTACTACAACAATAGAATTCTCTCCAAAAGTATCTTTTTGAATCTCTATAGGATTATACTCTACTACTACAGGGGTATTTAAATTTACAGTTTTATAAAGCTCTTGAACATCCCTTTCAAACATTCTTATACAACCACTTGAAGCATATGTTCCTATTGAATTTGGATTGCTATTACCATGAATCCCATAATGTTCTTTAAAGCCTAACCATCTACTTCCTAAGGGATTTAATATACTACCTCCGGGAATATCTTTCTTTCTGTAATAAGGGTCTATTACTTTATTTATTAACCTATACTCTCCTAAAGGAGTTTGACTTACCGCTTTTCCCACCGCTACAGGGTACTCTTTTACAACTTTTTCATCTTTTATTAAACTTAATTTTCTAAATGGAATATTAACTAAAATCTTATCCTTTGTATCATACTCCATTGCTAAACATACTTGGTTTATTAAAATTAATACAATTACTAAAATCATTATTACTATTTTCTTTTTCATAAAAATCCTCCCTAATTTAACAAGTCATTTTATATTTATTTAAGTTAAAATCACTTTATGCACATGTAACACAATTGTTAAAAAAAGGACTTGCCCTATTAATTTTTTAATAATACTTGACTAAATATGATATTTTATGGTAATATTATATTTGTCTCAAATAAGCCGAAGTGGTGGAATTGGCAGACGCGCCGGACTCAAAATCCGGTGAGGTTTACCCCTCGTGTGGGTTCGAGTCCCACCTTCGGCACCATAGTAAAACCCTAGGTTAAATTAACCTAGGGTTTTTTTTGTTATTTTTGCTAATCTACTAATTTCTATGTTCCTTTTATACAACAACTTCTAAATCTTCAATAAAAGATTTCCACCGATAAAGTTCCATAAACATGTAAATTTCCACATTTACAGATTTAACAATTTGACAATGTCCGTGTAGATTTATTTTTCAATTTATCTATTGATAGATTTGAACTTTTGTATTTCTAGTGATTTTCATACCATGCTTTTCTATAAACACTTTAATAATTGATATATTTTTCTATACTTGGTATCATATAGATAATATAATTTTATGAAAAAATGAAATTTTGCTAATATAAAAAATATCTTTTAGAAAAAACATTTAAAAAGGAGAATAGCATGACACATAAGCTTGCAGTTTCTGGTAGTACTATACTTTCAAACCCAGAAAAATTCGAGGAATTATTCTTAGAAAAAATAGATAGTATTGAAATCGGAGAATTTCCAGATGAAATAGCAGTTAAACATTTTTTAGACTTATGTAAAGAAAAAAAACAATCCTTTGGTATCCATTCTCCATTATATCTTAATGAAAGTAAATATGATTTACTTAAAAAAGTACAATATAAACCTGAGTATGCGTGGAAACAATTAGAACTTGAGGCTAAAAAAATGTCTGCTTTAGGAGCAGATTACATACTTGTTCATTTTCCATATTTTAAAGAACAAATATCTGGTAATGCTAATAAATTAATTGAAGAGGGTTTAATAAGATTAGAACAAATTCAAAAGAAGTATTCAATTTCAATAATTTGTGAACCTAAGTTAGGATTTAATCGTTCTACAGCAGGTATAAATTATCTTCATACTTTTCCTATAGAAATATGGGATAAATATAACATAAAAATATGTATTGATATAGGCGATTACTTAATTGCAACCGAAAATGAAATACTAAATTATTTATCAAAGTTTAAAAAACATATTAAAATAGTTCATCTACATAATGTTGATTATATTAAAGATAAACACATCTGGATTCCAGTTCATCCCTCCCAAGAAACTAATGGAGTTAATTATAAAATAAAAAAAATAATTGACTTTTTATTACAATGTAAAGATATAACCTTTGTTTTTGAACATACTCCTCATAAAATTCCTAGTGAAAGGTTCGTTAAGGAAGGATATCAATGGGTAAAGGATCTGATTAGCTAGAATAAGCGGTCTTTAATCATAACCCCTTTAGAGTTCACTATAAAGTATAATATCATGTATATCCCATCCTAATGACCTGCACATAAACCTTGATTTGATAATATAAAAACATGAATATTTGTAATCCGCTACACCAGATGTATGAGTTAATAAATGATAAATATTTACCTCTTTTATAAAATTTAGAATTGAAATGGCAGTTACCTCTTCTTTGGTTTTATAATGTTTGTTTATATATTCTATACAATAAAAAAGCCCCTTTAAAGGACTTTTAGATTATGTTAATTTTTATCTTTCATTCTTAGCTCTAGAAATTAAACTCTTTTCCTCATCTGTGGTTGCTTCAGGTTGAGATAGATTATGTGGCCTTTTATTACCGTTTTCATCAACACAAACAAAAGTAATAAAACCATCAACTACACATTTTGTATCATTTACTTTTGTAACCTTTACATATACTTTTAAACTAGTTGTTCCAGTTAAAACTAATTTTGTTTCAATATTTATTATTTCTCCTTTATTAATAGGCTCATTAAATGTCAAACCATGTAATTTCTTACAAACTAAACTATCAGGTTTTCCTAAAATACTAGCTGCAGTAATAAATCCTCCCTCGATGAACCATTCAGCCATTCTTCCAGCAAATAAAGTTCCATGATGATTTAGATCCTCTGATTTAACTAATCTTGATATATTATGTGCTTGCATATTAATCCTCCTACTAAAGTTATATTTGTTTTTTTAATCATATTATATATCCATTGATATAGCAAATAATTTTTTTACTCTTTCTATTATCTTAAAATTACTTACACATTATACTTCTTTTAATACTAAAAAGAGTGTTGCTATTTAAACAAAATTAAAACTTCTAATCTAAGAACTAGAAGTTTTAATTTTATATTCATAATGTAATTTTAGATATTAGTTTTATAATGCTCTATGTTTATAACTTGGGTAGAAGCTGCCATATCTCCTAACCTTCTCCCCTTTTCATTTGCTATTATAAGTATAGGTTCAACAAGCCAACCAATTATAGGTACAAAGTTTAATAATACCATTATTAATCTTCTTATAGCAGACTCTCCCTTAGTACAAGGTGTATTATCCTTTAAATCAATTACCATAAGTCCTAATGCCCTTTTACCTATACTCTGTCCATTGGTAAAGCCATCCTTAATAAAAACATATATAGTTCTCCATAAAAATCCTAAGATTATTAAAAAAACACTTACAACAAACATTACTGGAAAATCAGAAGAATATGTATAATAGTTGTTATACATCCCGTTATTTACTATAACAAAAAATAGTATTAATAACCCCGGTATTAATCCTACAACCGAAATTCCCCAATCTATAAGTGCAGCTAAAATTCTTTTAGATAAAGATGCCTTCGGATAAACATTTATTAATCCTTCTGGATCTCTTAAATTCCTTTTTTCTAATTCCTTCATATCCTTTCCACATACAGGGCAATAATTACAATCTATATGTATTTTACTTTTACAGTGAGGACATATATATTCTTTATCCATAAAACCCCTCCTTTCATTCCATATTATACAATTAAACATAAATAATAAAATTCCTTTTTATAGTAATAAATTTGACAACTTAAGTACGTTTAAATTATATTATATACATAAGTATTTTATGACCAATCAATTGAAAGTGGTGATGTTTTGGATTTTAGACAACTTGAAACATTTATAGAAGTAGTAAATATGAAAAGTTTTTCTAAAGCTGCAAATAAACTTTTCTTAACACAACCAACAATAACCAGTCACATACAAAATTTAGAAAAGGAGTTAGGCACCGTTCTTATTAATAGATCTTCAAAAAAAATAACACCTACAGGTGCAGGTAATCTCCTTTATAATTACGCTGTAAATATTGTTAATATGAGAGATACAGCAGAATTTAAATTACATGCATATAAAGGAAAAATTCAAGGACATTTAGAAATTAGTTCTAGTTCCATACCAAAACAATATGTACTTCCATACATTATAAAAGGATTTATTAAAAAACATCCTGATGTAAGTGTAACTATATCTCATAATGATTCAAAGAAAGTAATAGAAAGTATATTAGAAGGTTACAATGATTTTGGTATAGTAGGTGCTAAATACCCATCTAAAAACCTTGAGTATATTGAACTTATCGAGGATAGACTTATGATAATTACTCCTAATAACGATAAGTATCCTTGGAAAAATTATAGTGAATTAGATTTAGATTTTTTATTAAATGAAAAAATGATTTTAAGGGAAAAGGGTTCTGGTACTAGATTATTATTAGAAAACTCATTAAAAGAACAAAATCTAGATTTTGATTCTTTAAATGTCTCTGCATGTATTGAAGATAATGAGACAATTAAAAAATTTGTAGAGTTAGACTTAGGAGTTAGTGTAATTTCAAAAATGGCTGTTACAGACCAAATTGAAAAAGGTTATATTAAAGGATTTTATGCTAAAAATTTAAGTTTAAAAAGGAAATTTTATTTTGTTTATCATAATAGTAGACACTTATGTCCATTAGCCTATACATTTAAAGACTATGTAATAAATTATATAGAAAAAAGCGGTGATTAAACACCGCTTTTCTTATGCTTGATAAAAGGCCTTATATCCTTTATATGTCATGAATACATCTGCTTTACTTACAACTTCATAAGGTGCATGCATACTTAAAACAGGTACGCCACAATCAATAACTTCCATACCATATTTAGCAAGCATATAAGCGATTGTTCCACCGCCTCCTTGGTCAACTTTGCCAAGTTCACCCATTTGCCAGATTATATCATTTTCATTGAATATTCTTCTTATATCTGTCATATACTCAGCATTAGCATCGTTACTTCCACCTTTTCCTCTTGCTCCTGTATACTTAACTAAAGTAACACCCTTTCCTACATAAGGCGCATTTCTTTTATCTAAAACATTAGGAAAATTAGGATCAAAGGCAGCAGAAACATCTGCAGATAATACTCTAGAATTAGCTAAAGCTCTTCTTGTTTTTATTTCACTGTAACTATCAGAAGTTAAATCTATTAACTCAGCCACTGTATTTTCTAAAAACCTTGATTGCATACCTGTGTTTCCAACACTTCCAATTTCCTCTTTATCAACAAATAAGCCTACGCTTGTTCTATTTGGGTTATCTATTTCTAATATAGCCTTTAGTGAAGTAAATGCACATACTCTATCATCATGTCCATAGGCTGCAACAAGACTTCTATCTAAACCTAGATCTCTAGCTTTACCAGCTGGAACAACCTCTAACTCGGCCGATGTAAAGTCTTCTTCTTTAATTCCATACTTTTCATTTAAAATATTTAAAACATTTAACTTTATTTTATTACTTAAATCATCTTCATTATAAGGCTTGCTTCCTACTATTAAATTTAGGCCTTCTCCTGTGATACCTTCTCCCATTTTTTTACCCATTTGGTCCTTTGCTAAGTGAGGTAATAAATCAGTTATCATAAATACTGGATCATTTTCATCTTCTCCGATAACTATATTTACTTTATCTCCATTAGATTTTATAACTAAACCATGTAAAGCTAATGGTTGTGATACCCACTGATATTTTTTTATTCCACCATAGTAATGGGTTTTAAATAATGATAACTCTCCATCTTCGTATAAAGGATTTTGCTTTAAATCAATTCTTGGTGCATCAAGATGGGATCCTACAATATTCATTCCCTTTGTAATATCTTCTTTCCCTAATACAAACATAGCAACTGCTTTATTTTTGTTATTAACATAAATTTTTGTACCAGGTTTAACTTCCATATTTTTATTTATTACTTCATCTAATTCTATGTATCCATTTTCCTTTGCTATTCTTATGATTTCTTCTGCTGATTCTCTTTCAGTCTTACCTACATCTAAAAACTTTTTATATTCATCGTTAAAACTTTCTACCATTTTCTCTTCTGATGAATCCATATCTTTCCAAACGTTTTCCCACTTATGAGTTAGTTCTTTTTGTAAT
Source organism: Bacillota bacterium (assembly GCA_009711785.1). Taxonomy (GTDB): domain Bacteria; phylum Bacillota; class Clostridia; order Tissierellales; family MES13; genus MES13. The sequence continues at coordinate 74,071 of VENA01000003.1, forward strand.
TTTTTTCCTTTAGTCTCATCTGCCATACTATCCCTCCATCGATTTCGATATATTTCTAGACTCTAAATATAATGTTATATTTTGTTTTATTATTTGTCAATTAAATCCAAAATATTTTTCTTTATATTTTCTTAATATTATTTTTGTATGCAAATATAGCAGCTTGAACCCTATCTGATACTTGTATTTTCTTAAATATATTTGAAACATGATTTTTAACTGTTTTTTCACTTATAAAAAGTTTTTCTGCTATTTCTCTATTATTCATTCCTTCTGCTATCAATCCAATTACTTCATATTCTCTTCTAGTTAATAAATCTTTCTTTGTCTTTTCTTTTTTATTATCTTCCTTTGTACTATACTTTCTTACAAGTAAACTAGCTAAATTAGGTTGTATATATGTTTCTCCCTCGTTTACATCTTTAATTGCCTTAATTAAAGTATCAGAATCTGAATCTTTTAATACATAACCATCTGCTCCTATATTTACTGTCTCATATAAGTATTCCCTATCATCATGTATAGTAAGCATTATTATTTTAGAATCAGTACCTATATCTTTAAGTCTTCTTAATACTTCTATTCCTGTTATTTCTGGCATGTTTATATCTAATAATATAACATCAGGTTTCATACTGATTGTTTTATTTAATGCCTCTTTCCCATCAGAAGCTTGTCCAATTACGTCTATTTTATCTTCTAATTCTAGTATTTGTTTTAGTCCTTGTCTCATTAAAGAATGGTCATCTGCTATTAAAACTTTTATTTTATCCATTATTAACCTCATCCTTTCTATTAATAGGTATTATTAAAACTATTTTAGTGCCATCTCCTGGATTTGAAATAATATCTAATTCTCCATTTAATAATTGGGCTCTTTCTTTCATTCCCATTAAACCGAATCCTCCATTTATATCGCTACTTTCATTTAAGGCTTTTTCTTTATTAAATCCTATTCCATCATCCTTTATTATTAAATTTAAGAATTTGTCTCCATTTTCAATATATATACTAACTCTAGCTGCATTAGAATGTTTTCTAACATTATTCAAAGCTTCTTGTATTATTCTAAAAACAGCTAGCTGAATTATAGAATTTATTTGTATTTCCTCATTAATAGCTCTTACTTCAACTTTAATATCAGTTTCCTCAGTAAAATCATAACCATATCTTTTTACCGTAGGAATTAATCCTAAATCATCTAAACTCATTGGTCTTAAATCATATATTATCTTTCTAATATCTTTTAAACTTCCTCTTACTATACCTTTTAAATCTTTTAACTCCTCTTTAACTCTATTTTTATCTATATCTAATAATTTCTCGCAAAGTTCTGTTTTTAAAACAAGATTTGCCATAGATTGTGCTGGTCCATCGTGAATATCTCTAGCAACTCTTTGTCTTTCCTCTTCTTGCATTTCTATAACCTTTACTCCAAGAAACTGCTTTTTACTCATATCTTCAACTGACTCTACTATACTATCTAAATCCCCATTAAGATATTCCATTGCTACTCCAACCTGTGTTACTAGTTTTTCTGCTTTTTCTAAAGTCTTTAGTGAATTTTTAAGTCTTATTTCTAAATCATTTCTTCTTTTGATTAATTCCTTTTCCTCTTGTCTTTTAAGCATCAACTTAATTCTTAAATTATTAGCGGTTTCATAGGCTTTTCTTATATCTTCTTCACTATATTTATCAAAGGATTCACTTACCTTTGATAATGTATTTCTACTTATTCTTTCATCAACTTCTAATTTATCAACTTCATCTATAACTTTAGTTAAGTTGTTTTGTAAATCATTTAGTTGAGACTTAAGTATATCAACATCAGTTCTAGCATTTTCAGCAATATCGAACATTTCTTTTTTTCCTTCATCAATTGCAGATATAGTCTTTTTTAAGATTTTATTAATTCTTTTCACATCAAGATTTTCTTTATCCATAATACACCTCTAAATATTTTTTGTAATTAGACTATATTAAAACTATATCGTATTTTTGTTATTATTACTATTATTTCCCCTCCTTTTATTAGATATATCTATGTTATAAAATTATAGTCTATTAAATAAAAAATCCAGATATCATCTGGATTTTAGATTCTCTATTTAATTATATCAAACTTTTCTATATAAAAACTATCCTCTAGTTTTACTATTTTTAGATTATATTTCTCTTTAATTTCCATTTTACCATTATAATCTTCAATGTTCCAAGTTATTAATAACTTAAAGTTTATCATATTATCCTTTATATCTATATTTTTAACTTCACTTACTTTAAAATCATGAACATAACAATAATCAGTAGGGTTCTTTCTAAAATTTTCGATAACTTCGATATCCCAATCATAACAACTTCCTTTTTCTATTTTTTCCAATTCTTTTTTTACCAATGATAATTTCTTATTTTCATATATAGCATCATTCATAACTTTTGTTCTCTTTTGTAATAATATCTTTGCCTCTTGCAAATATTCGTGCTTTTCTTCGCTTACAGCACTAACATTCAATGCAAATATTAAAGTTAACATCATTAATATAACTAAACTTGTTATTAAAACCTTTTGTTTTTTCATTCTTTTCCTCCTATACTTAAAGTTCAACTTTAAGTATAGGACAATCTTAATAAAAATTTTAGCACTTACTGCTAAAGGTTTTAATTTTTTCTTGACATTAGACTACAAGATTTTTGCCTAAAAATTATCGGTGTCATTATTTTACAATATACATAAAAATATGCCCCTTAGGGGACATATTTTTATGTAACTCTTTTTCTTTTTTCTAGTTTGTGTATACCCTCAGTTTTAATTTCTGGGTTTATTTTTAGTATATTTTCTACTTTTTTAATATCATTTGGATCTATCATTATAGCTATACCACAACTTTTACTTAAACTTCTCGGTGTTGGAGTTATTGTATATTTTACTTTTCTTTCCTTTAATACTTTTTCTAATTTTAATCCATCAGTATGGGAAGGAAAAAGTATATATGCTTTAACTTGTTTTTTCAAATTACCACCTAATCTTTTTTTCTTTTACTTTAATTTTCTAACATTTCAAAGAAAGCTTCTAATCTTGTTTTTATTTGACCAACATCTTGATTACTATAGTCAGTTTCAATCATAATTACAGGTATACCCTCTTTATCTAATTCTTCTTTAACTCTCTTATATTCAATTGCATAGGTATTACAAAATGGTAAACTATAATATATAACCCCTTCTGCATTATATTCTTTATATAATCTTTTGATATCATCTATTCTTCCATCATTTGGAGTAAAGCAAGCACAGTTTATACCCATATATCTATTACTAAGCTCTTTTAATTGTTCATCTAAACTATTACAATCTTCATTGACTGTATTAGTAAAATATCTAGTTCCAATACATGTTTCTTCACAAACTACAGCCCCACCACTTGTTTCTATAATATCATGCATTTTCCAGTTAGGTACTGCCTGGGGTGTACCTGTTACTAAAATTCTTTTTGTATCATCATTAAATACATTTACTTCATTTTTAACTCTTTCTTCTAATTCATCACATAATTCATTTACTTTTTCTGTAAATCTCTTAGGATCATCATAGAAAGCTATTTGTGTTATTAAAAGGGCATCTTTACCACTTATAGGTAACTTTTCATTTTTTCTTAAATCATATAATCTTTGTAATGCTTTTCTTTTATCATTTATCATTTTTATAGATTCTTGTAATTTATCCTTAGTTACTTTATTACCAGTCATTTTTTCAACTTTATCCTTAAATATTTCTAACTCTTCTTTCCAATGTTTATAATCCTTTTCTCTTTTCATCTGAGGAAGATCCATAACATGCATTGGAGTGTACTCTCCTAATATTTCCCACGCTTTCTTTTTACCATCACAAGTTGTTTCCCCAACTAACATATCAGCTGAAGAAAAGTATGGACATGTATTACTTATTCTAGCCCCTACAGAAGCTTTAATTAAAGGACAAGTATTTCTTGGTAATTCTTTCTCACCATCAGGTACCCAAAAGTCAGATCCACCACAAAGTCCAACTCCTATACCATCTGCAGCAAATACTATCTCATCCGGTACAAAAACACAAAAACTACCAAATACCTTTCCACCTTTTTCTTTAAAATCTGCTAATTCTTTTATTCTTAGTCCATGAATTTCTGAAACTACAAAATTAAAATAATTCATTCCATCTGGTCTGTTTTCTTGAGAAAGATAAATATCTTCATAAAACTCCGGTAATACAGCACACAATTTATCATGTTTTTCAAGATCAATATCTAATGATTTCCACAGTTCTTTATAATCAGCCATCATAACTCCCCTTTCAATTATTCTAACTCAATTATAGTATATTTTTAAAAAAAATATTATAAATATAGATATAAACTATGGATAAATCAAAAGTATTGATAGAAATAATATTATAAAAAAATAAAGCTGTATTAAAATACAGCTTTAATCAACTATTTCTATTGAATCTAATTGCCTTTTGAAATTTTTTCTAAAAGCTTTAAGATATTCTTCCCTTAGCTTCTTTTGTTCTTTTTTCTCTTCTTTTGTTAATCCTTCATTCTTAGATTTTTTTGCTAATTCATTTATTCTAGATAATTTCTCTTTAGCTAACATAAATTCACTCCTTATATTATACTACATTTATATTTTAAAGTATATTGGATTACTTTTCAACATTAAGGAGTAAATAACTAAAAGAATTTAATAATTTAGTGTTCCTACACTTTCTTCTACATCTTCGATTATAACATTTGACTTTACTAATTTTTCACATTTATTTATTTCTATATTCATTATTTTATCATCCACTAATTTTTCAATTGTTTCTCTTACCTTAGTATATGCCTTATTAGTTCCTTTTCCTAATCCTTCATTTCCTCTTAAATCAATAGCTTGACATGCTGCTAAAAGTTCCATAGACAATACTTTTGTGGTATTATCTAATATCTCTCTAGCCTTTCTTGCAGCTATTGTTCCCATTGATACATGATCTTCTTGATTAGCCGAAGATGGTATAGAATCAACACTAGCAGGATGAGCTAAAACTTTATTTTCAGAAACTAATGATGCAGCTGAATATTGAACAATCATAAATCCAGAATTAAGTCCACCCTTTTCTACTAAAAATGCAGGTAGTCCACTCAATGAAGGATTAACTAATCTCTCAAGTCTTCTCTCTGAAGTATTTGCAAGTTCACTAATTGCAATTGCTAAAAAATCAAAGGGAAGTGCCATAGGTTGTCCATGGAAATTTCCACCTGATATTACTTCTTCCTCTTCAGGGAATATTAAAGGATTATCTGTAACAGAATTAATTTCTATTTCAATTCTTTCTTTTACATAGTTTAAAGCATCCTTACTAGCCCCATGTATTTGTGGAATGCATCTTAATGTATAAGCATCCTGAACTCTCAATTCACCTTGTTTTGTTGTCATTTTACTATTATCTAATATTGTTAATAAATTTTTAGCAGTATCTATCTGCCCTTTATGTCTTCTTAAATTATGTATCTTTTCATCATAAGGATTAGTAATCCCATTTAGTGCTTCAATAGTCAATGAAGCCGTTATATCAGCCATTTTTGAAAGGTTTATTGCGTCATTTATAGTTAATAATCCTATTGCAGTCATTACCTGTGTACCATTTATTAATGCTAACCCTTCTTTTGATGTTAATTCTATTGTTTCTATATTAGCATTATCCATAGCTTTTTTACCAGGTAATCTTTCACCATTATATATAGCTTCTCCTTCTCCTAACATAACTAATACCATATGGGATAACGGTGCTAAATCTCCACTAGCACCTAATGATCCTTTTTCAGGTATTATTGGATGTACTTTTTTATTTAACATAGATATCAATGTCTCTATAGTAGATAATCTTATTCCCGAATTACCCTTAGCTAATGCATTAGCTCTAAGTAACATAATTGCTCTAACAATTTCTTCATCTAAGGCATCTCCTACTCCACAAGAATGGCTAAAAATCAGATTTCTTTGTAATCTTTTTGCCTCTTCTTTAGATATAAAAACATCACTAAACTTTCCAAATCCAGTTGTAATTCCATATACAACTTTTTCTTCATCTACAAATTTATCTACTAGCTTTCTAGACTCATTAACCTTTTTTTTAGCTTCCTTAGAAAGTTCCACTTGATAATATTTCCTAGAAACATTTACCACATCTTCTATGGTAAGATCATTTCCATTTATGATAACTTTCTTCATATGTGTCATCTCCTTCGTCTAATAATATTTATCCTCTTAATATTATTCTAAATAAAATGTATATCTCCTTCTTATTATTTCAAAAAAATTAGAAAGCTTCAACAAATTTTAGTGATTTATCACTTTCCCTAAATAAAGCCATTTATCCTTTAAGATTATATTTTTTAATAGGTGTATAAATTCTTTTTCCTTCTTTATATTCACTTTTCATTAAAGTTATAGTCTTTAGTTTAAAATTGTAACTTAACTCTTTTTTTATAAGTGTCTTTATATTGTAAAAAGTACTATCAAATAATATATTTCTCCCTAATGTTATATGGGGTTTAAATCTTTTTCTTTCCTTTGAAAACCCTATATTTCTCATATCCATTTCTACTTGTTTAAATAATTCTAATAATTCATTAGTCTCTCCATCTAAATTTAAATAAACTACTCTTAAAATATCTCTTCCTGGAAAAAAACCTAATTCCCCCAGTGTAAAACTTAAAGGCTTATTTTCCTTAGCTATATTTCCTAAAACTGACTTTACATCCTCTATAGCTCTCTGTGTAGTATTACCTAAATATTTTAATGTTAAATGTAAGTTATCAACATAAACCCAACTACCTTTTTCTGATTTATCCTTTAATTTTAATTGTATTTTCCCTATATTATCTTTCAATTCTCTATCAAATTCCATTGCTATAAAAGTTTTCATTAGTCCACCACCTATATTTTTTTATTATTCTATCAAGCAATACTCTTTTCCGCAAATATATAAAATAAAAAAGCAGCATAAGCTGCTTTATTTAAGCTTTCCTTGTAATTGATTTATTTGATTTAATATATCTTCAGCTGATTTATTTCTCGCATCAATTACTGGAGATTTTGTAACTGTGTTTGTAATTCCCATAAAATTCTTATCTTGTCCCGATACTACAATTGCATCATAATCTCCTAAATTATTTTTCTCAGAACTTAATTTACCAACTTCATAACCTTGACCTAATAAAACATCCTTAACATTTGTCAAACTATCTTCAACTAATATTTTTCTATTCACAAAATCACCTCCAAATAGTATCAATTTTATTATTACTAATTTGGAGATGTTTTATTCTATATTAATTTAAGACAACTATCTCTTTTCTGTATTTGAAAAGGCAAAGTAATATGTTCTTTTTCTATTTCCTCTTCCTTTAACTCTTTAATAATTCTTCTTATTGCTACTGCTCCTATATCATAATAGGGCTCCTTTATAGTTGTAAGTCTCGGTCTAAAAACTGAAGAAAAATTTATATCTCCAAATCCAGCTATTGATACTTCTTCAGGGACTTTTATATTATTATCAGATAAGTAATTGCTAACACCTAAAGCAAGTTCATCTGTACTACAAAAAACTGCTGAAACTTCCTCTAAATCCTTAGCTATATCCTTAGCTATCTCATATCCATCCTCTACATCTATACCCTTTGCATCGTAAACTTTTTCTTCTCCATTTTCATTTTCTTTAATTGCATCTTTATATCCATTATGTATACATCCCTCTACAGAGTTTGGTCCCATATCACTACTTACATATGCTATATTATCATGACCTAAACTTTGTAAATATTTAGTCATTTCGTAGGCTGCTTGATAATTATTAATTGTTACTGTTGGGTATTTCTTTTCAAATGAATATCTACTTAGATATACAAATGGTTTTTTATACCTTCCTATAATCTCCTCAATATCATCATTTAACGAATTTGATATAAGTATTATACCTTCAACCTGTTTTCTATCTAGTAGATTAAAATATTTAGCTTCAGCCTCTTTTTCTCCATATGTACTACATAGTAAAATATCATAATTATACATTTTACCTACTTCTTCAATTCCTCTAACCATATCGGCTATATAAGAATTTCCTAAATCTGTAACTACCACACCTATTAAATATGACTTTTTAGTAACTAACGTTCTAGCTACTTCATTAGGTCTATATCCTAATTCATCTATAATTTGAAGAACTTTTCTTTTTATTTCAGGACTAACTGGTTTTGAATTGTTTATTACTCTAGAAACGGTTGAAATTGAAACTCCAGCTTCCTTAGCAACATCCTTTATTGTCACTCCCATTAAAACACCTCCACTAGATTTATTAATTAGTATGCCAAAAATATATTATAACTATGTAAAGTGACTTACTCAACTTCCTTCATAGCAGTATGTAAGGATTTTAAATTTTTCATTAAAAATTCTTTATCCTCTTCTTTAAATCCCTTTAATTTTTCAGTAAGAAAATACCTTCTTTTATCTAAAACTTCTTGTACTAGTGTATGGCCCTTTTCTTTTACCTTAATTCTTACTACCCTTTTATCATTTTCATCCTTAGTTCTTACTACTAATTTGTTTTTTTCCATTCTATCTATTAGATCAGTTATTGTACTACAAGCTAAAGACATCTTCTTACTTAATTCACCAATAGTTAAATCACCTTCATTTATAAGCCATTGTAGTGCTATAAATTGAGGTGCAGTAATATTAAAATCTTTAAGTATTTCTCTACCTTTTTGTCTTATAATATTATCTACTTTTCTTAAACTTTTCTCGATTTCAATAACACTTTTCTCAAACTTTACATCAGCCATTTTTTTACCTCCATTTATCATATATCTAAATTTTAGCATTAATATTTAACTTTAGTCAACTAAAACCCTTTTAAATATTGAATTCCAGTAATTGTTAATGTAAAAACAACAACTTAAAAAAGGATTCTGTGCATTTTTATAGAATAATTAAGAGTAGCTTAATTCTAAAAAAGCAAAGGGTGACTGTTTTGAAACATGATCACATAAAAAACAAAAAATCTAAACACTTTACTTTACTTATTGTACCCCAATCTGATAAAGTAAAGCAAATGAAAATGCCAACATGGTTACCAAAAACCATAATTTCCTTCGTAATAATAAGCTTAGTAATAGCTACAGTTTATACTTGGAATTTGTATAACGAATATACCTATATAAAAAATAATTACCAATCAAAAGTAGAGAAAATTAATACTTTAAAGGCTGCAAATGAAAAACAACATGCCGAAATAATTGATTTAAAACAAAAAACATCGGAAGTTGAAAAAAAGCTTAAAACTATATCAGACCTTCAAAAAACTGTAAAAGAAATGGTTGGTCTTGAAAGTAATGTCTCAAAAAATACTAGTAATTCCAGAGGCGGAGAGCGTATTGTAGATAAAACTGTAGATTTATTAAGTGAAGAAAATTTCGAAACAAAAATGGATGTATTATCAAAGGAATTAGATAAAGGAAAATCAGATTTAAGTGATTTAATAAGTGATGTGGAGAAAAGACTAAGGTTTTTAGAAGCAAAGCCGGACTTGATGCCAACAACCGGTAAAATATCATCAGGCTATGGTTATAGAAGAAACCCCTTTGGGAGAGGTTCTGAATTTCATTATGGAATTGATATATCTAATAACTACGGTATTAAAATTAAAGCTGCTGGTGAAGGTATAGTAACTTATTCTGGATATAATGGTGGATTCGGCCGTATGATTATTATAAGCCATGGTTATGGTTATCAATCAATATATGGCCATAACAATAAATTACTTGTAAAGGTAGGTACAAAAGTAGAAAAAGGACAGATTATAGCTGAGATGGGTAATACAGGTAAAAGTACAGGACCCCATCTTCATTTTGAAGTCAGATATTATGGAAAACCTGTTAACCCTACTAAAATATTAAGAACCTTTAAATAGAAAGGAGATTAAAATGTTTGGAAAAAAAGAAATTAATAATGAGAAAATAGATACTTTAATAGGTAAAAACACAAGATTAGAAGGTAAAATTCAAGCTAGCGGTACTATTAGACTAGATGGTGTGCTAGATGGTGATATAACAATAGAAGGTAATGTAATAATAGGTAATGAAGGAAAAGTAAAGGGTAATATAAGATGTAGTAGTATTTTAGTTTCTGGTGTTGTAGAAGGTAATATTATTGGTAGTGAACAATTAAGAATAACAAATACAGGTAAAGTCTTTGGTGATATTCAAGTTAACAACTTTATAGTTGATGAAAATGCTACCTTTGAAGGAAACTGTAAAATGAAACAAACTACTTCAGAAACTAAAAAAGAAACTAAAAAAAGTAAAACAAAATAATTTTAAAAAAGTAGTTCATTTTGGAAATGAAAAATAAAATACTCCAAAACGAACTACTTTTTTATTTCTTCGATGTAAATATTCTAAAACTGTTAGGAAGTATTTCAAATTCAGCAGGTAATACCCCAGCATACTCTCCATCTATATCAATATGTACTTTTTCTAGAGTTTCTATTTTAATTTTTCTAGTTTTAAAGTATTCAACCTTTGGATGTTTAACATGTTCTCCACTGAGAATCTTTACAAATATAGTTATTATATCTTGTATCTCAGACTTCTTAATTAAAATGCAATCAAGAAAACCATCCTTAACCTCCGCATCTGGAGCTAATTTTTTAAACCCTCCTATAGATGAACTATTAGAAATTAAAAATAATAATATTTCATCTTCACCTGTATATTCTTTACTGGTTACCTTTACTTTTATAGGTTTAAATTTTTGTTTAGGTATTTCTTTTAAACCTTCTAAATAATAAGCCATCCTCCCTAAAAGAGTTTTTAATTCCGATGGCACCTGATGTGCTACATTAGTTAAAAGACCACCTGCTGCAACATTTACAAAATACTTCTCGTTTAATTTTCCTAAATCTACATCAGTAATGTTTTCATCTTCTATCATCTTACAAAATTCCTTAGGAGTCCTAGGAAGAGACATAAAATTTGAAAAATCATTTACAGTTCCGGAAGCCAAAATAGCAATTGGAATTTTTCTACCTCCCTTTACTATCCCAGAAGCTACTTCGTTAACAGTACCATCTCCTCCACAAGCTATTATAATATCCCAGTCCTGTTTACAACATCTTATGGTTTCTTCCATGGCATCATTTTTCTTTTTAGTAGCATATTTTCCTATAACATAACCTTTATCCATTAATATTTTACAAATAGCATCAATTTTTCTATGTAATAGTTGTCTCCCTGAAGAGGGATTATATATTATTCTTACCTTCTTCATTATATTCTTCCTTCCTACCTTTTTTTAAATATATTATATCTAAGAATCATTATAATACAAACTATTACCAATGTATATGATACTTTTAAAAAAGTATTATTCCAATAATTATAAAAAAGACCCAAAAAGGGTCTTAAATATTATTTCCTTCCTTCTTTTTTATCTAATATTGCTTGTAATCTTCTTGCTTGCATTCCTGACTCCTCAGCAAACATTTTAAAAGTTTCACCTAATTCAGTATCCCTTACTTGTTTTGAGAACATTTCATAATCCCTTACCATTTCCTGAGAGTCTGCTATTTTCTTTTTAATCATATCTAAAGTGTTTTGTTTCATTACTTACACCTCCTAAAAAAAAATTAAAATTAAATACAACTCTTATTTATTATTTGAAAAAACAACTTAAATATGTAATTATTCTTATATAAACTTAAAATATAAAGGATTTTTATTTAGTATGTCGAAATAATTATATTAGATTTATTTTTTGGAGGGATTTTATGGGAAGTTTTAAAACGTTAAAAAGTTTCTTTCTAAAACATAAATGGAAATATGTTTTAGGAATAATATGGTTAATAATTGTTGATGTAATTCAACTTATCGTACCTCAAATATTAAAAAGAGTTACTGATTTATTAGAAAATAATATGATTAACATTACTGGTTTAGCAAAATATGGATTCTATATAATATTAACAGGAGTTTTTATAGGAATCGGAAGGTACTTTTGGAGAATATACATAATGGGTACTTCTAGAAAATTAGAATATTACATCAGAAACAAATTATTCAAACATCTACAATCTCTATCAACTAATTACTTTAATAAACATAAAACTGGTGATCTAATGGCTCATGCTACAAATGACATAAACGCTATAAGAATGGCATTAGGACCAGGAATAGTAATGATTACTGATGCAATTTTTATCACAATTGCAGCTTTAATTATGATGATTAAAACAACTAATTTAAAATTATCGTTACTTGCTTTATTACCTTTACCATTTCTAGCATTTTTAATTGGTAAATTAGGTAAATTGATACATAAACGTTTCAAATTAGTACAAGAATCTTTTTCTAATCTTTCTGATAAAGCCCAGGAAAATTTTGCAGGCATTAGAGTCGTTAAATCCTATGTTCAGGAAAAAAAAGAAATAGAGAAGTTTACTGAAGCCAATCAATATAATTTTGATATGAATATGAATCAGATAAAAATCCAAGGATTATTTGAACCCTTAGTAAGATTTATTTCAGGCCTAAGTTTTTTAATTGTTATATGGTATGGTGGAATATTAGTAATTTCAGGAGATATAACCCTAGGAGAGTTTGTTGCCTTTAACAGTTATCTAACGTTATTAGTATGGCCTATGATGGCTATAGGTTGGGTTATAAACTTACTTCAAAGAGGAGCAGCCTCTATGGATAGAATTAACAAAATTTTATCTGAAGAACCTGAAATCATAGATAGTGAAAATACTAGTAGTAAAAGTATTATAGATGGAACTATCGAATTTAAAAATGTTTCTTATAAGTACTTAAATACTAACAAATATGTGCTTAAAGATATAAATTTAAAAATACCAAAGGGATCTACTTTGGGTGTAGTTGGAAAAACAGGCAGTGGAAAAACAACTCTAGTCAACTTATTATTAAGATTATATGATATCAACGAAGGTAAAATTTTAATAGATGGACTAGATATTAAAGACTATACTTTAAAAACATTAAGGGAAAATATTGGTTATGTTGCCCAAGATAACTTTTTATTTTCTAATACATTAAAGGAAAATATATCCTTCGCTTATGAAAATGAAATCAGTGCTACAAAAATAGAGAAAGCAACTAAAATGACTGAAGTATTTGATAATATAATGGACTTTCCTAATAAATTCGATACTTATTTAGGTGAAAGGGGTATAACATTATCTGGAGGTCAAAGACAGCGTACAGCCATGGCAAGAGCTATTATTAAAGATCCTAATATACTTATTTTAGATGATAGTTTATCTGCAGTTGATACCCAGACTGAAGAAAAAATACTTAATAATTTAAAAGATACAATGGATAAAAAAACAACAATTATTATTGCCCATCGAATATCAACTGTAAAAGATTCAGATAAAATAATTGTTCTTGATGAAGGTAGTATAGTTGAAAAAGGTAAACATAATGAACTTCTTGAAAATAATGGCATCTACAGAGATATTTATGAAAAACAACTATTAGAAGAAAAACTTAAGAACAAATAACTGGAGGTTTTTATATGAGAAATATTCATGAAGAAGAAACTCTGGGTAAAGCCTATGATTCAAAATTAATGAAAAGATTATTATCCTACGCTAAGCCCTACTTTAAATATATACTATTATCTCTTATTTTACTTATCTTTGCTACTATAGTTTTATTAGCAAGACCTTATGTTATGCAAATTGCTATTGATGACTATATAACAGCTTATAAAAAGCCTATGTATGTATTTGATAAAGGAAATGCACCCATAGAGGGAATCTCTTATAAAAATAATATATATGTAAGGGAAAATAAATTAACAGAAAAAGAAAAAAGTAAGTATTCTGATAAAAAAATTAAGTCAATATACAAATTTAAAGGTGAGTTTTATTTAATTAATGGCTCAATTAAAAGTCCAAAGGAAAATGTGACTCTAAAGACTAATGGTAAAGAAACTATATTCAAAACAAGTGATAATTCCTTTAATGCTACACTTTTATCAAAGGATGAATATAAAACATTTAGACAAAATGATATAGATAATCTATCAAAATTAGGTATAATATATTTAATTTTGATCACTATTGGATTTATAAGTCACTATGCTCAGAAGTATATACTTAATTATTCTAGTAAAAAGATTATTTTTAATATTAGACAAGAGATATTTTCACACCTTCAAAAGATGTCGCTATCTTTTTTTGATAATAATCCGGTAGGAAGATTAGTAACTCGTGTGGCTAATGATACTGAAAAACTAAATGAAATGTACTCTCAAGTTTTAGTAAAATTAATTAATGACATATTATTACTCCTTGGTATAGTAGTTATAATGATTAAAATGAATTATAAATTAGCTTTATTAAGTTTCTCTGTTGTTCCGATAATATTAATAGCTTCTGCTATATTCAGATCAAAAATTAGAAAAATATATAGAATTGTTAGAGTAAGATTAGCTAAAATTAATTCAACTTTAAATGAAAATATAACAGGTATGAAAACCGTCCATATTTTTAACAAACATAATAAAAAATTCAAAGAATTTGATAAAATAAATCAAAGCTATCTAGATGCTACAAAAAAAGAGATAAGAGTATACGCCCTTTTTAGGCCATCAATTGAGATAATAAGGTCTTTAGGCATAGCTTCAATCATTTATTATGGTGGAGGTCAAGTGGTCTCAGGAGCCATAGAATTCGGAGTATTATATGCATTTATAAACTACTTACAACAATTCTTTAGACCTATAATGGAAATGACTCAAAAGTATAATATATTACAGTCTGCAATGGCTGCATCTGAAAGATTATTCCAAATACTAGATAAAGAGGCTGATATAAAAAATAATAAAAAACCTATTTCATTTAATAAACTAAAAGGTAAGATAGAATTTAAGAATGTCTGGTTTGCCTATGAAAAAGATAATTGGGTTTTAAAAGATGTAAGCTTTACAATAAATCCTGGGGATTCAGTAGCCTTCGTTGGTGCTACAGGTGCAGGGAAATCTTCAATAATTAATCTAATTAGTAGGTTTTATGATATTCAAAAGGGTGAAATTTTCATAGATGATATAAATATTAAAAATTTAGATAAATTTCAGCTAAGAAAACGAATAGGAATAGTTTTACAAGAAGTTTTCTTATTTACTGGAGATATTAAAGATAATATAAGATTAAATAACAAAGGCATTTCAAAAAAAGAAATAAAAGAAATTTCAAAATATGTTAACGCTGAAAAATTTATAGAAAATTTACCTAAAAAATATGAGGAACCAGTAATGGAAAGAGGCGCAACCTTATCTGCTGGACAAAAACAGCTCTTAGCATTTGCAAGAGCATTAGCTTTTAACCCAGATATATTAATTTTAGATGAAGCTACTTCTAATATAGATACAGAAACAGAGTTACTTATACAAGATGCTTTAGTAAAGCTTATTAAAAATAGAACCTCAATAGCTGTAGCCCATAGATTATCAACTATACAACATTCTGATAAAATAATAGTCCTACATAAAGGTGAAGTTAAAGAACAAGGTACCCATCAACAACTTTTAGATAAAGGTGGATTTTATTACGACCTTTATAGATTACAATACAAAGATGACTTTAATGACTAAATATTTAGTAATAAACGAAAAGCAACCCAAATGGGTTGCTTTTACATTTTAACTCTCTTTACTTCAAATCTTTTATCTCTATTACATTTAATGCATTTAAAAATATGTACACATTTATCATTATTAGCTCCATCTACCTTTTGTGTTATATCGTTAGATAAATAAGGGCTATATTCATCCATATAATCAACAACTGCTCCCCTATCTATCATTTCACCACCACATTGTGAACATTTTTTACTCCATTTATCTAATCCATTACAAAGTGGACATACAAATTCCATACTATCTATCCCTTCCTTTTAAGTTTGACTAAAATATAAATATTAAAATAATTAATTTACTAACTTATAATTATTTTTTCCAAACTTTAAGTAATTATTATTTAATATGAAATAAGTAAGTAATAATAGTTTGATTTTAGAATATTTATATATAGAAGTATAAACCTAGAGGTGATAGTTTGAAAAAGTCGAATTTTATATATGGTTCTATAATTCTTGCAGGAGTAAATTTTATTGTTCGTTTAATTGGCTTTAGTTATAGAATAATTTTATCTAAATTAATAGGACCTGAAGGTATAGGTCTATTTCAAATGGTATTTCCTGTACTTATGGTTTTTATAACTATTACTACTGCAGGTATTCCCATTGCAGTATCAAAATTAGTTGCAAAACAAAATTCAATTTACAATTACAACGGTACAAAAAAAATATTTAAAGTAGCTACAATTCTAACACTATTAATATCATTATTGTTAAGTTCTATACTCTTAGTCTTTGGTAAATATATAAGTTATGAAATATTAGAAAATGAAAATATATTATATTCTATATATTTTCTAGCGCCTGCAATAATTGTAATTTCACTTTCATCTGTTATAAGAGGCTTTTATTATGGACTTAAAAGAATAGCTCCTGCTGGTATTGCACAGATAATAGAACAACTTACTAGAATTATTTTTGTTCTTTCATTTATCCATTATATGTCTCCATTAAAATCTGAAGCAGGTGCTTTTATAGCAGTATGTGGGATAACAGTTGGTGAAATTTTTGGGTTAATATGGTTAGTATTTAATTATCGAATTATAAAGTTTAAAGACATCAAAACAACAAAAAAATTAAAGACATTCAAAATACTATCTCAAATATCCTATATTTCTATACCTATAACGATATCTAGAATAGTAAATGTCTCTATGCAATTAATAAATGCCATATTAATACCCCAAAGATTAATAGTTTCTGGTCTATCAAACCAAGAAGCTATAGAAACTTTTGGTAGATTAGTAGGTATGTCTATGCCATTAATTTTTCTTCCCTTTATTGTTACATCAGCTTTAGTAATTAATATTATACCTAATTTATCAGAAGAACTTGAACTTAAAAAATTTAAAACAATAAGAGAAAATATATCTTTATCAATTAGAATTACTTTAGTTATATCAATACCCATAACAGCAGTTTATATCTTCTTTTCTGACCCTTTAGCATTATTTTTTTATGATGATATAACTGTGGGAAGATATATTGGTATTTTAGGATATTCCACTGTGTTTCTTTCATTACATCATACTCTTTCTGGAATTTTACATGGTTTAGGAAAACAAGTAATTACAACGATTAATTATCTAGTAGGTATGACTGTCCAAGTTGTAGCAGTTTATTTTCTTGTAGCCAATCCTCGTTTTGGAATATATGGCTTCTTTATAGGTTTTATTGTAAGTATAATTATAATATGTATCCTTGATTATATAGCAGTTAATAAATTTATAACTTTTAAAATAAATTATTTTAATTTTATTTTAAAACCGATATTAGCAAGTGCCATAATGATTATAATAATCTTTATTATAAGATCATATCTAATTAGCATAAATTCAAAGGAGTATATAACCATTATCAGTTCTTTTCTTGGTGGAGGCTTATTTTATTTAATAATATTATTTATTACTAAGGGATTACCTCCTTATTTAATTAAAAGATTAATAAGAGGTATTCATTAACCAAAAAAACACAAAACCCTTAAGCTAAAACTTAAGGGTTTTCCCATGATGCCGCATATCCTCATAATTCACACCCGCTTCTCACTTAAGTGGGTGCCCTGCCAATAGCTTTTGACTTCCTAACTAGTAGGCTCGTCATACACTACCGGACGCAAGCTCCCGGATGTCATATGTCGGTTGAATTATTAAGGTTTAACGAACACCTCAGGATTTGTTCTGTAATAATATTATACTACAAAACTCTTATTTTTAAAAATACTTTATTTGCAATTATTACATATTATAAGCAATTATATTATATTATGTTAACTTTCTTGGCATTTTCTTTCATATCCAACGCTTGACAATTTATAATTTTTACTATAGAAAATCCTTATTATCTGTCAGTTCATTTATTTGATCTTCATCTAGTGTCTCATGTTCTAATAATTCTTTAGTTAATTTTTCTAATAATTCTTTATTGTTACTTAGTAACTCTTTTGTTTCTTCATAGATTTCATTTAAAAGAGTTTTTGCTCTTTTAATTATATAGCCATTAGCTCTTACATCTCCTCCTATGGCTTCATAGTTAATTAAACCTGCTTCTTTATCCATACCTAAACTACCTATCATTGATACTACCATTTTAGTAGCTTTCTCTAAATCATTAGATGCTCCACTTGTTATTTTATCTTCTCCAAAAATTAATTCTTCAGCTACTCTACCTCCTAGAGCAGTCATAATAGTATTTTTAATTTCTTCTTTAGTCTGATACATCTTATCAGGAGGTATATTCATACTAAAACCTCCAGCTCCCTTAGTACTTGGTATTATTGTTATTTTAGTTACCCTATTTTTTGGTGAATTAAGTTTTGTAACTAGAGCATGTCCTGCTTCATGGAAAGCCGTTATTTCTTTTTCCCGGTAAGAGACTGAACTTCTATCTTTTTTCTCTTCGCCTGCAATAACAGTATAAAATGCTTTATCTAAATGATTTTTTCTTATTTTCTTATCGTTTTTTCTAGCGGCTATCATTGCTGACTCATTCATAAGATTTTCTAATTTTGCCCCACTAAAATAGACTGTTTCATAAGCTACTCTTCTTAAATCAACATCTTTACTTAGTGGCTTATTTCTACCATGAAGTTTTAATATCTTATGTCGTGCATTAATATCTGGTAAACCTACTTCTATTTGTCTATCAAATCTTCCAGGTCTTAATAATGCTTCATCTAAAGTATCTATCCTGTTAGTTGCAGCAATAACAATTATACCTTCATTTCCGTTAAAACCAGACATTTCAGTTAAAAGTGAATTTAGAGTTCTATCACTTTCATCATTTCCTCCTCCTGATGCTCCACCTCTTCTTTTCTTACCTAAAGCATCAATCTCATCTATAAATATTACACATTTACCTGCATTTCTTGCTTTTTTAAATAAATCCCTTATTCTACTTGCACCTAAGCCTGCATAAACTTGAATAAAATCAGATCCTGAGACAGCATAAAATGGTACATTTGCTTCTCCTGCTAAGGCTTTAGCAAGTAAAGTTTTACCAGTTCCCGGCGGTCCATATAGTAATACCCCTCTAGGAATTCTAGCACCATATCTTTCATATTTATCTGGATTTTTTATAAAGTCAACAAGTTCTTTTAAATTTTCTTTTGCTTCTTCATTACCTGCTACATCATCGAAATTTGTTTTGTCAGAACCTCCGTTGTTATTGTCAATAGTTGACATTTGTGTAATTTCCTTTTGTGCTTGCTTTGCAGTATTTTTATTTATAAAAAACGCTAATAAAGCAAATCCACCTAAGAAAAGTACAAACATTACAACATCTTTAATTGTTGTGTTACCATCAGATTCTTTAACTTTAACATCAGAAAGTAAAAGAATTTCTTTAAAGTTTTCAGTTCTTGGATTGTCAGTCTTAAAAAGTGTACCATCTTTAAATGTACCCTTTATCTTTGAGTTTTCACTTAATATTACTGTATCTATTTTTCCTTCATCAACTAAAGTTGTAAATTTACTATATGGAATGTTTTTATGCTCTTCGGTATTAGAAAATTTGTAATAACCTATAGATGCTACTATTAAAATTGCCAGTATGGACACTAATATAATCTTTTTCTTTTTTGTAAATTTCACAAACATCCCCCTTTCGGTTTACATAATCAGCTATTCTATTATAGCACATCCTTTATAATAAGTCTAGTTCATAGCATTTATTGGTTTGCATAACATTTATTCCGGTCAAAAAAAGTAAGGCTTTTGCCTTACCCTTTTAACGTTGGTGTATCATCTATTAATAACTTTCCCTTTTCAGAATCCATTTCTATCTCTATACCTAATGGAATAGTCATAGTAGGATTACAATGACCAAATTTCACATTGTATACAGTAGGTATATTAAGGGGCTTAATAATATCATTAATTACCTCCATCAAAGTTAAGCTATTCTCTCTTTTATTAGGTATGCAATTATTAAAATCCCCTAATATAATACCTTCTGCATCTTTAAGTTTTCCAGATAATCTTAATTTATTTAACATTCTATCTATTCTATAGGGTTCTTCATCAATATCTTCTAATATAAGAATTTTGCCCTTAGTATCTATTTCATAATCAGTTCCAATGGTCGATGTTACTAAGGCTAAATTTCCCCCTGTAATCTTTCCCTTTGTCCTACCTTTAACTAAACACTTTATCTTTTCATCTTTAGGATTTTCTAATTTCTTTTTACCTTCTTTTAATAAATTATCAAATAAATAATCATAAGAGTATCTTTTAAAATCCTTTATCATATCACTAGAAAGCATTGGTCCATGAAATGTAATCAAATCAGATAGTTGATTTATTGCTATGTGTAAAGCTGTTATATCACTATATCCTACAAAAACCTTAGGATTATTCTTAATAATTTCATAATCTATTAAATCTATTATTCTAACGCTACCATAGCCTCCTCTTAAACATATAATACCATCTACTTCGTCATCTTTGAACATATCATTTATATCTTTTGCTCTTATTTCATCACTACCTGCTAGGTATCCATAACTTTTATAACAACTTTTTCCCATTTTTACCTTAAATCCTTCACTAATTAAAAATTTCTCTGCTAAATGAGTTTTTCTTATATCATCACAACTTGATGGAGCTATAACTCCTATTGTTGCTCCCCTTTTTAATCTTTTTGGTTTAAGCAAAATATATCCCCCTTTTTTCTAAACAGATCTCCTTTCATTAACTTCAGTATCTTGAAATCTAGAAGGTAGTTTCTCTCTTATTAATAAATCTTTATAAGTTTCTCTTCTTACTATAAGTTCACTTTCCCCATCATTTACTAAAACAACAGCTGGTCTAGTATTTTTATTATAATTATTTGCCATAGAATGATTATAAGCTCCTGTACTTGATACAGCCAAAATATCACCTGATTCAACCTTTGGTAATGCTATATCCTTAATTAGTATATCCCCAGATTCACAACACTTACCAGCAATTGTAACAACCTTATTTTTCTTTTTGTTTACTTTATTAGCAATTACTGCATTATACTTAGCTCCATATAGTGCAGGTCTAGGATTATCTGTCATACCACCATCCACTGCTACATAAGTTCTTATGTTAGGAATTTGTTTAATTGATCCTATGGTATATAAAGTTATACCTGCTTCTCCTATAATCCATCTTCCTGGTTCTATAATAACTTTAGGAATTTTAAGCCCTTGACTTTTGCACCTATCATTAATTAAATCCATTATAGAGTCTGTAAAATAATTTAACGGCTTTCTTACATCATCTCCGGAGTAATATATTCCAAAACCTCCACCTGTATTTAATTCTTTAGTTACAAAATCATATTCATCATTTGCTTTTTTTATTAATCTAAGTGCTACTTCTACTCCAGCTAAATGTGAAGAATTATCAAATAATTGACTTCCAACATGAAGATGAAATCCTAAAAGGTCTATTTCTTCATATTTCATACCCTTTTTAACAGCCTCTGAAATTATTTCTTCATTTAGTGGTATACCAAATTTAGAATCCTTCTGTCCTGTTGTTATATACTCATGGGTATCACTTTTAACTCCTGGTGTAATTCTATAAAGTATCTTTACCTTTTTGTTTAAACGCTTTGCTATTTTTCTTATAAGTTCAAGTTCATAAAGATTATCTACAACAATTCTTCCAACTTCATATTCTATTGCCATATTTAACTCTTCAACCGTTTTATTATTCCCATGGAAAATAACCTTATTTAAGGGAAAATTAGCCTTTATTGCTGTGAAAAGTTCTCCCCCTGAAACTACATCTAACCCAAGACCTTCACTTTCAATAATTTTACACATTGTAAGGGTCAAAAAAGCTTTACTTGCATATACTGCTGTTACATTTTTATATTTATTTAAAAAATCATCCTTTATTTCAGTGCATCTATCCCTAATTATTTTTTCAGAT
This sequence comes from Bacillota bacterium, assembly GCA_009711785.1. Classification (GTDB taxonomy): domain Bacteria; phylum Bacillota; class Clostridia; order Tissierellales; family MES13; genus MES13. The sequence goes on from VENA01000003.1 coordinate 96,214, forward strand.
ATTACATAAAGAGGAGTTTTATATTCCTTTGCAAGTTCGACTGTATCGCATCCTCCAAATATTAAATTATCATCTCTTTTTATATTATTCATAAAATCACTCCTTTTTTTCCTTTGTAATATACACTTGCAACTATTATACCAAATAATTGGACAACAATCATATCCATATATTAAGCAAAAAACTAATATTTCCATCCCTAGGTATTTTCCGCAAAGGTGGACCCCCATAAAATATTTATATATTATTTAATAAATAATACTAGTACAAGCCTATATATACACTTATTATAGTATTAAAAAATACAGTTCGTTTTACCGAACTGTATTTCTGAAATGCGGAGTTTTTATTTTAAATTATATTTTTTCAATTTTTCATAGAAACTGGTTTTTCCTATTTTCAATATTTTCATTGCTTGTTTCCGATTTCCATTTGTCCTTTCTAAAGCTTTTTTAATTGCTTTCTTTTCTGCTTCCTTTACTACATCCTTTAAAGATTCTACCTCTCTATCCTCTGAATTAATTCTAATATGATGGGGTAATATTATATCACCTTCAGTTAGATTAATAGCCCTTTCTAAAATATTTTCTAACTCTCTTATATTACCAGGCCAATTATATTTAATTAACTTATTTAATGCATCTACTGATATTTCTTTTTTGTTACTTCCCACTTTATTACATATGTTTGGTAGCAAGGTATAGACAAGGGAATAAATATCTTGTTTTCTATCCCTTAGTGGTGGTAAGGTTATAGGGAATACATTTATCCTATAAAATAGATCTTCTCTAAATCTACCCTTTATAACCTCATTTTCTAAATCTTTATTAGTTGCAGCTATTACTCTTAGATTAACATCTATTTTTTTAGTCCCTCCAACCCTATAAAAAGATTTAGATTGTAACACACTAAGCAATTTAACCTGCATAGATGGTGGCATTTCTCCTATCTCATCTAAAAATATTGTACCACCCATTGCCATTTCAAAATATCCCCTTTTCCCTTCATTTTTAGCCCCTGTAAATGCTCCTTTTTCATAACCAAATAATTCACTTTCTAAAAGGTTTTCTGGTATAGAGGCACAATTAAATTCAATAAAAGCCCCCTTTTTATTGTTACTTTCATTATGAATCTCTCTAGCTAATAAACTTTTCCCTGTTCCGCTTTCTCCTAATATTAAAAGTGTTGAGTTTGTTTTAGAAGCCTTTAATGCTAGTTTTTTAACTTGATTGATTTGTTCACTTTTTCCTACTAATTCTGGAAATATATTTTCTAAATCAGTACTATTTTTTAATTTTCTTTCTAAAACTCCTAATTTAAACAAAGCTTCATCTCTTTGTTTTGTAAGCTTTTTTAATTCAGATATTTCTTTAACTTTTAAAAGTGCTCCTATTCTTTTACTATCATTATCTATAGGGATAAGACTACATAAAGTAGGTCTACCATTTATTTCAACGAACTTATCTTCATATGAAATATTTTCACCTTTAGCTGCTTTATAAAACTTTTTTATAGCTGAAATATATCCATGGGTTTCAAATATATCTTTACCTATTACATTTAAAATATCAGATTCTTTTCCCTTAGCACTGAAAGGTCTTTTAAAAAGTATTTCTTTAAGGCTTTCCTTTCTAATTGTATAGCCTTTAGCTTGATAAAATTTAAGTTTTTTATTTTTACCATTTATTAAAACCATATGTCCTACTGAATTTATATAATCAAATCTATACTCCTTTTTATCTATATCTATTATTATATTTTTTTTATGAAAATTAATCTCTATATAAATATTTAAACCTAAATAATTAGTATCTAATATTAAACTATTATTTTTACTTTTATCATATCTATAAGAAGCTTTTTTTGTTTTATCCTTATATAATCCTACAGCCACTATAGCATCATTTTTAGATATATTTTCATCTTCAATTCCTATTAGAGATAAATCCTTAGATATAAGTCCTCCATCATCCCTTCCTAGACAATTATCAGCAATAATTACTATATCACCTATAGATATTTCACCTAAACTATGGCCCTCACCTTGTTCGTATATAACCCCAAATATTTCTTTAGCTCTTTTATTATAAAGTTGTATTTTCCCATTATTATCAATAAATATTAATCCCTCAGATACATTGTCTGTAAATGCCTTAAGTAAAGGGTTATCTCTAAACATAAATTTCACTCCTAATCTTTAGTGTCTTATATATAATTTTATCATATTTTTATTAAGTAAAATAGACCGTCAAATGACGGTCTATTTACTACTCACTTTCTTTTAATATTTTTAATATCTTATCTAACTTTTTAGCTTGCTCTTCATTTAGCATAGGACGCAATTTTTCTAATTTTTTTACTTTCTTCATAAAGTCTTCTTTATTTCCATCTTCTATAAGTTTTTTATTAAAATTAATTATCTCAACAAATATATCCTCTTCTGATTTATCAGAATATTTTTCAGCCATTTTTTTCATTTTCTCATATTGTTCATCTGATGGATCGAATCTGTCTTTCATTTTTTCTAATACATCTTCAACTTTTTTGTTCTTTTTACTATTGTCATTACCTTCATTAATTTTTACATCATTATCTCCACTGCTCAATTAAAATCCCCCCTTATTATATATATATATTAGTATGTAGTTATTTTGTGATATATTACACTCTTAACTTGTTATGTTAACAGAAAAGATCTTAATGAATTACCCTTTTTAAATCTTTAAAGTAATTTTAAGTATTTGTCACAAGAATATAAGCGAATACATATTATAATATACAGAGTTTTATTTAAAGTAAATCGCAAAGGAGGCTCTCTAGTGAATGAAATAACGAAAATATCCTCTCCAAAAATAAACAAAAGTCCCTTTAATAATAATTTATTAATCCTAGGTGTGTTAGCAATACCTATTTTGAAAAATACTTTTTTTAAAAACAAATCCATAGATAGAATAATCGGTGATGTAAATATTCGCTCTATCCAAAATAAAGTTGAAATAGTAAAAAAAGTGGGCCCTTATCTTCCTGAACAAGTTGTCTCTACAATAAATACTTATATGCCAATGTATGAAAAAATAAGTAGTATAATCGGGCTAATGGAAATATTAAATAGCAATAAAAGTTTTACTCCAATTAAACCTGTTACAAATTTAAATCAAAATGATAAAATGAATAAAATTTTCACTTTAGTTAAAGACGAACTCCCTAATGATACATTAAAAAGCGTTAAACCTTTATTAGATATAGTTACAAATATTGATAAATATAAAGTTATCCTTGATTTATTAGCCTCATTTAATGACCCTAATAAAAAATCCTTTAATATGGAAAATTTAATTGATGTTATCGTTCCTCTTATGGGAGGAGCTGATAATAAAAATGCTGAAAAAATGCAAGATATGGTAAAGATGATGGAGCTTGTAAATATATTAAATAGTGATGATGATAAGGATGATGAAGATGCAGAATCAAAGAAGGAATCTAATAAAGAAAATGATGAAGATAAATAGTTATTGTTATACATAAATTTTTACCTAGACTTAATAATACATCCCCCTAATATTAAATGAACCCTAAAAAGGGTTCATTTAAATTAGTAATCTAATTCTGTAAAAACATTTACTTTATTTTCTTTCTCTATATGGTCAATATGTGTATCATGGGGTTTACCTATATCGTGTCTTTTTTCAAGATAAAACTCTACTATATCACAGGCTATATCCTTATTTATTTTTTTATAAGACGAATAATATATATCCTCAGGTATTTCTAATGTTAAACTATATTCATCGTCCCTGATTCTATGCCTAATTTCACTAATTTTACTTAGATTTATCCCTTTCATTTCTATCCTCCTGTAGTTTTAACTGCTTTGTTTTATCCCATTGGCCTGTTGCTTGCATCGTATTTATTTGACTCATGTCTATCCCTATTTTTCCTGATTTTTTTTCATTAATTTTTTCCTTCATAAAAATCACCTCAGTTTTAGTATGGAAGGAAATATAATAACTATTCATTATCTATTACCTCTTTTTACTTAATAATAAAAAACTCCCACCTTTAGTGGAAGTTTAATTATATCTTCTTAAAAATCAAATCATTATTATCATTTTTATTTACTAATTCTTTTAGTTTATTATAATTTTCTATCTCTTTAAGCCAAATCTTCTCATCTGATTCATTTAAAATTACTGGCATTCTTCTATGTATTTTTTTCATTTTATTATTAGCATTAGTAGTTAATATAGTAAAAGCTTCAATTTCATCCCCATTTTTATCTTTATAGAAATCATAAATCCCTGCCATAGAAAATATGTTTTTATTCTTTATTTCGATTTTATACTTATAGCTATTTCCATTAACTTTTTCCCATTCAAAAAAGCTACTTGCTGGAATTAAACACCTTCTTCTGATAAATGAATTTTTAAATAATCTTTTCTCATTTACTGTTTCAGCCCTTGCATTTATTATTAAACGTTTAGTAAAGGAAGGTGAAAATCCCCATTTCATTTTTCTAATTTCTTTTTTTTCTCTATTTATTATAATAGGAACCTTATTTGATGGAAATATCTCTTTCATTACAGTAAAATCAAAATCTATTTTTCTTATCCTATATCTTTTTAACAAATTTTCTATTCCATAATTAAGTGAATATCTACCACACATATTTACCTGATTAGAAAATATGAATGCTTTCTAACCAGAGTTTCACCTCCTTATAAATATTTAAATAATTTTGTAAAGTAATATCTTCTAGAATCTTGCTAATATTTTCATAAGTAACGGTCTATAAATATTGACAGCTTCCTTAGGGCAAAGCTCCTGACAACAAAAACATCTTATACATTTATCTAAATCAACTATAGGTTTTTTATCAACCATCTCTATTACCTTTGGTGGACAATTTTTAGCACAATCCCCACAGCCAACACACATTTCATTATCAAAAACTGGTTTTGGCTGAAGCATTTTATTTATTGTATTTCTTAAAAATTTAGGTAAATTATCCCCTATTAAATTCAAATTTCTTATTTCAGGTATCTTAAAATCATCGATATAAAAATCATCTATATTTCCTAAAAGTTCAATATCATTTAAATCTCCTTTACAAATATTTCTTTCAATACATCTTGCTACAGTAGGTACCTTCTTTGGATCTAATCCTATAATCTTAGTTGCGATAACATCTAAATGATATGGACTTGAAGATGCTAAAACTGCTCCTATTTTCCTAGGATTTCCTGAAGTTGGTCCCTCTCCTTCCATGCCTACTATGCCATCCATAAAGGATAAAATAGGCTTTCCTGTTAAACAAATATCTACTAAAGCATTAGAAAAATCTTTTATTTCAGGCATCTTATAATGATATTCTGCTTTTAATATCCCTGGTATTATACCAAACATATTTTTAACAGCTCCAGTAAACATTGTCATACCATGAGTTTTTAATTTAGAAACGGAAATAACTTTATCTACATCCTTTAGCATTTCAGTTACTGTTAAGCTTTTTAAAATTTTCCCTTTATCGTTTTTAACTTCCATACTATTAGTATTGAAATTTAGTTTTATATTAGTATCTTTTATAATCTCTTCAAAACCACAACCTTTATATATACTTCTTAGCATACCTTTATTAAATGGTCCTCCTGGTGAATCTCCTATAATTACCTCTGCACCATAATCTATTAAAACTTCTGCTAAAGCTTTAGTAAATAAAGGATGGGTTGTTGCTGCTTCTTCTGGCCCTTTTTTTATTATTAAATTTAATTTAAGTAATACTTTATCACCTTTATTAATATATTTATTAATTCCTCCTAAATTTTTAAAACTATTTATTATTGATTTTTTTAAAAAATCGTAATCGTAATTTTCACACTTAATTAACGAAACCTTTTCCATTTTTATTACCTCCATATTCTATATTTAATTATAATATTTTATTTGATAATATTAAAGTTTTTGCATTATATTTTTTTAAATTGGTGAAAATATAACTGGAGGTGATCTTTTGGAAGCAGGTGTTAGAAATAAATTAATTGGAGAAGTTGAAAACATAAAATACGACGATATGATGGCGCAAGTTGAAATGTGACTTGGTGGCTGAGGCAAAAATGCCCCTCATATCACGTCCGTGATGACGCGAGAGAGTCTTGAAAAAGCAAATTTTAAAAAAGGCGATAATATTGAAGCTTTAGTAAAAGCAATAAATGTTGTCTTTGTTAAAAATTAGAAAAGAGGCATCCTTAAAGATGCCCCTTTTCTATTATTATATTATAAACCAGTTCATTTTTAGACAAAAAAATAGGTGATCTCTCAATCACCTTTTAGGGAAAATTAATAGTTCTAAGTAGTCTTAAATTTTTTAACCATCTATATTATAAAATAAACTAAAATATTTTTTGTTAATATTAAGCTAACTTTATGTTAACTTTTCGTTATAGTTTAACTTTTTTTAAATCCTTTTTAAAATATCATCTAAACTTTTATTATAATCCTTTTCTAGATTAATAAATAAATCACTATATTCTTTTAAGCGTTTATTAACATTTAATAAATTAAAGTTCTTAGGATCTATACCCTTTTTTAATTCACTCCATTTAATAGGCATAGATATACCTGCATATTCATTAGCTCTAGGTGAATATACAGACACTATAGTTTTTTTATTCCAAGTTTGTAAGTAATCAAAATAAAGTCTGTTATCCCTTTTTTTCTTATTTCTTTCTATAGTTATCCTATTTGAATACTTTTCACTAAAATACAAGCCGAAAAATTTATTTAATTTCCTAATATCATTATAATTATATTTATTATTAGTAGGGATATATATCTGTAGTCCACTTTTTCCAGAAGTCTTAACATAACTTTTAATCCCTAAAGCTTTTAGAGTATCATAAATTAAAAGTGAAATCTCAATAACTTCATTGAACTTTTGACCTTTAGATGGATCTAAGTCAAATACTAAATAGTTAGGATTATTATTTTGATATTTATTAAAAGTAACATGAAATTCTAATGAGGCAAGATTTCCAAGCCAGACTAAAGTAGCTCTTTTATTTAAATTAATATAATTACTTCCCTTATATTTAATTAAATCTATCCAATCTGGAGCATAATTTGGTACTTTCTTTTGATAAAATGATTTGCCCCTTACTCCATCTGGATATCTAATTACTGTTAATATTCTATCCTTTGTATGGGGAATTATATAATTAGAAATCTTAATAAGAATATCTATATAATCAAATTTTTTAATACATAATTTAGGCCATAATACTTTATTTAAATTTGTTAATTTAACTTTATACCCATCAATATCTATATAATCTTTCATAATATAGTTTCCCTTCCTAAAGCCTTTTTATAATCTATATCACTAAATCCAATAATCCTTGGATTTCTTAATAAACCATCATATGTCCATTCCATAAATTTAACCCAACAGGTAATAAAAGTTTTAAAATAAATTATAGAACCCTTTAAATTAAATTTACTAAAATCTCCACCCTTTAATTTTGGAATATATTCTTTTATAAGATTTTTCTCTTTTTCATTTAAACCAATTGAAGCCTTCCCTATATAATTAATTTCTCCTTTTTTATATAATCCTAAAATCAAAGACTTAGGATTATCTTTTTTTAGTTCAACCCCTAAAACAATAGCTAATATCTTTCTTGTTATTTTAATTTTATACCAATCATTATGTTTCTTTCCAGGTACATATTTACTACTTAAACGTTTAGATACTATACCTTCCCAACTTCTTTTTTTCATTAATTCAAAAAGTTTTTCACCATTATTAAAATCCTCTGTTATTGCTATCTTTTCATTTTCATTTAATTTTTCATTAAGCTTTTCTTTTCTCTCTATATAGGGAAAATCTCTTATATCATTATTATCAATCATTAACATATCAAATACTATATATTTAATAGGATATTTTTTCATATAGAAATTCAATCTATTTTTATTACTAACCTTTTGTCTTATAAGACTATGTTTAAATGAAGGTTTTTCACCTTTGGATAAAACAATTATTTCCCCATCTAATATTGCTTTCTTTCCTTTAAGTAATTTTGAAAGTTCCTTTAACTCAGGATAATTTTCTGTAGTATTTTTCCCATTTTTAGTAAATACATTTACACTTTTTTTATCAATAAAAGTTATACCTCTTATCCCATCCCATTTTACTTGATGTATCCATTCTTTATCTTTTATGAAATTTGACTTTAAAATTGGATCCATAGGCTTTATAACTTCCATAGCTTCCACCTAACTTGCAGTATCTTTTTTGGTTTTCTTTTTATTTGTCTTTTTTTTCTTTTTAGGTTTTGTTTCATCTATACTTGCTTTTAATGCTTCCATTAAGTCTATAACATTTTTTTCTTTCCCCTTTGGTGCAACTTTAATTTCCTTACCTTCAATTTTTTTATTAATCAATTCCTTTAAAGCCTCTCTATAATCATCTTTATATTTATCTGGCTTAAAAGAAGCTGTAAGATTATTAATTAATTCAGTTGCCATCTTAAGTTCATTTTTATTAGTATCTATTTTTTCAGGAATATTTGGAACCTGTTCTACAGATCTTACCTCATCTGGATAATGAATTGTCTCTAATACAATTAAACCATTATATACCCTAACTGCTGCTAAAGTTTGTTTTGATCTTATTGTTATTTTGGCTATAGCTATCTTTTTTGTATCTCTCATTGCTTTTCTTAAAATATTATAAGCTTTTTCACCGGTTTCTTGGGGAGATAAATAATATGATTTATCAAAATATATAGGATCTATTTCATTTAGATTTACAAAATCTAGTATTTCAACTGCCTTATTTTTATCAGGTTCTATAGATTCTATATCTTTATCTTCAATAATTACATATTTACCTGGTTCATATTCATAACCCTTTACTATTTCGTCATATCCTACTTCCTTATTACATGTTGGACACATCTTTTTGTATTTTATTGGCGTATGACATTCCTTATGTAAGTTTTTAAATCTTACATCCTTATCCTCCGTTGCTGAAAACATACGAACTGGTATATTAACCAATCCAAAACTAATAGAACCTTTCCACATTGTATGCAAAACAAACACCTCCTAGCTAATAGTGTTTGTCTCTCTTTTTATTTTATACAGTTTTATGGATATCTTTGTATTACTATTAATAAAATATAACAAAGACTAAAGGAGGATTTTAATGGGTATTATTTCTATTATTTTTATTTTATTAATACTATTCTTTATATCCTATATAGCTAGTATTAAGAACAATAATAAGTTTTTTAGATTGATTTCTTTAATATCTTTAATAGTTTCTTTATTACTTTTAATAATCTTTATTAAAAATTTTATATAATTGAAAATCCATATTTTATCACATTGTCCTTTATTATTACATATTCTATAACACAAATAATAAAGGAGTGATTGAATGAGAAAAATCATGATGAATATAAATTAGATTCTCATTCAGAGTGCTGTCCGTATTGCCCTTATTATTACTATAGGCGTAGATATGGTTATTGTCCTAGATATCCAAGAAAAAGACCTTTAAGAGGTCCTAGGTATAATCCAGACAGAGGCCCTAGATATGGTCCTGAAAGAGCTCCTAGATATGATCCAGATTATCCTTGTCCTTATAGATAAAAAAGCAAAGGATTTTCCTTTGCTTTATTTTTTATAATATTTAATTACTTTATCCATATCAGTAGGTAATTTAGCTTTAATTTTTAAATTTTGATTAGTTCTAGGTTTATTAAATGTTAATGAATAGGAATGCAAAGCCTGTCTTTTTATTAACTCACTAGACTCATTATAAAGTGTATCTCCTATTATCGGATGATTTATATAATCAAGATGAACTCTTATTTGATGAGTTCTACCAGTGATTATCTCAACTTCTAAAAGTGATAAATCTTTATAGCTTTTTAATACTTTATATTTTGTTATGGATTCTTTTCCATCCTTAGATACAATATTTTTAATTGGATTCATTTTATCTTTTCCTATTGGTTTATCTATAGTCCCTGATTTGATTTGAAAGTTTCCTTTTACTAATGCTAGATATGTTTTTTTTACACTCTTTTTTTCAAATTGTAATGCCATTTGTTGATGTCCAAAGGGATTTTTAGCAACTACTAATAATCCTGAAGTATTCATATCTAATCTATTAACAAGCCTTACTTTTTTATTTATATTATTTTCTTTAAAATAATATGCTATACCATTAGCTAAAGTATTGTTATTATTAGATTTACTAGGGTGTACGACTATATTAGGTTCCTTATTTATAATTAAAATATCAAAATCTTCGTAAACTATATCTAATGGTATATACTTAGGTGTATACACATTTTTCTCATCTTCCATAGTTATTTTAATAATATCTCCCTTAGAACATAGTTTTCTTTTATTAACATATTTATCATTTACCTTTATTAATTTTCTTTTATATAATTTTCTAAATAATCTACCCGAGAAATTTAAATTATTTCGTAGAATTTCTTCTAATTTTAGTTCTTTATTAACTTTATAGACTATAGTATTTTCATTTTTTTGCATAAACTTCCTCCATTTCTAATTTTCTTAACAAAACCATATCTATATATTATAATTTTGTATATAATAGTATTATATACTATAATAATAATTACAAACAAGATTACATAGTTACTCTTAAGGGGGCTCTTTCCTTGACAAATAACACAGAAAATAAAAAAATAAACATTATACATAACAATAATACTGACTCCATTGAAACCGCATCAATTCTAGAAAAAAAACTAAAAGAAGAGGGCTTTTTAGTTCCTAAAGGATATAACTATGATGCCTTTTTAAACATATGTATAGGTGGAGATGGTGCCTTTTTAAGAACAGTCCATAATTTTAATTTTCCTAACATTCCATTTATAGGAGTTAATACTGGTCATTTAGGTTTTTTTCAGGAATTATGTCCAGATAATTTAGATGATTTTGTTAAGGCACTTTCAGATGGGAATTATGATATTAATGAAATATTTTTAGTTGAAGCACAAGTATGCACTCGTAATAGTTGTATCGAACTTATAGGATTAAACGAAATAGTTATAAAGGGAATTAACTCAAAAACAATACACTTAAATATATGTATAGACGATACCTACCTTGAGAAATTTAGTGGTGATGGTATATTAATTTCAACCCCTATAGGAAGTACTGCCTATAATTTTTCTTCAGGGGGAAGTTTAGTATTTCCTTCATTAGAAGTACTTCAGGTTACGCCTTTATCTCCGATAAATTCCAAAGTTTATAGATCCCTAACAACTAGTGTTATTGTTCCTAATGATATGGTTATAAAATTACATCCTGAATATAGAGATGAAAATTCAATTTTAATTGTTGTAGATGGTAAACAATATAAATATGATAATATTATTGAAATTAATTTTAAAGTTTCTACTATGAAGATAAATAAATTAACTCTAGGTCATGATAACTTTTGGAGTAATGTAAGAAATAAATTTTTATAATTAAACCCCAGTGTACACTGGGGTTTAATTATATTTTATATTCAAGTATCAAATATTTATCCTCTTTTTTCTCAGTAACAATTAAAAAATTAGTAAAATTATTTTCACATAAATTTTCTAAATCAAAATAATCAACATTATCATTAACTTCATAAATATTTACATCTACTGATAACCAACCTGATGATAATAAACTATCTACTGAATCCTTATTAAGTAATTCTTCAGGTACTGAGCCAAAAATATTACCATTTTCAACGCAGTTAGAATTCCAAAATTTATTATGCAAATCCAAGGTATTTGCTCTTTTTAACTCATCTGTACGTTGCATTGAAAAAGTCTCTAAATAATTTCCTTCATAATAATCCTTTTTAGTAACTGGTTTATATAAAAAGGGTACTGTAGTTAAATAAGAAATTTCTTCAAAATTGTCATTCTTAATTTCTTTATTATCATTTACTTCATTATTTATACTAGAGGAAATATCAATGATTCTTTGCACTATTTCGTTGATTTTTTCCTTATTATATATATTTACATAAGATTCTAAGTCACTTACTGCTTTTTTCAATTCATATATTTCTTCTCTCATAATATCTCCCTTCTTGTTAATCCTTACCTATGTAGATTAGATATATATTATAACATTATTAAAATAATCCTCCAAATACTTATTTTATCTTGAATTGTAATTTTATGCAATAATAAAAGATTCCCAAATTGGGAATCTTTATTCTTTTATTGTTCTTTCCATTTCATCAACTAAATCTCTAAATAACTTTAATGCATTATTTACAGGTTTTACAGTAGTCATATCCACACCTGCTTTTTTTAGTATATTTATTGGATAATCATGACTACCTCCCTTTAAAAAGTTAATATATCTATCTACATTATCCTTATCTTTTAGTATCATCTGAGATAAACTAACAGCTGCTGAAAAGCCTGTGGCATATTGATATACATAATAATTATAGTAAAAATGGGGTATTCTAGCCCATTCTATGGCTATTTCATCATCTATTACTATATCAGTACCATAATATTTTTCATTTAAGCTTTTATATATTTCACACAAACCATCTGCTGTTAAGGAACCTCCACTTTCAACTTTCTCGTGTATTATTTTTTCAAACTCTGCAAACATGGTCTGTCTATAAACTGTCCCTCTAAACTGTTCTAGATAATGATTTAGAAGATATAATTTTTCCCTTTTATTTTTTGCATTATTTAACATATAATCCATTAAAATTGCTTCATTTGCTGTAGATGCTACTTCCGCTAGGAAAATACTATAATCTCCATATACATAGGGTTGATTCTTTTTAGTATAGTAACTATGAATAGAATGACCCATTTCGTGTGCTAGAGTAAACATATTATCTAAAGTATCTTGATAATTTAAAAGTATAAAAGGCTTTGAATCATAAGTTCCTGAAGAATAAGCTCCACTTGTCTTTCCTTCATTTTCATATACATCTATCCATCGGGAATTAAAACCTTCTTTAACCTTTTTTATATAATCATCGCCTAAGGGTTTAAGTGCCTTTATAACTGTATCCTTAGCTTCATCATAGGATATCTTCATATCAACATCTTTAACCATGGGAGTATATAAGTCATACATATGTAATTTTTCTAATCCTAATATTTCTTTTCTAAGTTTTACATACTTATGCATAGCATCTAAATTATTATGGACTGCTTCTATTAGATTATCATATACATCAGTTGGAATTTTATTTTCATCTAAAGCTGCCTCTAAACTTGACTTGTATTTTCTCACCTTAGAGTAAAATACATCTTTTTTAACGTTAGAAGCAAGGGTCGATGCTAATGTGTTTTTATATTTATTATAGGTATCATACATTCCCTTAAATGCATCTTTTCTTACCTGTCTATTTTTACTTTCCATAAGCGGTATAAACTTACCATGGGTAATTTCTACTTTTTCTCCCTTTTCATTATTAATTACAGGGAATTTGATATCAGCATTATTTAACATAGTAAAAATATCCTCTGGACCATTGGCTAATTCCCCTACTTGTGCTATAATTGCTTCTTCACTTTGAGTGAGAATATGTTCTTTCTTTCTAATAATCTGATTTAAAAAATGTTTATATATCTTTAATCCTTCAACACTTTCTATATAATATTTTAACTTTTCTTCATCTATTGATAATATCTCTGGTTCAATAAAAGAAGTACTTTCTTTAACTTTAACAATCAAGCTAGAAGCTCTATCTGCTAAAGCTTGATATTTTTCTATATTATTATTTTCATCTTTTCTCATCCTTGCATATGTATATACATTTTCAGCTATTCTAGAAATTTTAAACGCTAAATCAAGGACCTTTTTTAATGTCTTTCCACTTTCTGATATATTACCTTTATATTCTTGTATTTCCTTTGATAACTTTCTAACTTTATTAAAATCCTCTTCCCAAAGAGTTTCATTTTGATAAAGTGATTCTAAATCCCATTTATATTCCTTTTTAATATTTTCCCTCATATTCTGTTTTTCCCCCAATAGTAACTCTCCCTTCTAATTAAATTAATATTTTTTTATCATTAATATTATTTTAAACTATTTTAATGATTTTTTCTACCCTTTAACTTTTTATATCTGAAAAAAACATCAAAAGACAACCTGCAGTGGTCCTTTGAGCTAATGGTAAAGCACATAGGGTTATTTTATAGAATCTTTTATTATTACTTTCAATATCTCTAAAATGCTTATATATCTTTAATGAAATTTTTGAATTAAATTCAATGTATTTTTTTAAATCACTAAATATAATAGGTCTTTCTAAACTTCTAAATTCCTTTACCCTTTTATAAGTAAGCTTCACAAAGTTTTCATATTGTCTATGACTATCTAATAATCTAATATTAACATGTTGAGGTATAGTCAAATCTTGAATTATATGAACTGATGCACCTAAATAAAACATAGCTTTTTTCTTATCTTTATTCCAGTTATATAACGCTTTTTTATAGTATTTTAAAGCTAATCCTAAGGCATGATTATGTCCATATAAGCCTTTTTTCTTTATAGGATTGTAAAAATGTCCAATACTTTTAAAATCTTGATCTGCCCATACTACGCCTTCATTAATATCTTCTAGGTATTTGTTTAAAATATTAAATTCTTCATCATAATTATATTTATTTATTATTTTTAAACTTTGATAATTAATAAAACGATGTACTTTACATTCTGTTTTTATTATCTTCTTTTTAAAAGGATTTATAACCCATAATAAGGACCTGAAAGTTTTTCCATAGTATTTCTCTAATTTTAGCATATTTTTACCCTCACTTTTCCATTCCTTATTATTATAATACCCTTTTTATATAAAAATAAAGAAGGAATGAAAAATCATCCCTTCTTTAATGCTAATCTGATAATCTATGAACAAATAATCCACTTCTTAATTTTGGTTCAAACCAAGTAGACTTTGGCGGCATTACCTTTCCTGCATCTGCAACTTTAATTAAATCTTCAATAGCTGTAGGATACATTGAAAAAGCAACCTTCATTCCATCATTAACTCTTTTTTCTAATTCTTTAAGACCTCTTATTCCACCAACAAAATCAATTCTATCATTTGTTCTTGGATTTTCTATACCTAGTATAGGATCTAATAAGTTATTCTGTAATATAGCAGCATCAAGACTATTTACAGGATCTTCTTTATCAAAAGTACCTTCTTTACTAGTTAATTCATACCATTTATTATCTAAAAACATTCCAAACTTATGTTTAGCTTCTGGTCTATATTGACCTTCACCATCATATTCTTTTACTTCAAATTTTTCTTTTACTTTATTCATAAATTCAGTCTCACTATTACCATTTAAATCTTCAACTACTCTATTATAATCCATAATAAATAAATCTTCATCAGGGAATATTACAGATAGAAAATAGTTAAATTCTTCTTCTCCGGTATAATCTGGATTCTCTTTACGTCTTTTTAATCCTACCTTAACAGATGAAGCTGATCTATGGTGTCCATCTGCGATGTATAGATAATCTATACCATCAAATATTTCACTAACTCTATTTACTGTTTCATCATCACATATATCCCAAACTATATGTGTTATTCCATCTTCTGATGTGAAATTATATAGAGGTTTATGGAATTTAATCCAATTATGGATTATATTATTAACTTCATCATTTTTTCTATAAGTTAAAAAGATTGGTGCTGTATTTGCATCACAGTAATCAAAGTTATTAATTCTATCTTGTTCCTTTGCAGGTCTTGTAAACTCATGTTTTTTAATTATATCATTCATATAATCATCTATAGAAGTACATCCTACTAAACCTGTTTGTACTCTTCCATCCATAATTTGTCTATATATATATAACTTAGGTTTATCTTCTTTAACTAAAGTACCTTCTTTAATGAATTCATCTAAATTATTTCTTGCTTTATTATATACAACCTCATCGTACTGACTTATAGAATCATCTATATCTATCTCAGCCCTTACAACGTGTAGAAACGACTTTTTATTTCCTTCAGCCATTTTTTTTGCTTCTTCTCTATTCATTACATCATATGGTAATGACGCTACATCTTCAACTAATTCTTTCTTTGGTCTTATAGCTTTAAAAGGTCTAACAACAGACATCTGCAGTCCTCCTATCAAGATTTTTCTTTATTTTTTCTATAACTTCTTTTCCTATTCTTGCTTGCGCTTCCTTAGTTGAAGCTCCTATATGGGGAGTTAATGAAACTCTTTCATGGGTATATAACTCTTTATTTTCAGTAGGCTCTTTTTCAAAAACGTCAACTGCAGCTGCAGCTACCTTTCCTGAATCTAATGCCTTTAATAAAGCTTTTTCATCTACTACTCCACCTCTTGCTAGATTAACAAGATAAACTCCATCTTTCATCATATTAAATTCATTTTCTCCAATAAGAGCTCCCTTTTCTTTATTAAATGGTACATGTAGAGAAATAAAATCTGATTTTTTCAATAATTCTTCCATAGATACATAAGAATATTCATCATATCCATCTTTAGCACCTGATCTATTTGTATAAATTATTTTCATTCCTAAAGCACTAGCTCTTTTTGCAGTCTCTTTTGATATTCTTCCAAATCCAACTAAACCAAGTGTCTTTCCTGATAATTCAATACCTTTATATTGTTTTTTATTCCACTCACCATTTCTCATAGTAACATTAGCTATATATATATTTCTTGCTAATGAAAACATATGTCCAATAGCTAATTCAGCAACAGCCAAACTACTAGCTTTAGGTGTATTTGAAACGATTATTCCGTTATCTTCTGCATAGGAAACATCTATATTATCAAGCCCAACACCTGCTCTTACTATTAATTTTAAAGTGTCAGTTTCCTTAGCAGCATCTATAATTTCTTTTCTAATTTTAGTTGCAGAACGAACAACTAAAGCATCAAAGTTTTTTACCTGTTCTTTTAAATCCTCAACTTCAAAATGTTTTTCTACAACTTCGTGTCCTAAATTTTTTAACTCTTTAACAGCTTCTTGATCCATTCCATCGGTTACTAATATTCTAGCCATTATAAGCCCCCCCCTTAGATTCTTTATAAACCTAAAATGTCTTCTATATTTCTAAGTAATTCTTTTATTTCTGGTAATGTTGTATCAGCCATATGGGCTATTCTAAATGCTTTGCCTTTAAGTTTTCCATATCCATTAGAAATCATAAAGCCTCTCATGCCTAATTTTCTATTTAATTCCTTTATATCTATATCTTTAGTATTTTTTATATTCGTTAATGTATTAGATGCATAGTCTTCATCTGCAATTAATTCAAAATGCTCTTTAGCCCACGCTCTAACATAATCAGCCATCTCTTGATGTCTTTCAAAACGATTTTCTAAACCTTCTTCTAATATCTTATCTAATTGATAATCAAGAGCATACATATGAGGAATAGAAGGTGTTGAAGGATATTGATGATCCTTCTTTTCTATGTATTCATAAAGTCTTAATAGATCTAGATAAAATCCTCTATTTTCAACTTCTTTAGCTGCTTCAATAGCCTTTTTAGAAATTGTACAAATCGCAAGTCCAGGAGGTAGTCCTAATGCTTTCTGTGTAGAGGTAATACAAATATCTACACCCCACTTATCTACTTCTATTTTAGCCCCTGCAGCTGAACTTACAGTATCTAAACAAAATACTACATCTGGATATTTTTTTACTACTTCACCAATCTCATCAACTGGATTCATAATTCCTGTTGATGTTTCATTGTGAGTTACTGTGATAAGGTCATATTCACCTGTTTTTAAAACTTCATCAACTTGTTTAGCAGTTGTAGGTTTACCCCATTCAACTTCAAAAAGGTCTGCATCTACACCATTGGCAACTGCCATTTGATGCCATCTCTTTCCAAAGTTTCCAACAGCAAATACTGCAGCCTTTTTCCTAGTACAAGAACGTATCGCCGCTTCCATTAATCCAGTACCTGAGGATGTTGATAATAACACTTGATTTTCAGTATAAAAAAGCTTCATTACCTTTTCGCTGATATCTCTTTGTAGTTTAGATGCTTCCTTTGTTCTGTGTCCAATCATTGGAGTAGCCATCTTTTGTAATACATCTTCCTTAACCTCTACAGGTCCAGGTATAAACAATTTCTTATGCATTTTATAGCCTCCCTTATTTAATCTAAATATATTTATTTAAAAACCTTTATTAGAATTAATTGCAAAGGTTT
The DNA here is from genome assembly GCA_009711785.1 of Bacillota bacterium. Taxonomy (GTDB): domain Bacteria; phylum Bacillota; class Clostridia; order Tissierellales; family MES13; genus MES13. Next base: position 114,467 of record VENA01000003.1, read on the forward strand.
TCTCCATATTTAAGAATATCATATAAGTATAATTTTCTACAAGTGACAAACGACAAATTTACATTTAATTAATATTTGATTAAACCAACTCTACATTTTTCCAAAAAAATAAACCGCTTAAGCGGCTTATTTACTGAAATATTTTCACAAATTTTATAGAATATAAATCTGCTACAACTTTATCATCTGTTTCAGGTTCCTGTAATACTACATGGTCTACACCTACATCCACTAATGTCCCTTCCTTATCAACAAAGGTATTAGTACCAATTAAGAAGTCAATCCTTACATAATTGCCTAAAAGAGTCCTTAAGTAACCTTGTAAAAATTCTGTATCAGTTAACACAGGTGGTCCATCCTCTCTCCCTAAATCAGGTTGAGGCGCTGGAGCTGTTGGTGGCATTTGTGGCATTTGTGGCATTTGTGGCATTTGATAAGGATTAAATGGCATAGGCATTTGTGGCATTCCCATATCAGGCATTGGTCTTTGTGGTCTTGGTATTCCAGGTGTTACATTTTTACTATTCATACAATCCCTCCTTTAATTTATAAAAAACATCTTAAGTATCTTTATATAATTCTGTAGGGTCATAAAAACAATGTTTTCTTATTCTTGTATTGATAATTCCTGTTTTATTATATGGAAAGTTAGTTGGACAATCCGGTCTAAATGGATTCATATACCATAAAGATTTACCAATATTCCACACTTTATTACCTGCTAAAACATAATCAGCTATATCATAATGTATTTGTTCTGGATTGCTTGCCCATATAGTTTGAGGGTTTCTTCTACCTCCTATAATTCCTCTTACACAATCAAATTGACCTTCTTGATATATAACTTTTCGAAGATTCCCTTGGCCTAGTCTTTGATATTCACCATAGGGTACATGTACTCTATTCATTACAACGGTTCCCACCGCTTTCATTCCGGTATCTCCTTCTCCTCCTGCTTCACATTTAATAATTCTTGCTAATAGTTCACGGGCTGAATAAGGCATTTACACACCCCCTCTTAACTTATCTACTATTAATATATTTATTAGACCTTTAAACTGATACAATTTTTTCATTATTAGTATTAAAAATAAAGAGTACGCATCTGCGTACTCTTTATTAGCTCCATTTTGGTTTATTAAAACCACTTTTACTATTCTTTATTCTTTTTGCTTCATCCTCTGAAATTATGTATGCTGAAACACCCTCATCAGCATATTGTTTTACCATATTAATAGCTTCTGTTCTTTTCATTGGTTTTGAATAGTCATTATCAGTTTTTACAACATATTTTTCATCCATTTAAAACCCTCCTTAGATTTTAATATTATTCCCAATAATCGTATTTTTATCATATACAGTCATCCTAATTAGAATATAATTAAACTTCTGTGAAATACTAAATTAAGATTAATTTAATGCGAGGTGATTAATTTGGAATTAAAAGAAGAAGATATTAAAGTACTAGATGAAATAATATCCAAATATGAAACTGAACAAGGTATGTTAATACGTATTTTACAAAAGTCTCAAAAACATTTTGGCTATTTACCCTTAGAAGTACAATCTTATATTTCTGAAAAATTAAATATTCCTATATCAAAAGTAAATGGTGTAGTAACTTTTTATTCCTTATTTTCTGAAAAACCAAGGGGAAAATATACAATCGGAGTATGTCTTGGAACTGCTTGCTATGTTAAAGGTGCCCAGGAAGTACTTGATGCAATTAAAGATGAATTGCAAATAAATGTTGATGAAACTACAATGGATGGATTATTTACTCTTAAAGCTACTAGATGTATAGGTGCTTGTGGTTTAGCCCCTGTTGTTACTATTAATGATGAAGTACATGGTAGGCTTACTCCTTCAGATATCCCTAGTATTCTTTATAAGTATATTAAAACTCATAAGAAAAGTGATTTAGAAACCACGGAGGTGAAATAATGAAATATGCTCCCCTTAAATCTATAAATGACTTAAATAAAGTTAAAAATCAAACTTTAAAATCTATAGAAATGAGACTTACTGATGTAGAAAAAGAAATCGATAAATATCATATTCTAGTATGTGCTGGTACAGGTTGTACCTCCTCAAAGAGTAATGTTGTAAGAAATAGATTAATTCAAGAACTAAAAAAGCGGGGACTAAGTGATAAGGTTAAAGTATTTAAAACCGGTTGTTTTGGATTCTGTAAATTAGGTCCAATAATAGTTATTCATCCAGACCACACTTTTTATTGTAAAGTAGACCCTGAAGATGTTGATGAAATCATAGATAAACATATATCAAAGGGAAAAGTTGTTGAAAAACTTCTATACAGGTCCCCTAAGGATAATATGTTAAAGAAAAGAATGGATGAGATGGACTTTTTTAATCATCAAAAGAGAATCGCCCTTAGAAATTGTGGCGTTATAGATCCAGAAGATATTAACGAATATATTGCTATGGATGGTTATAAAGCTTTAGCAAATATATTAACTGAAAATAAAAATCCTGAAGATATAATTGAAGAAGTTAAAAAATCAGGACTAAGAGGCCGTGGTGGCGGTGGTTTTCCAACAGGCAAAAAGTGGGAATACGCAAAAAGTTATGAAAATGATAAAAAATTTGTATTGTGTAATGCTGATGAAGGAGACCCTGGAGCTTTCATGGATAGATCCATCTTAGAAGGTGACCCTCATAGTGTAATCGAGGCTATGATTATAGCAGGCTATAGCATAAATGCCCAACAGGGATATATATATGTAAGAGCTGAATATCCAATAGCAGTTGACAGATTAGAAATAGCCATCAAACAAGCAAAAGAATCAGGTCTTTTAGGTGAAAATATTTTAGGTTCATCCTTTAGTTTTAATTTAGATCTAAGATTAGGTGCTGGAGCTTTCGTTTGTGGTGAGGAGACTGCTTTAATACACTCTGTTATGGGCTTAAGAGGAGAACCCCACCCTAGACCCCCTTTCCCTGCTGAAGCTGGCCTATGGGAAAAACCTACACTTAATAATAATGTAGAAACCTATGCTAATATACCAATAATATTAAATAAAGGTTCTGATTGGTATTCAAATATAGGTACTGAGGATAGTTCAGGTACAAAAGTCTTTGCCCTTGCAGGTCAAATAAACAATACTGGATTAATAGAAGTTCCTATGGGTACTTCTCTTAAAACGATTGTTTATGACATTGGCGGCGGCATAAATGATAATAAAGAATTTAAAGCAGTACAAACAGGAGGTCCTTCAGGTGGTTGTATTCCTAAATCATTAATAAATACTAAAATCGATTTTAAGTCCTTAACTGACATAGGTTCAATGATGGGTTCAGGTGGGATGATTGTTATGGATGAAACTGATTGTATGGTAGATATAGCTAGATTTTATTTAGAATTTGCCCAGGATGAGTCCTGTGGAAAATGTACTCCCTGTAGAGTAGGTACTAAAAAACTTTTAGAAATACTTGAAAAGATAACAAAGGGTAAAGGTTCTATGAAAGATTTAGAAATTCTAAAAAATCTCTGTTATGACATTAAAGATTCTTCCCTATGTGGTCTAGGTCAAACTGCACCTAATCCAATATTAAGTACACTACACTATTTTGAAGATGAATATATTTCACATATTAAAGATGAAAAATGTCCTGCTGGGGTTTGTAATGATTTATTAAAGGTAGTCATATCCGATGAAAAATGTGTAGCATGTGGTATTTGTGCAAGGGTATGTCCTGTAAATGCTATTACAGGAGAAACTAAAAAACCGCCATATAAAATACATCAAGATGTATGTATCAAATGCGGTGCATGTATACCTAAATGCCCTGTTGATGCTATATATAAAAGATAAAGGTAGGTGATTATATTGGAAAACTTAACTGAAAAAGAACAAAAAAATCTAAAAAATGAAAAAGTAACTATAAATATAGATGGTAGTGACTACGAAGTTAATAAAGGCTTAACAGTTCTAGAAGCTGCTAGATCAGTTAATATAGAAATCCCTAGTTTATGTTATTTAAAAGATGTAAATGAAATAGGTTCTTGTAGGGTATGTGTAGTAGAAATAGATGGAACTAGAAACTTACAAGCATCATGTGTTTATCCTGTTAGGGAAGGTTTGAAAATAAAAACAAATACAGAAAGGGTTAGAAGAGCAAGAAAAACTGCAGTCACATTATTATTAGCTAATCATCATAGAGAATGTACTACTTGTATTAAAAATTTAAACTGTGAACTTCAAAATGTTTCTGATAATTTAGGCATAAGAAATATTCCATTTACAGGGGAAATGAAAGATTATGGTCTTCATAATAACAACCCTGCCATACAAAGAGATTATAATAAGTGTATAAATTGTAGAAGATGTGAAGCTATCTGTAGAAAAATACAAGAATGCAATGTATATTCTGCATTAAATCGAGGTCTTGATACCATTATAGCACCTGCATTTCAAAAGGATTTAGCAGATGTTTCTTGTATAATGTGTGGTCAATGTGTAATCGCTTGTCCTACTGGTTCTTTAACTGATAAAGAATATATAGATGATGTTTGGGAGGTAATTAAAGATCCTAATAAACATGTTGTAGTTCAAACTGCTCCTTCTATTCAAGTTACAATTGGTGAATTATTTGGAATGCCCATTGGCTCCTTTGTAGCAGGAAAACTAGTAACTTCTCTTAAGAGAATGGGCTTTGATAAAGTTTTCGCCACTGATGTTACAGCAGATTTAACTATTATGGAAGAAGGTAGTGAATTAATCGAAAGAATAACAAAACATCCCGATAGTTTACCTTTATTATCATCCTGTTGCCCAGGTTGGGTTAAATTTGCAGAACATTTTTATCCTGAATTTCTTCCTAATCTATCAACTACAAAATCTCCCCATGAAATGTGTGGAGCCTTAACTAAAACTTGGTATGCAAAAAAATATAATATAGATCCAAAGGATATAGTAAATGTTGGAATAATGCCTTGTACAGCAAAAAAATATGAAGCCCAAAGACCAGAAATGGTTTCTGATGGTTTTAGAAATGTAGATTATGTTTTAACTACTAGAGAGCTAGGTAGAATGATAAGACAAATAGGGCTTGATTTTGCTAATTTACCCGATAGTGAGTACGATGAACCCTTTGATCAGTATAGTGGTGCAGGTATGATTTTTGGTGCTACAGGGGGGGTTTTAGAAGCTGCTGTTAGAACTGCCCATAAATTAATTACAGGTAAAGAAGCTAAAGTTCCTGATTTTAATGATGCTAGAGGACAAAGTGGTCTTAAATATGGTGAAGTTACCCTTGGTGATAAAAATATTAAAATAGCCATTGCTCATGGAACAGGTAATGCTAAAAAAGCTTTAGAAATGTATAAAAGCGGAGAGAAGAAGTTTGATTATATGGAAGTTATGGCCTGTCCTGGTGGCTGCGTAGGTGGTGGTGGCCAACCTATTTTAGGTGGTAAAGACCATAAATATATTTCCCTAAGCTATAGACATAATAGGGCTGATACCCTTTATAATATAGAAAGAGGGAAAAACATAAGAAACTCCTATGAAAATCAAAGAATAAAAGAAATTTATAAAGAATTTCTTAAAAAACCTTTATCAGACATATCAAAGGAATATCTTCACACTAGTTTTATAAGTAGAAGTAAAACTCCATATATGAAATCAGATAAATAGCCTAGTGACAATTCACTAGGCTTATTATTTTAATTGTAAATAACTAATATTTGTGTTAAAATATCTTAACTACTTAATTCTTAATTGGAGTGATGTTTATGGTTAACTATAGTTCATTTGACATATTAGGGCCTATAATGATAGGACCTTCTAGCTCACACACAGCCGGTGCAGCAAGACTTGGTAAAGTTGCAAGATATATAGCAGGAGATAACTTTAATAAAGTTAAATTCTTCCTTCACGGTTCATTTGCAAAAACCTATAAAGGTCATGGTACAGATAAAGCTCTAGCTGCGGGTGTATTAGGTATGGAACCCTTTGATGATAATTTACCTAAATCTCTAGATATAGCTAAAGATTTAGGATATGATTTTATTTTTTATGAAACTGAGCTTGAATACGAACATCCAAACACAGCAAAAATAGTTTTTACTGAAAATAATAATGAAATTTCAGTAACTGGCTCCTCTATAGGTGGAGGTAGTATAGTAATTACTAATATTGATGGATATGATGTAAACCTTACTGGAGAATATCCTACCATTTTTATTAGACATAATGATAAAAAAGGAATTATAAGTGAAGTTACCACTGTTTTAGCTGGATTTGAAATAAATGTTGCTAAAATGCAGGTTAATCGTAAAAATAAGGGGAAATTTGCATCCATGGTTATAGAAACAGATGATAGTTTACCTAAATCTATGTTAGCATTACTTAAAGGACTTGAAGATGTACTTACAGTTAGGGCAATAAACCCAGTTAAAGAAGGTGATATTAATGTTTAATACAGGTAATGAATTACTAGCATTAACAAAAGAAAATGATAAAAAAATATCTGAAATAGTTATTGAAAAGGAAATTAAAACTACCGGTCAATCTGAAAAAGAACTTAGGGAAAAAATGAAGAAAAATCTATTAGTTATGAAAGAATCTTCAGAAAAGGGCTTAAAAAAAGAAATTAAATCTATAGGTGGAATAATAGGTGGAGATGCTAAAAGGCTTAATAATTATATAAAACACAAGTCGCCCATTTCAGGGTCCACTATAAATAAAGCTATGGCAAGAGCTTTATCTTGTTCTGAAGTAAATGCTGCCATGGGAAAAATCTGTGCAGCTCCAACAGCTGGTTCCTGTGGAATAATACCAGCTACTATTATTACTACCTCTGAAGTACTAAACTTAGAAGAAGATAAAATGATAAATGCATTATTTACAGCGTCTGGAATAGGTGAAATAATAGCTAAAAATTCTACATTAGCAGGTGCTGAAGGTGGATGTCAAGCTGAATGTGGTGCTGCTAGTGCAATGGCTGCTGCTTCAATTGTTGAACTAGCGGGAGGCTCTTGTGAAATGTCATTAACTGCTGCTTCTATTGCAATAAAAAACATACTAGGTCTTATATGTGATCCAATAGCAGGTCTTGTAGAATCCCCCTGTGCTAAAAGAAATGCATCGGGTACTGTAAATGCAATAACATCTGCTGATCTTGCCCTTGCTGGTATTGAAAGTGTAATTCCTTTTGATGAAGTTGTAGAGGCGATGTATAAAGTTGGTAAATCCCTACCTAAGGAATTAAGAGAAACTTCCCTAGGAGGACTAGCTGCTACTGAAACTGGAAAAAAAATAAAAAAAGATATATTTGGATAAAAAAGCACTGATTGCAATTGCAATCAGTGCTTTTTAAATTTCTTTTACAGCCTTTGCTATTCTCTCTAACCCCTCTTTTAAAATCGAACGGGGACAAGCTATATTCATCCTTTTAAAACCTTTACCTCCTGGACCAAAGTCTTCTCCATCATTTAAAGCTACCTTGGCTTTATTTATAATTAAATCTTTTAATTTTTCATCATTTAATTCTAATCCATTAAAATCAATCCACATTAAATAGGTACCCTCTGGCCTTATAACATTAACATTAGGAATATCATCAATGAAATCCATAACAAATTTAACATTTCCTTCAAGATACTCTAATAATTCCTCTAGCCATTTTTCCCCATAGTTATATGCAGCTTCTAATGCAACCATCCCAAATATATTAGCCATTCCTATATGTAAATTATCAATTTCTTTGTTAAATTCTATCCTTAGTTTTTCATTAGGTATAATAATTGAAGATGCAGATAATCCTGCAATATTAAAGGTTTTACTAGGTGCTAGACATGTTATAGTATTATTAGCTAATTTATTTGATATATTAGAAATGGGTATGTGCTTAGAACCTTTATATATTATATCTGAATGTATTTCATCAGAAACTATTAATATATCATTTTTAAGACATATCTCCCCTAATTTCTTTAACTCCTCTTCATTCCATACCCTTCCTATAGGATTATGGGGACTACAGAGGATTAATAGTTTTACCCTAGAATCTATTTTCTTTTCTAAATCTTCAAAATCCATTACATAACGTCCATTTTCTAACTTTAATTCATTATCTATTAATTGTCTTCCATTATTTTTTACAGATTCAGAAAACGGAAAATATACAGGTGATTGAATAATAACTTTATCCCCTGGTTTTGTATAGGCATTTATAGCTATATTTATAGCAGGAACAACTCCTGGAGTATAAATTATCCATTCTTTTTTTATATCCCAATTATGTCTTTTATTAGTCCAATTAATTAAAGAATAATAAAAGGAATCAGGTCTTTTTGTATATCCATAAACTCCATGTTCTGTTCTTTTCTTTATTGCCTCATTTATTTCTTTTGGTACTTCAAAATCCATATCAGCAACCCACATCGGAAGTAAATCCTTTTTCCCAAAGTATAAATCTACATGATCCCATTTTATACAATCAGAACCTTCCCTATCAATAACTTTATCAAAATTATACTTCATTATATCTGCTCCTTTCACATCTTTATTTCACTAACTAACCCTTCTATAATACTTATTTATTTCCTTCTATTATATGTTAAAAAAAGTATAATTTATTATTAGATGACAATAATAAAAATAAATATTAAATAGGGGGTTTTACTATGAGAATTCCTAATCATATAGGCATAATACCCGATGGAAATAGGCGTTGGGCATTAAATAAAGGACTTAATAAACAAGAAGGATATATAAATGGACTTGACCCTGGACTTAAACTTTTTATGTTATGTAAAAACTTAGGTGTTAAAGAAATGACATACTATGGTTTTACAATGGATAATACAAAAAGACCTTCTATACAAACTAAAGCCTTTACTAAAGCCTGCATAAAGGCTGTAAAAATGTTAAGTAAAGAAGATGCATCGTTACTAGTTATAGGAAATACTGATTCTGCTAAGTTTCCTAAAGAATTAATTCCCTATACTAAAAGAAAAACTTTTGGTTCAGGGGGGATTAAGGTTAATTTTTTAGTCAATTATGGTTGGAAATGGGATCTAAATAATGCTTCTAAAGATAAATCTAAAAATATAATTAATGCTTTAAAATCTAATGACATTTCAAGGGTAGATTTAATTATAAGATGGGGTGGTAGAAGACGATTAAGTGGATTCTTACCTGTCCAATCTGTGTATTCTGACTTTTATGTAGTTAATGAGTATTGGCCAGACTTTAAACCTGAACATTTTTATGATGCAATAAAATGGTATGATAATCAAGATATAACCCTAGGAGGTTAATAGAACATGGAAGTTTTTTATTTTAAACTTCCATGTTCTTTATTTTTAATTGCTACAGCTCTAACCGGTGAACCATCAGCATCTAAAGTTTTTAAAGGTAATATACTTAAAATGAAATATTCAGTATCTATATTGTCTAATTTAGTTAAATTTTCAATAATTAATATATCTTTACTTAAAAGAATTTTATGTACATTAAATGATTCTGAATCAATTTTATCTATTGATATAGTATCTATACCTATCCCCTTTAAATTAAATTCCTTTAAATAGTTAGCAGCTTCAATGCTTAATGATGGAAAATCTAAGAAATATTTTTCCCTTCCCCAGTATTTACTCCAACCAGTTTTTAAAATAATGAATTCGACTTTAGCTATTCTTTCTTTATATTTAGATATATCATTAATTTCGATATATTCTTTTTCTAGTTTTGTAAAATCTAATATAGTTGCTTTTCCTATATACCTATCTATTGATAAATTATCTAAGCTACTTCCCTTACTTAACATATGTTTTGGAGCGTCTATATGGGTTCCAGTGTGGGAATACATACTAAGTTTTGTTTCCATGAATCCATCCCTTTGATGAGTATTAGAAACTTTAAATACCGGTGGTTCAGTTTTTGGAAAGACTGGCATATTTGAGTGAATAGTATGTGTTAAATCTATGACTTTCATAATATATACCTCCTCTATATTAATTAAATTTATTATATCATATACATTAAATTATATATTTGTATATAATATGAAATTTCACTTCATATAATTTTATAAGAAAAAATATATGGAGTTGATTATATGAATATTAAAAGTGTTGAAAATCCTAATAATCCTTCTCGAGAAAAAAGATATGAATTACTGAAAAAAGGTTTAAAAGAAGCTAAAAGATTGGAAGACTTTGATAATATTATAAGTTTACTAGCTCCACCTATAGATATAAATAAAATTGCCTCTCCTGGTCAGTTTAAAGGCATTAAAATTGGAATTATTGGTGCTGGTTTAGCTGGGCTATCTGCTTGCTATGAACTAAGAAAATTAGGCTTTGATATAACTATTTATGAATCTTCAAAAGAAAGGGTAGGTGGGAGAGTTTATACTTATTACTTCGATAAATTAAAAAAACTATATGGTGAATTAGGACCTATGCGTATTCCTGTATCCCATGAAGCTACATGGAAGTTTATAGACTTATTTAAATTAGATACTAACCCCTATATTCAGGATAATGAAAATGCTTTTATATATGTAAAAAATACAAGAACTAGAAACAACGAAAAAGATATAATGAGATATATCTATCCTAAATTTAATTTAACTTTAAAGGAAAGAAAAATCCCTATATCTACATATTTAAAATGGGCTTATAATTGTCCTATAATTAATTTACCCGTTGAAATAAGAAAAGAATTATTACAAGTTAAAAAAATTTATGATTATAGAATTAATAATCTTGATTTTATTAATTCAAGAAAAGCATTTCAGTACTTAGGATTAACAGAAGATGCTATTAATCTAGTACAAAGTGTAGCATCCTTTGAAAGTGGCATTTTTTATTATAGTTTATTAGAACTTTTAAGGGATGAATATTCAGTTAATTTCTCATATCTATATGAAATAACCGGTGGATTTTCAAAATTACCAGAAGCTTTTTATAATTCTTTAACCTCACCCTTTCCTAATGAATTAGAAAATATTAAAAAAAATGACCTAGGAGATGTTAAATTCAATTTAGGTTGTGAAGTTACAGCAATATCTAAAACTTCTAATAAAATTACTTTAGAATATAATAATAAATTTCGTAAGTATAAAGATACAAAGGATTTTGATTTTTTAATATGCGCAATCCCCTTTTCTAAATTAAGAAATGTAAAATTATATCCCGGTTTTTCTAATAGAAAAATGCAAGCTATAAGGGAGGTAAATTATCCCCCTGCTCAAAAGACACTTTTATTATTTAAGGAAAGATTTTGGGAGACTTATCTTAAAAAACCTATTATTGGAGGAGGATCTTTTACTGACCTTCCTATAACTTCTGTATGGTATCCATCCCCTTCAATTGAAAATAATAAAAATAAGCCCGGTGTTTTACTAGCTTCTTATAATTTCAGTTTAGATGCAGTAAGACTTGGAAATATAGATGACAATGATAGAATAGCTTTAATAATAAAACAATTAGAATTTATTCATAATTTACCTAAAGGTTATCTTAATTCTATTTTACTTGACTTTAAAACAATTCAATGGAATACCGAAGAGAATTTTTTAGGTGGCTTTTGTTATATGTATCCCGAACAAAGTAGAATTTTTACATATTCTATGGGAAAACCTGAGTATAATAAAAGAATTTATTTTGCCGGTGAACATATCTCAACTACCCATGCTTGGCAGCAAGGTGCTTTAAAAACTGGTCTAGAAGCAGCAAATCAATTAGCTAAATATTGCAAATATTTTTTATAAAACGACTAATTAGTCGTTTTTTTCTTTACTCATTAATCCCTACACTTATGGAAAAACTGATTAAAGTATTGTATAATTACACATAACTAATTAATAATAAACTTATATACATACTAGGAGGTGTATTGTGAATAATACCATTGCTTTTTCTTTATATAATAAAATTAATAATAAACTTCTAAATTCAGACTTTGCAAGGGAAAATCATGATAATTATGAACTAATAAAAACTACTTTAGAAAAACCATCCTTTTTAGATAATTTAAAAAATATGGTTAATGAAAAAAATTATAGTTCAAAAGCAGTATTAAATTTAAGTGAGGATATACTTAAATCCATTACAAGGGGAAAAGAACCTAAAGACTGGCTTAATTATATATATCAATATGTATTGAGTAAATCCTTCCCTAATTCTATAGAAATTAAGTTAAATAAAACCCACAATGAAGCAGCTAAATTATATCTAAAAATCTTTAGACTAATTCTTGAACATGAAAAAATGTCAGATAAAGACTTATTTAATCTTAAATATCCAATAGAGTTCTTAAAACCTAATGAAGAAAAGGATTTACCAAGTTTTACTGAATATCGTCGTTTTAAAAAAATATATAAAAACAATTATATATATGAAATGATGAAACTTCATCAAGAATTAACTGGACATAATACCCTAGATCATATATCAGGAGTCCATTATATCGCTTTACATGTAGCTAGACAATTAGAAAAAATTGGTCTTCCAGTGGACCTTGGAAGAGTTTCAGGTGCAGCAGCAGGTCATGATATTGGTAAATATGGATGTAAAGGACCTGAGCTTAAAAGAGTACCCTATTTACATTATTATTATACAGATATATGGTTTAAAAATAATAATATTCCTTATATAGGTCATATAGCAATGAATCATTCTACTTGGGATTTAGAACTTGAAAATCTTCCTTTAGAATCTTTAATATTAATATACTCAGATTTTAGAGTTAAAAATAAAATTACAGCTGATAATGAGAAAAAAATGACCATCTTTACATTAAAAGAATCCTTTGAGATTGTTTTAAATAAACTTGATAATGTTAATGAAACTAAAGAGAAAAGGTATAAAAGAGTTTACTCTAAACTTAGAGACTTTGAAGACTATTTATTAAATTTAGGTGTTAATGTAGATTTAACTACTAAAAAGCTTTCTAAAAGACCTAAAAATTATTATTCCCTTATGCAAGGGGAAGATATTATAAATAACCTAAAATTTCTATCAATCAATCATAATATTCACCTTATGAATGAATTAAGAAGTGAATCATCACTAAGTTCTATCCTTGAGTTAGCTAGAAGTGAAAATGACTGGAAAAAACTTAGAGGGTATCTTCAAGTTTTTGAAGAATACTCAACTTATTTAACCCAAAAGCAAAAGCTAATTACACTTAAATTTCTATATGAACTTTTAATCCATAAAGAAGAAGATATTAGAAAACAATCTGCAGAATTAATAGGTGAACTTATTTCTACCTTTGATGAAGAATATAGAAAAGAAGTTCCTGAAGATGATACCTTAGAACCTCCAGAAACAACAAGTTATAAATTATTAGATAAATATATCAATTTATTTTTATATCCGGATCATAAAATAATAGATGTGCACCGAGAATGGATAGGCTATAGTTTAAGGATTATGGTATCTTCTTTATTTTCTAAAGCACCATCTAAACAAAAGAATGAATTTAGACATATTTTACTAAAATACTATGATACAGCCTTTAATGAAGATAAGAATATACATTTTTATCTATTACAATCAATTAAATATATACCATGTTTTAATGCCGAGGACAAATCGTCCTTTAAACTATATACTTTCATATTTAAAGCATTAGAAAACGATGATTTAGAAATTAGACTTGCAGCCTTAGATAGGGTTTATAATATATTATTTAGAGTTGATGAAGATTCATATTTTTCAAATGAGTTAAAAAATTATCTTAAAAGACATGCAAAATCATCTAATGTAGCCGCTGAGAATTTCTTAAAACTTAAAATAGCAAAAAAAATACAAATTGATAAAAATATATTAGACAAATATATAAACTTTTATAATGAAGATAACAAACAGATATCAGATATATTTTTGAAAAACCTTAAAAGTGCAACTAATTGGGTTAATAAGAAAGTCCACGTAGAATTATTATTAGAACAAGTTATAGATAATCCTGAAAAACAAGGACTCCATACTGCAATGCACTTTTGTAACTTAATTAAGGTAAGTGCAATAGAAAATGTAAGAAATCATGCAGGGGATGCTTTACTTAAAATATTTCCATTTTTATCATTAGACCAAAGAAATGATGTTACTGTTGAATTATTAAGAGCCCTTGAAATTCAAGGTTATCATTTTACAAAATATATACCAAAATATCTAGGTCAACTCATGCTTTATCTACAACCTGGTGAACTTGACGAACTAATAGATGACTTTATTGAAAAAATAAAAAAAGCAAATACTCAAATCGTATTTTTATTACTCAAAACCTTAGGAGTATGTATAGCTAATTATCCAAAATATAAAGACTTATTTACAGAAAGTGAAAAGATTAATAGACAGAGATTAGTAAAAATGCTTGGTATATTATTAAATGCTATGGCAAGTTATAATACTCAAGTTAAACAAGAAGCTCTTAGAGTTATAGGAAAAGATATTTTTGCTGCTAGTGAACTTAAAATACAACAGAAAAAAGATATTTTTAACCTAATAGCTAAAAAAATCTTAACTTTACTATCTGATATTGAAAAAAATGAGCTTCTTTTTCTAAGTAACTCCGCTGCACTAAATCATATTTATAGATATATATCAGATTATACCTTTTTTGAAGGGGAAATAGATATTTCTACAGATAGAAAAATAGCCTTTTTCCCAGGGACATTTGACCCATTTTCATTAAGTCATAAAGAAATAGCTAAAGAAATTAGAGATCTTGGTTTTGAGGTTTATTTAGCTGTTGATGAATTTTCTTGGTCTAAACGTACTCAACCCCATAAGTTAAGAAGAGAAATAATTAGTATGTCTATTGCTAATGAACTAAATATATATCTTTATCCTGAGGATTTACAAATAAATATCGCTAATCCAAAGAAATTAGCTGTATTAAAAGAATCCTTTAAAGATTCTAATATCCATATAGTTGTGGGAAGTGATGTAATATTAAATGCATCATCTTATAGAAAAGAGATTGAGGCTAATTCTGTTCATAATTTTTCTCATATAGTATTTGACAGAAGAAGTAACAATAAAAATTCTAAAGATGATAAAAAATTAAAAGAAGCTTTAGAAAATATTAAAGGAGATATTATTAGATTATCACTACCTCCTCAATATGAAGATATTTCTTCTACCCAAATAAGAAACTATATAGATGAAAATAGAGATATAACAGAACTTATTGATCCTATGGCACAAAGTTATATATATAAACAAGGTATTTATAGAAGAGAGCCTCAATATAAAACTTTACTTCAAACAAAATCATTAGATGTAGAAGTAATAGATGATATAAAAGAACCCCTTTTAAAAGATCTTTGTGAACAATTCTTTGAAAATAGTCAAAAAGCATATAATCAATTATTAGATATTAAATATAAATTAAATCCTAGGGTTATTATAGTAAGGGATATTGAAAATCAAGGTCATATAGTTGGTTTTTCAACATTCCATTGGGTAAGGTCAAGTATGTTATTTGGACAATTTAACAATAATAATATATCTGAATATATAAGAGAAAATGCCGTGGGAAGAATAATTACTATAGATGGTATATTTATAGACAATAACACAAGATTTGAAAATCTTGAACAAATACTTTTAACAGAAACATTAGCTTTATGTTTAGCAAAGGATTATACCTACGCGATATTTAAAAACGTTATAGAAGATTATTATTCATATAATCTATATGAAACATTAAAACTACAAGGTTTTACAAAATTGCCATATGGAAGTAATTATAATCCAGTTTATGTTGTTAGTATGACAAATCCTTGTACTTTAAATCTTGATTTAGAATCCTTAATAAAAGAACCCTTTATTAGTAATTTAAAGGTAAGAAAAGCTATACAACGTTCGAGAAGAAAACTTCAAAAAGCATTAACTGATCTTTATCCAGGACAATTAGTTTTATCCTTTGATAGGGATATGGTTTATGATAATATGATTGAAAAAATATGTAAAATTAATAATATGCCGGTTGCACAACTTAAACCAAGAAAACTCGGCTCTAATATGTGTGTACCCTTTGGTTCTATACTTAAAGGACATACAGTACCAAATACTGTAACTAAATCTATGCATACTGAAAAAATGTTTACACCGGATTTAAAATCCTTTGATATAGGTCCTTTCCCCTATTATATGAACCTAGAAAATCAAATAAAAATGATAAAATCCTTTAACAGACCAGTAATATTAATAGATGATCTTTTAAATAAGGGTTATAGAATTAAAGCTATTGATCCTTTATTAAAACAGGAAAATGTTGATGTTAAAAAGATAATTGTTGGTATTTTATCAGGACGGGGTAAAGAATTAATGGATATACAAAACCGTGAGGTTGATTGTGCTTATTTCATCCCTAATCTTAAAGTATGGTTTAATGAAAATTCTTTATATCCATTTATTGGTGGTGATAGTGTTTGGAGGGGATCTTTCCCTAGAAGAAACCTTTTACCTTCTATAAACTTAATTTTACCCTATGCATCCCCAACTTTTATAAAAAGAACATCCAATAAAGCACTATATAATCTTTCAAAGATATGTATAGATAATTCAGTAGATATTTTAAGAACACTAGAAAGGGAATATCAAAATATGCATGAAAGAAACTTAACATTAAGACACCTCGGTGAAGTTATACTTTCTCCTAGATGTCCAGATCATGGAGAAAATATAGATTACGATATTAACCTTAAACCTTCAGAGTATATAAAAAATGATTTAGAACATCTTAAACGTATGGAAGATATAATTAAAAGAGCTAGGAGCTGATAATTTGTATTTTTATAAATGTGAAGGAGAAATTTTATTTTCTAAATTAGAATATAATTTAAATAAAATAACTGAAAAAGAAGCAAAGAAAGCATCAAAATTATATTTTCTAACAAAACTTGACCCATTAGTATCAAGACGGAGTTTCTCCGTCTCTGATACTTCTTTATTAGATATTAAAAATGAAGATATTAACCTATTAAAAAAAGATACTACTAGTTTACATATACCAAAATGGATCAAAGATTTAATAGCTAAAAGAAAAGTTACTTTAATAAACACTAACTATCCTACTTGGAAAGAAGTATTAAAAATAAAGTTTCCAAAAAAGTGGAGGGTTAATATATTAGCTTTAGGAGATGTAGGATCTACCCTTTTAACTGGTCTTAAATTGCTAGGAGATAAAGATATTAAAGAAATTGGTATTTACTCAAGGGATGAAGCTGAAATTAATCGATGGGTTATCGAAATGAATCAAGTTTCACCCCCTTTTGAATATGATAAATATCCACCAGTTAAAGGCTTAAAAAAGGATGAACTATTTGATTGTGACATGTTTGTTTTCTGTGCATCACGTTCTGTCCCTAAGGTAGGTAGTGATGTTAAAGATGTCAGAATGATACAGTTTGAAGGCAATAGTAAAATAATAAAAGAATATGCAAAATTAGCTAGAGAAAAGAACTTTAAAGGGATTTTCTCTGTAGTTTCAGACCCAGTAGATTTACTTTCAAAGGTTGTGTTTTTAGAAAGTAATAAAGATAATAATGATAATTTGGACTTTTATGGTCTAGCACCAGAACAAATCCGTGGATATGGTCTTGGTGTTATGAATACCAGGGCATGTTATTTTGCTAATAAAAATAAAGAAACTAAACATTATATTAATGAAGGAAGAGCCTTTGGTCCCCATGGCGAAGGATTAATTATTGCAAATAGCATCGAAAACTATAATACTGAAATATCAAATTATCTAACTGAAAAGGCTAAAAAAGCGAATTTAGAGGTTAGAAAATTAGGTTATAAACCTTATATAGCCCCAGCTTTATCTTCTGGAAGTTTTTCTATATTATCAACTATAAATGGATCTTGGCATTATAGTGCCACTTTTATAGGTGGGGTTTTCATGGGAGCTAAAAATAGACTTACTTCTTCTGGTATAGAACTTGAAAGATTAGATTTAGCAGATGATTTAATGGTTAAATTAAAAAATACCTATGAAAGGTTGGAAGAAATAATATGAAAGATATATATTTAATAGCTCCCGGTACACCTTCAAAAACACTAACAAAAATGATAGATAAAGCTATAGGTGATAATAATAAAATATTAATCAAAGATGAATCGGATATAACTAATCTTCAAAATAAGAAATTATTATTTGCAGTAGAAATAAATTCTGCAGGCTATAATATTTCCCTTGCTAAAATATTTACTAAGCTTACTACTATGGGGTATGATTCCTTATTAGGTTCATCAGCAGCAATATTAACCCATAGTGAAAGTGATTTATATACTAAGACAATGGCTCAAGAAGTAATATTTAAAGCCAATCAACTAGGATGTAGATTTATAGGCAGACCTTTAGTTGAAGCAATAGGTAACTTAAGAAACTTTTTAACTATGCAAAAGGTTATAGATAAGCCTTTAATGGATGTTTGTTTAGAGTGCAGTCAAAGCCTTGGAAAACGTTTAATTGAAGATGAGCCTAAAACTATAAAAAATCCACAAATCCTAGTACTTCATGCTAGTAATAGAAAAACTTCAAATACATTAATGCTTTGGGATATGATACATAAACATTTAACTAATTATGATATAAAGGAAATACATATAGAAAATGGTACTGTTCTTGATTGTATAGGTTGTCCTTATACAACATGTAAACACTATGGTGAAGATACTAGTTGTTTTTATGGAGGAATAATGGTCGAAGAAGTCTATCCTGCTATACTTAAATCCGATGCTATTATATGGATATGTCCTAACTATAATGACGCTATATCAGCAAACCTTACAGCTGTTATTAATAGATTAACAGCTTTATTTAGAAAAACAAGGTTTTTTAATAAAACTCTCTTTAGCATAATTGTATCGGGTAATTCAGGAAGTGACGCTATTGCAAAACAACTTATAAGTGCTTTAAATATGAATAAAACCTTTAGATTACCTCCATACTTTTCTATTATGTCCACTGCTAACGATAAGGGTGCTATTTTAGATGTATCTGAAATAGAAAAAAAGGCAAAAGCCTTTGCTAGAAATATATCTAAAGAAATTAAAGCGTAAAACTAAAGGTATTTTAAACACATATTCTTTAATAAAATTAAGTGGGAATTAAAGTGAATCACTTTAATTCCCACTTAATCTATTTTTAAAATTTATTGAGTCAACCTTTGTACATTGTACTTTTTTCCTAATTTCTTTAATTTTTTATTGAAATTTTTCAGTTTAAAGAAATCCCCTTCATTTTGGAGTTTAAAAAATTCTTCCCTTATTTCCTCTATCTCATTAACTTTACCTGAAAAATATAAGTTTTGTATATTTTTTAGTATTTCAGCTACTAAAGTAGATTTTGCTTGGAAAATCTCTTGTGCTTCCATAATCTCATTTCTTATTTCTGACATCTCTTTATCTAACCTAAAAGCTGCTTCTGCAGCATTTTTTAATCTTAGTCTAATATCATATGGTATGCTATGCTTATACTTATAATTTAGAGAATGTTCTATTGTAGCCCAGAAATTCATAGCTAAAGTTCTTATTTGGATTTCTGCTAAAATTTCTTTTTCTCCAAAGGCTGTATGTACAGAATATTTAATTATAATATGATAACTTCTATAGCCACTTTCTTTAATATTTTTTATGTAGTCTCTTTCTTCTACTATTTTTATATCCTTTCCATCTCTACTTCTTATTAATTTTACTACTTTATCAATATCTTCAACAAATTGACACATTATCCTAATACCTGCAATGTCCTCAATTTCATCTTCTATCTTATCTAGGGATACATTTCTTTTCTTTGCCTTATCAATAATGCTTGTTATTTTTTTAACTCTTCCAGTAACAAACTCTATGGGTGAATATTCATCTAGTCTTCTATATTCATTTCTTATACTTTTAAATTTAATTTTTAATTCCTCAACAGCCTGTTCATAAGCTATAAGGACCTCTTTCCAATCTTTGATCATTTACTCCCACCTTCTTTACTATATAATAAAAGACTCTAAATTATTTATTCTATTTAAAATAATAAATTCCTTTATATAATGTTAAATTATATCCATATACCTATTACCCTACTATATAGTATATAAAAGTATTTTTTTATTATCACTTTAAAGTTTATAAATGATTTGATATTAAATTAACAAAAAATCAATTTAATAAATCACTTTTAACAAGTAAATGATATTAACAGCAATATATATATAACTTAAAATATGGAAATTACATAACAAAATAAGATTTTATTAAAGGATTTAAGTTTGTTTTATAGAATTTATTTAAGTAAACACATCTAAGGGAGTGATAAAATGTATCTAGCAACCTTCAATTATAATAATAGCCAAAAAATAGGTATTTTAACAAAGGAGAAATCTTTCATAATACCTATGGATGAAATATTTAAAAAATTAAATAGAAATACTCCTAAGAACATGACTGATTTTATAGAAAATTTTGATGATAATTTATTTAAAGAAATCTCTAGTGTTATAGAAAACAAAGATTTATTAAAAATATCTATCAATGATGTGGATATAAAAGCTCCCATACCATATCCAAAGAAAAATATTATATGTTTAGGTAAAAACTACCTAGATCATGTTGAAGAAATAAAAGGATTAACAACAAAGGAAACTTCTATACCAAAATTACCTATTTATTTTTCTAAAATAGCAAACCCTTGTATAGGTCAATGTGACTTAATTAAAAATCATTCTAACATTACAAACCATATAGATTATGAAGTTGAATTAGCTATTATTATAGGAAAAAAAGGTAGTAATATAAAAATAAGTGAAGTTAAAGATTATATCTTTGGATTTAGTATTGCTAATGATATTACAGCAAGAAACCTTCAAAAGGAACATATACAATGGCTTAGAGGTAAAAGTTTAGATACCTTTTGTCCTATGGGACCTTACTTAGTGCATAAAAGTGTTATTCCTTTTCCAGTTGAATTAAATATAGAAAGTAAAGTAAACGGAGAGATACGTCAAAGTTCTAATACAAAGAACATGATATTTGATATTCCTTACATTGTAAGTGATATATCAAAGGGTATCACATTAGAACCAGGGGATATAATATTAACCGGTACACCTTCTGGCGTAGGTTTAGGCTTTAAACCCCCTAAATACTTAAAATCTGGAGATACAGTGGAATGTAATATTGAAAAAATTGGGACTTTAGTAAATAAAGTTGAATAGTAAAAGTCTTGGCCAAAGGCCAAGACTTTTTTATTAAAATAATCCAGTTATCTCTCCATCTTTAGTAACATCCATATTATTTGCTGCAGGAACCTTTGGAAGTCCTGGCATTGTCATTATGTCACCTGTTAATGCAACTAAGAATTTAGCTCCAGCTGATACATTAACTCCTCTTACTGTAACTCTAAATCCTTCTGGTCTTCCTTTTAATGAAGGATCATCGGATAATGAAGATTGTGTTTTTGCCATACATATTGGCATTTTGTCTAATTCTAAGTCTTTTAATTGTTTAATTTGCTTTTTACATTTACCTGTAAAGTCTACTCCATCTGCACCGTAAACCTCTTTTGCTATTATTTCTATCTTTTCTTCTATACTCATATCAACATCGTATAGTGGCTTAAAGTTTGAAGGCTTGTTCTCTACTGTTTCTACTACTTTTTTAGCTAAGTCTATTCCACCTTCTCCTCCTTTAGCCCATACTTTTGATAATACAACCTCTGCTTTTATTTCTTTACATTTATTAAATAATAAATTAACTTCTTCTTCAGTGTCAGATGGGAATTCATTTATTGCTACTACAGCTGGTACTCCAAATTTATTAACATTTTCTATATGTTTTTTAAGATTTTCAAATCCTTTATCTAAAGCTTCTAAGTTTTCTTCATTTAATTTATCTTTAGCTACTCCACCATGGCTTTTAAGTGCCCTTACAGTGGCAACTATCACTGCAGCATCAGGATTTAAATCTGCAAATCTACTCTTTATATTAAAGAATTTCTCTGCTCCTAAATCTGCACCAAATCCTGCCTCTGTTACACAATAATCAGCTAATTTAAGTGCCATCTTTGTTGCCATAACACTGTTACATCCATGGGCAATATTAGCAAAAGGTCCTCCATGGATAAACGCTGGAGTATTTTCAAGTGTTTGTACTAAATTAGGTTTGATTGCATCCTTTAATATTAAAGTAAGTGCTCCTGTTGCATCTAAATCATCTGCCTTAACAGGTTCACCATCAAATGTATATGCAACAATCATATTACCTAATCTTTCTTTTAAATCTTCTAAACTTGTTGCTAAACAAAGAATTGCCATTATCTCTGAAGCAACTGTTATATCAAATCCATCTTCTCTAGGAATGCTATTTCCTTTACCTCCTAGACCTACTACAACATTTCTTAAAGCTCTATCATTCATATCAAGTACTCTATTCCAAACAACTCTTCTTTGGTCTATGTTTAAATCATTTCCTTGATGCATGTGATTGTCAATAAGTGCAGCTAAAAGATTATGGGCTGTAGTTATAGCATGGATATCTCCTGTAAAGTGTAAGTTTATATCATCCATAGGTACTACTTGAGAATATCCTCCCCCAGCAGCTCCTCCTTTAATTCCAAAACAAGGACCTAATGAAGGTTCTCTTAATGTGGTCATAGTCTTTTTACCTATTTTATTAAGACCCATACTAAGACCTATGTTTGTAGTTGTCTTTCCTTCACCTGCCGGTGTAGGGTTAATAGCTGTTACTAAAATTAACTTTCCATCTTCTTTATCTTTTAGTCTATCAAATACCTCTAATGAAACCTTAGCTTTATGATTACCAAAAAGCTCTAATTCATCACTTTCTATCCCTATTTTTTCTGCAATACTTTTAATATGTTCCATGTTAGCTTCCTGTGCTATTTGTACATCTGTTTTCATCATATTCCTCCCTTGTTATGTAAATAAATACTTAAAATAATTTTATTACATATATGTAATCATTACAAGTTTGAAAAAGGCTTTTAATTTATTAATTACTTATTATATAATGATAGTATTATTAAACAAAGGATGATGCTATGAATACTAAAGAACTTTATAAACTAATAAAAAAGCTACCCAGATTATTTTTTGGTTTCTTTTTATGTTCCTTAGGGATTTTAATGACACTTAAAGCTGACATGGGTGTTGCTCCTTGGGATATTTTCCATAAGGGAATTACCCTTCATACGAGTTTAACATTTGGAGAGGTAACTCAAATAACTGGTTTAGCAATAATTATACTTAGTATACCCCTAGGGATTATTCCTGGTATAGGTACAATTTTTAATATGTATTTTATAGGTCTTATGATTGATTTTATAGACAAGACTAAAATAATATTTACTCCTAGTAATATATTTGGGAAACTTTTATTACTTCTTTTAGGAATATGCATTTTAAGTGAAGGATTATATTTTTATTTAAGTTGTGGATTAGGGGCAGGACCAAGGGATGGTCTTATGCTTGGACTTATGCACAAATTTAACATTTCTGTATCTAAAATCAAGACAATTATAGAATTATCTGCTTTAGTTATTGGTACTTTACTAGGTGGTCCCCTAGGATTTGGAACTGTCATAGTTGCTTTAACTATAGGTCACACCACACAAATAGCTTTTAATATAGGAAAATTTGATGCAAAAAAAACAAGACAAAATAATTTAAAAGATCAATTTAATTCACTTTTTAAATATAAAAAAGTTAACCAAGATTAAATCCTTTGGTTAACTTTCTATTCCTTTTCTTGCTTTAACACCCTTTTTATAATAATGCTTTATCTCTTCCATATTTGTTACTAAATCAGCAACATCAATTAATTCCTTTTTAGCATATCTTCCAGTTAATACTACTTCAACATCCTTAGACCTTTCATTAAGCATATTAATTACATCTTCAGTCTCTATTAAATTATAGTATAAAGCTATATTTATCTCATCAAGAATAACTAAATTATATTTTCCTTCCTTTAATATTCTTTTGCATTTTTCTAATCCTTCTTTAGCTCTTTTTATATCATCTAAAGTTGGATCTTTATAGATAAAACACTCTCTTCCTAATTGTTCGATTTTAATGTTAGGAATATGTTTTTCAACATCTACCTCACTATATTTCATACCCTTTACAAATTGTCCTATATAAACCTTTTTATCAGCCATTGCTGCCCTTAATGCTAATCCAAATGCGGCTGTTGTTTTACCTTTACCTTCCCCTGTGTATATATGTATATATCCTTTATTCATTTTAATTTACCTCCTTAAAATCTTTAAGTCTTTTTTTACCAATTACACAAGAATTATAACACAGTATTAACTAAGTTAAAAGAAATTAAAAAAGGCCATCGAAGATGACCTTTTAGTTAACTTTCTTTCTTTTCTACTATTAATTCATTTTCCTTTGTGCTTTTACCAAAGAACTTAACAATAAGTATAATCGCTATTATACCAACTAGTAATGATACTATAGGACTTAATCCTAGTACACCTACTATAAAGTATCCTAGTATTGCTAATAAAGCTCCAGTAATAGCATAGGGTGCTTGAGTCTTTACATGGTCTATATGATCCGATGCTGAAGCCATAGATGACATTATAGTTGTATCTGATATAGGAGAACAGTGATCTCCAAATATAGACCCTGATAATACAGAACTTAATGTAGCTATTATCAAAGGTGCCTCTGCAGGATTTCCTGTTACATAACTACTAGCAAGTGGAATTGCTAAAGGTACAACTATTGCCATAGTACCCCAAGAAGTTCCTGTTGAGAATGCAACTATACAGGAAATTATAAATACTAAAATAGGTAATAAACCTGCCGGTACACTTTCTGATACTACCCCAACTAGAAAGTCTGCAGTACCTACTGCCTCTGTTACACTTCCTAATGACCATGCTAAAACTAATATTATACATGTTATTACTAAAGATTTAGACCCCTCTATCCAAGCTTCAAAAGCTTCTTCTAGGTTTAAAATCTTTTGAGATATGGCAAGTATCATAGCTACAACACTTGCAACTATAGCTCCCCAAATTAAAACAACACTGGCATCTGCATATCCAAAGCATTCTCTCATTCCGGATAAACTAAAGGGCTTTACCATAACTCCATCAGAAACTGCTAAATTATAACCATTATACCAAAGTCCTATAAATGATACTATAACTAATGTTAAAATCGGTATAACAGCATTTGATGCCTTTAATTTATTATTATCTTTAACTACTTTACTTATCATTTCATCACTAGCCATAGGTTTAGCATCTTCACCTAAAACTTTTCCAGTTATCCTAGCTCTTCTTTCAGCTTTATACATAGGTCCAAAATCCTTAAGTGTATAAGCTAAGACAAATACTAAAACTAAAGCAAAAATATTATAAAAACTATAAGGTATTGTTTTTAAAAATACCCAGAATATATTAGCCTCTATTCCCAAAGCTTCATAGGCTTTTTTAATAAGGCCTATTTCATAACCTACCCATGTGGATATTGCTGCCATACCAACAACAGGTGCTGCTGTAGAATCAACAATATATGCTAATTTTTCTCTTGATACTTTTAACTTATCAGTTAAAGGTCTCATTGTTGGACCTACAATTAAAGTATTAGCATAATCATCAAAGAATACTAATATACCCATTGCCCAAGTTGCTAATTGAGCACTTCTAGCTGATTTAGCCTTTTTAGCTAAAGCTTCTGCTATAGCCTTTGTTCCCCCCATTTTTCCAATAACTCCAATCATACCACCTATACTTAAAGTAAATATAATAATAGCTGCATTCCATCCATCTGCTAATGAACCTACTATAAACTCATCTAAAGTTCTTAAAAAGCCATAGAATGGATTCCATCCATTTATCATTGTAACTCCTATAAATATACCTAAAAACAATGATAAAAGTACCTGTCTAGTAATAAATGCTAATACTATAGCTAATAATGGTGGTAATAATGATACCCATCCAAAACCACTTTCTCCATTTTCATACCCCACTCCTAAAGCTGGTAATGAAAATACTAATAATAGTAAAAGTATTACCAAAATAACAGATAGTTTCTTACTCATACTTATCCCCCTTATAAAAAATTATAAAAACTATTTCCCCCCTTTTATCATTTATTTAAAATTTATTTTAAACAAGTTAATTTTATGTATTAATTTTTCAAATATTTCGAAAATACATTATGTAAATAATTAAATATTAAGTTTTATTAATATATAAATTATACCATAGAATTGAAAAAATGGAAAATATTTTTATTTCAACAATAAAAAAACTAGCCCCAGAAATCTGGGAACTAGTTTTATTTTTCTATTAATTCCTTTAGTTTTTCTTCTATGTATTTAACCATATCCATATCTTCTATAGTCACATCATCACTATAAAGATCAGCTTTAACTCTAAAGAAATTTATTATAAGTTTATTATCAACTATCTTATATATATCAAAATGTCCTGGAACAAATATAACTTCTATTTCTTCATATTTATCGCTACCATCTAGTTTATTTAACATTTCAACTGTATGGTCTAAATTTAACTTTTTAACAGGTTGAATCATCATATCCGTTAATCCCATATCCTCTAATACCCACATGTTATAATTCCAAAATCTTGATTCCTTTTTATTATCTCCTTTAAAAACTTCTCTATTAGATATTGAACTTAATACCTTTCTTACTGACTCTTCATTGAATTCATCATCATATATATACTTCATTTCTTTCTTTTTTGAAATATCATTTAAGTAACTTTCACCTATTTTTTCCCTTTCACTAGTACTTTGCCAGTAAAAAATCATTCCTTCAATAACATCTAAATTAACTTTAACTCTTTGAACCATTTTTATCACTCCTAGTATTTTTTTACAATTTACAACAAGAATTATAACATAGTATTAAAAAATTATAAAGATATAAAAAAGTAAAGTTTCTGTCAAGTAATTGTTGGCAAATATTAATCTTTAAATAGAATAACCCATTATTTGTTATTTTTATAGTTGAATTTCTGATGAATAAAGTTTAACAATAGTAAAATTGATGTCTTTTATTTCATTATCATTATCATTTTTTTCATGAAGACATACTTCCCCTATAAACTATAATTCAACCAACTTTTACTCTAATATCTTAATTCTAGTGAACTAGCACATTTATCTTGAAATATTTTCTTTATTGTTTTCCTTCCATTTGT
>VENA01000064.1 GCA_009711785.1 Bacillota bacterium
CATGCTCTTTTTTTCCTACAACTACTCAATCTATAACTTTTTTATTAATAAAATTATACATTGCAGTTTGTGTTGTAAAAACAACTCTTTTTTTCATTTATAAGCTTTTAGTTTTGCAATTACTTAAAACTAATTATAAATTTTCATATAATCCAATCCCTACACCATTTGGATCTTCAATAACTATAAATCTTCCATTAGGAATAGTTATTGGTCCTTTTGCTATTTTAATATTATTTTGTTTTAAAAAATACATAGTTTTATCTAAGTTTTCTACATCAAATCCTAGGGTAACTATAGACTTTCTATCAAATGATTTATTTTCCATTTTATTTTCTATTAATTCAAATTTATTTCCATCATCATCTTTTAAAAATACAATATTTATTCCCTCATTAGGACTAAACTTATCTACAGTCTTAAGATTTAATATATCAGTATAAAATTTAAGTGATTCAGAAAGTTCTTTAACTAATATAGTATTAAATTTAAACTTCATTAATACACCTCCCTTATAAACACTTATATTTTAGTATTAGTGATTCATTCTTTAATTCCTTTTAAGATAATTTTAAATTTTCTTAAAACTTTTAATAAAAATAAATTTAATACTTTTTATATTAAACCACCCTTTATATAGATTCCTATAAAAACTACTAAAATTGAACCTAAAACCGATACTATTAATCCACCTCTAAACCATGAATATAAAAGTGCAAACCCTAATCCTATTATAGAAATTAAAGGCATATTAGGAATAGCTTCAAATGCCCCTGGTATAATAAGTGCTCCTAAAGCAGTAGGCGGTATATATAATAAAAATCTCTCAAATTTTTTTGAAAAACTTTTATCTATAAATAGAAATGGTAAAAGTCTAGGAATATATGTAACTATACTCATGCCTAATATCAATAATAAAAACTTACTCATGATTTTTCTCTCCCTTTTTAAATAATAATAATCCAACACTAGATGCTAAAATAATAGATATTATTATATTCCAGCCCTTAGGTAAGATATTTATAAACTTTAAAGATAAATTTATTAGTCCTGATAATAATGATAAAATTAATATTTCCTTTGACTTTTTAGCCTCTGGCACTAATATAGCTACAAACATTGCATATAATGCAATACCCATACTATTTTTTAGTATTGTGGGTAATATATTACCTATTAAAAATCCAAAGCCTGTTCCTATTACCCAAGAAAGGTAAGTAACCAATTGAAGAGATAACATAAAATTTTTATTAAGTGTTCCTTTTTTAAATGATGCTACAGAAAACACTTCATCTGTTATTCCAAAGGCTATTAAAGATAACCACCTTTTAAACTCCTTTTTTATTTTTCTAGATATGGATGCACTCATTAGAAAATGTCTGAAATTAACAAGTAGTGTAGTTAATATTATCTCTCCTACACCTACTCCTAAGCTAATTAAATTTAAAGCCATAAATTGACTTGCTCCTGCAAATACTAATAATGAAAATAATACACTTTCATTTAATGTAAGTCCTACAGTTTTAGATAAAATTCCAAATGCCATCGCTATAGGAAAATAACCAATCACTATAGGTAAACCAGAAGCCATTCCTTCTTTTATCTCTTTTAAACTTTTCTCCATAGAAAACTCCCTTCTAACCGTATATTTTTATAAGTATTAATTATATTTTATTATAGCATCATTATAATTTAAATAAAAAAAAGAATAGAAAAAGGCTATTAGATAGATATATCTAATAGCCAAATCCTTAAAATTTAATTATTAAGAACAGTCTCCTCCGCAGGAATCGCATCCTGAATTACCAACTTCTGATTCAGGAATTACACGGAATCCTTCACCCATTTTTTCTATAACTATATCTCCAACTTTGTTATGTAGAGATTCTTCCATTAGAAACTTTAATCCATCAGTTTCATCTACTAAATCATTTTCCTTCTGCTCATCCAGAGCTAATCCATATGAAGGACCACCTCAACCCATACCTGCTATATAAACTCTGATATTTTGTGGTTTATCTTCATGACCCTTTAATAATTCCTTTAATTTTAATACTCCTTCATTATCTACATTAACTTTCACGATATTCACCCTTTCATTTTTTCGTATGTGTTCTATTATAACATAAATTTGCTTTAACTTTATTATTAACCACTTTTATTTACTTTAAACTTTTTATTTCTTAGTAATTATTTTCTGAATTTTACCTTATAATTATATTTGAAGAATATGTCTCACTTTGTCTAAAGACTCTTTTTATGTTTCATAACTATAGTTATAGTAATAACAGTAATATAACCAATAATTGCTGGAAGTGATGCTTCAATTCCAAATTTTCCTCCAGTAATTAAAATATTTTGATTTTCAAAACTATAATTAAAAACTGTGATTAAATCATTTTGTGATGATATATGAAATATTCCTATTATTAACATATTCCAAACGGCATGTACAATTACAGAATTCCATATATTGTTGCTATAATAAGTAATCATAGAAAACATTACACCTGCTGTTGTTCCTGCTATTAGTAGTAAAACAATATTACTTGAATCCATACCTTTTATTAAATGAAGAGATGCAAAAGTTACTGATGGGATAATAATTGCAATTTTACTATTCCAACGATTCTCAACAAGTTTCATAGTAAATCCACGAAAAAAGAACTCTTCTATAATCCCTGCTGACAAACCTGCTTTTAGAGCAAATGTTATGTTTAATAAAATAGTATTACTATCTCCATAAAATAACTTCCCATTCACAAATGTAAAATAATATAAAATCACAGTAAAAGGAAGTAATAAAGCAATTACTATCCACAATAAAGAGACCCTTGGTTTAGTTATTCTGAAATATGTGAAATTGAGTTTAAGAACTCTGTAAATATAAAAACGCATTATTAAATAAAATAAGCCAATCTCAAATAAACATCTTAACATCACATACAGACTTAGAAAATTAAATTTTGTTAATTTATAAAAAGTGTCTACCACTATACTTGCTGTAAGTTGACTAATAGCAAATATTAAACAGCCAACAATGATATGTAAAATAGTTTTAAAACCAAATTTATCATCTTCTATATTAACTAAAGTTTTCCCCATACTTTTCCCCCCACAAGATATAAAAATTAAGACTAACTAAAAATCATAAATTAAATTACTTAAACTTATTATAAAACTACCCTTGTTACCCCCACGCATCATTCTCATAAATTTAGACGAGTATAATAATTTAATCCCTTCAAATTTTTGATTTAAAACTAACTATATTTTCATGAAAACATAAAAGTTGACCCAAAATTACTTTAATTTTTATTAATTATTAAAGAACTAAAAAAACTCATCGTCACAATAAACAGTGTGATATACCTCAGCCTTGATGATAAAACTAAAGCTATTAAAAACTTGTCTTTGGATATAACTCAGAGTGAATAGTTAATTAGCAGGACAAATGTTATTATTATGACTTGAATTTCAAAATAAAATAACAGATGAAACAAAAGAATCTGTAGAAAAGCTTTTAAAAACATATGGTTTTAGGTGAGTTTTAAAAATTTCCTATGCGATTATGAGACAAGGGAAAGTATTGGCCTTTTTTACATTACACCCATAACTATTTAAGATAAATAACATACAATTCATAAATAAGTCTATAAAATAAATATAGTTTTAAGTATTAAAAAAATTAAAATTTAGTAACTTCTTTTTTTTATACAAGTAACCAAAGGATAGCTAAAAATCACTAATTTCTATAACAGATCCGTATTACCAAAATACAGCAATCAAAGATAATTAGCTCTTATCTTAGGTTACTGTATTTTGTGAATAACTTAGAAACAGAACTAAAAATATTTTATTAACTGCGGTCAGATCTCTAAGTACTATAAAATAACTCACTAATTAAATACTTTTTCTAATCTAATATTTCTACCTTTCCTGTTTCTCCGTTAAATGAATATAAAGGAATTTCTGTATCTCCAGGAATTTCACCTTGTTTAAATTAATTCTTGATTTTATCGGATATTTTTTTATACTTTCAAAATCATTATTATCCAAATTTACTAATAATTTTTCTATTCTAATATTAATCTTGTTAAATGTAATAAACCGTTTGTATGCGTCTACAACCAACACAAAGCCTTTTTGTACAGGTAACTCAGCCTTAATCATTTCTCCTAATTTCCTTTGCTCCTACTATTAAAAGATCTCTTTGAGATACTGCTTATATCCCCATCTAAAACTTAAATTCTTTTAAAAATACTCCCTAGTAAAGCCTGTTACTAATTATTTAGGATTACAGTATAAATATGTAAGAATTTGTTATTCATAGCATCTCTCGATGCTTTTTATTTTCATTACATTAAATATACCATTAGCATCTTATTTCGTATCCATCCCACAACCTTCTCACGGAACCGAACGTGAAAGTCTTTCTTCATCGCTCTTATTCAATAATTCCAATAAGAAGTTAAAAAAAGACTGCCTTTTCAAATAATTTAAAACAAATTATTAGACAGTCTATCTTAGGGAATAAATTTAGATGGAACATAAGAACATTTAAATAGACATATTACTTACAAAATACACTTTTACGATTTAACTTAACTTCTTGATATTTTACTGTAATTAATAATTCTTCCATAGCAGCAATAAAGGCAATTACCATTGGAATTAATATAATAATATTACTCTGTTTGAATAAAATAATTACAGGTAAAAAATATAATAAAGCACCTGATATCTTGTTCGCAATGGTATGGACAAATACGAATTTATTATATTTAAATTTAGTTATAACTAGATTTAATAAACGAATAAATATTATTCCTAATATTACCATAATAAAATTCATCGTAATAATTGAAAAATATAATTTTATAAATATAAAAACTAGTATTACATAAAAAA
Source organism: Bacillota bacterium (assembly GCA_009711785.1). Classification (GTDB taxonomy): domain Bacteria; phylum Bacillota; class Clostridia; order Tissierellales; family MES13; genus MES13. The sequence continues at coordinate 4,912 of VENA01000064.1, forward strand.
TAAAATCAGCAAATGAATCGAGTCTTGCACCTAAATCGCTTTCTAATTTAAATTTTCTTGCTATTAAACCATCAAGTACATCGGTTAAACCTATTACTAAGTAAAGAAAAACAAAACCAATCCGATTATTTATAAATAATATTAATAAAGCAGAACATATAATTCTTAATACCGAAAGTATATTTGGAATATATTTCTTCAATTTTATTCTCCTTTTTTTGATAATTGAATTTGTACGGTCTTTCATCTAACGTTTTTTCTTACGACAATTCACTTAAGTTTTGTTAACTGGCTGATAGTATATTAGTTATTGTTACTTTACTATCATATATTCTTTTTTTAATTTTAAATATTAAATATTCTACTTCATAACTATTTTAAACTTTAGCAAATTTTAATACTGCTTCTGAGTTTAATATCCCATTTCTAGAAGAAGGTCTTTACTTTTTTTGAAATATTTCCTCAGCAAATCTTTAATGTGCCAATTCGTTTCATCTTTTGCATTAATTGATATAGATTCCTGTTTCTCTATTGTAGGCAATTCATAATAACTATCTCTATAAACTTTCAAATCAAAATATTTACAGTATCTCAATACTATGTTACGAGTACTAGTATATGTTACTTCTATTGAAAAAACTGAATCAATAATACAAAGTGGCAAGCAATCTTTGATAAAAATATTCCTCACTTAGCTTTGCATCTAATAAATCTATGACAGATTCTATTTTTCTAATTATACTCTCTATGTTGTTCAAGAATATCCCCCTATTATTTTTTTAAATTACTTTTTTAAAAACTATTTCATATAACGATCTCGGCTGAATTTAATGTTTTATTAAGGCGCGAGAATATATGTTAACATATGTCCTTCCATCCATTAACTGTATAAAAAGTCTTACTTAAAGTTAAATTATCAACCCATCTTTTTTAGCCTTAGTATCCATATATGACCCAATTGATAACCCGATTCCTATTCCTAATGGTAACCCCATACCTATTAATGACGTTTGTCCTATCACATTAAAAAATATAGTTCCAAATATCAAGCTCGCACTCACCCCAAAAGTTAAACCTAATTCTGTATAATAGCCTTTTGGAATTAACTTATGTTTTTTCTTAAGGTGCAATTTAGATTTTTTAAAAATTGATCTATAACTTTTTGGTACAGTTTTTATTGAGTCTTTTTTCATATCTTTAATTACAGAACTATATTCTTCTAATAGTTCACTACACTCACTACAATCTGAAAAGGATTCTAATCTTAAAAGTAATCTTTTTAATAATTCAAATTTATATCTTTTATAACTCTTTTTATCTGTTTTCCCTTTCATGTTATTGATTTCTTCAATCATTTCCTTCACATTCACAGTTTAATTCCCCCTCTTATAGTAGTATCATTCTCTATTTAAACTAAGCATTCTTCCAATACGTAGTCATTCCATTACTTGTTAAATAAGCATCAGAAGGAACTTGAAATAATATAAGTAAAAAATTTAAAATATCTACTGATGAAGCTATAGCATTCACCAATATAAGAAATTTCATAATTGGGTTTAATAACCCTAATACTCCTAATACTAATGGCAATATTATTGATATAATAATATAAGGTGTAATACTAATAATTATATATCTTGATTTAGCTATCACTTCTTCTGAATAAACATAACCTCCAAATAAGCTAAATCCTATAATTGTTTTCTCTGATTTTATAAAATTAGGTATAAGAATTAAATGTATAAGTTCATGTATTATTACCATAAAAAAAACGCTAGCAATTCCAATAACATTAATGGATATTTTTATGGAACTTTTATTAATACCAAATTCCTCAAAAGAAATCGTTGAAACAATATTGATTAAGAATATAGTAATGAATGTAGTTAATATCATTATTGGGATTGATATCAAAATAGCAATTACAATACTTTTAGGTTCTATTAATTGTTTCCACTTCTTATCAAGTAATTCTTTATGCTTATCCTTATTTACTTTTGGCATTTTGTTAATAATTTTAATAATAACCCCCTCCTGTGATATAGTTATATTTCTATTTTCACTTAAATACATTAGTCAAAGTCTTCCCGAAACTTAATGAATATTGGGAATATCCTGTTATAGGACTTTTCACGTTTGTTACCCTCTCTTTTTCACTTTTTCATATATACAATTTATTATAATTTAATCCAATATCGCTGAGTTATTTCATTTTCTTCTAAAACTTCATTTTCAAGCTCTCCACCATTTTTTATGATTGTCTTTGCAGATGCAATATTCTTCTTATCACATGTGATTAATACTCTATCCATACCTAAGTTTGAACATTTCCTTAAAGCTAAAGACAACATTTCTGTCGCATAACCCTTTTGTCTTTCTGACTTTCTAATGCTATATCCTATATGTCCTCCATAATTAAACAAAAAATCATTCAATCTATGACGGATATCAATCATCCCAATTAATCTTCCATCTTTTACAGAAATCCCTAAGTATGTACTTGCAGGAACTAAATCTTTCTTAACTGTTTCTTCACAAGAATTATCAAGAATCAATTGATACCATTCTTCATAGGTCTCTGTATTCCTAAGACTCGCAGTTCCATCCATACTATCTTCGTTTTCTATAAACTCTCTTTTATAATCCATAATTAAATATTTATGCTCTAATGAAGGTGCAACAAGTTTTATTTTTTTCATTTTCTCCTCCTAATATAATTCTTTAATATCGACAGTTGCTTTTTTATATAATATTAATACATTACAGAAACTTTATGTCGGTGATATTTTATATACATGAGGTTAAACTAAATAGATATTATACCCATAAACAATATTAACTACATTATACTTTTAATAAGGAAGTTAGTGATATATTAATCTAAAAATTTTATAGGTATATTCTATCTATTATAATTATTATAAATGGAACGAATACGATAATACCTAAAACTAAAGATTTTAAAACTGGTTTAGTAATTATCGAATCCAAGCTTTTTTTTACAAGTACACTTATAAATACAGTCCAACATCCCATTCCAATTGAATATACAAGTAAAATCCTTATAAAATTTATTTCTCTTGTAGATATATAACTTACAATTCGGTCTAAATAAGCCCACAAAATTAAGACAGTTGATATTAAGTATGCAAAAATGTTAAAGATCATACTTATTTTCTTTTTCATATTATCCTCCTTGTATAATGGACATTTATGCTATAGTTTCAATAGATTTTTATATTATATTAAACATAGGAATAGATAGTTTTTCTTTCTGAAATTTATTTTACTTCGTATGTTTTTTAAAAGTATTAAATAAATATCTTAATTCCTTTTCGTCTGTAACTAACTTATATACTTGTTCATCTTTATCTCCAATAGATAAACCAAAATATTCATTCCCTATAATCCTTATAGAAATACTATTTGAGATTTCTTTATATATAAAATCTAGTTTATATATAATATTTGTTCGCGCTACATACTCCGATTGAAATGTCTTTTTAATTTTATATTTGCATATTAAATCTAAGATTCTTTTTATACTTTTTTCATCTTCGATTTCTAATCTTTTCGTTACAAGTGTATCAGAATTAAGTTTCACAATCCTTATTGATAACTTATCAAAACATAAATTTTGATCTAGTGAATTTCTTAGTAAATATGATATTTTAACTTCTTTAGAGGAATTTAACATAAATATTATACTAACAATAATTATGATAATAACTCCTATTTTTAGGATCCTCAGTTTCATTTTAAATTCCTCTCTTTCATTATTTAAATAACCATTCACCATACCATTAGAATTTTCATATTTTTAACTAAATAATACCATATTTGGTAAGTGGAGTAAAGTAAATTGTAGTCTGACAAGTACCATTTAAAAGTAAGTCTAAAAAATATTTACTAATACTTACTAAAAAATATTATACTGAAACCTAGGCTTAGTTTATAAAAAGATTTATTATTAACTAAAATATTTACGTCAAAAATAAAAGAAAAGGCACAATTTACTGTGCCCATAAAATAATACTATTTTAATTAATTATACTTAATTACATATCTCTTATTAATATACTCCTATAGAATCAAAAGCATCACTTACTGCTTGTAGTTCTTGACTATTATCTCCGTAGAGTTCTATAGCTGATTGTTCTGCTGCTGCTCTCATCTGACTAAATGTAGCCGATTGAGTAAGATGTTGAGTTAAAGCACGATAGAATATCGACGTCATTTTATCTATTCCTATACCATTAACTGTTACGCCATAATGTTCTCCGCCTTCACTTATTAGATAGGCTGCTTTATTTACAATACCTGAATTTGTATGCACTCCTCCATTGTCTAATGTTCCTGTATATCTATCATCATAATGATCTGGATCTCCATAGGCTGTTGGATCTTCCATGGATCTAAATGCATCTCCATCGATAGCTGGTGTATAAACATCCTCACCCATTAACCAATCAGGATTATTATTATCATAAAATTCAACTGCAGTACCAAAAATATCTGACATAGTTTCGTTTAATGCTCCTGATTCGCCATTATAAATTAAATCAGCTGTATAAGTTGTTACTGCATGGGTTAATTCATGGGCTATAACATCTAATGCTCCAGAAACTTCTACAAGCTGAACTCCATCTCCATCTCCAAATACTATTTGTTCTCCATTCCAAAAAGCATTATTATAATCTCTATCATAATGAACTGTAGCCTTCATTAAAGCACCATTACCATCAAAACTATTTCTATTAAATTTTTCTAAATAATAGTCATAAGTTACTGCCATATAGTGCTGAGCATCTACAGCTGCATGGTCATAATTTTCATTTAATGTATTATCACTATCTGCCCATATATCTCCTGGAAGTCTTTTTCTAGTTTTACCATCAAAGGTTTGGATTCCATTTCCCCTTGTTCTATCTATTAGGTAATACTCTGAAGAAGATAATAAGGTGTTTATTTCCTTAGTATCTCCTAATACACCTGTTCCAGTTCCTAAAGTATCTTCCCCTGTTGTAGGAATAGGAGATGGTTTAGGATAATTTATGGAATTATATTTATTAATTATTTCACCAGTAACTGCATCTATAAAATAATTCCAATTTCCTGGCTCAGGATCTAAGAAGTTTAAGTTTACTAAATATGCATATCTTGCTTCATCTTCATGATAATAAATTACCATTTCTGAAGATGGCTTCTTTTCATGCTCTGGAGTAAAGTCAAGGTCTTTTTCAGCCATTTCAATAGCTTCTTTTTCCTTTACTTTCTTTTTAAGCTTTAATTTACTCTCTTTATCTAAATTAGGTATAACAGCTCCTGAAATACTTGTAAGAACTCCTTCTTCATTTATATTAGCTACTTGGGTTGAACCAAAAACAGGCATTCCTTTATAAATCTGTTGTAATCTTATATAAGAATATCCTAAAGAATCTTTTCCCTTAGACAAAATCTTAAAGGATTCCTTCGATGATGAACTACCGATTTTAAACTTTTTCTTATTATTTTCTAAATATTTAAATAAGATATCCTCAGGTTTATCATTAGAAGCTTTAGTTAATTTTCCTGAAATAAATTCAGGTGTTCCATGTTTTTCACTCCACCTTATCTTCTCATTTGGGGGTGTTGCGAATGCAACAGTACTAATAAGTAAACAAACTAACAATACAGAAACAAATTTTTTCATAATAATTTTTCCTAGCTTTTAATGAAAGAATTTAAATACCTTTTTAATAATTAAGTATTTCTTATCTTCCTTTAGCTAGTACTTTCCCTCCCTTTAATTTTTTTGTATATATAATAACTATGATATGGATGTACAAGTATACCTTTTAAATAATTAGCACTCACAATGATTTTTCTCATTGTATCCCATCCATTTAGCCATTTATACAAATCATAAGGTGTATATTCAATATTATATTTGAGACTATAGCACTAGAAAAATTTTACATATAGTGCTTTTTTATTTTATTTATGAATTTTCTAAAGTTACGTATTTTTAGAATAATTTATATTTTAATATAAATATAAACTTTTTTCATAGCATACAGACTTTATTAAAATAAAAAAAGTAATCAGCCAACAGTTCTTTTGACTAATTAGGTTCTATAATAAATGTTGGGGTGATAAACTCCAATGTTTAGTTTTTTGCAAAAAAATAATGCACTTATCGAAAATACCTGCTAAAATATAGTTGCTGACACCAAATTAAAGGAGGTATTCAATAAGTGCATTCTAATTTTATCAATAAATTGCTAAATTTAAAAGGGGTAAAAGTTACTAAAATTTCTCATGGTGATTCTTTTGTAAAAATCTATCTTAAAACTAATCCAAGAGAACATATTTGTCCCGCATGTGGCTCTACTACATCTAAAATTCATGATTATAGAAAGCAATTAATTAAAGATTTACCTTTACAGTTGAAAAACACATACCTTATTCTTCAAAAAAGAAGATATGCATGCTCATGTGGTAAGAGATTTTATGAATCTTATGACTTTCTACCTAGGTATCATCGAATGACTAATCGTTTAGCTCATTACATTTGTACAGAGCTCACTAAAACTATTAGTATGACTGATGTAGCTAACAGAGCTAATGTGTCTGTTAGTACAGTTAGTCGAATCTTTAACCTAATTAATTATGGTAAAACTTCCCTTCCAGATGTTCTTTGCATTGATGAGTTTAAGGGTAACGCTGAGACTGGTAAGTATCAATGTATTCTCGTCGATGGCAAGAAAAATAGGATTTTAGACATACTTCCTGATAGATCTAAAAGTAATTTAATTAGTTACTTTAAAAAGATACCACGTAAAGAAAGACATAATGTTAAATTCTTTATTTGTGATATGTGGAAACAATATGTTGACTTGGCTAAAATTTTCTTTCCTAATGCTAAGATTATTATTGATAAGTATCATTTTATTAGACAAGTTACTTGGGCTATAGAAAAGGTAAGGAAACGTCTACAGAAAACTATGCCTTACAATTTAAGAAAATATTATAAGAGAAGTAGAAAGCTAATTCTTACCCGCTACCATAAGCTCAAAGATGAAAGTAAAAAGGCTGTTGACTTAATGTTACTATACAATGATGATCTACGAATTGCACATAAGCTAAAGGAATGGTTTTATGAAATTTGTCAGAGTGATAAATACTCTTACCAACGTACTGAGTTTAGTAAGTGGATTGAAAACGCACAAAACTCAGGCATACCAGAGTTTGAAAAATGTGCTACTACATATATAAGATGGGCTAAGGAAATAAAGAATGCTTTTAAATATGGTTATACTAATGGTCCTACTGAAGGGTTTAACAACAAGATTAAAGTTTTAAAACGAGTGTCCTTTGGACTTAAGAATTTCAAAAGATTTCGTAATAGAATTATTCATTGCTCCAACTAAACTTTTTTTATCAATTTAATCCTATAAATAGCCTATATTTTAACTAGGTTTATTAAGTGTACCCAAAAACTAATAGAATCATATTTCTACATTTAAAAAGGCTCTAAACTAATAATGGAGCGGGATTAAAGATAATCCCACCCCAACTATTGACAAAGAGCCACTAATACTTTGCTTAAGTAATATTTTATCTAAATTCAATTTTAGTATTATACTATCTATTAAGTCATTAATTATGTTTTTCAAGACCAATAATAGAAATAATTAACCCTGTAAGTGCAATTATATATTCTACACCACCTAGATTAGAGTTAGGGTCAACTGCTATTATTCCACCAAATAAAGTAATATTTATGCCTAAAAGCATTAACTTTAAACCAGAAACTCCCTTTCTAACACTTATAACAATTAAAGTTGTTATTACCACTAGTATAACTACAATAAATAATAACGCTCAAATCATTGCCATTTTTATTCCTCCCCATAACATAATATTTTTATTCTCTGTATTTTGTCTTATTTATGCTTGTTGTTAGATAAATAACTCCCCTAATCATCCTATATGATTTTAGTAGGATGATGGAAAATCTATGTTTCCTACAGTAGCCTTCAATGTCACTTCCTTTAAACCATATTCTCCAAATAACTATTCCATTAAAATACATATCTATCATTTTAGCTGATTTAATTTTTCACATGAAATAATTTTTCTTATTACACAATACAAATATTAATCTAATAAATAAATATATTCATCTACATCATCCCATTTACCAAAACTTATCATATAATCATCAGTGCTGATATTTTTCATATTAATTGGTTTTCCTTCATTTAATTTATTTATAATCATCTCAAAAGAATTGTTATCATTTAATATTATTTCAAAACTTTGTTTATTACTCTTAATTCTATATGAGTTGTTTTCAAATTTTTCGTAAGTTCCTCTATCAACTTCCCTATTATCAATCCATTCAATGAAAGTATTATCATCTTCACGAATAAGCATTTGAATATGATATCCATTTACTTCACTCTGATAAAACCCTTTTAAAGTAGGCTGCATGTATGAATATCGCCATAATATTAAAATAATTATTATTGATAAAATAGTAAGTGTTAATTTTTTCATAACAATATCCCCCATATTTTCATTTAAACTAATGAGCATTATTCTACTATTATTGAATACCTATTGTATCTATTTTGAATTCATTTCACTCTCTTGCTATTGTAGTTAACCTCCCTAACATTTTACTACAGTCCTTTTTTTGTGGACTGTCTGTAAATGCTATATTAAATGATACCACTTAAAATTCTCTTAAATATAGCTATAAAGAAAACAATCCCGAAACAATGATACAAATAATTATTATGTAATTTTTTTGTATAACTAAGCTTTTTTAACCAAAATCTATTAAAGAAAATAATAGTTAAACCAAAAACCGTTGGATAATATAATCCTGTATCTCCTTTGGAATAACTATATATTCCTAACTCATCCATTATTATTTCTAATAAACTTTTATCATTAAAAATGGTTACTGTTAAGAAAATAATAAGTATAGTTATTAAATATATTAAAATCACTTTACCTTTCTTTGTCATATATTCTCCTCCATTTTGAATGGTTTTATCTAACTTCTTTATTTCCACCAGTAAATTTTTATATAATTTTGTTTTTATACCCTACTATTAATGTAATATGCTTAACATAAAATTTAAAACCATAGTAATTATAATTATAACTACCCATTACAATTATATCTTTTTACTCCTATGAAAAATGTCGTTTTTGATCATACAAGGTATGTTTGTAATAGTAGATAAAAATAACTTTCCATACATCTTTTTACTAAATTATGAAAAATTCAATCTGAAAGTACCTACTTTGTTATTTTTAATATATAAAATAAGTTTTTAACTCTTTTTTCAGTTTTTATAAAATCTTCTATATTTACTTTTCCTTTTTTATTTGCATATTCAATAATTGCTTCATTTAATTCTTTAGAATTTTTAAAAACTACAATACTTCTATTTCTTTTCAAACAATAACTTAGCATATTATTACATTACATGGTATAATTTTCAATATGAAATGTATGATTTCCAGCTAAATTAAATCTAAAAATTTCTATAGCATAAAATTAGGAGTGGTTTAATGATCAAAAAAATTTTTATCTTTATTATTATTATTACGCTTTTTCTTATAATAATAGTAAAAAATTATCCTGAGACTGGAACATTTAATGATATAATCTTAAATAATTTTAGAAATAAAGAACCTGAGTTTATAGTAGTAGAATATAAAGGTAATAGAAAAGAAATTGTAAATAGACAAAACATTGAGACTTTACTATCCTTTTTTAATAATTCTAAACTTATAGAGACGAATGAAATTGAAACAGATAAGAGATTTGATTTACCTATACCTGACTATATACAACTATACTTAGCTCAGAAAAAGGGTTTTCTCAGGATTGACATCTACAATACTAAACAAATTGAAGTAAGATATAATATTAATAATAAAGAAGGTAATAAAATTTATAATATAAAAAAAACAAGCATAAATTATGAAGGATTATTTGATTACTATAAGAATATTAAGGGAGAGTAATTCAATATACTCTCCCTTAAACTTTAGTATTTGTCAAATATTATATACTCCCTGGGCCTGGTACCAAACCACCATTTACTTTTCCTTTTTTATTTGCATAATCAATAATTGCTTCATTTAATTTTTTAAAATTTATAAAAACTTTTACAGTTGAAGAAAAAAATGGACACTTATCCACATTTAATCATTAAAGATAAATGACTTTTTTTGTATTTCATGGTACAATTAGGTTCAATGTGTTAATACCTTTGATATTTATAAAAATATTAAAATATTACATATCAGTATCTACAAGAGGAGTTTTTTTATTTTATGAGTAAAGATATGTTAAGAAAATTAATAGGTATAGCGATTTTTTTAGCTGGCTTTTTTGTGATTATATCTACTGTTTTTTTAAAAAGTAAGTTCATACCTATTATTTTAATCCTTATAATACAAATGTTTATGTCTATTTATAATAGAGTATTTGTTATTCCAAATTATAGAAAATCAGGATTTGTTATAATTACAATTATTTTAATTTCTATTATTCTTAGTATTATATTATTTGTTTCTCAAGGAGAAAGAATAGCTGTTATTTTTTCTGGTATAATAGCTATGTTGGTTATTATTTTTGAAAAATTTTTTATAAATAAAGGTAGACTTTAAAATCAAAACGTATTTTACTTATTGTACTTTTAGTAGCAATTCCCCCCTTTAAATAAATTTAGACAGTGTTATTATCAATAAGGAGGTTTATTATGGGAATATTTATGGAAATGTTAACGTTATTTGTTGCACTGTTAGGTCCAGCGGCTATCTATTTAAATCATATCTATATATTAAAAAAGATAAAGAAAGATAAATCTATCTACATCAATATGTGGGTACAATGTGCACTTCTAATTGTATTTACACATTGTTTTATGGTTAATTTATATTAAAAAAGTCTTAATACTATGATACTTATAGTTTTCATTATAACTTCAGTAAATAAGATATACTCATTTTTCTTTTTATTTAATAGGAACTTATAATATTTGCTTTACGTTTTATTTCATCCCTTGATCGATAGGTATATCTCATTGTAGTATGAATATTTGAATGACCGACCTGAGAAGTAACTTCATGGGTTGATCAATCAGCTTCAAGAGCGTAAGAACAGAAAAAATGTCTCAAGGTATGAGGAGTTATTTCATCACTATATTCATTAAAAATACGGTTTATTACAGTTCTATCTACTCTATCTGATTTTCGACTTATAAATAGATATTTACTATCTCTATTAGATTGCTTAGATCTCTCTTTTAAATACTTTTTTATAGCATGTACTGATTTATCTTTCATTATATCTTTGTTTTTTACCTTTTCCATATCTAATAAGAATTTCTCTAGCAGTTAGATCTATATCTTCAAACTTTATATTTAAAATTTCAGATATACGCACACCTGAATAGGATAAAAGTGTTACAATAGTATAGTCTTTTAAACTTTTTTTCTAATATTTTTTGTTTAAAGCCTTTAATATCATTTTTTGTAATAGTTGATGGACTAATATATTCATTTTGAACTTTAAAATAATCTTTTTTAGTTATTACTATGTTATCCTGGATCTTATTATCAATAAGATGTTCATTAAATTTTACTAAAGCTGCTGTTTACGCATTTAACGTTGTATCTTTGAATTTTTTTACATTAATTAAAAAACTACTAAACTTCAGGACATTTTCTCTATCTAGATTTGTAAATGATTTATGAAAACTTTCATTAACCATTTAAGTATCCTTTAATATTTGTTAAATAGGAATTAATTGTATTTACACTTTTTCCTTCATCTTTTAAGTAACCCTTAAAATCATTTATCACTTTATCACTAACTTAATATTTTAATGCTTACTTTATTATTTTTGTTTAGATAAAATAAGTTTTTAACTCTTTTTTCAGTTCTAATTTCAATATTATCTCCTATGGTCTTTACTTCCAATACTTTCATCCCTTTTCATAAAAATATTATATCGAATATGTGTTCGTTTTGCAAAGAAATTTTTTAATCATATTTTAAATAACAAAAAAATTCAAAATAGTTATGAAATACTATTTTGAATACCATTATATTCAAAATATGGAAATGTATTTTATGATGTGTTAAAATTATATATAGACATATAAAATAAGAAAGGGGTTTTTAATATTAAAAAATCCATTTTAATAATTCTATCTGTAATAATTGTTTTTGCCATAATAGTATCTATAATTAATCGTCCTATCACAGGGAGTTTTGAAAAATTAATATTAGATAAATCTGAAGATAGGAAATTTAACTATATTAAAATAGTATCTACGATTGATTCTAAAGTAGTAGAAAAAGAAGAACATGACATCGAAAAAGTTAATAAGTTATTATCTTACTTTAAAAATCTTGAATTATTAGAATATACCGGAAATCATAAAAAAAAGGGTAAATCGTTGGAAAAAGGGTATTGGATATACTTTGACAATTCAAATAATTATGAATATATGTGGATTTTTTTAGATAATAAAAAGCACCTAAATGTTAAATTTCATACGTATACAAATCATCAATCTAAAATGCTGGAAAAGGAATATATAATTACTAACGGTAAGATAGATGATAATTTTATTGAAAAAGTTTATAAAGAATTAAAACCTAAAAATAACCATTAGATAAGAAAGTGAGGGAAAGTTATATAATATTAACCTACCCTCACTTTTTTCAGTTATTATTGTTTAATTACTTGTGATCCAACCCGATTCAGCATGAACTTTTGTAATTTCTAATTCAGTCACAAAGCGTATATCATATTGTGGATTTTCTTCATATGATACATTAACTTCTACACGATCATAACTATCATTATCATCCAATAGTTTATAAGCTACGTCAGCTTTAAAATATATATGTTCGATTCTATTTGTTAAAAAATCTAATTCTGGAGGTGCAAGCGCTGTTGCTACTCCTACTATTGCCGTTCCTATGCCTTATAGTTTTGCAACTAAACCTTGGATAATATGAGTTCAAACAGTGCATTAACTATACTGAGCAATATATCTAATTTAAATGAAAAAGAAAAGATTTTATTATTCAATTGGCTTAAGAAGTTGCTTTTTCCTCATTGTGATAGCAAAAGTATAGTTAAGTATGGTAAATACAACAACACATAGCAGTTACTTAATCTGTTTCTTATATCTTCTATAAAAGGAGTGTTAAATATACTTTTTATTGATCCTTTTACTTTACTATAGCCAAAACAGTCTCCTTTACTTGCAAAACTGTATTTTATTATGTAAAAAAACCTAACTGCTCTTTGAATATCTGTTAGATATTCTCCTGGAACTTGTTTATATTCTTTAAAAATTTCTCTACTTACTATATCCTTACTGATCCATTCTTTAAATTCTTCAGGATGATATTTAAGTACTCTAAAGAAATTTACTAAGTCCTTGTTTATATCATTATAAACTTCAACTTTAGATTTTTCTTTACCAAACAGTGTCCAGGCTGCTCCGCCGAAAACTTCTGTGAAACATTTATGTTCTGGTATGAGACCTATAATTCTTTTTCTTAATCGATATTTTCCACCCATCCAGGATAACGGACTTTTTAACATCTTTACCACTCTCCTTTTTATTGAGTGATGAAAGATAACAATCTGAAAGTTATCCTACTTTGTTATTTTTATTTAGATAGAATAAATTTTTAACTCTTTTTTCAGCTTCTATAAAATTAGCTACATTTACTTTTCCTTTTTTGTTTACACAATTAATAATTGCTTCATTTAATTCTTTAGAATTTTTAAATACTACAATACTTCTGTTTCTTTTAGGATCTTTATAAGCTTTTTTAATTTGAAACCAGTTGCGACTAGATAAACTATAACATCCTTATCAGTAATTTCAATACCATCTCCTATAGTCTTTACTTCCAATACTTTCATCCCCTTTCATAAAAATATTATGTCAAACATATGTTCGTTTATAGAGAAATTTTCTAATCATATTTTAAATAACAAAAAAATTCAAAATAGTTATAAAATACTATTTTGAATACCATTATATTCAAAATATGGAAATGTAATTTATGATGTGTTAAAATTATGTATAGACATAAAAAATAAGAAAGGGGTTTTTAATATTAAAAAATCCATTTTAATAATTATATCTGTAATAATTATTTTTGCCATAATAGTATCTATAATTAATCGTCCTATTACAGGGAATTTTGAAGAATTAATATTAGATAAATCTGAAGATAAGAAATTTAACTATCTTAGGATAACATCTAAGGTTGGTCTTGAAATAGTAGAAAAAGAAACTAGAGATATGAAAAATATTAACAAATTACTATCTTACTTTAAAATTCTTGATTTAGTAGAATATACTAAAGGGGATTATAAGAAAAAAGGCGAGTCACTAGAAGATGGCTTTAAAATATACTTTAACAATTCAAATAATTATGATTATATGTACTTAAGTCTATCTTACGAAAAATCTCTATACATTAAATTTCATACACTTACTGACCATGGATCCGAAATATTGGAAAAAAAATATTTGATTAAAAATAGTAAACTGGATGAAAATTTTATCAAAAAAATATATAAAAGCTTAAAAGTTATAGATGACTAATAAAAAAGGAAGGTATAAACCAACCTTCCTTTTCATTTTGTTTAATAATTTGTAATCCAACCTGATTCTGCGTATAATTTACATATTTGTTATTATTAACTATACATAATGATTATTACATCATTAGCCAATATAGTTATTAATAGTCAGCTATAAACTACTATATTGATATAAAGGAGTAATAAACTATGAATAAACGTAATGTTACAAATCTTGTTATAATTATTGTTTTTATCATTTTAAGTACTGGTTTGTTAAGTTGTAGCAACGATGATATAAATAATTTAGATAATAAAGAAGAAAAAACAGAAAAAAATAAAACTTTTCACTCTATAGCTTTAAAATATTACGACAACAAGAAATTTGATGCACTATGGATAGATAACTTTATAAAATCCAAAAATTTTAAAATCAGATATGGCAATAATGAGAATGAAATAACTAAGCTGATAAATTATTTTAAATCTTTTAAGTATTTAGAAATCAGCGAAGAAAATTTACCAAAAAACTATAGTGAAAAATTTGAAATTAGGTTCAAAAATGGTAATTCAGACAGGTTAGAAATTGAAATATTAGATAAAACCCATTTGAAAATAGGACTACATTATCTTAAAGAAATTAAAAATGAATCAAAAAATGTAATAGAAATAAAAGAAAACAAAGAACATATAATATGTAAAATTCAAGGGGAATTAGATTATAATTTTATTAAAACCATTTTTAAGAAACTAAAAAATAGCGGAGATTAATAATCTCCGCTATTCTCTAATTATACACTTGTATGCCAACCAATTCCATCATGAAAAGCAACTTCTTCTGGCAATCCATCTTTTTGCCAACCTTCGTAAACTAAACCTCCATCAGGAGTATAAACTTCAATTAATTCATATTTTTGCTCTAACTTCACTAAATCATAATTATGTTGCGTCATAACTTCGTAAATATAAGTATATAAATCTTCTTCTTCTTCTAGATCTGCACGTATTGCACTTTTCTCTAATGCTACTTGTGTTCCTATTGCTGATAGGATATTAGATAAAATTGGGAAGTATTGTGTTAATTGTCCTGCTATAGATATAATAGTTGATGGATCAGTATCATTCTGCCTTTTGTCTACGTCCCTTCTCAAATCTACTATATCACTTTGATTTTTAATTGTTTCTTCATATCTCACATCTTTTATTTCAATTACTTCTGATGCCATAAAGTCATCCCCTTTTTTTATTTTTATAAGACTTTTCAGTTGGCCAACTTTTTCGCCTTACACTATATAAGAACGGATAACTTTATTAAAAATCAACCAAAAGTAAAAATTCCTTATGAAAAATTTATTTTTTATAAGGTTGACAAAATAAATTTTAAACCGTTCTTAATTAATAAGGTAATTATAGTAAAATAGTAGCATTTTATTATTTTAATGCAACAATTTTACATTATTACCAAACATATGTTCGCATTTTTGTTATAATAAAATTTATAAAGGACACCAGGAGGGGATAATGTGCAAAAATTAGCTAAAGATTTTTTAAAAGAAGATGAATTAAATAATTATCTCTATGATATTGCTAAAAGATATAGAGATCCAAGAGCAGTTGAATTATTACAGTATAGGCTTAATAATTATTTATTTAAAGTATATTTATGTAGTTATATAATGAAATCTCTTATTTTCACTTCATTTAAACTTAAAAATAAAATTAATAAACACAATAATAGAGAGACTCTAATACTTAACACAATAGCTGAAGATTTTAATGAAGAAAATATGAATTTAATTCCTGACCAACCTATAGACTTTTCTGAAGAAATTAACAAATATAATAAGAGATTAGATTTTGAGGATTTGATTACAAACAAAGAATTACTAGAAGCTATAAATAAGTTATCAGAAAGACAAAAAGAAATCCTTTATATGTGTTTCATAGAAAACAAAGAAGAAACTAAAATAGCTAATGAATTTAATATTAGTAAACAAGCAGTAAATAAAATTAAAAATAAAGCTATAAAAAATACAAAGGAATATTTAAGGGGGTGTTAACTGGTGGAACTATTTAATGAAGTTGTTGCTAACATTGGTTTTCCTATAGCAGTGACAGGTTTCTTATTATTTAGAGTTGAAAAAAAGTTAGATCAGCTAAATGACACTCTCGTAAACATAATGGAGCTTTTCGGAAGAAATAACTAGGGGGTTAAGGGAATGGATGATGATACTTTTAGAAAACTATGTAATCTGATAAAAGAAGGAAATGAACAGTCATGTGAAGAGATGATTAAATTATTTGAACCTTTAATTTATAAAAACTGTTATATTAATGGTAAGTTTAGTAAAGATTGTTATCAAGAGTTAAGCATAAAATTATTAAAATGTATTAACGAATTTAACTTTAAAGATAAAAATAATGTATTAAAATATTTAGATTTACATTCTTAAAGCATTATATAGGACTAGGTACGAAATATACCTGGTCCTATATTTTTTTATACTACTTTTGTATAACTGTTAAAGATACTAAATTTACTCTTTTAACTAATAATCTCATCTACTTCTTTTTATAATAAATTAGCTTTGCGTTTCATTTCATTCCTTGATGGATGGGTATATCTCATTGTAGTATGAATATTTAAATGACCGACCTGAGAAGCAACTTCATGGGTTGACCAATCAGCTTCTCGTGAGTTCATATCTATTATTTTAATCCTTATAATATAAATGTTTATGTCTATTTATAATAGAATATTTGTTATTCCAAATTACAAAAAATCAGGATTTGTTATAATTATTTTAATTTCTATTATTCTTAGTATTATATTATTTGTTTCTCAAGGAGAAAGAATAGCTGTTATTTTTTCTGGTATAATAGCTATGTTGATTAATGTTTTTGAAATTTTTTTATAAATAAAGATAGATTTTAAAATCGAAATAATTGATAACAATATTAACAATTTAAATAAATCTATAAAAAAAGAGCTTTAGTATATATGTATTACTGGATTAAAAGATATGAAATATATTTAGTCTAAGTAAGCCTCCATGCTACTTATCTATAGAATTAATGGAAGTTTACGGAGTTAAAATTTATCTTTATTTTTTATATATATTCCTAATACTAAAATAATAATTATTATAACTCTTAATAAAGTCATATCTTCATAAACTATTGTAAAAGAAGTTATAAACCCTAGAATACTTATTAAGATTAGAATTATATGGCTGTATTTGTTTTTAATTTTTATTAAATAACTACCTAATGATCCTGTAGCGTTGAATAAAAGACTTGCTACAACCGATGTTCCAAGTGTAGTTGTTATATTAAATATTAAAGTTAATACTATAAAATTTATAATAAAAGGTAATGACTTTATAAAGAACTTTTTAAAACTCATCAATAATCATCCTATCAATTTCTTAATCTATTACTACATTATACTATACTCATTTTCAGTTCTCCAATGATAAATCCTTAAGGATTTGTCATAATTATCATCTTCGTTGAAAATTACTACTTCATAAATCATATATGCATTATAATAATCTGATCACGTTTTATATTGGTATGCTTTTTAATTGTTAGTTCTATTCTACATAAACAACATAAGCTAATGCTTTTGTTGCTCAAACATTAACAAAATCATCTGCTATAAAAAGTATATATAAAGTTTCCTTTACCTTTATACCAATATTAAATAGTCTAAAGCCTATTTGTACAATGAGAAAAATTCCAGGTATAGTTTGTATTAAAGCAATGTCCCATGATATTGAATATAACATATTCTCCTCTTAGCTATAGATTATTTTCCTCTTTTTTTACATAGTATCATTTAAAAATTAAAAATAATATAATTTTCTGTTATGTTAAACATTTTTATATTCTTTTTATCCATTTTCTTATAAAGACTGAATACAATAATATATGTAATTATCTCCCTAAGGAGGCGTATCAATGAACAGAAAGAAAGTTGTTGAGATTAAAAACATCAGCATGATATATCACACCCTTGATGGGGAAACTGAAGCTATTAAAGACTTGTCTTTGGATATAAATCACGGTGAAATTGTTCTTTTAGTAGGACCTAGCGGTTGTGGAAAATCCACACTTTTATCTATAATAGCAGGTCTTATAAAGCCATCTAAAGGTAATGTCTTAATTAATGAGAAAGAGGTAAAGAGTACTACGGGTGAAATAGGATATATGTTTCAGAAAGATCACTTATTTGAGTGGAGAACTATTTTAGGTAATGTATTAATAGGAAGCTAATATATTAAAAATAGCAGCTACTCTAGGTAAAAATCCTTTATCTGCCAGAGTCATCATAAATGCTACTTGTATTGTTGTATTCATTAATATAACTCCTACTCCCATAAATAAAGAAATAAAAGCTAACATTATCAATACATAACTAGCCCATTAATTTTTCCCAATATAAGGATATTCATCTTTATTCCCACAAAGAAAAATAGGATATTCATGATTGTCAGTTAGGAGTAATCTTTTTTTCAAAAGTACATAGTTTCTTTACAGACTCTAATAAACATATTACTAAGATTCACGATTCACTCTATTACCTTTACTTTTTAGATTTAAGATATCTCCAGTTTTTATATCTACATATTTACTATTAGCTTCGTTAATCAATAGAACTTGATATTGTCCGTAATTATTTTTCGTTATTTTATACTCATATTTTTTTCTTTTATTATTTTCTTTAGACCAAGGATTGAAAATTTATATATTAGCGTATCCTTCTAAGATTAAGGTCCTAAAAATATTGTCTTCTGGTAGAGTTCCTTTATCATTAATATACCTCTGTATACCATGGTTTAGTGAGTTTGTTACATTTTGGTACTTCATAAGATCTTTTTCTGTAACTTTATATTCATCGTCATTAATTTCAGTAAATTTTATAAAACTAACTATACCCAATATAATAATTACTACAATTGCCAATCTTCTCTTTTTCAATTCTTTCACCCACCTTTTTATAAAATTTTTCCCATTGTTATTATTTTACTTTATACTATATAACACACAAATTTCAATATATAATAAAACATTAAAATGCTTTATTATATTTGCTTATATTATTTTATTTAGTTTAAAGTCACTAGTTTATAATTATATGTTTTTTCAATTTTCCTTTCCCACACATAATCACTAGAAGAAGTTCCTACTTTATATGCATCAGATACCCAAGTTGTTATATCATCTACTTCATAAAAATATCCTACTGGTGGATAAAGAGTTTTATAATAAGTTTTTTCATCAGTGTTATGCCAAGGATCTAACGATGTTTTCCGTCTTTGTATTATAAACGTTAGTAACGTAATAAAGCAATATAAAATAGAAATAATTACCAAATACTAAAATTTAATAGATTATCCTGATAAAGTAATAAAACAAGGATACTTTTAAATTAACTCACAGGATAATTTTTATGTAAGGTGTAAAATTATAATGAAGTTGTATCATAAAAATAATAGATGTATAATCCGTTCTACTTTAATCATAAGCATTCATCTTAATTTTTATTATTTCCTCTGTTATATTTTTGTTATCAGTATTGTAAAATTTAATTTTATCATATAATTCATATCTACCTTTTAATTTAAAAGGAATTAAATAATAATCCTCTTCTAAGATTTTTTCTTCATAAACATAATTACCTAAATCAATCTTAATTTTATCAATCATATGGTCTATGTTTTTGCCAGAAACACAATAATATAAAGGACTTCCTCCTGCTAGATATCTATCGAATACATTAAATTTAGGACTCCCACCTATTCTTTTATACCTTCCAAATAATATTTTCTCATAAAAATACATCCCCATAAATTTCTGTTTATTTTCTTTATAAGTAAAAAGAAAAAATTCTTCTGATTTTACTATTTGTTTTTGAATTGTTATATCGCACCCTATTTCATTTTCTATACTACTTTCTATATTATCAAACTTTATATATTATCAAACTTTATATACCGTGAATTTTCATATAAAACTAAAGATCCTATAATACTTAGAATAATAACAATATATATTATTACATATTTTATCTTCATATTTAAACACTCCAGAATATTCATTTTAATAAATTATTCTCTATTTAAAACAAATATAGATAATTAATTAAATTAGTCAATCATAATTTGAAATTTGAGGATTCCTTTAATTAAGAAATCCTCAAATTTCTTTACTACTTAATAATCAATGTTCAAGTCCACCTGCAGTGACCATTTTTTTCACTTGGATCCGCTGTAAAACCTAAACCTCCTGAGGATACATTAAATGAATAATCTTCTTTTTCGTAGGTGTGTATATATTCTACTAAAACCTTTGTTTCTTCACCTTAATAGTTATTTTTTGATAAATCAATAGCACCTACTGCTCTTTCAACCATTGACCATATACATTTTCCGATACCTACCCTAGTTCCAAATGTACCCTTAAAAATAGAAAGGCGACAAGCTTTTATATCAGCCTTTCGCCTTTTACTATTAGAAAATTTCATCTCCTGTTATACCTCAAAAATGAATTGTCGGAATCTTTTAGAAAAAACATATCTGATATATAAAAATAATTTTTTGTATCTTCTGTTAACTTAATAATTAGAGTTTCTTGGTTATCATACTTAATTATTAGATAGTTATCAATCTTAGCACGTTTACCTTTTTTACTTCGAATTTCATTTATTTTTTCTTGCCAATATTTATCAGGTCTATCAACAGCAACTTTTTCTAACATCTCTATATTGTCAAACTTTACAGAATCATGTATTCCATTAATCATCTTATTTATATATTTAGTCTTATTCTTTTCTTTTGTATATCTAGACACTAATATTAGATTAATTCCTATAGAAAATACAGTAATAGCTACTAAAACATACATTACTATTGTATTTTTTTTCAATTACTAATCACCTACTTTACTCTAATTACTAATATTGCGATACATAACTTTCAAATTCATCTATTACTGTTTGATTCGTGCATACTAGCCCTGTATAATAGGTCTCACTCCACATACTACTATTATTTGATCATTGTGAATATGCCATATCAAATAAGTACGAATTATCACTCCAGTGTTCTCCTTCTTCATACTTGATTTTATCATAGTCATTATAGTATCTATTCCAATCAACACCATCATAACTTTTAAAAACACCATCTAAATCTGTGTCCAATCTCCCAGATTCTGCGTAAGTATACCAATTTCCAGATTCAGTATATACTCGTACTATTTTATCATAATATATTTGGTCATTAAATGTAAATACCTTTGATGGATCATTATACATTTCAGCTGATTCAGGTATTAAAGAACCAAAAATACTAGAAGCTATACCTATAGCTGGTGCTTTAACTCTTATAAATTTTATTTTATTAGTAGACTTAGTGTTAACATCTTTTAATAATCCATGATGTTTAATATCATAAACATTTTATACTTTGTAAAATTATACCATATATTAATTAACTTTCAATTAACTTTTATCACTCCACTTTGCTTCTATAATATGTAAAAGGTCTTATGTCTATATAATAGTAGTTAATAACAGATATATGTATTAGTACAACTAGCTTCATAGCCTATTTTAAATTTAATTAAAAACTTTAACATATATTTCATTTTCTACTCTCACCCTTATAAAATATTTATTAGATACCTAATTTTTTAATAATGTCTATCAACTTTAATGACATAACAAAAGATACAGGTATAATTACAAATACTATTATAAAAAAATATAAAATGTATACTATAGTATTATGGGGAAAATAAACATCTATATAATCAAGTATCTTTAAAAACATTAATACAAATACTGTAGATATCATAGCAACTACTAGTTTATACCTATAAAAAACCTCCATTTATTATTTCAGAATATTCCTATTTGTATATTAGATATAATTTAAGTTACGACATTTATATGTATAAGGCTCAACAATATCTTTTATGAATAGAACTTTTGCATTATTTTTTACCCTAAACTTTTTTTATACTTTATATATCAAGATTTCATAAATCAATACAGGATAAATGGTTTAAAATGCTCAAAAATACTCTACTATAAAAAATCATTGTTGAACCAGAAATAATTACAGAGATTAAATATATCTTTCTATATTATTAATATAAATAATTTTCTATCTTAGGAGCTTTATCAAATTGTGTATAACTCAAAATAAAAAATGAAAGAAGAAATTCATGCCAAATTCAGCTAAGTTAATAACTCTTTCTGGTATTTCTACTAATTTTGAAAAGTCTTTTAAGCAAAACAAGATAATTTACTTTCCTTGTTAAATGAATTCATTATTAAATTTTCAATAAAAATTAATAGAAGTATTGTTTCTAGATATTACAATTCAACAAAGTGTATATAAGGAGAAATGAATCCTACAAATGACCATAATAAATAGATAGAAAGATTTCTTTTGATAATCAGAAATAAGAACAAAAAAACAATAAATAGAAACAATTTTAATTTTTTATTACGATTAAAGTATGTTATTAGTTTTTGTATATAAACAAACTTGTATATCATCAATAACGATATACATGAACTCACAATATAAATACCTAAAAATAATAATACACTTTTTAAATTTCTTGTTTGAGGATTTAATAATATTGCAATTGCTAATAAAGTAGGAAAAATAATGAAAATACGTTTATATGAAGATTTTTTATCTATATCCATAAAATAGCCCCCTTTATACGTGTTCCGTCAAAAGTTTTTGCTAAAATTCTTAACAAAACCTCATACAAATAATATTAAACTTAGTTAAGTGATGTCAAAATTCACTACACTCTTATTATAATATATATTTTGATAAAAATGTTTGATTTTTCCTATACAGTCCATTATATGGCTTATACAATCCATATAATGGACTGTATTGCCATTTAAAGTACAATTACTTCTGTTATGTTTTTACTTTTACTCAAAAACATCTAATATAATAAAAAATGAAACCATCCCTTGTTCTTAGGAGATGATTTCATTTTTTATTTCTTCAAATCTATTTCTACTCATTAAGGCTTTCTTACTAATTCCATGAAATCTTATTTCATAAGATCTACTCACAAGTTCTTTAATATTCTTTATTCTATTCTTATTAACAATAAAAGATTTATGAACCCTAATAAAATTTTCATCTAATTCTTTTTCTAATTGCTTAAGAGTTCCTCTAGTCTCATACTGATTAGATTTTTCATGTACTAAAATTTTCTTATCATTTTTTTCAATAAAAATAATATCTTCATATGCTATGAAATATATTTCTTTCCCAGTTTTTATAATCAGTTTTATATCGTCCTTATTACATTTTCCAGTTATATTTTTTGCTAGATTACTTAAAGTTTCTCTTAATTTTCCTATGTTTATTGGTTTTAATATATAATCATAAGGATGTACCTCAAATGATTCTAAAGCATATTTAGAATAACCTGTAAGAAAAACAAACTTTGTTTTTGGGCTAACATTTTTTATAAGTTTTGCTACTTCAAGCCCATTTAAATTCTCATTTTCATCTAGTTCTATATCTAATAATGCAACATCAGGTCTATATTCATTAGCATAGTTAATCGCATCATTCCCACTAGATGTTTCATATACTTTTTTTATTAACGGACTTTCTGAAACTATCTTTTTTATAAATCTTTTAGTATACTCTTCATCTTCTAAAATTAGTATACTTATCAATATAATCATTCCTTATTTTAAATTTTCAGGTATTTCAGGCTCATATAAAATCCACATACTATTAGTACTAACTACCGAGGATGCTACTGTAGTTAATATAAATGCAAAACTTGTTAAACACATATGTTTAAAATTCTTTATCATCCATAACACCTCCCTTATCTAACAAAGATAATGAATCAATAAACTTAACTATTTTATATCCATATGGTGTAGTTAAAAAAAAGCTACTTAAAACACCATATATTGATGCCAAAACTATATTTAACATTCTATATTTCATGAATACTATTGAAAAAGAGCCCCAAGCTAATAAAATAAAAAATATCTGTTTTTTTCTTGTATTTCTCACTTTTTTACTTTTTATCCTATTATTTTTAGTATCAGCCGGTACCCATTTATTAGTTATATATATACTAAATAAAGCAGTCAATATAAGTAATGCTAAAACTAAAAATTTTGAAGCATAAAATAGAGACATATAACCAGATACTAATGATAAAAACAAACCTACAAATAAACATTTCCTATACGTACCTAAATGAATACCTCCTATGTATGATCTAAAAATAATAAATGTTATAAGAAATACTATGGTTGTCCCACTTATACCTAATATATAAGAAATGATAAGTATTAAGACAATCTTTAAAATACTACCTAGAATTACTTCTAGACCAAAGGCAAATACTTAGGTTTCCCCACTATCACTGTTTAATTTAAATCCTAATTTCATAGCCAATTTTTTTGACACTTTATTTATCAATCCATCTCATCCTTTAACGGAATTTTAACCTTGAAAGTTGTTTTCTTGTTTGAGCTAACTTCCATTGTTCCCCCATATTGTTTTGTTATTTTCTTTATTAAATATAAACCATATCCTCTATCTTTAGTACCTTTTGTAGTAAATCCAGGATTAAATAACTTTTTTTCTATTTCTCTAGGTATTTTATTTCCTGTATTAGATACATATATAATAAAATTGTTATTTTCAAACTTTATTTCTAAACCCACATATCTATTTACATTATTTTTACTTTCAACTGTAGCTTCAAAGGCATTATCAATAAGATTTCCTATAATACTACAAAGCTCTCTATCATTAATTTTTAATCTCTCTAAATCACATTTAATTGCAAAGTCAAAATTAATATTTTTATCTTCTGCTACTTTTATCTTAGAATTTAATAAAACGGTTAACGCAGTATTATATGTATATTTAATATCTGTAATTGGTTTATGATTTTCTGTAAGTTCATTTAAATAATTTTTAGCACTATCTATTTCCTCTAAATATAACATTGATTGAATAGTTTGTATGTGTCGACTGTATTCATGTTTTTGAGTTTGTAATATATTATTTAAATTTTCTACTTGCTTAAGTTGTGACTTTAAGAGTCTAGCCTCTGTATTTCTTTTTATTGTTTCACTTAATTTATTAATAGATAATAAAACTAAAATTATTAATATAAATAATAACCCGCTAACATATGGAAGAAAATTTTTTACATATTCTAAGGCATCAGCCATAAATATAAATTGATTAATGATCTCTATTACTAATAATTGTAATAACATTGTAAATATTATGAGTATTACACCTTTATTTTTAAACAATATTATCAACTCTATCTTCTGGTTTTAAATCTATAATATAAAATCTAACTCTCCTTAAAATAATATAAATAATTAATGTGATTATACCAGTAGGTAAATAAAATAATACATTAAGCCAAGGCTTAATAGCTAAATCGTTAGTTGTAAAGCTTAAAATATCTAATAACAAAGGAATTGTAATGTTTTGTATTATCCCTGTTAATAAAGTTCCCATAAAGATTCCTATAGAACTAATAAAAAAATTTAATTTTGTTAAGATACATACCAAAATAATAATTAACAAAATTTGTATAATAGTATGTAATCCAAATATTTCAATATACTTTCTAATAAAATAAGCTGCTATTGCTACTATAAAAGATATATATATATTTTCCTTTATTTTTATATCAATATTAAATAATCTGAAGCCTATTTGTATAATTAAAAAAGTTTCAGGTATAGTTTGTATTAAAGCAATGTACCATGGTATTGGATATAACATATTCTCCTCCTTAGCTATAGATCATTTACCTTTTTTTACATAATAACATTTAAAAATTAAAAAAAATGTTATTTTATGTCATGTTAAGCATTTTTTATTCTTTTTATATCCATTTTACTTAATCAACCACTATCAAAAGACTCATCGTCACAATCCTTATAAAGACTGAATACAATAATATATGTAATTATCTCCTTAAGGAGGCGTATCGATGAACAGAAAGAAAGTTGTTGAAATTAAAAACATCAGCATGATATATCACACCCTTGATGGGGAAACTGAAGCTATTAAAGACTTGTCTTTGGATATAAATCACGGTGAAATAGTTCTTTTAGTAGGACCTAGCGGTTGTGGAAAATCCACACTTTTATCTATAATAGCAGGTCTTATAAAGCCATCTAAAGGTAAAGTCTTAATTAATGAGAATGAGGTAAAGGGTACTACAGGTGAAATAGGATATATGTTTCAAAAAGATCACTTATTTGAGTGGAGAACTATACTAGGAAATGTATTAATTGGACTTGAAATTCAAAATAAAGTAACAAACGAAACAAAAGAATTTGCAGAAAAACTTTTAGACACATATGGACTAGGAGAATTTAAAAATCACTATCCTAGACAATTATCTGGAGGCATGAGACAAAGAGTAGCACTAATAAGAACTTTAGCATGTAAACCAGATATATTACTTCTAGATGAACCTTTCTCAGCACTGGACTATCAAACTAGACTTGCAATCGCAGATGAAATAGGAACAATACTTAAAAAAGAAAAGAAAACAGCTTTCATGGTAACCCATGACATAGCGGATGCTATATCCACATAAAAATAGCAAAGAGTATAAAACATTAAACCAATTCTGTTAGTGAATAGTATTGATACTATAATATAGAATTCTTTAAACATAAATAATAACATTTATTATTTTAACTTTGGTATATATTTTTTAATATATTATTTTTTTCTTAGTTCATTCAATATTAATGATGTGGATATTCCTACAACTCCAGCTAGATAAAGTATTGAAAAGAAAATACCAGTATAATAAGTATATTCTGGGGTACCACTATAAAAAAATCTTGCTGCCATAATAGATATAAAAAAACCTAAAAACATAATTCCAAGACCAATTTTAACTGCCTTTAACATAAAAATCTCCCCTTTAATTATATATTTTCTTAACGCAATATATTGAATTTTACTAAAAATTACTCTAGTGGATAACCTTAGGTCATCATAAGTCTCGTCAATTTCAGTAGTGAAATACTTTACTAACATAATTTTTATCCAAGGTTTGCATTTACTATTTATTATGAAATTAAACTAGGTCTAATTATACTTGCCATTACTTCTTAATTAGATTTTGTCTTCCACGTTCACAGCCGTTTGGACCTCTATCAATAGGCTCATATGTTTCAGGGCTCACTATCATTCACTGTTGGCAATACCACTCCAGTCAATTCTACCTCGCTGACTTTCTGTCTACGCTTAAAGTATTACGTCACCACAATACTTTTAAAGGCTCAATACAGAGCTGTTGGCTAAACTTTACTCTGACAGGATCCACACCTGCTAAAATGTACACACTGCCAGGATGCACTGCAAATACTATGTTAAACGCAGTCATATAAAATTATTCAATCTTTATACCTTCTGAAATTTTTTCCTTATTAATTCTATATAAATTACGATTTCTGCCTTCTTGGTAATAATACTCTTTATATACTAATTCTTCAGCATATTTTTCAAAGTTATCTTGATTAATAATTATTCTTTGTTTAGGACTAAATCTATATCCATTTGAATATTGTTTATAAAGCCAAGGATTTAATATTATTTCATTTTCTTCAAATTCTTTAGTTTCTAAAATTCCAAAATGGAATTCTTTTTTACGTAAAAGCAGAAATTACACTACCTTATATTAATTAAATTTTATTGTTTGTATATTATTTCAAATAGTTATTATTAATGAATTCATCATAAATCTTATATTCTTCTTTATTTAATCGTTTACTTAGTTTAGCTAATAGTATTTTATTACTTTTATCGTATGCTATTAATATAGATTCAGAATTTTCTAAACGAAAATCAAGATAATATAATTCTTTATTCTTATTACCCTGATAACTGTCACCCTTTCTCATTGATATTTCATATGCAATTTTATCAACAAATGTTTTAATAATCTTATCTTCTTTTATTTCTTTCTTTCCTTCTTTACCAATAATTACTATGCTCTTAACATTTTTAAACGCTAATTTATAAGTGTAATTATATAATAGAAATTGATTAATACCAACTATTAATACAACAAAAACTAAAATCTCCATTATGATACGTCTTCCGTATCTATTTTTTTTAATAATCATCACCACCTAATAATTAGAATAAGATATAACTGTAGTTTTTTATTTTATAATAAACTATGAATACTTTCATATCATTAATAATCATTTTGTCCATTAAAGCATGCTGTAAAAAGAGGTGAGTAAAATCCTACTCACCACCTTTTCCAACTATTTTTCTTTTAATTGTAAATCTTTACTCACAGAAACATTTAACAGTGTAAAAAGTGTCTAATGTTTTATAATAATCAAATCCTCCATCACCGTCTTCGAAATATACTACCGGCTCAGACTTTGACTCATAATCATAGTCATGCATTCCATCTGGTTCAGCCCATCTTCCAGATATATGAGTAACTACTTTACTCCCTTCTACATATTGAGGTACAGAACTTTTAACTGTGTCAAATATAAGTACTAATTTTGATAATGATGCAAGTATACTAATACCAGTAGCACCTGATAGACCACCAATAGAAGCATTCCTTAGAACTATATATCCGGCTTTCGCATAGAAATCACTTTCATCAAGAACTTTGCTATAGGATCCTAAATATGTCCATGTTTTCTCCCACTCGTCCTCAGGTGGTATTGCTATGCCATATGTTCCAACATTAGAACTTAACTTTCTATCTTTTTTATAATACTCATTAAGATATTTATACCTTTCTTTTAATAATTTTCTAAAGTTTTCTTTTTCACTAATAGTCATAGATTTATCTTTTTTTAAGATTTCTAGTGCATTTTTATAATTTTCTTTATTCCTTTCAATTTGTTGTTTAATAATGTCATCTTCGGAACTTATTCTCATATTATCATTAGCAAAGACATAAACATTAGAAGATATAACTAACACTGCAATTAATAACATTGATATTATTTTTTTCATATTAATTCTCCTTTTCGTTGCTTATTTTTTATTAAAGCTTAATACAAAATACTTTTTCTTAATTTAAGTATAATTTATAGTCTAGGCTAAACCGACTACATTTTCACCCTTCATTAGTTGAGAAATTCTTTAACATTTATTAATTAATGATACATTCAATAATTGTCCCTCTTGATTCTTTTCAATTCACAAAGAATATGATAATATGGAATTGTATAGAGCCTTTAAACTCTTATTACATGCTTCCCGGCATAACGTGAGTTTTTAGGCTTTTTCTATTTGGAGCCCGTACTAGGTTCATAGCTTTCACCTCCTTTAAATAAAATATATCTAACCTCTTGTACCACCATCATCAATATTATTAGTTTCATAAATATCGCCAATAATAGACGAGGGATTTCCAATATTATAATTACTAACTGATACTGTGAAAATATTAAGTAGTAAAACTGCGCTAATATAATATGAATGTTTTTTTTAATGTCTTTTTAAGAAAAAATAAAAGCTCAACAGCTTTTTTGACTATTTAATCTTTCTTTACAATCAATTAAATTCAATTACAATAAAAATTCTTAATTATAATAGCAACTTCCTTTTTAATTACTTTTTTTGTATGTTGTATACTCTTTGGCGGTTTTATATTCCTTGTTAACTTCCTAAATCACTCTGGGACCTCCCAAGTACTTGACATTACTTTTTCATAAATATCATGTGCTCTAACTCTGAATGACGCACCAAAATCTAGTTAATTGAGAGTAAGTATTAATTATAAAATCAATATATATAATAATAAATTTAAATATTTTTCAGAAATATTAACATATTATTGAATATGCAAAAGAAAATCCATAGTTATGGAGATTTTATGTATTAAAGGTAAGCTCTCTTATTCTAGGACTTCCTGGATTCCCTTTACTTGGATCTTTTATACCTAAAATCACCTTGTTTTTTATAGTTTTACGCCCCTATATTATTAAAGCATTAAATAATAACAAAGTAGAGTTTTTAAAAAGCACTCTTTTCTTTTAGAGTTTTTTTGATTCTTCATCAAACTAACCACTCCTTAAATTACAAACATACATTGAAGAATTAAGTTAAACAATATTGCTTATAAAAAAGTTAATAAAGTAATCTCAAGATTCACTACACTCTTATTATAATATATATTTTGATAAAAATGTTTGATTTTTCCTATACAGTCCATTATATGGCTTATACAATCCATATAATAGACTGTATTACCATTTAAAGTACAATTGCTTCTGTTATGTTTTTACTTTTACTCAAAAACATCTAATAAAATAAAAAAATGAAACCATCCCTTGTTCTTAGGAGATGATTTCATCTTTTATTTTTTCAAATCTATTTCTACTCATTAAGACTATTCTACTAATTCCATGAAATCTTATTTCATAAGATCTACTCACAAGTTCTTTAATATTCTTTATTTTATTCTTATTAACAATAAAAGATTTATGAACCCTAATAAAATTTTCATCTAATTCTTTTTCTAATTTCTTTAGAGTACCTCTAGTTTCATACTGATTAGATTTTTCATGCACTAAAATTTTCTTATCATGTTTTTCAATATAAATAATATCTTCATATGCTATGATATATATTTCTTTCCCAGTTTTTATAATTAGTTTTTTATTGTCCTTATTACATTTTTCAGTCAAATTTTTTGCTAGATTACTTAAAGTTTCTCTTAATTTTCCTATATTTATCGGTTTTAATATATAATCATAAGGATGTACCTTAAATGATTCTAAAGCATATTTAGAATAACCTGTAAGAAAAACAAACTTTGTTTTTGGGCTAACATTTTTTATAAGATTTGCTACTTCAAGCCCATTTAAACTCTCTTTTTCATCTAGTTCTATATCTAATAATGCAACATCAGGTGTATATTCATTAGCATAGTTAATCGCATCATTCCCACTAGATGTTTCATATACTTCTTTTATTAACGGACTTTCTGAAACTATCTTTTTTATAAATCTTTTAGTATACTCTTCATCTTCTAAAATTAGTATACTTATCAATATAATCATTCCCTATTTTAAATTTTCAGGTACTTCAGGTTCATATAAAATCCAAATACTATTAGCACTAACTACTGAGGATGCCACTGTAGTTAATATAAATGCAAAACTTGTTAAACACATATGTTTAAAATTCTTTATCATCCATAACACCTCCCTTATCTAACAAAGATAATGAATCAATAAACTTAACTATTTTATATCCATATGGTGTAGTTAAAAAAAAGCTACTTAAAACACCATATATTGATGCCAAAACTATATTTAACATTCTATATTTCATGAATATTATTGAAAAAAAGCCCCACGCTATTAAAATAAAAAATGTTTGTTTTTTTCTTGTCTTTCTCACTTTTTTACTTTTTATCCTATTATTTTTAGTATCAGCCGGTACCCATTTATTAGTTATATATATACTAAATAAAGCAGTCACTATAAACAATACTAAAACTAAAAATTTTGAAGCATAAAATAGAGACATATAACCAGATACTAATGATAAAAACAAACCTACAAATAAACATTTCCTATACGTATCTAAATGAATACCTCCTATGTATGATCTAAAAATAATAAATGTTATAAGAAATACTATGGTTGTCCCACTAATACCTAATATATAAGAAATGATAAGTATTAAGACAACCTTTAAAATACTACCTAGAATTACTTCTATACCAAAGGCAAATACATCGATTTCCCCACTATCACTGTTTAATTTTAATCCTAATTTCATAGCCAATTTTTTTGACACTTTATTTATCAATCCATCTCATCCTTTAACGAAATTTTAACTTTGAAAGTTGTTTTCTTGTTTGAGCTAACTTCTATTGTTCCCCCATATTGTTTTACTATTTTTTTTATTAAATATAAACCATATCCTCTATCATTAGTACCTTTTGTAGTAAATCCAGGATTAAATAACTTTTTTTCTATTTCTCTAGGAATTTTATTTCCTGTATTAGATACATATATAATAAAATTGTTATTTTCAAACTTTATTTCTAAACCCACATATCTATTTACATTATTTTCACTTTCAACTGTAGCTTCAAAGGCATTATCAATAAGATTTCCTATAATACTACAAAGCTCTCTGTCATTAATTTTTAATCTCTCTAAATCACATTTAATTGCAAAGTCAAAATTAATATTTTTATCCTCTGCTACTTTTATCTTAGAATTTAATAAAATGGTTAACGCAGTATTATATGTGTATTTGATATCTGCAATTGGTTTATGATTTTCTGTAAGCTCATTTAAATAATTTTTAGCACTATCTATTTCCTCTAAATATAACATTGATTGAATAGTTTGTATGTGTCGACTGTATTCATGTTTTTGAGTTTGTAATATGTTATTTAAATTTTCTACTTGCTTAAGTTGTGATTTTAAGAGTCTAGATTCTGTATTTCTTTTTATTGTTTCACTTAATTTATTAATAGATAATAAAACTAAAAATATTAATATAAATAATAACCCGCTAACATATGGAAGGAAATTCTTTACATATTTTAAGGCATCAGCCATAAATATAAATTGATTAATAATCTCTATTACTAATAATTGTAATAACATTGTAAATATTATGAGTATTACACCTTTATTTTTAAACAATATTATCAACTCTATCTTCTGGTTTTAAATCTATAATATAAAATCTAACTCTCCTTAAAATAATATAAATAATTAATGTGATTATACCAGTAGGTAAATAAAATAATACATTAAGCCAAGGCTTAATAGCTAAATCGCTAGATGTAAAACTTGAAATATCTAATAACAAAGGAATTGTAATGTTTTGTATTATCCCTGTTAATAGAGCTCCCATAAAGGTTCCTATTGAACTGATAAAAAAATTTAATTTTGTTAAGATACATACCAAAATAATAATTAACGAAATTTGTATAATAGTATGCAATCCAAATATTTCAATATACTTTCTAATAAAATAAGCTGCTATTGCTACTATAAAAGATATATATAAAGTTTCCTTTACTTTTATATCAATATTAAATAATCTGAAGCCTATTTGTATAATAAGAAAAGTTTCAGGTATAGTTTGTATTAAAGCAATGTACCATGGTATTTCATATAACATATTCTCCTCCTTAGCTATAGATCATTTACCTCTTTTTTTTACATAATAACATTTGAAAATTGAAAAAAATGTCATTTTCTGTTATGTTAAGCATTTTTTTCTTTTTATATTCGCTTTCCTTGATCAACCAATATCAAAAGACTCATCGTCACAATCCTTATAAAGAATGAAGATTAGTTATAATAAATGATAAGGTAGTATATGCAACAAAAGGAGAGAAATAAAATAAAGACCTTACAAAGGTCTTTATTTTCAATATATATAGGGCTCTTGTTTTTATATATTCTAATTAATTTTTATAATTTAAAATTGATAAACTTAATAATGAAAATCCACTAACTATCGAAAAAGGGAGTGATTTATACATATAATTTTTAGGTGTATAATTTTCAAAATAGTAAAGATAAAGTAATATGGAAAATGATATTGTAAAGACTATCATAAACAATACCCTTATATTTTTAGTATTCATTACTATCTACAGAATATGATTTAATAGCTGGTTCTTGAACATAGAAGTCTCCATGATCTTTATCATATAAAAAACCATCCCAATTTGAATAATGTTCCTGTACAATTGAAATTTTGTGTTTATGAGTACCTTTTTTATAATAGAAGTCTCTAGTATTATAACCTTCGTCTGGACCACTAAGTTCAATTGTTTCTTTTATCGTTTTAGTAAAATCTGATTCAAAATCAAATGCTGATATTATTGCCGATTTAGATTCAGAAGGGTAATCTCCTGAAACTGATGCTTTAATTGTAACTTGAACATCCTCTTCTTTTGTATACGTTTCACCTCTTGCTATACTTTTTACAAAATAAGGTTTGGATAACCATGACCAGGTATCTACTATTCCATGGTCATAAACATACCAGCGGTCATATTCATAGTATGCACGTCCATACAGCGTATATTCCTTGCTATTAGTTATCTCTTTTTCTAAATTATTTATTTCATAATAACCTAGAAGTTTTACAGTCTTACCATCGTATAAAAAATCAACAGGTTCTTGATATTTGACGAACTTATAATCATCATTATTTAAGTCATTCAAATTTATAGAGTTCGCAAACGAAATTCCTCCAAAACTTAATAATAAAAGAAAAACTAAAAATGTAGATAAAATTTTTTTCATTAAACTAACCATCTCCCTATTAGATTTTTTTACAATAAATACTTTATACATTCCACAAATTACTCTTCAAGGAAAACATGTATTTTTTTTATGCTTTTATAGATTTTCCGTTAAAAGAATAAGAAAATAAACAATATACTGTTAGTTTCATAATGTCAGCACTTCATAAAACTCCTCCTCATTTTTTATTGATTTTGTCAAAAGTTTTGCCTATACACCTTAACAAAACCTCTATTTTTACATATTTATTATAGAGAATACTTAGCACCTAAAATCAGGTGCAAATTTCATTGTCTAAGTAGAATTAAGCCACTAAAGAAAAGTAGCCGAAGCTTCAGGCAACTAATTCCACTAATACATATCTGTAAGGATTCTTATCCTTTATACATTTCAAATTTAAGTGATTAAACAATATTGTTTATATATAGTTAATAAAGTGATCTCGAGATTCACTACACTCTTATTATAATATATATTTTGATAAAAATGTTTGATTTTTCCTATACAGTCCATTATATGGCTTATACAATCCATATAATGGACTGTGTTACCATTTAAAGTACAATTACTTTTATTATGTTATTACTTTTATATAAAATTTTTATCCCTTTTAGTCAAAGACATCTAATAAAATAAAAAAATGAAACCATCCCTTGTTCTTAGGAGATGATTTCATCTTTTATTTCTTCAAATCTATTTCTACTCATTAAGACTGTTTTACTAATTCCATGAAATCTTATTTCATAAGATCTACTCACAAGTTCTTTAATATTCTTTATTTTATTCTTATTAACAATAAATGATTTATGAACCCTATATGAATTTTCTTATCATTTTTTTCAATAAAAATAATATATTCATATGCTATGAAATATATTTCTTTCCCAGTTTTTATAATCAGTTTTTTATCGTCTTTATTACTCTTTTCAGTTATATTTTTTGCTAGATTACTTAAAGTTTCACTTAATTTTCCTATATTTATTGGTTTTAATATATAACCATAGGATGTACCTTAAATGATTCTAAAGCATATTTAGAATAACCTGTAAGAAAAACAAACTTTTTTTTAAAAGTATGCTCTTTTTGGATAATAAAAGTTCAATTAGAACTTTGTTGGGTTAATAAAATAGTTATTTTATCTCATTTAGTAGCTTAATTATCATACCCATAAGCTTTACATCTAAATTGTAATCAACAACCATATCTAATACAGTAGTACTATTTACTTTATCTTTTGTTTCAGCTTCCACCTTCATTTTTATAGTATTTTCTAAAACCACAAGTATATCATCACTTGTTTCAAACGTATGTCTTGCATTAATATCATTAATTTCTATTACTGTAGCTACCTTCGGTCTGTCTCGTCCATACAATTCAACTCTAGCTAAAATTTAGACTACATTCCTGGAGTGGTAGTCTAAAAATTGAACTAGCTTCAGGAAGAATTTATTTTAGAACTTCACTTTGTAATTTTTCTATTCTAGCTTTACAAACTAACATCTGTTTATGTGCTCTACTTCCTAAAATAAATCCAATTAATCCAAAGACTAGACCTAAAAATCCAAATGTGTTCATAAATCTATCTCCCTTTAACTCTTTAATGAATTTTACCAATTAAAATAATTATATCTTAACTTTACATAATTGCAAATATAAAGTATCAAAGCTAAATACTTAGAAAGACTTTTAAAATATCAGGATCAAATTGACTTCCTGATCCCTTGGCCAATAGATCTTTTGATTCTTCTTTACTAAATCCAAAAGATCTATAAACCCTTGGATTTCTTAAAGCATCATATACATCTACTACTTAAATTATTCTGGCCAAGAAAGGTATTTCAGTTTTTTTAACTTATCAGGATATCCTTTACCATCCCATCTTTCATGATGTGCTCTAACTATGTATTTAAGCTCTTTTAACTCTTCTATTTCCTTTATGTAATCACTTGAATATATAGGATGAAGCTCTACTACTTGCCTTTCTTTATTTGTAAGCTTTGAAGACTTTCCTAAAATCTCTTTAGGTATTCTAGCTTTTCCTATGTCATGAAATATTGAAGCCGTTTCTCCTGTAGTCTCTGGATGTAATCATTATTTCCTGAATAATCCTGGATATTATATATATATCCATCAAGAGAAGTATTTAGTCTAAATAATCTTATTCAAAACTACTTTCAAATGCCTTTTGAAAATTTATATGCTTGTCTAAACAAATATTTAAGCTTTATCTTTAAAATATCTTTTTAATAGTTGTTTCTTTTATTTTGTAACTTCTATTTGACAAAATACTCATCGTCACAATCCTTATAAAAACTGAATACAATAATATATGTAATTATCTCCTTAAGGAGGCGTATCGATGAACAGAAAGAAAGTTGTTGAAATTAAAAACATCAGCATGATATATCACACCCTTGATGGGGAAACTGAAGCTATTAAAGACTTGTCTTTGGATATAAATCACGGTGAAATAGTTCTTTTAGTAGGACCTAGCGGTTGTGGAAAATCCACACTTTTATCTATAATAGCAGGTCTTATAAAGCCATCTAAAGGTAAAGTCTTAATTAATGAGAAAGAGGTAAAGGGTACTACAGGTGAAATAGGTTATATGTTTCAAAGAGACCATCTATTTGAATGGAGAACTATTTTAGGAAATGTATTAATAGGACTTGAAATTCAAGATAAAATAACAGATGAAACAAAAGAATTTGCAGAAAAACTTTTAGACACATATGGACTAGGAGAATTTAAAAATCACTATCCTAGACAATTGTCTGGAGGCATGAGACAAAGAGTAGCACTAATAAGAACTTTAGCATGTAAGCCAGATATATTACTTCTAGATGAACCTTTCTCAGCACTAGACTATCAAACAAGACTTGCAATCGCAGATGAAATCGGAACAATACTTAAGAAAGAAAAGAAAACAGCCTTTATGGTTACACATGACATAGCAGAAGCTATATCTTCATAAAGGCAGACCTAAAAATATAACCTAAATACTTTAACTTTAGAAACATATTTTTATACCTCAAGTAATATATGTTTGTAATAATGGATAAGGAATTTATTGCTATAATTCCATTACCTATAAACTAACTTAAAGAATTCAGAAGTAAAAAACCTTAGAAAGGTAATTTGAGTAATATGTTTTAACTATTGCTAATATCTCAAAGAATATTCTGAATAATAAAGATGGAAGCAACTGTCTTTACATCGTTAAGAACAAAAATAAAATCCACCATCATAACTTCTAATTTTCCATTTAACAGATAAGATGCTATTTTAAGGTTCTTAATTAATTTATTTATCTGCAATAACTGCAATTAAGTTTAGATCATTTACTAATGAGTATGATTGAGAGCTCTTATTAACCCAAACAAGCTATTGACTGGTTGTTTGCTTAAATGGTCCCTTTTCAACTAAAAAAGTAGGGAATTTTAGCTTAATCAATACATATAAAAAGAAACTATCCTATTACATTAATAGGATAGCAATAAGTAATTATTCTCTGTTATTTTTATCTTCACTAGTTTTTTCTTATTTACCTTACGAAACTTTAACTATCCCATCATATTTTATTCTGATAGTATTTAAATTATAGCTTTTTTAATCCAACTAAAAGGCCTATCACATAAATGGTCTACTTTAAGGTATGTATGTGATATGATAAGTTTACGATGGTCTTATAAAGAAATAATTAATCATAAATATTAATTATTTCTTTATCTTTAGGTCTATAAAACAACGGCTCATTTCCTAAAGTAAAAATAGGGTGATGGTATTTTGGGACTGACAATCTTCTCACTATAAAGGAAAAATTATCTTTACCCTTTTTTCCTCTTTCAAAATATTGTTTTAAATACTTTTTATAAGCAAGTATTTCACTCTCATCTAAATTAAAAATATCACTTAGCAAATCTACATTAATAATCAATTCTTTAAATTTGTTTACATAGTCTACATTTATATCAACATCTTTCAAAGAAGTTCCTTTGATTTTGAATTTTCTTCCAATAAAGATTATCTCCCCTTTATAATTTAATTCTTCCTTGAAGTATTTTTTAACCTTTTCTTCATACTTATCTGAATAAATTGTATTTAGAAAAATTATTTTCTTGAATTGAATTATTTTATTAATTAAATTACTTCTATAGAATCCTTTATTACCTTCTATTTCATGGAAATCTTCCTTTTTAATAATTTTAAAGTAATGGTTTTTTTCTCTTTGTGTTTCTAAATGTTTGTCCAATTTTTTGCCGTCCATTTCCTTCAGTAAATAGTATCTTTTCAATGAATTTAAAAGCTGAGAACCACTTTTCCCAAATTCACCTACGATTACTAATGTTTTTTCAGTTTCGTTATTACAATTTTTAATGTTATTTAAAAGACATGTATTTAACCCTAAATTTCTTATTTTACTACGATTTTCAAAAAGACCGTGTAAACCATTTATATCAGATATGGTTTTGTAGTGAAATAAAATACTATTATCATCATTAACTAACTGTCTTATTTTTTCTCTAAAATTGTTTATATCCTCTTGAGTTATTGCTTCATGTTTAGATATTATCTCTAATAATGCTTCATGATATTTTTCATCGAATTTAAATAGCCATTTAAATAAATACTCTTCAATTTTACTTGTTTCATTATCATTCCAATTATTTTTTAATATTTCTACACTTTTATGAAAATTATCTTTGATTTTATACTCTCTTTTTTTAGTTGTTAAGTTGATAAATAGTTGTAAATAATTATAATCATTACAATACCTTTCATATGCTTTATATCTTTTAGTTATTATTTCATAACTTTTTATCATTATCTCTGGAATTACAATCATAAGATTTTGATTGTAATTAAAAAAGCAAAAGTCATATCTATCTATATCAAATATGTTAATTTTTGCTATATTTAGTTTTTCTTTGCTTAGATCCAATATTTCAATACTATTAATCTGTTCTTCTTTAAACACATATTTATCATTTGTTTCATTATTTTGATACCACAAATTTAGTTCCGAGAATGATTCATCATATTCTATATACATTTTTATATACTCATTAGTTTGTCCCTTTTTTTTCTTAGTTAATAAATTACTTACATTTTTTAGTTCTTCATTTAATAAATCAAGCATTTTAAAATCTTCATTAATTCCACCTATAGAATTATAAAAGTATTCCAAACTGTCATATATTGTCATATAAAATTTCTCAAAATTATCATCGTTTATAGTATTATCTAAAGAAATCCCATATATCAATTTCATTAAATAAGAGTCAGAGCCTTCATTTGTATATAAAGAGTTATATATTTCTAAATATTTGTAAACTGATTTCATTCCATCTTTAATCTTTGCATCTTGTGGTAATCTTTCGAAAAAAACACTTATTGTTAAAATCTTACATAGCTCAAAATAATAACTATCATTTATATGATCTTTATTAAGAGTTTCTAGTAATGTATTTATGTACTCCCATTTATAATGATAAAATGATTTAGGAATAATTTTATCATTAATGTTTTCAATATTATGTTCAAGTTTATCTGAATACAACTTGAGTCCTTGCTCTTTAAGAGATTTCATTAATAGAGTATCAAAATTTCTCTTAGTATTTTGGATTTTATCACTTAGCTCATCTATAATAAAATACTTATCATAATAACTCCATGGTAT
The DNA here is from genome assembly GCA_009711785.1 of Bacillota bacterium. Taxonomy (GTDB): domain Bacteria; phylum Bacillota; class Clostridia; order Tissierellales; family MES13; genus MES13. The sequence goes on from VENA01000064.1 coordinate 45,581, forward strand.
AAATGGTAATTGTTCATTACATTCTATTTTATGACCTTGCTCAAAAATATTTACTGTTTTTACTAATTCGATATCAAAATACTTTTTGATAAATGTAAGAGTCCTTTTTCTAATACTTAAACCATTTTGTAATAAATTAATAAAATCATTACTTTCACTCAAAAACTTATTCAATGAAATAATATTTGAATGAGTATAGTCAAAAATTACATATCCATATTCATTATTAGTCCACTTTTCTAATTCTTTTTTTTCATATTTTATATGCTCAAAATCTTCAGTTAAATACTTACTTTTAGTTCTTATCATTAGTTTATTATCTTTGACTAGTAAAACTCTATCGTTATAAATAATATTTTTTTTGCATACTTCCTGACTTGGATACATTCTAACCTTTTTTTTATCTTCATATACCCATCTCAAGAATTCTATTTTGTTTTTAGTAATAAACTTTTTTATTTCATTCTCTACATTATTATCTCCATCTATTATGTCATCTTGACAACTAATACTTGTATCAAATCTTAAAATTAATACATTACTTATAAACTTATTATATAATTTTAATTTATCTTTTCCATTTGTAAAGCCACCTTCAGAATTTAAAGTAAGATGTGCAGATAAATTTCTATTATTAATAACATTTATTAATAAATCTTCTGCTTGTAACCATTTTGTATGATTAATACTAGTTTCGTCTAAATATTTATTACAATGATTAATAATCCACCTCCATAATACTTCAACATCTTTCAAATCAGTTGGTTCATGAATTAGTGAAAAAACACAAAGTAATTGATAATAATGGTCAATAATTAAATTCATTTTAAAGTATTCTGGTACAAATTCACCTACCTCATATGCTTCAACTGATCTCATCATTTTATCAAAGAATATATTGGTTATCTCTTTTATAATTTCATTATCAAATTTACTCTTAAAAATTAAATTGTACAGCTTTATTATAAATTCAACATGATTTGTTTCATCTTTTAGCAATTGTAATATCTTTCCATTGCAGTAAGTAGGTATTTCTTTATTGTAACTGCATCTTAAGTTCTTATCTATTATATCATCTGGAATTTCTTCAAATAGTGTTTCTATAAAACAATCTTTTCTGCTCCACATAATATGTAAAATCAAATCATAATCATAGACTTCTAAGTTAGAATTACTAATTTGTTTTAAAATCCATTCAAGCTTTTTATTCGTTATGCTTTTATTACTTATATATAATTGATTTAAAAAATTTGTTTTTGCAAGTCCTTGTAATTCCATAAAACTATCTCCTTCTTCACTTATATCATAGTTTTTAAAGTAAAATTTAAAAAAATTTTTAAAAAGTGAACCTCTTCCTTCTTTTAATTTAAACATATAGTCTTTTAGTTCATCGGTTATATTATTTCTTTTGTTATTCTTTATATGTGTAAAGTAAAAATTCAAATTTTCCTCTTTATCTATTCCATCAACTAATTTATATAACAATTTATTTGAGTTTCTTTTTTGTTTATTAGTTGCAATATGGGCTTTTTTATTTACACTATCAATAAAATATTTATTTTCATTTAAGTATTCTAAAAATTCATTTTTCATATCTTTAACTTGCCCAAATAAATATTTATTCTCATTTATTGTTAAATGTAATTTGGAAATATACTCTCTAATCTTTAGTCCTATATCTTCTGCTTTTCTTTCATTCTCAATAATTAAAATTATGTCATCAACATATCTAAAATAAAATTCAAAATCATCAGAAATATGTTTTTCTATGAATTTATCAAGTTGCATTAAATAAACTTCAGCTAGATACCGAGCAAAAGCTGGACCTTGTGGTACACCTTTTGAACCTACTGTTTCTACTATGCTTACTAACATATTAATTATAGTTCTATATTTTTTCTTATCAGACTCTGTCATCTCCCTCAAAATCTGTTTGATATTATCTACTGGTCCTTGAATAAGCTTTTCTCTTAATATACCAATATCAATTTCATCATAGAAAGACTTTAAGTCGAATTTTATTATATAATAATTCTCTAAAACTTCATCAGTGATCCTTTCTTCAATTTCTTTTCTAAACATAAGCCATTGTCTAAAATAATATTTAAAAACATCATTTCTATTATTAGTTTGTAGGTTATGATTAAATACATAAGCATAAGAATTCTTCGAAAACTCCATGCCGTAGATTTCATTTAACTTTTTTATTAAAGCAGTTGTTATTAAGTTATCTTGTGCATTTAGTATTACGAACTCTCTGCTTTTATTTTTCTCATATCTTATGACATTGTAATATCTTCCTAAAGAATACTCATCCTTTGCATTAATATAATCATTAACAATTGTTGTTAAATATTCTTCATCAGTTTCTTGTATATTGTTTAATATAAAATTAAAAGGAACTTCATCGTTTGAATAATTGTACTGAATTTGAGCTCTTTTTAATGCAAAAACTTCACTTGGAGACACTTCAAATAAATTATAGTTTACTAGTTCAATATCGTCTAATAGCTCTATCGGTGACTTAATGCAATATTTTTCACAACAATTACATCCTTCTCCTAAATTGTCATATGCTTCCTTTAAATAATTGCATGTAACAGGGAAGTATTTTATATTATCTAATTTCTTCTTAGTTAATTCAGGTCTAAAATTTTGCATACGAGAAAATAATTCAAATAAAAGTTTTTTCCCAGCATCTTTATCATCTTCAGTTTTAATTCTATTGAATAATCCAACTAAAATTAATCTTGTCTTGTGCGATAAATGAAAAGGATAATTACTGAGAAGCTCATTTAGAATTGAACACTTGGTAATGTTCAAAAGTATATCTTCTAAATTAAGTCCTCCCATATACTCAATTTCTCTAACTTTTAAATTAGATTCCGACTTCTCATCTTCATCTATTTCAATATTAAGTTTATTTAAAATTTCAAGTTTTTTTGGCTTTTTATATGTAAGTAGAACTTCTAATTGTTCTTTTAAAAAATCTTTGTCTAAGTTATCAATAAAAATATTTGAAATATTAACTTGTTCTATATTTTTTAAAAAATATGAATATTTATTTGATTTCGAATGGTAAGAAAATGGTAATTTAACTCCTTTACCTATTCTACTTTTAATTGAAGTAGTAGGATATTTATCTAAGTTTAAAATTTCTGAATCAAATTGTATATTCTTTAATATTTTAGTGATAATTTCATATCCCTCTTGTTTAGATATATAATCATTAAATATAATCCATACATGAAACCCTCTATTTCCAGAAAATTCCAATAGATAGTCTATATTTTTATCCTTAAGATATTTACAAAGTTTTTTTACTTGTTCAAATATATTACTTAACAGATTAACTATTTTATCTCTGCTATCATTTGACTGTATTTGTTTTGACTCAATATCAAAATCAAAACAAATCCATTTAATTTTACCGTGTTTCTCCATATATGCTAGAATAGACTTCTTATTTTCGATCATATTGTAGATCTTCAAAGCATCAAATCGTTTATAGATGGTGGCATAATTACCATCTGACTTTTGCTCAGCATAAACATGTCTATTAATAACAAAAAATTCATTTAATTTTTTCGAAATTTCCTTTTTTAATTCCTTCATTTATTAACACCTCAAATTAATTAGACTCACATTTTCTTCTATAATAATATAATTCGTTTTATTTATTAAAATACCTTTGTCGAATATTCTCTTATTGTGTCGATGTGTAAGTCAACAACTAATATTATTATGTGCTCTATATATGATAATTTCCTCACTATTAGAGTTCACTCCTATAACCAAACCATACAAAGTCTTGGGAGAAGAAATTAATATATAATTTTTTTGAAATTTTATTACTTTATGCACTACATGTCTATAATCATTAACTTTTGTCTATACTCATATTAAGGGGGTATCGGACATGCCTAATATATATAAAGAACTTGGTGAAAATATTAGAAAGTTTAGGAAAAGAAAAAATTTATCTACACCTGACTTCGCAAAAAAAGTTGGAGTATCCACAGGTCTTGTTAATAATATAGAACATGGAAGATCAGATGTATTTAAACTAGAATTACTTTTTAGTATAACTAAAGAATTAAATGTATCTATTGTGCAATTATTAGATATTGATTCTATAAACATAAAAGATTTAGCTTTACTAGAAGAAATTAATAAATCACTAAAAAAAAATTTAGATGAAAATAATAACAATTTAAGAAATTTAAATGATAATCTAAACAAAATTATTAAAGCTTTTATACTAATAGCATCAAAATATAACTGTAATGAAAATGCTTTAAACTCTATTACTAATCACTTGGTTCAAGAATTAAACTTTATACAAAAAATTGATAATATCAATTCTAAAGTCTCTTTTTAAAGAGGCTTTTTTTATGTTCATTCCACTCTTGTGAAAATACTTTCATGTTTATGAATAATATTTTAAAATCTACACATCCTACTTTTAAAGGAGGTGTAGTTTTGACAGCTAATAATCTATATCTAAGTAATACTTCTATAAAAACATTTTTAACCTGTAAGAGAAAGTTTAAATATAAGTATATAGATAGAATCAATCCAAATAAGGACATTACTAACAAATATTTATCATTTGGCAATAGCATTCATCTAGCTTTAGCTGACTTTAATAAATTGACTATTGATAAATATAGGACACTGGATAATCTTCATAATCTACTAAGGAGAAACTGGATCAGAGATGGATATGAGTCTAGAGAAGAAGAAAAAACATTCGGTCTGTGGGGATTAGATATGCTAACTAATTACTATAATAATCCAAAAGACGATGGATCAAAAAATTATATTATTGAAGATATGATTTTTAATAATGAGCACGATTATATTATATGTGGAAAATTAGATAAGGTATATAAAAATAGTGATGGTAAAACTGAAATTATTGATTATAAGACATCTAAAAATATTTCTCCTATAGATGACTTACAGCTACCCCTATACCTTATGCTAGCTAACTATAAACTAGGCTATTACCCTGAAGTTGTGAGTCTATATTATCTTCCAGAAAATAAGAAAATTTCAAAGGAAGTAGATGATAGCTTTATTAAAGAATCTATCACTAAAATATTAGACTTATGTGATGCAATCTTTAATGAAAATGACTTTACTCCTACTCCTAATGCATATTGTAAATCTTATTGCGAACATTATGATATCTGTGATGCTTCTAAAAGTGAAGAAGCTTTAATAGTAAACGCTCTTACTGATATTAAGAATATTAATACTAAAGAAGTTTTATTTTAACTTTGAAGTTAATCTTTTTATATTTTATTTTTAATATTAAAAATAAAATTAATAAGTTAAAAACTATAAGTATTATCTTTTAGTTCTACATCTTTTGATGTAATTCTCTTTTATTTATGCTTAATTATTAAAAAAATTCTAAATATAAAAAGATAGTCATTGCGTTCATTTATTAAGATGCTTTTGAATATAATTTAAGGAGGCAAAAATGAAAAAACAGGCAATATCTAATTCTATTAAACTTGTATATAATGAAAATGAAAAATCAAAATTAAACTTTATAAGATTTCTTGTTAACTATTTCATTGATAATCAAATGTCCGAGGTGAATTTAAAAGATGGAAATTTCTCAGAAAGAAACAAAAAAGATTGAAAACTATATTAAAAATAATAAAACTAACAAAAGAAAAAATTTCACTCTTTTTAATACATCACCAGAAAATTACGCAGCTATTTATGCAAGAATTTCTGGCCAAAATGAAAGTTTCTCTATTTCCTCCCAGATAGAAACTTGTAAAAGATATGCTGAAGATAATGGTCTAATTGTTTATGATATTTATGAAGATAAACAATCAGCTAGAATGAAACATTTCTATTCTAGACCATCATTTAAGAAGTTATTAAATGATTTAGAATGTGGAATGTTTAAAAATATCATTATGATCCGTAGAGATAGATTATCAAGAAGAATTGATGATTTCATGCATTTAAGAAGAATTTTTAATCGCTTAAATGTAAATATAATTTATGTCAAAGAAGGAAACTTTAATTTAAATTCTAACTCTTATGTAACAAACTTTATAGAAAATGTTCTTGTATCCATAAGTACCCTTGAACCTGAGTATATTTACCAGAGAACTAAAGGTGGTAGACAAAACCTTAGAAGTCAAGGAATATTTCAATCATCTACGCCCCCTATAGGATATTCAAAAGGCAAGGAAGCCCACTCTTTTATAATTAATAAAAACGAGGCTAAAGTTATAGAAAAGATATTTAATACCTATGAAGAAATCTTATTAAGCTCAGATAAATCATTAACTGATCTTAGAAACATTATTAAAGATAGTAATATTTTAATAAACACTGAAAGACCCAAAACAATAAATAATGATTTCCTTAAAAGAGTTATTACTCGTCCTATTTATGGTGGGAAACTTATAGAAAGTGAAGATGATGATATTCACAACTGTGTTATATGGCACGAAGATACTAATAATTACTCTCTGGATGAAAGTAAATTCATAAAATGTGTAAACTTTGAAAGTATTGTCTCTTGGCGTAAATGGAAAAGAGTTTTCCTCCATCATTATTTCAAAAAAAATGGTCCTAAAACACAAGACTCTCCTTTTGAAAATATACTTTACTGCAAACGATGTGGTTCTTATTTAAAATTAGATAATAAGCATTATAGTTGCCCTAAGAACTGTCTTAATATACCTATAGATACAATGATAAGTGGTGTAACTACTGATATTATTAGAAAAATAGATAATTACTACTTTCAGATAATCTTTAAAGAAAATATTAAGAAAGTAAATGAAAAAATTAATACCGAAAAGAAAAAACTCTTAACTAAAGAAAGGATATTAAAGGAAAAAGTTATTAACTATATTGATTCAAATGATGAAAATAAAGCAAAGGAAATTGAATTTATTAAAAATGAAATCACTACTATTAAAAAAGAGATTAATAAACTTGGAGATAAAAAGCTGCTTTTAACTAACACATTAAATAACACTGAATTATTCAAACAATATTTTAGAAACTTAAATGATAAAGATATTAACTTCATTAAGAAAAACCCTGAAGCCTATAGTAGTATCCTTTCAAAGTTCATCTCTAAGGTGGTGTGCGATTTTAAAAATGAAAAACTCAGAATTAAAGTCTATGAAAAATGATAAAGAAAAAGCAATAGCTTACATTAGAGTTTCCACTAAAGAACAAAAGAAAGATGGAAATTCCTTAACTTCACAAAAAAAATATATTGAAACATACGCGGAGAAAAATAATTTAGAGTTAATTGACACAGTAGAAGAATCAAGGTCTGCTTCTAAAGTAACCTTTAATAATATAGAATATGAAAATAATATATATTCTGGTCTTAAAAATAGACCTAAACTTCTTAAAATTATATCTTCTGCAAAGCAATCAAACTTCCAACACCTTATAGTTAGCACAAGAGACCGTCTAGCAAGAAACTTAGAGCTCTTTGTTAGCATTAAATATTTTTTAATGAAGAAAAATATTTCTATTCACTTTGCTAACCCTAGAGAAACTATTAATTCAGAAAATGCTGGTCTGCAAAACTTTATTGAACTTATCTTTGGAAGTGTAGCTGAATTAGAATCTAATCTGATTTCTGATAGGGTTCGAGATGGTATGGCTCAAAAGGTTAGGCAAGGCTACTGGCCTGGAGGAATTGCCCCCTATGGATACACTGCAGAAACAGTCTTTAATAATGGAAAAGAGCATAAGAAATTAAATCCTCTAATAACTCGACAGAAATATATTGAAGATATTTTTAAGCTCCATAATCATTATGGATATAGTTATAGAAAAATTGCCAATATCCTAAATGAAGATGATGATATTCAACTATGGAATAAAAGTAAAATTGAAAATATAATTAATAACGAAGTTTATACTGGAAAAGTTACCTGGGGAAGGCGTAGTAGAAGAAAATATGACACTAACAATGATTCCATCGTATACTCATCTGAAAACAAATGCAGTAAAATCATAACTCAAGATGATTGGGATCATGCAAAAAATATAAGAAAGAAAAAGAGTAAAATAAAAGATACAAAATATTTTAGCACACCTTTTCTACTTAGAGATAAACTCATTTGTGGTGAATGCGGTGCTTATATGAAAGCTAAAAACTATGGATACAATAGAAAAGGAAAACCTCGAGAAGGAGTCTATAGATGTGATTGTACTAAAAATTTAAGTAACAATAAAAAGATGGTATTTAAGAAAAGTCATATTGAAAATAAATTTATTAAAGAATTTCTCATCAATCTAACCCCAACTAAAATAAATACACTTTGGGCCCAATATTGCATTACACAAAAGAAAATATTAAATGAAAATAAAGAAAAAGCTAAAAAAATTGATACAGAATTAAATATAAAAAGAAAAAGACTAAATAAACTAAATAGTTTATTAAATGATAAATCAAATTCTTTTATACTTGAACCATTAAAGACGCAAAAAGTAATTATAAATAAAGAAATAGCCCTTTTAGAATCCTATAAAAAAAACTTAAATTCCTTTTCATCTAACTCTTATAAAAATGAAGATGAATTATTTAAAGGTCTAGAGAATCTCTTTACTAGAGATTTTAATAATTTAACTCAAGAAAGAAAAAGAATGCTTATTGATATGTTAATAAATAAAATAATCATTCATAAACAGGAAGAAGACATAATCTTAACTATTTATATGAATTCAAACATAGATATACTTTAGATAACCCTGTGAGGCAATTAGTCTTGTTTAGTATACTGTTAAGGACATATTACCACACATATAATTTACACCTATATTGACTTCATTTTTACAATCAAAATACTAATCAATAATTAATAACAATCCATGAAACCATTTAAATAACAGTATCTCAAAAAATGAACTTTTAATTTCAAAATCCAAAATCAAAATTAAAGATTATCTATCATATTAATTATTAATACTTTTTTGAATAAGACAAGTCCTTAAATGAATAGTTTATAATAATTATTAATATAAAGAGGACTGATTAATATGGGAAATAGAAGAAGATTATCTAACGAAGAAATTGATTTTTTAAAAGAAATGGTAAATGCTAAAAATAATCCAAATTGGATATCCAGTAAATATGAAGAGAAATTCGGTAAAAGTATTGCTTATAGAACTATAATAAATAAAATTGAAGAGTATTGTAATATGTCCTGGGGTCCTAAATCAAGGGCATATTCTGCTATAGAAAAATTTGAGGATACTTCATCAAACATAAACGGTGTACAAACTACTATGTTTGAATCCATACCTAATTCAGATGCTATTCCAAATAATACTCCAAAAGATAATCCAGATAAAAAACATAAAAATAATCCTATCTCAGAAGAATCTACTGTAATTAATTATCTTAAGTCTATTGAGAAAGAAATTACTAATATGAACTCTAGACTTTCTAAAATAGAAAGCTACATAGAAAAAAACTCTCCTAAAAAGAAAAAAGAGCTTGTAGATTCATTTATTGATATTTATTCTTCTAACAATAATAGAGTTTCTGTTAATATCAATTCTAAGCTTAAAGAAAAGATTATCTCTCATATAAACACCGGGAAAAAGAAAAATATAAATCAATCCCATGCAATTAATACTGCTTTATTAAAAGCTTTATATAGTGATGAACAATAATTTAAAAATACCCATAAAAAAAAGATAGAGTTTTCTCTACCTTTAAGATTTTATTTTCTTTATTCTTTTAATTTTTCTAACAAACCATTATATACTAACATCCTTTGATTCGAAGGCAGTGCATTTATTTTATCTATTATAAGTTCAGCTAAAGCTTCTTTAAGCTTTCGTTTGAATACATCTTCATCTTCTATATTTAATACTACTTTTATTTTATCTCCCATTGTCCTCTCCCCTTTTTAAATAATATTAAAAAAAAGGGTTGTACTATTCTATTTAAATTTAAATATCATTAATGTCTTCTAAAATAGCATATTATGTAATAATAATTTATTATTTAGTTATTTACTAAAATCTACAGCTCATAAATAATCCGTATTTATGAAACAATAAAAATGAAACTAATTTCATGGAGGTGAAAATCATTTCTACTATTGCTATTTATGCCCGTAAATCTAAATTTACAGGTAAAGGTGAATCAACTGAGAATCAAATAAAATTATGTAAAGACTATGCTTATAATCATTTTAAAGTCAGTGAAATAATGATATATGAGGATGAGGGCTATTCAGGTGGTAATATAGAACGCCCTAAATTTAAAGAAATGATTCAAGCTTCCGATAAGAGAAAATTTGAAGTTTTAATATGTTATCGTTTAGACCGTATAAGTAGAAATATTGCTGACTTTACCTCTTTAATAGAAACTCTTCAAGAAAATAATATAGACTTTGTATCTATAAAAGAACAATTTGACACTTCTACTCCTATGGGTAGAGCTATGATGTATATATCTTCAGTTTTTGCACAATTAGAACGGGAAACTATCGCAGAAAGAATTAAAGATAATATGTATGAATTAGCAAGATCCGGAAGATGGCTAGGAGGAAAAACACCTACTGGGTTTACTAGTAAAGCATTATCTTATAAAGATAAAGAAGGTACTGAGAGAAATATGTATGTATTATCCCCTGTAAAAAAAGAATTAAAATTAGTTGAAACTCTTTATAATAAATATCTTGAACTAGGATCCTTAACCCAGCTAGAAAGCTGGACATTAGAAAATAATATTAAAACAAGACATAATAAATACTTTGACAAAAGTATATTAAAAATTATACTTAGTAATCCTGTTTATGCTACTGCTGATAAAAAAATATTTAAATACTTTAAAAAATATGGTTCAGATATTGCTAACAGTATTGATGAGTTCGATGGAAACCATGGACTAATGGTATTTAATAAAAATAAAGTGAAAAAAGGAAATATTTCTAAAAAAAATAAATCAAAATGGATTATCGCAATTTCTCATCACAAGGGAGTTATCTCCTCTAAAGATTGGATTAAAGTACAAATTAAATTAAACAAAAACAGCAAAAAAGCACCTAGATCTGGTACTAGTAAAATAGGTTTAATAACCCCTTTACTAGTTTGTAAAAACTGTGGCTCTAATATGAGAGTTATCATATCTAGGAAAAACAATAAGATTTACCACTATTACAAATGTCTTCTTAAAGAAAGATCAAGGTGTTCTAAATGTAATATCAAAAATATAAACGGAAAAAAAGCAGATAAGCATGTTGTTGACAAAATAAAAGAATATGGATCTTTAGATATAGATTTTTATGATTATCTATTAAACATGAAAAATAGAATTATCACTTCTTCCAATGATAATTCTAATAAAGAAAAGATACTAAATGATATAGAAAATTATAAAAAAGCAATAAATAACCTTACCCTTCAACTAGCAGATAATAAAGAATCTAAAGCATCAAAATATATAGTAGAAAAAATTGAGGAATTTGATCTAAAGATTAAAGAATTGGAATTAAAACTTAAAGGTATAGAACAGGCATCTAAAACACTAATAGAGGAAAAAGAAAAAATCGATGAACTATTTAACTTAATTAAATTTTTTTCTAAAAATGTAGATAAACTTAAATTTAAAGAAAAGAAAAAATTACTCTCTGATATTATTGATGAAATATCATGGGATGGAAAGAATTTATATGTTGATATATTTAAAAAATTCAAGTAATAAAAGAAGCTATAAATAAATCTATAGCTTCTTTTTTACGCCTTGTTTTTTAATTAAAGGTTTTTAAAAATTTCATTTGGTCCCATAATTATGGATTAATTAACTTACTTTTTTTATATTTCCTATATCCAATTATTATTTTACAATCGATAATATGATTAATGTATTCAAAATAAATTATAAATCCATCCTTATTCCATAATTTTTTAACCATTCTTTTCTCTCCTTATAATCAGGCATAATCCTTTCCATAAGGTTCCAAAATTCTCTAGAATGGTTTAAATATTTCATATGACACATTTCATGTGCAACTATATAATCTAATACATTAGAAGGTGCCATTGAACAACGCCAATTAAAGTAAAGATCATTATTTGAAGTACAGCTAGCCCACCTTTTCTTTTGTTCTTTAACTTTAATTGAATTAGGGGTAACAGTAAAATATGGTTTGTAATAATTTATTCTATCAGTAACCTTTTCTAATGTCTTTTGTCTGTACCATTCTTCCATAGCTTGTTGTAGCTTACATTGCTCTTTTGTATTTGTTTCTATATAAAACTTACCTTGATAAAGTTTTGCTTTAGCTTCATTTACTTTTTCATTTATTATTATTTGTAATGAATAATTCCTTCCTAAATACATAAATGATTCACCATTTACATACTCTTTTTCTCTTTTTTTATACTCCACATCTTTAAATTCAAAAAGCTTTTGTATTATCCATTTAGCCTTTGATTTTACAACTTTTAATATATCTTCTTCTGTTGCAGCTTTAGGAGCTACAACTTTAATATTATCAGGAGGCTCTATGCCTATCTCTAGTGTTTTTCTATCTCGATACTCTACTTCAAATTCTATTGTTTTTGTTCCATATTGAAATTTCAATTATTTTACCTCCTTTGTTACTAAAACATTATAATGGTTAAATTACCCCCTGCTAAAGCAGAGGGTAATTTTTAATTAATAGTAGCATAATGTTTTTCAGCTAGTTCAAGTAGTGGAATTTTCATTTGCTTAACTTTCTGAATACCTATTTTTTTAACATATTTCTTTGCTAACATTTGAGAGATTGCCGTTTCTATTTCATTCTTTTTAGATTGGTTTTTAGTCCACCCAATAAGATAATTACTTTTTATTGTTTTATCTACCTCTGTAGCTATTTCTTTAGATAATTTAATGGTTCTTTCTGATAAATATTCTAACTCTTCTTCCTTTACTATTTCATTATCATTAGATGTTTCTTTGTCTTTAAGAACATCTTTAACAACTCCAAATAGTGCAAACTCTGCTTTAGTTTCAAATCCTAATTCTTTAGCTTTATCCTCTTCACCTGTTTCTATGTCTCTATCTATAAATTCCTGTAGTTGCTTTTTTCTTTCCTTCCAACTAGTTTCTGTTTCATCAAGTATCTTTTGAAGCTTTTCTAATAGTGAAGAATAATGAACTGGGTTTTCATCCATCTTTGTACTAATTACATGTCTAATTGCATGCTCCATACCCGAGGCTATTGCTTCATCGGATTTTAATGAATTTATCTTCTTTTTAAAATCTTTTTCAAATAAAGTTATTGGTTTAATCCATTCTGTGACTCCATAAGACTGTAAATGATTTGAAATAATTTCTCTAGCCTTTTCACCACAATCTGATATATCAAGCTCTTTATCTGGTTCATATCTAGCCTTAGCACCTGCTCTAACATAGCTTAGCCACTTTAAATCATTTATGTCATCTTTAGATACATGATTTGGCATTAAAGCTTCTACAGCTTGAGCATATCGTTTATAGCCCATATCAAATTCAGCTCTTTTATCTTCTGGTTTTAAAACCCTCATAACTTCATCTAAATTATTTTTATCAATTCCAGTAAATATATTCATAACAGCTTCCTTATAACTTAGCATCTTATTATATAACTCATCTATATTTTCCATAGGTTCCCCTATATCATCTTTATCAAATACTTCTAATGCTTCTTCTAAATAATTTGATATCCCATAGTAATCAACAACAAAACCATACTTCTTAGTTTGTCCACAAGTTCTATTTACCCTTGCTATTGCTTGAAGTAATGTATGTTCTTTTAATGGTCTATCTAAATACATTACCTGCTCTATTGGAGCATCAAAACCTGTCAAAAGCATATCTTTAACAATTATAAAACATAATTTATCATCTTTAATAGGCTGTTTGAACCTACTTATTATGTTATCCTGCTCTGTCTTAGTTGTATGATGATCTTTTAAAAATGGAGGATCATTTAAATTACCGCTAAATATAACCTTAGCTTCAAGCTCTTCACCTACAATATCCTTCATATGTTTCATAATAGCATTATAATACTTTACACATGCCCTTCTACTTACACATACTATCTGTGCTTTAAATCTATCAGGATATACTTGATCTTTATAATGTTTTAACATATCCTTAGCTATTTCTTCTATTCTATCATCTGCTTCTGCTATGGCTGCTTTATTAGCATACTTATCTTTTATTGCTTCTTTTTCCTCATCACTTCTATCACTAAATGAATTATCAAAGTAATCTTTTAATGTATCTGCTTTTATATGAAGGTCTGGTTTTCTTCCTTCATATACAATGGCTACAGTAGCTCCATCTTCTACTGCTTCATGTATAGTATATTCATCTATCTTATCACCAAAAGTTCTATATGTATTTTTATCATCTTTTTCTATAGGAGTTCCTGTAAATCCTATGAAAGTAGCATTAGGAAGAGCTGTTCTCATATTTTGAGCTAAACTACTATATTGACTTCTATGGGCTTCATCGGTCATTACTATTAAATTTTCTTTATCTGTTAACATTTCTATTTCTTTTTCAAAGAATAATTCTTTATCCTGTACATTGTCTTCAAATATTGAATTTTCATCTTTTTCTGATTGAAATTTATGAATAGTTGTCATTATTATCTTAGGTTGTGCTTTAGATAGTAGTCTTTTCATTTCTTCAACTTTTCTAGCTCTAACTAAGATCTTATCTTCATTATTCTTTCCTTCTGCTAATTCTGGAAATACCCTTACAAAGGTATTATATATTTGCTTATCTAAATCAGTTCTATCTGTTACAACAACTATTGTTGAATTTCTTAATTCTGGTGCTCTTCTTATTTTACCTGCTAACATAACCATGGATAATGATTTTCCTGAACCTTGAGTGTGCCATATAACACCACCTTTTTCTAGTGGACTTTTACCTTTTAATATTCTATTTAATGCCTTATTTACTGCTCTATATTGCTGATATCTAGCAACTTTCTTAATTCTATTGTTATCCTCAGTTTCATAAAGAATAAAATTTTTCATTATATCTAGTAGATTATTTTTCTCTAACACACCTTGTAGAAATAAATTCTGTCCATTGTTTTCTATATTTTCCATATCTGATTTTTTAAATGGATATGGATCTTTCCATTCTAAGTAATGATTATACTTAGAACTTATTGTCCCTAGATAACCATGATATTTATTTAATATCCCTGTAATAAAGTTAGTATAAAATAACCTTTCTATGCCTTCGCCTGTTTGAGAACCCCTTAAATCCATATATCTTCTTAGCTGTTTATAGGCATCACTTTTACCAGCTTTAACATTTGTTTCTCTTTCTTTAAAAGGTGATTTGCATTCTATTACTACAACAGGTATTCCATTAATATATATAACTATATCAGGATAGCAAGTTTCGTTAACTCCTTGAACTTTTAATTGTCTAACCACTAAGAATTCATTATTATCTGGATTGTCAAAGTCAATATATTTAACAGTATTATACTGCTTTCTTCCAGAACCATCTAAATCCTGTTCTAAGGATAACTTTAACTTTACAATAACATCATAAATCTTTTCGTTTATCTCTAGTAGAGATGCTCCCAAATTATCTGCTCTACTAATATGATGTATCGCTTTATTTAAATTTGTATTATTAATCCATGGATTTAGTTTCTTCAAAGCTTTTTCTAATCTATCTTGTAATATTACTTCTCTATAAGTTTCCCTAGCTCCACTCTCAGGTGTTAATTCTTTTCCGTGGATGTACTTATAACCTAGTTTATCAGTTAAATAGTTAACTGCTGGCACCTCGACTAAAGTCTCTTCATTCCCCATATGTGGCATATTATCACCCCTTTTGTGTTATGCCTTTACTCTAATTTTACCTGTTAGTAATTGCTGCGTGAGACCTTTTTTTAGTTGTTGCAAATCTTCTTTTTCTTTTTTGTAAGTTTCTATTCTCTCATCTACTGATGATAATATAGAAGCTATCTTTTCTTGTTCTTCAATATTAGGAATAAGAATTTCAAATTTTTTAATAATCTGTTGACTTATATTCGGTTGAGCTCCACCAGCACTTAAAGATATTAATCTATATCTATTAAATGCAAGTTGATAGTATAAATATTCGTTGTTAATAATATGTTTCTTAGCTAAAATTGCACAACATGCTTGGTTTGCAGTAGCTTGAATACTAAGTATAGAGGCTTTTCCAATAGTAGCACCATACATTGCTACTAAAACTGTATCTTTTGGTATTAATTTAGCTGAAGATTCTTTAACCGCTAAATCAGTTATATACTCCTCTGTATTCCATATGTATTTTTGCGTTAATTCACCTGTTTTAATCCAAGGTATCTTTCCATTGATATAATACTTTTTGTTGTTTCGCTTTGGTGTACCTCCACTAGTCGTATCAGCTATTTTTTCAATTTTCTTTACTTCCCAACTCTTAGGCACCATCCCTAACCTTGTCTTCTTAAACTCTTTCGTCTTAACTAACTTTCCATTTTTAATTGTATATTGTCCTGTCAACAGCTTTTGCATTAACCCTTTTTTTAGTTCTTTTAAATCTTCTATCATGTAATCTACTTCTTCTATATGTTCATCTACTGATGAAAGGATAGAGGCTATTTCCTTTTGTTCTTTAAGTGACGGAACAGGGAATTTATATTCACCTATTTGTTTTAAACTCAAATTTGGTTGAGCACCTACTGTAGATATTCGCTTTATATATTTTCTGAAATATTCAGTTTCAAACATTCTATTTATATAAGTAATCAAAAATTCGTTTTCTTTTATCCTAATTATAGCCAAAGCTTGATTTGTATTAGCTGGAAGTATTTCATTACTAACAATTGTACTTTTCCCTAATGAACCTGCAATAGAAACTAATATATCGTTTTCTTTTAATTTTGACCTAGATAATTTTTCATGACATTCTCTTGTAATTTTCAAAAATGATTCACTATTAAGCTTACCATTATCATCTAAATTCTCAATTTTCACAAAGTTTATTCCTTGCTTAACATAATCAAATCCATAAGTTGTTGGAGTAGAACCTTTAGTAATCAGTGTTGAAATTTTATCTAATTGTCTAATCTGCCACTCCTCAGGTATTATTCCTAACTTTGTCTTCTTATATCCTTTTCTCATACCACATACCTCCTATATCTTATCGAAGCCAAGTTCTTCTAAAAAATCATTAATCTTATTTTTAGACCTGGAAAGTTTTTCTTCTCTGTCTGATATTCTTTTTACTACAGATTCAATATCTACTTCTGGTTCAGGTTCTGTGGTATCTACATAACGGGCTATATTTAAATTATAATCATTTTCTTTAATTTCATCTAAATCTATAACATTAGCATATTTGTCTATCTCTTTATATTTATCATAAGCATCTACTATTTTTTCTATGTTTTCATCTGTCAATCTATTTTTATTACCATCCTTCTCATATCCTTTACTAGCCTCTATGAATAATACTTTATCTTTCTTTGCTTCTGGTTTATTTTTGTTTAAAACAATAACTGCTGCTGGTATACCAGTACCATAAAATAAATTAGAAGGTAATCCTATAACAGCTTCAAACAAATCATCTTGCAGCATTTTCTTTCTTATTTTTCCTTCCGCGCCACCTCTAAATAAAACACCATGTGGTACTACTGTAGCCATTTTACCTTTACTATTCATACTAGCTACCATATGCATAACAAAAGCAAAATCACCATAGGATTTAGGTGGTACACCATAGTTAAATCTATTATATTGATTAGATTGTGCTATATCCTTTCCCCAATTTTTTAAAGAAAAAGGAGGATTGGCTATAACTTTATCATAAGTCATTAATGTAGAACCTTCCCTATTTTTAGGGTCTCTTATAGTGTCACCTTTCCATATTGTAGCTCCTTTAGCATTATGTAATAGCATGTTAAGCTTAGCTATAGCCCATGTAGATAGGTTAATCTCTTGTCCATATAATTGGAGGTTTTTATAATTTCCACCTTGCTCTTTTACATAATTTATAGAATTTATTAGAAATCCTGCACTACCTACTGTTGGGTCATATATACTTTCTGTTTCTTCTGGCTTTAAAACTCTAACCATAACTTCTTTAACTTCTTCTGGAGTATAGAACTCTCCTCCCTTTTTCCCTCCGTCATCTGCAAACATCTTGATAAGATACATATAAGCATCCCCAAGAATATCAGGTTTTTCTAAGCCTTCATTAGATAAATCCATACTATCAAATATCTGTAGTAGCTGATTTAATTTACTATCTGGAACTCTTTCCTTATCATTATAATTAGCTGTAGTCAAAACACCGATAAGTTCAGAATTCTTAGGTTCATCTTCAATAGATTTAAATGCTTTATCTAACTCTGGTCCTATATTAAAGTTTAGATCCTTTAATTTAGACCATCTAGCCTGCTCAGGTACAAAAAAAGTATCATATAAAGATGGATCCTCTATTAATGCATCTATTGTTTCAGAATCCATACCCTCATTTTTATATTCCTTAATTAATTTTTTTCTCTCTAAATTAAATTGATCATTCATTCTTTTTAAAAACAACAATCCAAATATATAATCTTTATATTCAGCTGAGGATAACTCCCCTCTCAATACATTGGCACAATCCCATAATTTTTTCTCAAGTGTCTGCAAATCTAATTTTTGCATTTATTTCATCCTCCCTTATAATATCTATATTAAATATTATACATTACTTTATATTTTACTCCACTATATTAACTTCTATAATAAATTGTAATTTTCCTCCATTGTCCATGATACTTATATTACAAATAATAAGCTATTAGTTTAGAGCAAAATACTGAAAAACTTATTTACTCATATAATATAATTATAGGTATATTTAAAATAATATAGAAAATCCATAAGAAAAATTAAATTATAGCAAAATAAAGAAAACCTAACCTCTTTAATCTATAAAGAAGCTAGATTTTGTAATTAAGTAGTAAAAATTTAGTAGTTGATAATCTAAACAGTTATTGTTTTATGTGTATAATTGAATTTCTGTCTATTGATACTAAATCTTCAAAACACTATAATTAAAAGACTAACTTTTAGCTTCCAAAGCCATTCATTATATTCATTACTGAATCAAGAGCTTTCTGCGTTAGATCCTCATCAATTTCATGTTCTTCTGTGTTTACTTCTTCTTCTATATAATCTATATTATTTATATTATCTTTAAGAAATTCTTTTACTATTTCCTCTATATATCTAATATTCTCTCCCTTATCATAAGTAAATCCAGCTATTTCAGTTAACCTTTCTCTTACAAAATTAGTATCCATTTCTTTTAACTTGTTATATACTTCTTCAGGTACTCTTATACTAAATGGTTTCATTTTGTTGAACTAAGTCCTGTCTTTTTAGAGTTATATATCATTTGTGCTATCTTAAAATAACCCTCAGCATTTGCGTATTCTGGATTCCTGATTACTTCTACATCAGTAAAATACTTACTTAATAAATGTGCTCCCCCACCACATAAGAACATTTTATATGGTTTATTACCCCAAAATTTATTCACTCCATTTTTTATTTTTTTAGCTAACCTTTCATACTCTGGTCCTGTCGTAATTTTTTCAGCTTCAACTAAAGTTATATCTGTATCTCTACTCAATCTTTTATATATACTATTAATGGCTTCATGAATTCCGTGATTGAGAGTTACACTTTCTTTATCAACAAAACCTAAATTTTCAAACATAGCTAAATTGACTGTTTTAAATCCAATGTCAATAATTCCTACTTTTGATTTCGATAACTCCTTATTTTCTTCTTTCCCTTCATTATTCAAAACTTGTGAGAAATAAGCACCCGCTCCTTCTGGAACAACATAAATTTCCTTTATTTTCATCTCTTTTTCTCCATATCCCTTAATGTTAACCTTATAACTTCCTTTAATATATTCTTTAACTTTTTCTTGTTGTTTTCTATAGTCACTAATAGGTGTACCTGTAACTAAGTTTACAGATACTCTAGACTTGTCACTTGCTAAAAATACTCCAGTTGCTACTAAAGGAATTGTACTCTCCTTATCTATCTTTTGTTTTTGAAAGCCTCTAGACATTCCTTCTTTCTCTGCTAAAGTACCAATAAAGTATTCTTTGTCGTTAATAGTTACTATGTATTCCTCTTTTCCATAACTAAAATCTAAAGTATATGCTTCTCCACAGTATGATTTAAATTTCTCTCTAGTATTATTACTAACTACTTTAACATTACCTCTACCATAGTCAATACCTACATTCAAGCTATTTCCCCCTTCTGTTTACTATTTGTTTACAAACCGTTTACTGTAATGTATATGTAAGAAGAAACTAGTTTTTGCTTGTACATATTCATTTTTATAAGTTATTTCAAAATATAAAAAAGTAATATGTTGATTTCAAGAATTAACAAATATCACTATATAGAAAATATTAATATATCTCGTAGTTTCTACTTCACCTCTATTTAATATTTTATACAATTAAAAGAAGAGACCCTACAGTCTCTCCAATTACATTCTATAGTATCAATTATTTATTTATTTTTCTGTAAAGCACTAGACTAGATTAAATAAAATCATCTTTTATTCTTTAATTTAACTATTCTACTATATTCCGATACTATTAACATTCATAAGTTCAAGTTTTAATTTTTCAAAAGAGTTTCTTTCATTATTCTTTATGTCTACTTCGTCCTTATATATTTTAAAAGTATCTAACATATCTTCTAAACAACTACCATCTATAATTTCTATTTCTTCATGATTTTTAATTTTTTCTGGGATTTTATTTGTATTTGTAACGACCATTAGTCTATAATCAGATTTAATATTCCTTCTATATACATTCCTTGCATACAATAAATCCTTAATTGTATTTATACTGTTTAATTTCTTTACCTTTTTACATTGTACTAAGATTATTTCATTATCCTTTACACATACTACATCTACACCATTATCGTTCGAGCGTGTAGTTAAATAAGTTGTATAACCTTTATTTTTAAACAGTACTGCTGTTAACGCTTCAAATTCATATTCATCAATTATGTCATCTTTAATGTCTTTAAATTGAATTATATTTTTTTCTTTTTTCTCTTTTTTACCAAGCTTTAAAAATTCTCTTTGACTAATTTCACCATTTTCAGCTGCTAGGAAGAAATTCAATAGCATATTCTTCTTTCTAGCTAATAAAATATTTAGTTTTTCTTCTGGTGACAAGTTTTCTGATTTAACTTCCATATTTTCATTTACATATTCTTTTGAATTACTATATTCATATACTTTTTCTTCTGTAAACGATAACATAGGATAATGAACTGTAACATCCTTATCTTGGCCTATTCTATATGCTCTATCTGTTGCTTGATCTTCTTTAGCCGGATTCCACATCCTCATATAATGAATAACATGATTAGCTTCAGTAAGTGTAAGACCAAATCCTGCAACATCAGGCGATAATATTATTACATTAAAGCCATTCTTTTCTTTGAAATTATCTATTAATTCTGTTCTTGTATTTAAATTTGTTACTTTCCCATTTACTATATTCACTTTCATATTAAACCAGTAATCTATACACTTATAAATTAAGTGCTGCATTTTTATCGATCTAGCAAATATAATTGCTTTCTCTCTACTTTTTTTTATTTCATCTAATATTTCACGCAATATATTTATTTTACTAGATCTATGTACTAATTTCTCTACATCTATATTTAAAATATCAATATCTGATAAAAGATCGATATGAGAAGATACAAAAAGCATTTTCTGTATCAATGCTAAAGGACTACTTTCAGTCCCCATGAGTCTATCTATATATTCACTTTCTTTTTCATTAGCAATTCGTTTATAAATTTTTATTGTTTTATTTGGTAATGCTTTAGGCAATATATCCTTTTCTCTTCTAATATAAAAATCTTGAATTTTCTGATAGATATCATCATTAATGTTCTTTAATTCATCATCCGATGCATCTTTTGATTTCTTTATATAAGCTGTTTTAAACTCTTTTAATGAACTCAATAATCCTGGTTTACTATAATCAACTAAATTCCATAAATCAATTAAAGTATTCTCTATCGGTGTAGCACTACATATAATTTTGAAATTTGCATTTTGACCTTTAGCTGCAACAGTTACTTTTGTAAGTGGATTTTTTATCTTCTGTGCCTCATCGCAAATCATTACACTCCAGTTGATTCTTCCTAATCTAGAGCCATTCATTCTTAGAGAAGAGTAGGTAGTAAAAACAACATCTGCGCTTTTTAGCTTTTCTATCTCTTCTTTAGAGATTTTTCCTTTTATTTTTTTAGTTTCAAATGCTCCATTAATAAAAAACTTTTGAATCTCACCATGTCCATTTGAATTATCCCAATTATTTAATAAGCTTGTTGGGGCCACTATTAAAGATGGTGTTAGTTCATTTCTTTCTTTTAACCAAGCTAAGAAGCTTAATAGCTGTAATGTTTTACCTAAGCCCATATCATCACAAAGTAAAAAACCATTCACATTATTTGTTAAATATAAATTTTGCAACTTATTTAGTGCTTCAATTTGATAATCGAAAAGTCTGATGTTTGTTTTTAACAAACTGGGGATTTCTACTTTAGATTTAACAAATTTTTTGTCATTATTCAATTCACTTTCTTCGTACTCTTTTTTATCTATATTTTCCTTTATCAATAATTCTTCTTGTTTGCACTTTTTATTTTGTTCTTTCTTTTTTTCATTATTTTCTAATTCATTAAGTCTTTCTTTGAAAATAGCTTTATCATATTTCTCTACATATTTACCATTAACTTTTATGTATCTACTCTCTTCATTATCGTAATCCTCTAAAATTTTCTTAATAGCTTTTTTACTACTAATTTCCATTAGACTTACAATTGAGTTTTTAATTTTTATAATTTCATTTTTAATCTGTTCTTTATTTAATGTTGTTTTCACCCTTCTTCCATCTTCTGTATTAAACTTAAGTTCTGTTTTATCTTGACCTTTTTTATTCATCTCTAGTAACTTATTCTCTAAATCATCTAAATTTTCAGGCTTTAATGTTATTTTCTCGCTTCCACATAAAAGATAAGGAGCGTCTATTTCTTTATCAATCCATTTAAGATCGTTTGTTTTTGACATTGCTGGATAACTTCTATACTGTAAATATCCTAACCCAATAACTCTTGGGCCAAATATTGAGAGGTCAATGTTTTCATCTTCGAAAATTTCATTATCCCCCGATAATATGTCTAGCCTATCCTGACCTGTTACTTTTCTATTCTTTTTAATAGTTCTTATTGTATTTTTGTTTTTCATAACAAATTTGACTTTTTTTCCATCTACTGTTGTACTATAAAAATCTTTCACATCACTATGGCTATCTAATTTGTCTAGAATCTCATTATTAACTATATTATCATCAGAGAAAACTGGAAAAATTTCGAGAGTATCCCCATCATCTTCTAAATCTATTTTTACATTATCAATTATTACTGGTTTTTCTTCATCACTAAGTCTTTTATTTAAGATAAGGTTTGCTCTATCTGAATAATCTTTTATAATTCCTAGCATTTCAAATTGTGATGCAGTATTATTTCTTTTTTCGATGTTACTATTATAGTCATTTAATTGTTTTACAAAAGTATAGATATCAGGTGGTATTATTTTTTTATCTCCAGTTAAAAAGCATTCAATTATATTTCCCTGCTTTTGTTCATATTCTCCATTATAAGCTTCAAATCTATATGCAAACTGTACCTCTTCATTTTGAACGAAATTATTAATATTTTCTATTCTTATAAAACCTTTAAATATTTCCGGCAAATTAAACTTTTTATAACTTTCTATTTCAATATTATTCTCATCATAGTAAAGATCATATATATCTTCATATTTCAAATATAGTTTATTATCTTTTAATTGAATATTATGTAAATTTACTAAATCTATGATATCTTCATCTTCATCTATTTCTATACTTGGAGTAATACTTAAATATTCCTTCTTATAGTCAATTTCAAATGTAATATTCTCTTGATTTTGTTTTAGTATATTGGTTAACTTTTTTAAAAATCCCATTATGACCACCTACTTTTTCTGTAACCTAAATTTTCAATAATATAATCAAATCGATATTCCCATCTACCTCTATGATCTTTTTTATCATATCCTTGTTTTAGAAAATTTATTTTTTTTGTTTTGCTCAAATTTGAACTGTTTATCTTTGAGTTAATCTCATTAATATTTAATTCTCTTTTATCATAGTAATAACAAGCTCCAATCTTTGCAAATTCTACAAATAAATGATTTTTAAACTCCATCACTAATGCCTTAGAAGCTTTTTCAAAATATTCAATTCTATATATATTATTTATATATTGCTTCCAAAATCTTTTTCTTCTTTTATCCCCACCAACAATTTTTTCAAAAAATTTCTCAATATTTTTATCTATATTCCATCTTCTAAATATTTCTTTTACATCTTCTAAACCTCTCCATTTTACATTTGCAGGGTCATATGGATCTCCTAGTTGCTCATATATAAATCTAAACCATCTTTCGGGATATTCACTAACATTTATTTCGTCTTCATATAATAATAATATTTTTTTAAATATTTTCTTTCTTAAATCAAGTTTCATAACTTTTATTGTCTTTTTATGGAATGTCCAAAGATTCTCATCTAAATAGTTATAATATATAAATTCTATAATACATTCACTATAAATTTCATCAGTCGGTTTAATTAAAAGTTTTTCGCAAATAGTATCAATTTCCCTTTTATTATCAATAATAAATTTTTCTTTTGCATTTTTAATAAATTCAGATGAGGTCGTGCTCTTATTAAATAGATTAAGTATATCTTCATATCTTTCTTTCCTTCTAGTTATAGCTTTTCCAAATTTCTTTACTAGTTCATAAACCTTTCCTTTGTTTTTATTTCCATTATATAAATAATTTAGAAGTGGTCTTATAAAATAATTTTTGTTTCTTATATCTTTTGCGCGAACTTCTAATAGTTTATAATACTTATCAAACAGTCCTAAGTTTTCTAATGTTATAAGGTTATTTGATAATATTTTTATATCTCTTTTCGACAAATCTTTTATATTATTTGATTCTTTTAATTTTAATAAAGCTTCTTTATATCTTTCATTATTAACATTATAAGTATAATTTGCATTATATAAATGTGACTTTTTTATTTTTTTTATACTTATATCTATAAATTGAGGGATATAGTCATCAAAATTAGGAAGTACATATCTATTCATTGTTTATTTCCCCTTTTTCTAGCTGTTTCTTTATTTCTAACAGTGTTTCCTCTTCTTTTAGCTTAAATTTAAACTCCACTCTTCTACTACTCTCTCTATCTACTTTTCCATCTTTATAAATTAAGTTTGAATAACTTTTCCCGTTCGCTGTTAAATATTTTTTTAATAGGTCTTTATTTTGATACTTAAATTCCTTACTAATTAAATATTTTACAACATTAAATGCCCGGTCTTGACTTAATTTAAGATTATATATATATGTACTCACATCATCTGTATGTCCTTCAATAATAATCTCTCCCAATTCCTGTCTTATCTCTTCATTTTCTAATAAAATTCTTAAATAAACCGGAATAAATTCTTGAAGAAAGACTTTACCATCAGGTTTAATGGTACTTTTTGATGTATCGAATAAAATGCCTTCTCTTAATTTAATTGCTCCTGTATTTTCATCTATAACTATATCTATTTCTTCTTTTTCAAATTCTTCCTTAAGTAAAGCAATAATTTTCAACTTTGTACTACTTAACTCAATAACTTTTTGTTTAGTTTGTTTTAACTCATCTTGTATTTTATTTAATTCATGGGTTGCTACTTCTTTTTTTTCTATTTCCCCTTGATAATCCAGCATTTTAAAAATAAAGAGAAGAATAAATATAATTAATACTCCTGCCATTAAATCACTTATAGAAATCCAAAAACTATTTTCCTCTTTGTAAATTGGTTTCTTACCCATTTAACCACTCCTGATATGCTTTATGAGACCTTACTTATGTTTTCATCTATTTTGGCATGCATTTGTTCAAAAATATCTGTAATATCTTCTAATTCATTACTAATACTTTCAACCATTGACTGTAAGTTTGTAACAGCTTCTGCTACTCTTGCGTCATAGTTTTCAAAGACATCATAAGTTCCTTTTTGAATCTGGTCTGTATAATTTACTATGCCTTCATTTATATTTTCATTTAATTTTGTAAAACTCTCTCTATAATCTGACCATAGCTTTTGAGTAGTTTTCTCTAATCTAGTAAATTCCTCAAATTTATTAGATAACCTATCCATATCAGTACAGAAATTATTTAATTTGCTACTTACACCAGAAATCTCATTTCCTACTTTACTAACATTTGATATTATATCTGTGTCTACCTTTGAAATACTTTCATTAAGTGTATTTGAACTCAACTTTAGTTTATCGATAATATTTGTATAATTATTATTTAGTTTCTTAGCAATTCCTTCAGTAGTATTTTTTATAGATTCAAAATTCTGTGTATACTCTTTAATATTTCTTGTTATTTCATTTATATAATCTTTAGAGTCTTTAATACTACCATCAATTGTTGTAGTAGATTCTTGTAATTTTGTCATATATGATTCTTGCATTTTACTGTATTTAAGTGTTTTATTTACCATTTCATCTAATTTAATAGACACTTTCCCTTGTTCAGATGAAAGTGATTTTAGTTTTTCATACATTTCATGGATATCTCCTATTGACTCACTATTACCTTTATGTAAATCTTCCATATCAGTTAATAAAGTATTTAAATTATTTTGTAGTTCATTAATATTTTTTGTTGTGACATTAACACTCTTAGCTGAATTATTTGTGTGATTAATAAGTTGTTGTTGTGATTGAAATAGTTTTTCAATATTATCCATACCATCAACAAATTTCATAATAAACTCATTATTCTTTTCAGTCATTACTTCCATAGTTTGTTTGAGCTTTGTTATTTCATTTTGTGTTCCTGCGCTTATTACTTGTTCTA
This sequence comes from Bacillota bacterium, assembly GCA_009711785.1. Taxonomy (GTDB): domain Bacteria; phylum Bacillota; class Clostridia; order Tissierellales; family MES13; genus MES13. Next base: position 72,670 of record VENA01000064.1, read on the forward strand.
TTCTAGATATTGCATCAGTAATAAATTGGTTAGTTGAAGTTTGTTGCATCTCACCTAACTTTTCAGAAACAATACTTAACTTTTCTAAAGCTGGTGCTATTTTATCAATCACTGATCCTTCAAAACTCTTTTGTATTTCTTCTGTCAATTGGTTTATATTACTGCTTATCAAATTCATATTCTCTTGTAACGAATTATCTATTTTTTTTCCTAAATCTTCTGAGATATCAGTGGCTAGCCTTTCAACTGCAGCAGTTTGTTTTTCTAATTCCGTTTCTAGTTCTTTTAAGCCCTCTTTTTCTACATTTTTATTTAAACTTTTATCAATAGCTTCATTAAGTTTTGTAATCTTTGAATTTGACCAATCAAAAATAATCTTTGTTACAAGAGTTAAAGCCAGAGAGAATGAAATTCCATATAAACTTGTAGTAAAAGAAACTTTAACCCCACCAATTAATGTACCAATAGCTCCTTGAATTTCAGCACTTGTCATTTCTCCACCTAAGTCAGAAACTCCTTGTACTATTCCTAAGAAAGTTCCAAAAATGCCTAGTCCAGTAAGAACCTGAGGGATGAAATTAACGGTTTTTAAAGGTATTTTATTAGAAATTAAAGTATTTTCATTAAAGTAGTTTTCTGACTCTACAGTTGCATAGTAATTAGTATTAAATGATCCAGCATTTTCTTTAGTAGATACGCTACTTTTTATTGGTCTAAGGGATTTTTTAAATTGGAATAACAAATCATCTAAATCTTCTATATTATTAATAACACTAGCAATCTGTTCAAATGTATCATTCTTTTTTATTTTTTTTAAAACATTATTCAGACTTATATTTAGCTTGGTTATAGGAATAACAACTATTGCTAAAGTTGTAACATAAGTTATAAATACTAACAGTGAAAAAAGCTTAGTGGTCTCATCAGCAAATGGATTAACTCCAAAGTAGCCTAATATAGCAATCGGTAATATGCTTATAACACTAGCTAATAATAAATTTTTAATATCTTTTCTATTCACAATATCCTCTCCTTAAGTTGTATATCAATTAAGCTAAATTATAATTTTAAGTTTACAGTAAAATTATAACAAATATCATTTACATATTTTGCTATTTTATGTCGAATATTAATTAGCATATATAAAATATTATATGTAATTAAAATTAAGCATATTACAACAACTATATTTCCTAGTACTATTAAAACTAAAAAAATTCTAAAAAAAAAGCAATGTCATATGACATTGCCTTAAATTCAAACCTTTAAATTTTTCTTTAAATATCATTTATCCTCTCAGCTAATAAGTTAATACTTTCTTTAGGCTTTTTTAAGTCGATAAAGAAGAGGTGCAAAGTGATCTTACAATCGTATTGAAATCTAAAAGTATCAATAAAATCTCTTCTATACTGATCATTGAAAGTTATATTTTCAGTTATTGGATATAGTAAAAATATATCTTTCGAGTCATATTTTTTAGCATATGCAAACATCTGATAGATATCTGATTGAGAAATTCCGTAATTTCTCTCATCTAAACGAAGAAGTTTCCATTTCATATCCATAATTATTATTTTTTCACCTTTTAGAAGCAAATCTGGTTTTAAAAGAAACTTATTAGTAGGTCTTTCGATTAAATATTGCTCCTGTACCTGAGTTTTTATCTCATACATATTAAACATATCAGATTTTTTTATTAAATTTGTAATATAGCTCTCAAAAACTTTCTCCATGGGAAATAATAGTGCATAAGCTTCACCATTTCCTTTAAAGTTAGTAAAACTCTGGTTATTTAGAAAAATTTCACACCATCTTAGTACTAATTCATAATGATTCATTGTTCTATCTAAGCTACATTGTTTTATATCATTCCTAATATTATAACAGTTATCAACGGAATCAAATAAATGTAAAAACTTTAATATCTTCTTCTGTATATAGTTTGTATTAGATATGTTAATCAATTTATGTAATGTCGTTTTAATAATACGATTTTCAACTATATCTTTAAGATAATCATCATACTCCACAAAAAACTTTTCTTTGTGCATAGAGTTTTTCTTTATATGTTTGTTTATCTTAAGTTTGCCTTTAAGTAAATTTCTATTTTCAGTAATAGTTTTATAATCTGCTTTTATGCCTTTTCTTACTAATTTCTCAAGCTCTAATAAAAACATGTCAATAAATACATCAATTAAAGGTAATTTATCTAATGTAAGACTAGATTTATTATAAGTTTTAAATGGCATATTTTTTAAAGTCTTAATCATATTGATAAAAATCCGCTTGGTTTTATTAAAATCATTCTCAACTTTATTAATTTTGGGAAGAATTTCAATTGTAATATTATTGGGAATCTGTATAAGCCCTACATAATTTTTAGCCTTTAATATCTTTCCTATATTTTTCTTTTGTGTCAACATCATAATTTCATTAATTTGATCATCATTTTCTTCTTTATTTTTTAGTACATACTCTTCTATTTTATCAAATAATTTCTGTCGAATATACACATTTCCTTCAGAATCATATACAGCATTACTTTTGTTACTACTTTCCTTGATCCCAATATAATTATACTCTTTTATTACAAAATGCTTGTTATTACTCATATTCATTTATATCCACACTTGTATCTAATTCTATTTTTTGTTCAGTATCATATATCTTTATAAAACTTTCTTTTGGTATCAAGCCAGTTTTCAATTGCTCATTAATTTTATACTTTATCAAATCTTCGTATTCATCATGATTAAATCCAATTATGTTAATTTCTTTAGATTTTTGACTTTGAATAAATCTATACTTATTCATTTCTTGTTCTCGAGTATTCATAGATATATTATTAAAATTATTCATCTTTATTAATTGGTTATAATGATCACCTAAAATTATCTGTATTTTTTCCCAGTCTCCATAAAAATACTCTTGCAGTAAAGGTATAATTTTGTTCTTAAAAATTGAACAAAGTTGTGTATAATTTCTCTTATCAGTATCTAGTAAATCCATAAAATAAGAATGTCCAATCATATGATCCCTATCATAAAGAAATTCAATTCGTTCATTTATTTTTTCTAACATTTTCCTAATATTAATCCCTTCTATAATAAGGTCACTGTTATCTTCTAATGTCAGTAAATCTGACTCTGGCATCATTTCAATAAATTGAAATCTTCTTCTTAAAGCAGTATCCATTAAAGCTATTGATCTATCAGCTGTATTCATAGTTCCAATGATATAAAGATTTTTAGGAACACCAAAACTTGATTTTGAATATGGTAAAGTAACTTTAAGCTCCTCTGGTTCACCAATTCTCTTATTAGACTCAATCAAAGTTATTAATTCTCCAAAGATCTTAGAAATATTACCTCTATTTACTTCATCTATTATTAAAACATATGATTTAGTTTCACTTTTGATTTGCCCATCTAATAAGTTTCTATCTCTTAGTAATTCAAGTATATCATTAGAGGATATTCTTGATAGCTGGTATAAAGTCTTTTGTGTTAAATTAGTTTGTCTATTCTTATCATAAATATCTATAATATCTCCTTTAACTAACCAATTCACTTCTCTAGTATGTTTGAATTCTTCTAATTCATCATCATAAACATATTCTCCTGTAACTATACCGACTCCGTCTATATTCTTTTGGTTATATAAAGAACATACAATATCGCCTTTATCTAATTCTTCATAAAACTTCAAAACAGTTTTTTTGTCTGTCTCACTTAGATTACTGAAGTCTCTATTATCTGACTCTAGATTATTTACTTGATCCCAACCAATCCTTATTCGATTATTTTCAAAACAATCTTCCTTAATAGCATTCTTTCCTGAGCCATTTAAAGATATCTTCCATACTTTACTATTTTCATTCAATAAGTCTTTATTTAAATTTAATCTATACTGTGATAATCTAGCTCTATTACAAATTTCCTTGAAAATTCCGGACTCTATTTTGTAATGTATACCTTGATTTTCTTCTTCAGGTCCTTCTAATACTGGTTTTAGAGCTTCAACAAAATCTTCATATCCATAAGATTGATGGAAAGTGTTAAAAACTACTTGTCCATTTTCAATATAGTTATCATACCTTCTTTTTACTTCCTTGTAACTTTCATTTTTAATTAAATTTATATCTTTATTCTCTATTATTGATACCGCAAAAATTACTGAGTTATATGTTTTACCAGTACCAGGAGGTCCATAAAGAATATAATTTAAGTTATCAAAACTACTATTAGAAATAGGTTCTTCATTTTCATAATACCCTTTTTCTTCAACTTTAACACCTTCTGAACCGCTGAGTATTTCTGAATTATTTAACTTCCAAAAAATTTGATCTGCCACATGAGTATCATCTATTTTATAGTCTTTAATAAACTGCTTTACCAAATGACCATATATTAAGAAAGTTTTTAATTCTTTACCAATGTTGTTTATGGTAATATTCTTATCTCTTTTTACATCTTCAAGAATATTTTCTTTATTTATTTGCTTATAAATGCTATCAATAACTTTAGTAACAGTTCTGTTTACAAGGGGATATTCTTTTGGATCATATAAATATAAATACCCCGATAATGTAGCTAATCCTATCCCTTGTAATTTTTTAAATTCAGTGTAGGATTTTACAAACTCATTTCCTGTTGAGGTTAATAAATTCTTAAGTTTTGTTGAAAATTCTTTTAGATTAACTCCCTGATGGCCAGATGATCCATCTAGCTGTGGATTTTCCCTTATAAACTTTTCTTCACTCTTATCATAATTCTTAAAATTTACATTATAATTGTAATTACCTACTATTTGAGGTAATATTACAGGATTTAAATTATGAACTTGTTTTTGAAGTTTGATAGTCTCACACAAATCTTTTGTGCTCAGATTATTATCTTCTAATATTCCACTCTTGTTAATTAAGTTTTTAAATTGTGTAGATACCTGCTTTCTTTTAACTTTTTCTTCCTGCATCTCTTCTTTATCTATTAAAGTGATAAATTCTTTTATTTCTTTGTTAATATTATTCATGCAATCCCCCTTTGATTATTTAGTTAATATAGAAAGTTATACCTACATTTTAACATTTTTATAATTATCAGTAAAATAATGGTTTTATCATGTTTTCTTTTCTAACTCATATTACATGGTCAACAACAACTTCCTCTGCATATATTTTTTTCTTAACTTTCCTATAATTCGAAAATAAAGGGAATATAATGACTATTTTATTAACCAACTTTGTATACACCGTCTAAGCAACATACCTCAATAATAAAAAAAGAATCTCTCATTTTAATATATCTTAGTTAATATAACTAAAATGTCCACTTTTTAAATGAAGTTTTAAAAACGCAAAATTGTTCATATCATAAATCTATAGAAGATGTAATAAAATAAAAAACAAAATCCTAAAGCAAATTATTCGTGCTTTAGGATTTTGTCTAGTATTATATTTCATATCTTTATTAACTAATAAAATTAATTTTAATTAATATTGGTATTAACTTCTAAATTGATATTACATCTGCTGAATCGAAGTAATCAATAAATTCTTTTGTATTTCTATATTCAAGATTAACTTTAAAAAAATCAGCAAGCTCATATAACTTTTCACCTACGGTATCAATATCATCATTATCAAGTGCAAAATTAATTGAGGTTGTTATATTATTATGCTGTTGATGATGTATCTTTAGTCTCTCTATTGCTTCTACATTAAATACCTCAACTGCCTCTTTGATATCATTAATTCTCTCTTCAAAAATTTCCTTTATGCGTGTATGTCTTTTTTCAGCTTTAACAGCGAATAAATCTATTTTATTCATTATATACATAAATATAGATACTCCCGCACCAGTTACAATTGCAGATATTATATCTGACCAAGGCTCAGGTATTTGCGCTTTTTCTAGAATGTCATCTAACTGAAAGCCTAAAATGGTAATTATACTAGTTCCAATTGTTTTTATTAGTAAATCACCCTTTTCAGCTTTTGTCATTCTTGGTTTATTAGAATAAATACCAGCAATGTTCTTAAATAATTTAATTCCTTCTTTTGTAATTAGATAAATGTTTTTAATTACACCAGTAAATAAACTTAAAATTCCTTTTATAAGTGAATTTATCATTCCTTTTATAAAACCAACCAAAGAATCACCAAAAAAGTTTTTAGCATTAGTTAAAACATAATCCTTTACTCTCTCCATTCTTTTACCAAAACCTTCTGCAATACTTGAAGCTCCAATTCCTTCTGCAATTCCATTTATAAAGCAATCTTTAAGCTCATAATATACAGGCTTGAAAATGAATACACAAATATTTCCTTGCATTTCACTTTTCATATCTTCCATATCATTTTTAATACCTGATTTTATATGTTTCTTTGTTTTTTGTTGTATATCCGTATCTTTCTTTATATTCTTTATTACTTGTTTGTTTACATCCTTTTCTATATTGATTCTAGCTTGTTTATCCATTTTCATCATTTTACTTTTCTGTTCATCTGTATAATCATGATACCCTTTATCAATATATTCTTTCATAGCAAGGTCTTTTTTCCTTCTATTTTCAGTTTGACTTACAATAGTTGTATTACTTTCTGCATTAGCTATTCTTTTAAGGTCTTCATGATTAATTGCTATCATATCACTATATCTATTATGAATTTCTTTTAAAGGTTCTATATGTTCATATTCCCCAAGATGTTTATTAACATCTATCTTTCTACGCTTATCTGCTTCTGCTTTGGATATATGTATGCTGGAACCATCATAAGCAGATTTAATATTAACTTTTCCGTTATATTTTTCTTCTTTATACTTCTTCTTTCTCCACTGAGAAATATCTAGTTCCTTTCTAATCTCTTTGTTATATTTTTCAGTAGCTTCTTTCTTAGTATTATATTGAAATGTGTCATTTTTTTTATTTTGCTTAATCTCTATATTCGAAGCATAAGAAAAATTCTCACATTCATCTAATACTTGTGCTGGGTTAATTCCTTTATTATTGATTTTTTTGCTTTTGTTTAAAAATCTATCAATTATACTTATAGCACTAGGTTTTAATACCTCTTCTACTAAATTCTCTCCACTATTAAACTTTCTATATACCTCATCAATAATTTCTTGTGAGGACTTCATATCATAGAGTTCAAGATCTATGATTTTTGATGACATTTCAATGGGAGAGCAATAATCCAATTCCTTCAATTTTTTTATTCTTTCTTCTTGAGTCATTTTACCCTCCTTATGCAACTTTTAGTTTTTTTCCTATTTCATCTTTAGATTTTTTAGCCTCTTTTTGATATTCGTTGATAGTATCTTTATCCATGCTAGACACTTTAGTTTCAGCCATATTTTTAAGAACTTTACTTGCTGTTATAAGATTTTCTATTTCTTTTTGAGAAACCTTTGGTAGCATTCTCAAACTAAAATTACTAGAAATCAGACTATGGGTAAATCTTATACTTTTAAAGTAAAGTGTATTTATAGAATTGTCAACTCTAGTAAGTAACCTAGTATATATATTTAACACACTTTCAAAATAATGTTCCGTATTTTCAAGGGCTTGTACTATACCTTCTAACTTTTTAATTTCAGCTTTCATCTTTGCAATTTCATTATCTATTTTTTTAGCTTCTTCCTTTACTGCAAAAAGCGTTTCTTTAGATTTCTTACGAGTATAAAAACCAAATGTGAAAGTAGCTTGAACAAATGTCTTAAACTTATGCTTATCAAAATCTATCTTGAAAAGTTCATCTCTACTTTTAATTCTATCTAATTTTATAGTATTTCTTTGGTATTCTTCTATTTCAAACTCTTTTGGTATTTTTATATCTTTAATCTTAGACAATTTTTCCACCATTTCTGGCAATAATTTTTTATGAATAGTAGATTTATTATTATTTATATTTTCTATACTTTTCTCTATTTTATTAAACAATAACTCAGTTTGAGTATTAAAGTCTTCCTTAGCTTTACTAAACCTTTTAGTAAATTTTCCTTGAATCCGTTTGGCTTCTTCAAATTGAGCTTTTCCAGAAAAATTCCCCCACACATTGGATATTTTTTTCTTTGCTTTCTTAACACCTGATTTAATAGTAGTGCAAGTTTTTTTTACACCATTCTTTATTGAACTACCTGCTGCACAAATACCTGAAGATATTGATCTACCTATACTTTTGATCCCGCCAAATATTCCCATTTTTAACCTCCTATTTCATTATATATTCATATCCTTCTACTAATAAATCATTAAAATCTTGAACCCATCTTCTCATTTTCTTAATTTCACTATCTCTAAAATTCCATTTTTTTGCACAAAGATTAACTAAATCGCTTTCTTTATCATCAAAAGCACCATCTGTTAATAATACTCCAAATAGTTCAATTAAAACTATTTTTTTAATACTCTTTTTACTACCTTGAAATTCAGTTATTATATCTTTAATTGGTTTATTCTTTATTACATAATCTTCAATACACATTTCTAACCTAAATGTATTAATAATATTTTTTTGACTTTCATGTAATTCTTCGTTAACTTTCATCCCATATACTGCTAACTCTAAAAAATTCTTTCTTTGTATATCATTTAATTCTTGTAAAAACATATATATCCCCCTTAAATTTCATTACCTTGTCTGTCGTATTTTATATGTTCTTTCTTTCTTTTACCCTTTTCATTATAATACTCTATTCTTTCTTTAACTGCTCCATTCCTATAATACTCATCAGAAACTGTTACATTTCCATGTTCATTATAAGATTTTGAACCATACAAAATTCCATTATCGTATATTGTTTCATATTTGAGTTTACCATCAATAAATAATTTACTTTTATATCTTTTATTATTTTTATATTTTTCAATTAATTTTGCATTATTTTTCTTATCTTCAATAATTTCTTGTCTGTTAGGATCTTTCTGTTTCACATTTAACAACTGTTCTTTATGCTCAAGCTTCTTAATTTTTCTAATCTCTTCCAGAGTCTTTTGATTATTCATTTTAGTTAAACTAATAAGTCCATCAAACGAATCTAGTTTATTCTTTAAGCTTAGCATTTCTTTCTTAAATGCAGTAATTGACTCTTGATTAGAGATTTGTTTAGATTCTATTTTCCTATCCAAGTCTTTAAATATATTGTTAATATTAGAATTATACATTTCTAGTCTAGAATCTAAATTTTTTATTCCTTCTTGAAATGTATGTAAAATATTTTTATTTTCACTATAGTTACTTTCTAGTAATGCTAACTTGTTCTTATTGTAGTTGATAGCATTAAAAATCTCTTTGTTAATATAACCAGAAATTTTACTTATGTCTTTTAATATATTTTCTTCTATATCTAAAATCATTTTATGAAGTTCATTGTTTTTATTATCTAATCTATTTCTATTTTGTGAAAATCCTTTTGATATATCTACCGAAAGAACTTCTATTTTATCATTTAAATTATTAGTTAAAATATTATTACTTTCACTTATGCTATTGTTTAATTTCTCTAAAGAATTATTAATACTTTTGGAAAATGAGTTTTTTATAGTATTAATATTTTCTCTGGTTTCAATTTGATTTTTATTAATTGCTTTTTTTATGTTTGTATTTTCTTTGGTAATGAAGTCTAATTTTTCATAAGTATCTTTTTTAATTAGTTTTACTTCAGACTTCATATCTTCAGTTATATTAAAAATTATATTACTTAATTCTTTCCTTGCATTTTCTTGTTGAATTTCTCTACCTTCAAATCCTTTTTCCAGCTCTAAAGCAAGACTTTCAATAATTTCTTTAATTTCATTATTTTTTAACTTAATATTATTCAAATTGTCATTTGTAGAAGTATTAATTTCATTTATTTCTTTCTTAAACTTTTCATCTAAATATAAAAGAGTCTCCTCTATTTTATTTACATTTTTATTAAGCATTTTAGTAAGCTTTTCTTCTACTGAACTCATTTTATTAGTATATTTATGATTTAACTCTTTATTAACATCAGTTATTTTGTTACCCATAACAGTAATCTCTTTCATCAAGTTTTCTTTTATTACGGTTATTTCATTATGTAAATCTTCTTTCAATATATCAGTATATTCTTTTTGATTATCTAATTTCAAACTTAATTCATTAGCATACTTATTTAATTCATTTTTTAAGTCCATTACTTCATTACTAAAATCAGATTTAATTGTTTCTATTTGTTGTGTTCTTTTATCATAATTCAATTTTTTCTCATTCAATAGCTTGTCTACCTTCAATAAAATAATATAGGAAAATACAAAGCCTGTTAAAGTTATACCTCCTACTCTAGTAATTCCAGTAGTGTATTCTGCTAGACTTATACATAATGCTAGTAGAACAAAGACTATAATCAATGTTTTCTTAGATGATATTGTCATTTTATTTAACATAAACCCTCCTTAATCTTATGTTTCATAAAAGTATTTTAACTCCTAATTCAAATTCTGTTAATTATCTACTGCAATAGTACTATATTACCATTTATAAAACTAATTTTTTCATTATTGCTTCTCAAATAGTTATTAAAATTAAATATAGTAGTTTCTCAAACTATCCTCCTCTACAATTTGTCCTTAAAAGATTATAAAAATATCGCTAGTATCTATATTCTACAAATTTTTCGCTACCCCTTTGTCTAGTTTTGTAATATAATGTCGATGTGATGCTTATTATATTTATAAAAATACATAAGCTATTTAATTTTATAATTATTTGTTGTTTTTATTTTTATGTAGGCAATGAAGATACTAAGTTTACTGTTTACATAGATATAGTAAAATTATCAATTCTGTAAATAAAACTGTGCTTCTTCAATACACTATTTCAATTCCTGTTAACTAACATTTTATAGTTTTAGAATGACTGTTAATGTCGGTGTAGTTTCCCTTCATTTTAACCTTGATAGCTATTCTAAAATCAATTAAATTATAATAGCTAAAGGAATTGATTTTTTAAAAAGCACAAATTTTTTTACACTCTTATAATAATTGACAAATGTTCAAAATATCATGCTCTAATCCATCAATTAGAAGTTCTTGGTATCCAGCAACTTCCTTATTATATATCAAATTCGCCACTGCCTTTAATTCATCCGAAAACACCGTCTTTAATTTGCTTAACCTATCTTGACTTATTGTTTTATTAGATATTGAATTTAAATAATCCTCCTCTTTAAACTTCCACAATGTTAAGTTATTTCTGTATCTGATTTTTAGGTTATCGGCAATCCTAATACCCTCAGGATCAAAATCTCCACTATAATAAATATATACACCTTCTTTAACTAGCATATCTAAAATTAAAAAACTAGCGTATTTAATCTGACCATAAGTACACATAAAACCAATATCATTTTCTTGAAATCTATATACAACTTCTTCAAATACTCCAGGATTCTCAAATACAAAAACTCTTTTATTAGGGGCATCTACTTTTTCAATGTTATTTATATTTAATACATTAGCATTAAAAATCTCTTGGTTTTTCCTAAAGCATTTCCACAATTCATACTCTTTTCCATCTTTATAACCATAAAGACCTTTTAAAGTGGTAAAATTGGAAAGCTCGTTTTTAATAATACCAGCTTCATAAAATAATAATTTTTTATCTTCAGCGCTTCTAGGACTATCTTTTCTTAACATATAACAAATTCCATTAGTTAAAAGAGTATTTAAAGAAGTGCTTTCATCAAAGGCATGGGGATTTTTTGTAATCTTTGCTGCAAATATAGGGAGCCTCTCTTTTTTGTCATCTTTAATATAATTAACTAAAACATTAAACGCATTCATGGTTATCCTAAGTTCTTTTTTTAATAACTTGATATTTTCTTTATATCTTTTAGTTAGTAAATTACTAAAACTACTCTTTGTTTCTAACTCATCCTTTATCCAAATCGCAGACTCAGTACCCTCAAATTCACTAATCACATTATTAAAAAAAGTTTCTTTTTTATTTTTAAAAATCTCCCTTCTTTCCTTTTTTGATAATATTTCTCCTCCGTAATACGCAAATAGTATGTCTTTTAAATCTAGTCCACCAAAGGCTGTATATTTATCTAGAGCCTCTTTGAACTTAACAACCTGAAGATTAATAGATTTTTTATCATAATAATTTTTGTGAAGAAAAGCTGAAAAACAGCTCCTCTCCTCTTTAGTTAAATTTCTTATTCTAATTGTTCCGCCTATTCTCCCTAAAGATAAGTAATTTTCCTTTAACTTCTGAAAAAACCTTCGATATCCTTTTTTCTTTTTAAAGTATTCTACACATTTTTTTAATTTATCTTCCTTATTAGGCACGAATATATACCTCCTCACTAACATCTAAATATTCATCTTCATTGCCCGGCTCTTCTCCTAAGATACTTAACTCTCCAGCTTCAACTATTTCTTTCCCGTTCCAGTAATACCTCATAATCCCCACAACATCTTCATTCTTTTCTTTTAAAAGTTCACAGATAGATAAAGATTTAATTGATGGGTAAGTTCCCCATAGTTTCTCTGAGTTAAATATATAGGTTAAATCTAATTTCGAAACCATTCCAAACATATCATCAATATTATCTTCAGAAACTCCTGCAAAGGCTTCATCCAGAGCAACTATTCTTGGACTATCTTCTCTACCCTTTTCGTAAATAGCATGAATTGAAGCAAGAAGAGGTGCGTATGTGGATAGAGCCTTTTCTCCACCACTAAATGTACCATAAACAGTTTTAGTTAATTCTTTTCGCTTCTCTCCCTCTTTCTTGGCATATACTTTAAACTCAAACCAGTTTCTGTAATCAAGTACTTCTTTCATTATTTCCCCATAGCTTTTTTGAACCCTGTTGCTTTTCATATCATACTTTACTTGTTCTATTTTAGACTTAAAATGATTAGATAATTTTTCTAAATCTCTATCTGTTAGTAACTCATGATCACCTTTAAAGATTTCTTCTAACTCTTTAGTGTCTAACTGATTCAAGCCTACTCCCTTTCTAGATTCCCAAGTTAAACCAAATGTTAAACCACTTGATATATCTCTAGTTCTAAGTAAGTTATCAATCCTTTTTACCCACTCTTTACTTTTGTAAATTTTAGCATTTATTTTTCGACTTATATCCTGAGATAAGATATCTTTCATTAGCTTAGAGTTTTTTTCGGTTAATAAAAGCTTTTGTTCTCCCAAATGGTTTTCTATCTCTTCTTTAAAAGTATTAAAGTGAACATATTGACTTTCTACCCTAGCTTTTATAACTATCCTCTCTTGCTCATTTTTAACTTTTCTGATTTCCTCTCTATCTTCCTCCATCACATTCATCTTAAGAGCATTTTCAATCCTTATATTATAATCTATAAAATTACTTTTAACCTTATGGAATAGATTACTTACTTCGGTTTCAATTTTATTTCTTGTATCACCTTTGCTAAAGCTATATTTGTTGTTTAAATTTCTAGCAATCTTCGTAATTTCATCCCTCGACTGTTCACTAGTTATCTTTTGTTCAGCCAAAAACAATAAATTGTATTCATTTTTAAAACCTATCAATCTAACATTTTCAACTTCTTTGACTTCTTTTATTTCAATTTTTAATTCATCTATATCGTCTCTTAAATTTGATACTTCTATTCCTACTCCCCCTACACTTTCTTTCATGTTTGATTTTTCATCTGAATAACTATCTATTAGCCTATTACATCTAGATAATTCTTCTTTTATTTTTTCAAAGTCAGAGTTATCTATAAACTCTTTTAATTTGAATATCCTGTTTTCTAACAATTCTACCTCTTTTTCTAAGTCATTGATACTATATATTAAATAATCAATACTTTGGTCTATATCTTCTAATCTTTCCTCATAAGTTTCTAATCGTTTCAAGTCCGATTGGAGTTGTCCATACTTAAACCGTATATTACTTAATAATTTTGAGTATTCCTCCATATGCTCTATTGCTTCTCCATACTTATCTACATTAACTGGAATCTCTATCTCATTTGTTATTTTATTTTGTCTAATAACTTGATTTTTAACCCCAATATTTAAATCACTAAGCCTATTTTGTTTATTGTTGATGTTGCTTTTATTATACTCAATATCCTTCTTAGCTTTTTCTATCCAATCTATAGCCTCTTTAATATTTTCACTACTTGGGAAATTATTAAACTCTTCCCTTAATTTCTTCTCTAAGCCACTAATTTCATTAATCTCCTCTTGCTTCTTGTAATATTTTTGACTTAACTCTTCAATCTCATTTGATAAAGACTCGATCAACTTCTTTATGTATCTTTTTCTATTAACAAAACCTACAAACTTACTTTCGTATTCTCCTGAAGACTTCCCAGATAATACCCCTATACCATACCTTCCACTATAATCCAAATAAGTACTACCATCTTCTTCTCCTAAAAGAACACTTTTAATTGCATTATCTATATCAATATCACTAATCCTGTCTACTTCATAATTAGCCACTTTTAGCTTATCAGATAATTCATGTGTCATCATTTGAGGGTTAGAAACAATATACTTATCACACATATCCTTATCCATATCTAAAGCTTTATCTAAATAATCCTTTGGAATTATAAGAGCATCTAATATCCCCATATCTAAAAGACTCGACTCTATATAATTCTTTTCATCCTCAGCTACATCATCTCTAAATTCAACTGCTTTATAAAATGGAATAAAAGGAATCCCCCTATCACTTAAAGCTTTTCTATTTTTAATAACCTCTTCACTTCTTGTTGGCTCTGGATCAGGCTGTTTTTTTATTTGTTCTAACTCTTGTCTTTTCTCATCCTTTTCTTCTTTAATTACTCTTTGTTCATGCTCTTTCTTATTTCTTGACTTTGTTAATGTAGACGATACAAAATTCTTTTCATCATTTAAAATATCATTTACCAATGAATATTTTTCTCCAGAGCAAAACTGATTTATTGAAGACAGTAAGCTTGAAAAGTTCTCATCTCTAAATTTAAAAACTGCATTCATTTCTTTCCAATCACATACATCCCTAATAAATCTCTGAGACTCTTCATCAAGAAGTTGATTACATTTTCTTAGCTTATTTTCATTTTTTTCTAACTCATCTTTTAAGCTATCTAACTCCGATGCCTCTTCATCATATTGGTCTTTAAACATTTTTGTCTTATTTATCTCGTCCTTCCCGTTTCTAAGATTTCTAGAGTGTTTTATCATCTGACTTTCTATTATCTCAAAATTAAATCCAGGATGAACCTTCTTTCGGAGTGGTTCTAACTGAAAACTATCAGCTCTAAAGTCTGTATGTTCTGCTAAATCCTTCATTTCTTCCAAATTATCTTCTATCTCAGACTCACAAGACTGCATCTCACCACTTAATTCCTTTATGTTATACTCAATATCAACCCTTTTATCTCTTTTTTCAACCAAGCTATTATTTTTATCTTCTAAGTTTTCATTAATATTTTTTAATTCACCCTTTGCTTTTTCAATGTTTTGGCTAGTTTCCCAAGCTTCTGTACCTTCATATTCTTTCTTTATATCTTGAGCTTTCTTATACTCTTGATCCAATTCATTTATTTTTGTCTCTAATTCCTCTAACGCCTGTTGCTTTTCTTCTAATATTTTAATTTTATTTTTTAACTCTCTTTTTTTACTATTTAAAGTACTAGATATATTAAGTAAAGCATTCACTTTTTCATTCAGTAAAAACTTATTATATCTATCATATTCAGCTTTTAATACTATCGCACTATTAATTGCCATCTTCAGTGTTTCTATAGATTCTTCAATATCATCCATATATTTTAGAGAATTAGTCACATTATTCAAATCATCATCAGATAGTGATTCCAATGAATCATTTAAAATCTCCCCTATTACCTCTGGCCTAAAGTCAGTATTAAGCTTAGGACTTCTTAATTGGATTATTAAATTAATTAACTGCTCATACTCTTTTATATCCTCAAAACCAAAAAACTCTTTGTTCATTTCTTCCATATACTCTCTTGGACTCTCTGTGTACTTGTTACTATTTCCTAATCTATGTTTAAATGTTTTTTTACTTAAAGGTTTCTTACCATCACTAGTTTCTTCATACAAGAAAAAGTCTTTGTCAATTCTTCTCCCATCTCTAATAATAAAATGCCATGCATCAATTTTAGGATTTTTTCTTCTAGCCCTAAAACCTATACCTACTGTTTTATAGTCTTCAGAATATCTCCTTTTTAACTCTAAAAACACATAACTTATTTCATCTTCTTTCCCAGAGTCAGGACCACCTATTATATAGTAAGACATTTTTCTTGACCTAGTAGCGAAAGGATCTAATCTTTGAGGACTTTTATTTCCATCTAATAACAATGGAATACAGGCTTGCATGGTAACTGATTTACCAGTACCGTTCTCTCCCCTTAATAAAAGGTTTCCTCCTTTAAAATCAAATATCTCATGATCATAACACCAATAATTTAAAAAGCCTCCTCTGTTCATAACCCAATTATTTTCTAAACATCCTCCGCTATTACTCATCATCACCACTCCTTATATTATCATTGTAATCGCCTGTTATTTTTGCAACTATTGGCATAATTTTTATTGCGTTATTATTTTTATCTTCTATTAACATCTTTGAGCTTTTCATATACTGCCTTATCTCTGACTCTATTTCTCTTAAAGACATTTCTTCACGATATTTTTTATACCAACCACTAGAAAACCTATCTTTAAACTCAAATATAAGTTGATTAAATTCGCTCCTAGATATTTCTATTACATCTTCTTCATTAACCTCTAACGCTCCACTTTTAACTTTTTCTACAATTAGTTTATTAAACTGCAACGACATTTCTGATAATCCATCAATTCCTGGGATTGAGTTTTTTAGCGGTTCAGTTACATCATATACAACAAAAGCAGCATCCCTATGAAGATGCAATTTAGCACCTAAAAATTTTTCTATATCTGGGGCAATTGACCTATATCCCTGTCTTCTTAAATAGCGAAAAGCACCTTGACTATCAGCTTCTGACCTATAAAGTCCTGGAGTATTAAAAAGTTCCCTGTAAATCTGATTTTTTATCACTCTAGCATCTTCACTTTCTTTTTCTAAATTAGTAAGTTTAGACACCCTTCCCTTGTTTTCAAAATCCTCTATTCCATTGTAATTACTAATATCTTCATCAAAATGCCTCGTAAAAAATCTAGAAAGCCCAGTATTAGTAATTAACGCCTCTCCCTCAATAGAATCTCTGAACTCTCTTTGTTCAAATTCTTCAATCTTGATAATGCCCATTTTTTCAGCAAACTGTAACACTCGTATTACTGAGGTCCTATTCTCTCTACTTTCCCATTCAATCACTTCATTGTTTAAGTAATTAGAACCAATATACTCGATTAAATCTGATAATATAAACTGAAATCTTACTTCTCTTTTCTCTAAGTACATTAATAATAAAATGAAAAACACATAGTCTTTCTTTGCTTTAAAATCACTAAAGCCCATCCATGAGTAAGCTTTATTAGGTATTTTCTCAAGCTTAATTAAATCAGCTTTGTTGATTAACTTATATCCCAATTTTTCGTAAATTAATTCCTTAGCCTCTGGTAATTTTTCTTTTATTTCAAAATACTTAGTTGAATCATTGCTCCTTAGTATCCAAAAGTTATCAAATAATTCGGTTATAACATTCTTCCCCTCACTCACATAATCACTCCTCAATGAACTTAAGTCTATAAGCTAATGTATTTAATGTGCCATCTGTACACCTAAGATTGCACCTTTCTTTATTTTCAGGGTATATTAACTTAAACTTTTGACCATATTCATTCCTTAGAGGCTTTCTTGATTTCTTTCTATTTGCTAGGTTTCCTTTTGTAACCCATTTCATTAACTGATTTCTAACTTCTCCATCTATCTCTGGTAAATCGGCGAAATTAATTTCACCGTCAACTATATAACTTTTTATTTTTTTCTCTAATTCTTTTCTTTTTTCTTGCTTCTCCTTTACCAAAGTCTGTTTTTTCATAGACTTATCCTTTACAATTGTTCTTTTTGATTTTGTCCTAGCATTTCTTACCCTTCTTTTTAATAGTCTCTCATAAGGTTCTTCTTCATACACACTTAAGTCAATACTGCTTTTTTCTCTCTCTTCTTTTGTTTGAAGATGTTGCATATGAGAAATACCAAATACATAAGCAGATAATCTATGAGCCTCATCTAGATCCTTCGCTTTACCAAATAGAGTCATTAGCTTTTTATGTTCTTCTTGGCGACTTACTAAAGATTTTTTCCGTTCAGTTAATTTATTTGCATAAAAAAGTAATTTATTAATTATCTCTGTGGCCTTTTCTTCTACTTTTCTGCATTCACTTTTCCTGACATCAGCACCCATAAACCACTTCCTAATGTTAACCCATTTACTATAGACACTATCTTTTATTTTTTCTTCAGTTATATTAGTACTTTCAATTTGAGCCTTAACATAAGATGCTATAACTCTATTCATAGCTTTATGTTCAGTTTCTATAGTTAAATTCTTATAGAACCTTTCAATATTCCCTGAAAGTTTTTGAAGATCAGTTACAAATCCACCCAAATCCTCCATTAACTTATCTTTATATATAACAAAAGACTTTGTTGTTAATTTATCCTCTGATATTAAGTCTCTAAACAATCTAATAGTTGATTTATATTTTCCATTTAACCTATTGAAGCTACTTTCAAAATTCTCCCACCAGAGATTTGCTTCATTTAATAATTTCCTATTATTAATATCATACATTGATATTTCTATAACCTGCTCTAATAGATCCTTAAAATGCCTTAAAAACTCTGTATTAACAGATTGCTCTCCTAGATTTAGTTTTTCTAAATTAATCATTGTCTCTTCTATCTTTACAGTTTTTTCTGTTAAAGAATAGCTATAACTTCTCTTTAAATAATCCCTTATACTAGTAACATATTTGTCTTCCTGTTTAACCTCTAAATTATTAAACTCCTTAAGTCCTAGTAGATTTTGCTCACATTCTTCAATTGTATAATTTTCAAAACCTTCCTCATCCTTTAAAGCATTAAAAACATTCTCTTTAGATAGCCAATGATTCATGTTATTAGCTTCTTCGTAAAAAAATCTAATAATTGGTCGATATCTATAAGTATTTGGCGTTGCTAAATAAGTAATTTCATTTATCTTTTTTGTTAAGTTATTGTCTGCTTTCAAAATAATTTCCTCCATTATAATTACTCAAACAAATTAACACTAATGTAATATCATCCAATACATATTTAGTTTTTAAAAAGTTACCTCCAATTATTTCCTACATTATACATTTTTAAACATTAAAAGTATTGTCATGTTGTAGTTTCATAATTTAAGTAAAGAGTTCATTATACATTAACATATCTTCTGGAAAACATATTAAATAAAATTATTGAATTTAGTAAATTTTAGGTCTATAATTACCTTAATATTAGACTATGTTATTATTAATTATTGATATATTATAACTGGAATTTATTTGCCATAATATTGATATAACCTAAAATCTTACAAACTCAAAAGGAAATAAAAAAAACGAAATGCAAAATGCACTCCATCCCAGTAATATCAATCTGTATATGGGTCTCTTTAAGTTCATCATAATATATATATTTCCATTTATATCGGGATAAATCCTTATAATATAAATATCGTTATGAAATTTCGAGGTTATAAAAGCATATAAAGGCTATAAGAAAAACTAACCTCTTTAATTAATAAAGAGGTTAGTTTTTGTAATTAAGTAGTAAAAGTTAGTGGTCAATAGTATGTAACAGTTATTGTTTTATATGTATACTCCAATATTTTTTATTTTTATTCTAAACCTTCTAATAAATCCATATTATAAACTTAGTTTTTTGTACTTTATTATTTTTAGTACTGATTTTCTAATAATGTTTATAGACTAGTATTAATATAAGTTATTGTATGTATCTAGAATATAATCAAGCACTTCTTTTTTATATTTTTTATTAGGATTTAAGTAAACTTGTCTAAGTTGATTAAAGTCTATATAAAAACATAAAATTTTTCCTGTATTATTAAATTTAAATGAATCTTCTAAAGAATGTATTCCAATATATCTTATCTTTTCAGGTGTGTTTAATTCTGTTGGTAGTAAAAATGCATTTATGATATTTTCACTATGATATTTATTATCTTCATGAAATTCTTTACTCATAAAATATTTATAAAATATTTGTTTAATAATGTCATGGCTCTGTGGCATGCCTACATTATCTTTGAAATTAGGAACATAATTTTTAGCATCTAATACAAATAAATAATCTTTCCCATGACATTCTTTCTTTATTAAAATATCAGGTATCGCTCTTAATCCTCCAAAACTAGTATAACTGTCATTTGGATGATTTTTAAGTAAATAACTTCCTTTTGGTATGTTTTCTTTTATATCGTTATACTCATCGTCTAAAGCTACTTTAAGCATTTTCTCCCATATTAAATCGAACTTCTCAACATAATCAAGTTGTTGATTACATTTAAATAAATTTTTCTTATTTTTTTTATCTAAATAAATATGTTGAAGTATTTTAAATATCTTTTTTTCTCTATCAGAAAACATTTCTCTTTGATATCTTTGTAATATCCCTTTTATATAATTAGTGGAGTTTTCAAATTGCTTTAAATATCTATAATCATATGGTAACTTTAGTTTTATTGATAATAATTTTTCTAGTTTCATTAGTGTAAGAGCATGTAGAATTGTAATAGGATGCTGATAATCAATACTTAAGTTGTTGTGAAATATTTCTCTATATAAAACAGAATTATTTGTAATAAGTTCTTGAGATGATTTCATAGTCTTTTGCCAATTGATATTTCCTTTTTTCTTTAAATTAACATTTCTTTTTCTAAATAAAAGAAGACCTTTTTCTCTATAGTCATTTAACAATGTAAGATATAATTCAATTAGCGAGAATGTATATTTTTTATCTTCATTATTTCCATCAATATAACTTCTATAATAATCTTGTTCTTTAATATTTTTTTGATTTAAGTTCTGTCTTCTATACTTCTTAAAGATTTTGAAATATTGAAATATTTCTTTTTCTATGTAACCCTTCTCATTAGATATATTTTCTATGAATTTTGGAACCGTTAATGTAAGACCTGACTTCTTATCTATTGAAAAACCTATCATTTTTCCATCTAAAGACCTCTTTACTTTACTCACTGTCACTCACCATTTCGCCTATAATATCATCTTTTAAAACTCCTCTTTCATAATTATTTCTTATATCATCATAAGTTTTTATACTTTCCTTAAATATTACTTCTGGTTGTTGTCTAAATATATCAAACCATAGATAGGATAATACTTTTCCAATAAACTCACTTTTACTTATTTCATTCCCTACAAACCATTGACCTAGCTGTTTATCATCTGTTTCAGTGTAATCTACAATTTCTTTATTCATAACTTTAATAAAATCAAGCCATAAAATTTTATTATAAGGTTCTGGCAAATAAACCTCTTCTAACTCTTCAACTTCATAATCAATATTAACATATTCCATTGACCATCTTCTTTTAAAAGCAGAATCCATAGGAAATAAAGATTGATCTGATGTATTCATAGTTGCAAATATAAATAAGTTTGATGGTATTACAAATCCCTTAGTAAAATACTCATACCAATCCTCATCTGACCATTTTAATTCATTTTTAATATACATTTTCATTTCTTCAGGTATATCTATTTGATATTGAGATTTACCATAATCATTATCATTTATGTCATTTACTCTATCAAGTAATTGAAAAATATCTCCAAAGATAGCTGCGCAATTACCTCTATTGATTTCTTCAATAACTAATAAAGTATTTTCTTTTGTTCCTTCTAAAGACAATGCATTTATTATTGCCTTAGTAAATGGTCCCGGTACAAAGTCATAGTAAACAAAAGGTTTTTTAAATTCATTCATTCTATTATCTTGAGTGTGAATCATCTCTTTACCAGAGTGTCCTATTACTCTATTTCTAATTAATTCATAACCTACAACTGGTTTATATTGACCTACAAAATCATAATATGAATATTCAGGATGAAAAGTAGTCCTTATTATGTTTTTATAACTTACTTGAATATTCTTAGCATTTTCTTCCATTCTATAACTTTTTCCTGTTCCAGGAGGTCCAAAAAATATTATATTTCTTGCTCCTGTTTCTATCGATATTTCATCATCTAAATCTTCGCTATCTTCTTCATCATAATCTCTGATATTAATCGAAAGATACTCTTTCACCATTAATTTTGCTAATGCATTTGGTGATATAAAAGTATCATTATAGTTCTCTAGTACATCTTTAAATCCATTTCCTATATTAATAATATCTTTAACTTTAAAAGACATATATTTATGTGCACTATAAACTTGTGTACCTCTGTTAGGATTGTCTATAGGTCCAAACATACCTGCACATAAGGAATTCAATGAAACGCCTGTATTAGATTTTATTGCTTTCTTCACTCTCTCATAACAGTTTTTAAAATCTTTCCTAGCGAAGTCTCCGTTCTTATATGTACCCGATAAATTATTATAAATGCTGTTAAAATCAATATTTTCAAATTGTTGAATCTGTTTGTCACCTAAAAAACCTTGTGGTTTACTATTTATAATTTTTACATCTACTTTTAAATTTGGATTTTCATTAAAATACATAGGTATAGTTGAATTACTTTCATTTAATTTTCTCTCTAACAATGAAAACATTTTATTTCTTTTCTGTACTAATTTATTACTTTTTCCCATATACTCCACCTCATATAAGTTATTCTAAACCTTGACAATAATATTTTCTTCAAATTAGGTTTTAAATTGATTTTTTATTATCTATCTATGTGCTTCAATAGCCTTCTCAATAATGTCTATTAATGTATTTTCATCAAAGTTTTTAACTTTGACCCAACCTCTTGAATCAGCCAAATGTTTGTAATCTGGCAAGTTAGCTCCATAAACATATCCATTGCCTGATTTTATAAACTCTCGTGCAATGATATTTCGCCTAGTCTTACTATCATGAAAATAATAGAAATATCTATTAAATTTATCTTTCTTTTCTTCTAATTCTATGAATGTAGTTAAAACCTCTATTTTTTTCCTTAAACTCAATTGTTCAAAATCTCATTTGTTTATTTGATTATCAATATTCATATTATCATCTTCTTAATTTTTTAATTTTTAATTTGTCTATCTACATTTATTTGGGTAATTATTCTTTTTTACATTAACTATATGCATTGCAACTCAGTAATAAGTATAATAATAATATCATTTTGCGTCCCTAAAAAATATTCCAATATTAGATATTTGTCCTTTACATAACTCATATTTTTTTCAATTCTTTTGTGTTACTCTTATGATCATTTTCTTACATTCTAATATTAAATTTCTATATTAAAGCTTAATACCCTTTGTCTAATGTAGTCAAATTCTGTCGGTTTAAAAACTATATTTAGAAAAAGTAGAAAAAACTGACTTAATTAAATTTAAGTCAGTTTTTTCTATATATCTTATTTACAATAAAAGATCTCTAATTATATGTGAAGTTTAAAACTGTATTTAGACAACCTAACTGTAGAAAACTTTAAAAGTTTATTTAAAGTTTTAACTCTCCCAATCGATTTGTTTTAACTGTTCTATAAATTCAACTCCATTTTTAGGTTCTACCATCTTAATAAAGTAAGCTAACCCGAATAAATGTCCTTCATAATTAGATTTAGAAACTTCCTGTCTATCTAAACTGTTGTTTACACCATATTTTTTTGCATAATAAATCTGTTGTCTTAAATATCTTTTTGTTTTTTTGGGTACACTTAATTTAGTATTAACAACTAATCCCGTTACCATCTGTCTATGATGTTTAAACTGAACCCTTACTTTTTTCTCGTTAACTTGGAAGTACTCTTCTTTAATTACTCGTTTAATTAGTTTAATATACTTAGTAATTACTTTTTCACCTGAAAAAGTAATGTCATCAGCATATCTTGTATAAGAAGCTCCAATATGGTTTGCTAAATCTAATAACTTTGTATCTAACCTTTTACAAACTAGATTAGATAGTAAAGGACTAGTCGGTGCTCCTTGAGGTAATACATTTTTATATGTACATAAGCCTGTAAATACCATACAAAGATGCCTTGTATATCCAAAACTACGAAATATATTGTAAATTTGAATATATCTAATACTTGGAAAAAAATTTTTAATATCTAAGTTTATCACACACTCTTTTCCAATATGTTGTTTTGCATTATCTACAATAGATTTTCCTTGTACAAAACCAGTAGAAACATCCAAACTTTCACTATTATTTAAAATATTGTCAAGAATCCACTTTTGTATATATTTTAAATTTTCACAAGGCGCATTTAATATTCTATTTCCACCAGTCTTTTTAGGTATTATAATTTTTTTATAAAGAGACTGCGCCAACTCATAATATGAGTATAATTCTTTAACCTTTATTCCTATAAGCATAGCTAAATGTGTAGAGTCAAATATTACTGGAAAACCATTTTTTTCAAGATTATATGCATAAGAAATGCATAAATCAATATATTCTTTATCATATTCTTCAGTTAACATATTATTTTTTAGTTTATTAATATCCATAGTTTTTATCTCCCAATTGTTTTCTACTAGATTTCTTTACTTAACTGATCACCTAAATAAAATCTTTGACCTCTAATATTTTATTTAGGTGAACAACCAAATGCTTCTGTTGGTTGTTTCAGTACTAATTTACGCTTCTAAAATTAGTACTGAAAAAGCAACATAGTAACTTTACTTCACGAATAGCGACTCGCTATCCAATTCTAGAAAACATGGTTTTATCATATTTTAAATTCTTTAGGTATATATACATCTTGAAACGAGAGTGGTTTTTCAGTAAATTCCAATGTAACTATATCTTTAAATAACTCAGAGAGGGTAACATTAAATAACCCCTTCTCTTTTAAAAATTTTTCAGCTTTATAAGTTAAAAGCAATCTTCCATTAGAGTCTTCTAGCATCTCTTTTTCAATCATTTTCTGTAAATATTTTTTCATTTGAGAAGTAGTAAAGTAACATAGTTCTTTAATTTCTGCTAGTAAATATTGATCTTTGTATTCATTTAAGTATATCAATATTAACAACTCTTTAGAATTAATCATTTACTAAATTCTCCCTTTTTTTTAATGTTATATCTAACATTATTCCTTTTCCTCTTCTTAAATGCTGGTAGCTCATCATTTCTTGGGAATAATCCTTGCCAATTTTCTCTATTATACCAAAAAGAACTTAATGTGTTATTTGGAGTATTTCTAAAAAAAGTTACTATTGCTTGACTATTATTATACCCCAAAATAAAATTTGATTTCTTTCCCCAAATTTCCTTCTCAAGCTCTCTTAGTAACTCTTCTTTTTTCTTATGATTATCAGAAAAAATGTGATCTTTTTTAAAAACTTTATGGTGCAGATTGTGATAAATAATTTTACATTCAATTTCATTCTTTTCGAAATAATCTTCTAAAAATTCTTTTCCTTCTCCTAATATCTCGATACAAAATATATAACATTTTACTTGTCTAACTTTTTCTAAATTTTTTTCAAAAAATTTCTTTACTGTTTTCCCAGTTCCAATAATATCATCCAAAAATATTATATTTTCTATTTCATCAAAATCATTTATACTAAGCTTTTCAATATCATGACTAAAATGATTTGAGATATCATTAATAATTTTAAACTCTGATAAAAAATTATTCGAACTGTCAATCTTTGAATCATCTTCAATTCTAGAATATATAGTATACTGTTTTTTTAATTTTAGTTCACTAATTATTTTATTATAAAATTCTTTTAGTAATTTATCTACACTTTCTCTTGAATAGTAATTATAGCTCTTGACTAGCTCTAAAAAAATTCTCCCTAAGTCTTTATCATCACCTAGTTGACTAACAAACCGACCTAACTTACCACTAAAGTTCTGAGTGTTAATGTCTTCCCCCCATCTATCAATACAAGAACATGCTATTTCTTGAATTTCAGTTAATTGGTGTTCTTCAGACACTAATACCACTCCTTTATCAATTACTTAAATGACAAAACTACTACGAATTTACTTCCTTCTAATAATTAAATATTACATACCTATACAATAAAAATGTGTTTAGATGCTTGTCCATTAACATTATTAACCTATATTATAACATAATACAATATTTATTCCAAAATTAACTATTTTAACTACAAATATTTTGCTAATAATTCAAATTTTATTAAATGATTATATAAATATTGGTTTCAGAATTATTTAGTAATTAATATTTCAACAAATTATAATCTCTAAAATTAAATGTTACTATTTTCTGTATTTTAAAGTTGCTACTAAAATAATAGCTTTGTTAATTATTACTTTATGTAGACAATTCAGAAGCTATATCTATGGCTGATAGAGTTGTGATTTTATCAAATCGTCCTGCAAAAGTTAAAGACATAATAAATATTAAACTTACTTGTCCTGGTGGAAAATGGAGTCCAATGAAATGTAGAGAAGCTCCAGAATTTAGACATTATTTCAATCAGATTTGGAAGGAGCTTGATATTCATGTCTGATAATAAAAAGATATCTTTAGAACATAAAAACTTTATTAAAAAAATTAAAAAAAGAAAAAGAGCTATATTAATTACTCAAGTTTCTATACTAGTAATATGTTTAAGTATATGGGAAATAGCAGCAAGATTAAACTTAATAGATACTTTCCTTACTAGTTACCCATCACAAATATGGAGTTTATTTATTAAGTATATTAAAGCTGGTGCATTGTTTAATCATATAAAAGTTTCAGTACTTGAAAATATAGTTGGATTTCTTTCAGGAACAATATTAGGTATATTAATTGCTATACTCTTATGGTGGTCTGAATTTATATCAAAAGTACTAGATCCATATTTAGTAGTATTAAATAGTTTACCTAAAACTGCTTTAGCTCCAATAATTATTATTTGGGTAGGTGCAGGATATTCAGGTATCATCGTTACTGCCATAGCAGTATCGATAGTTATCACAATCATGAATATGTATAATGGTTTTAAAGAAGTTGATAGTGATAAAATTAAAATGCTTGAAACCTTTGGAGCTAGTAAATTCCAAGTATTAAGAAAAGTAATATTACCTGCAAATATTCCTACAATGATAAGTACTTTAAAGGTAAACATTGGTCTTTCTTGGGTCGGTGTTATAGTAGGTGAATTCCTAGTTTCAAAAGCAGGTATAGGCTATCTAATTGTATATGGTGGTCAAGTATTTAAACTAGATTTAGTTATGATGAGTGTTTTTGTTCTTGCTGTTTTAGCAGCATTAATGTATCAAGGAATTGCAATTATCGAAAAAAAATATATGAAATGGAGACAATAAGAACTATTATATGAGCTTTTGCT
This sequence comes from Bacillota bacterium, assembly GCA_009711785.1. Lineage (GTDB taxonomy): Bacteria > Bacillota > Clostridia > Tissierellales > MES13 > MES13. The sequence continues at coordinate 100,137 of VENA01000064.1, forward strand.
CGATATAATAGTTCTTTTCTTAGTAAAGGTATTTTGTTTATTTAATAGTATTTTGGGAAAACTTACTATTAAAAGTAAACTACGGAGGCTAGATATAAATGTATACACCAAATTACTTGAAGTTATTATCAAGTGGTGAACTTAAAAAAAGAGTAAAAATCCTAAATGATAAGTTAAAAAACTGTGTCTTATGTCCCCATAAATGTGGAGTTAATAGATTAAAAGGAGAAAAAGGTTATTGTAACACCCTAGAAAATGTAGTCATCTCTGGAGCTCAACCCCATCTTGGTGAAGAGAGGGAATTAGTAGGTACAAACGGTTCAGGTACTATATTTTTTTCTCATTGTAATCTTAAGTGTGTATTTTGTCAAAATTATGAAATAAGTCATTGTGGTGAGGGTCAAAATACCACAGTAGATAAATTAGCTGAAATCATGCTTTCTTTACAACAGAGTAATTGTCATAATATTAATCTTGTTTCCCCTGGACATATAATTCCACAAATAGTAGAAGCTATTTTTATAGCTGCAAAGAAGGGACTTAATATACCTATTGTTTATAATACTAATGGCTATGATTTATCAGATACATTAAAATTATTAGATGGTATTGTAGATATTTATTTAGCAGATATTAAATTTTCAGATGATACATACTCTTATAAGTATTTAGGAGCTAAAAATTATTATTCTATTACAAAAGAAGCTATAAAGGAAATGTTTAAGCAAGTTGGAAATCTAAAAACCTATAAAAATGAAATTGCATATAGGGGGTTAATCATAAGACATTTAATTCTTCCTGAAAATTTAGCAGGTACAGAAAAAATCATGAAATTTTTATCTAAGGAAATATCTAATAAGCTTTATATAAATATCATGGCTCAATATTTTCCTGAATATGAAGCTTATAAGTATAAAGGATTAGAAAGAAAGATAACAGAAAAAGAATATCTAGATGCTATTAATATAGCAAAATCCGTGGGATTAACAAATGTAAAAACAGCTTATGATTTTTAGTATAAATTTATTTAGGCTGTAGTTTTCTAAATACCTACAGCCAATAAACCTTAATATTCAACAAGTCAAAAAATATCTTTTATTTCCTCTTTATTTTCTTTAAAGTTTGCTATTTTTATAAACTATTATTTATAATGTTTTTTCCAAGTATCAGTAGTTAAAGTATAATCTGTATCTTTAACTGTAGCATAAAAGATATCATCAATGTTATTGTAGCCATGGGATTTAAGCTTTTTTAATAACCATTCTTCGCTTTTATTAATAAATTTTAAATTTTTATATTGAATCTTACCTTCAATAACAACTGCAACCGGTAATCCTTCCCGCTCTGCTTTAATATTTAAATGTTTTGGTTTTATTGGAATAATATCTGCTTTTGGTAAAATACTTAATTCACCATTAGGTTCTAAAATAGCATATTCTATATTTTTAATATCATGATATCCAGAGGTTCTAATAGATGAAATTAACTCACCAAGAGAATAACGGCTACTTTTTAAATTAGATTTTATAATTTTTCCATGTTGAATTAAGATAGTAGGTTCCCCGATAATTAATTTATTTAACTTTTGTATAAAACTAAGCTTACCAATTACAACATGAACTATTGCAATTACAATAATACCTACAATTGCCTGGGATGTACCCTCAATTTTAATGGGCTGAAAGGCTAAATATGCAATAAAAAAAATCGTCATAAGATCATGGGGAGCTAATTGGGCTAATACTGACTTTCCTAAAATCCTTAATATTATAATGATAAATAGAAATAAAAAAACTAATTTAGCTATATTACTTACCATTTATTACACCTCAAAAAATATTTTGTACTGTTAATTAAGGTTTTCCTTAATTAAAGCTTTTATTCACCTTTAATGGTATGAAAAAAATTGAAACTAACTAGGTAGTTTCAATTTTTTAATTATCCGTTATTTTAACTACTAATCTAGATAATACCCTTCTATCATTTTCATCTGCTGCATCCCATAATTCTTTTAATAACCTTTCTTCATCATTTTTTGCATCTACATTGTTAGCTAAAAACGTACCTACCCTTTCAGCTATAGTGTTTATTGTTTCATCAGACATTCCTATAGTTTCACCTATATCTACTGCTTTTCCTAAGCTTTTTTTCCATTTATCCCAGTTTTCTAAAGTTTCCAATTTATTCATCTCCTTTAAACATTCTTTAAATTAGTATTTATCCTTTTAACTTTTATATTCTAGAAAAATTAAACATAAAAAAACCCGCATTTAATGCGGGAAAATATTATATATCATAAAACTCACTTGGATTTTTAGTTATTATATTTATTATTGTATCCTTAGAAATACCTTTATTATTACAATATGGTATGAAATCAGTAAAAAAACTAGCACAAGGATTATTTTCACCCTTATTAATTACTTCTTCATAATATTCATAGTCTTGGGATAATAAAATCCTATCTCCATATCCTTCATTTAATGCTTCCTTTATTAAATTATAATATTTTTCATAGCTATTTTTCTTAATCATATCAAAACCAAGCCAAGCTCCTTTAGATATTGCCTTTTTAATTACCTCTTTATTTTCTTCTAAACTAGCATGAGCCCATAAAAATTTAGAAAAATCAAATTTTTCTTTACTTAGTAAATCTAAAACTTTACTAGCTTCTTTTGCCTTTAATATATGACAATGTATAGGCATTCCTGTTGATTTACTTGCTATTATTGCTGCTTTTAACATTTTTAAATCAGCCTCTTTAGTTTCTTTATCTAAAAGAAGTTTAATATGTCCAGGATAAATAACATTATCATTAATTTTATCTAAACCATTATTAAAGTCATCAATCCATCTTTTAGCAAGCTCTTTTTCATTATGTACTCTATAAACATATTTAGGAAATAACCATCCTGTATTTGGTATTATTTTGACCCCGGACTCTTTAGATAACTTATACATAAGCTTTACATTCTGTCCACCTATAGGTGGTGACGTTTCTGAAATAGCCCTACATCCTAGATTATATAATTTATTAAATACTGGAAGTAATAATTTGTATTGCTTTTTTAATTTCTCTTCTTCATATGCTTTATCAAAATATAACCTATATGCATATTCTTCATCTGTATCCCAAATAACATGTTCATGGGATAAAGTAGCACCTAAATTTTCCTTTTTAATTTTTCCTGTAACTGTATTAATCATAATTTTCCCCCTCTTAATTTCTAATACAGTTATATAATACCAAATACTAACTGACATCTATATGTCAGTCAAAGTATAATTATATCTTAATAATAAAGTTTACTTTAACATATCCTAGGTAGCAAATCACTATCGAGGGAGTCTAGAATCCTTTTACCACCTAATAATGTTTCCATATAAACTAATTTAGGAGTTTTAATTACCTCTCCTATAATATTTGCTTCAATGCATCCTTTACCTTTTATCTTTTCTAATACTTCTTTACTAGCTTTTTTATCTACAACTAAAATAATTTTACCTTCATTAGCTAAATATAATGGATCTAAACCTAACATATCATTTACTGATTTAACATGGGTTCTAATTGGAATTTTTTCTTCAAAAATTTTAATTCCTAAATCAAAGTCTTCTGATATTTCATTTAGAATTGTTGCTACGCCTCCCCTTGTGGGATCCTTCATAAGTTTTATATAATCCATATAGCTAGAAAGACTTTTTATTATATCATAAATAGCATCACAGTCACTTTTAAAGTCTCCTTTAACTTTTAGGTCATACCTTGATACTGCTAAGGCTGTTCCATGTTCAGCTATATTTCCAGTAATTATAATTTTATCCCCTTCTTCAATTTTTTTAGTTTGATAGTTATTTTCTATAATTCCAATTCCAGAGGTATTTATAAATAATCCATCTATACTACCCTTTTCAACTACCTTAGTATCTCCAGTTACTATCTTAACTCCTATCTTTTTACTCTCATCAGCCATAGATTTTACAATAGTATTTAGTTTATTTACTTTAAATCCTTCCTCTATAATGAATCCACAACTTAAATACAAAGGTTTAGCACCTGAGACAGCTAAATCATTAACTGTTCCATCAACTGCTAGTTTTCCTATGTTACCTCCAGGAAAAAACAAAGGTTTTATAACATAGGAATCTGTAGTAAAAGCTATTCTTTGTTTGTCTAAAGTAAAAACAGATGAATCAAAAGAGTTTATAAGTAATTCATTATCAAAGTTTTTATAAAAAATTTCTTTTATAAGCTCATTAGTATATTTTCCACCATCTCCATGGATAAGCTTTATTTTAGAATTCATTTAAAACGCCCCTCTATACTTATAATAATTAGCACATGAACCTTCACTAGAAACCATACAAGGACCTTTAGGATTCATAGGAGTACATTCCTTTGAAAAATAATTACATTGGTAGGGTAATTTCTTACCTAAAATTATTTCACTACAAATACATTTATTAGCTTGTTTTTTAGTAGATATTTTTATATTAAATTTATCTAAGGCATCATAGTTTTTATATTTTTTGTTTATTATCAGTGAGGAATTATTAACCTCTCCTATCCCCCTCCAAAGCCCATTAGATACTTTAAATACATCTTTTATTTCTAAATGAGCTTTCTTATTTCCATTTACCTTTACACATCTTTTATAAAGATTTGAAAAATCAAAATTATCTTTGTTAATACTTTTAACTAAAGTATATATTCCCGCTACTACATCTAAAGCTTCAAATCCACAAATTACTGAAGGAATATTATAAGTACTACTAATAAAATTAAAGTACTCACTTCCCATTATAGTAGCAACATGTCCAGGACAAATTATACCATCAATATCTGTATTTAATTTTAATATTTTATTTAATATAGGTTTCATAAGTTTTAAAGAAACTAAAAAATAAAGATTAGAAATATTATTCTTTTTAGCTAATTTTATTGTTAATGCAATAATAGGGGCTGTTGTTTCAAAACCAACTGCTAAAAAAACAAAATCTAAATTTTTATTCTTTTCAGCTATTTTTAATGCATCTAAAGGATTATATATAACTTTAAATTTATCTCTATAATCTTCTAAGGATTTATTAGTTCCTTTTACTTTAATCATATCTCCAAATGTAATTACCTTTACATTTTCTCTTTTTATAATATCTAAGGAAGCATCAATATATGATTCATGGGTTACACAAACAGGACACCCTGGTCCTGATAATAAAGTGATATTTTTAACTAAATTACTAATCCCATATTTACTAATGACTTGGGTGTGAGTTCCACAAACTTCCATTATCTTTATATCTTTTCTATTAATTTCATTAATTCTTTTAATCAGTTTCTTTCCTAGCTTTATATCATTCATTTTCTTCTTCCTTTTTTATCATCTCATTAAATACTTTATTTAAGTAATTAAAATACTCTTTATTTATAATCTCTATTGCAAATCCAGTATGAATTAATATATAGTCACCTACTTTAGGGTAATCTAATAATTGTATATTTACTTTATCCTTAATTCCCATAATATCAACTAATGCGTAATTATTATCTAAATTGATTATTTCCCCTGCTATGGCTAGACACATAATTATCCCCCATTAACAATTCTATTTGCAATAACTAATTGACCAAAGGAAATCCCATTATCATTTATTGGAATTTTTTCATTATAAAATACATTAAACCCTTCTTTACTTAATTTTTCATATATATTTTTTAATAAATAATTGTTTTGAAAAACACCACCGCTTATTATAACATTATCTAAATTATTATCCTTACTTATTTTAATAACAGTATCTATAGTAAATTTAATTATTGTATTATGAAATTTAGTAGATATTTCCCCTAGGTTTACTCCTGATTTTTTATCTTTTAATACTTGTAAAATTATTTGTTTATAATCTATTAAGATTATTCCTTTATCATAAGAAATTAAATAATTATAAGTCTCTTTTATATCTTCATCTATTATATTTTCTAATTCTATAGCTCCCTGTCCATTATATGTAATTTCATATCTTAAACCTAAAATTGCCGAAACGCAATCAAATAATCTTCCCATACTAGATGTATTAAAACAGTTTATATTATTTTCTAATGCATTTAAAACTAATTTTTTCTCTTCTATTTTTCTATCAATAACATCTATATTTTTATATCCTACTGAATGTATATAACTTAAAGCTATCCTCCAGGGTTCCTTTATTGCTTTTTCTCCTCCTTGTATTAATACGTTTTCTAAATGTCCTACTCTTTTAAATTCTAATCTATCCCCTATGAAAAATTCTCCCCCCCATATGTTTTTATCTAGTCCTAAACCTGTACCATCATATATAACACCTATACACTTTTTATATAAGTTATGTTCCCCCATACAACTTGCCATATGGGCATGATGATGTTGAATAGGTATTTTTTTAGCTGTATATTTTTTACTAAGCTTTGTTAAAGAGTAATTAGAATGTAAATCATAGGCTATAATTTCAGGGTTTCCTTTAAATATATTTAAAAAATCATTTACTGTTTTTTCATACTCTAAGTATGTATCTAAGTTTTTTATATCACCTAAATACTGACTGATATAAGCATAGTTATTTTTACAAAAAGAAATGCTTGATTTTTCTAAAGCTCCCAAGGCTAAAATCTCTTTACTTTCATTAAATTTAATAATTTTAGGTGAATATCCCCTTCCTTGTCTAGTTACCATTTCTTTGTTATTAAATACTTTCACCACAGAATCATCAACTGACATATTTATTTCTCTATTATGAATTAAATAAAAATCAACTATATTTTTTAAATTTTTAATGGCATCTTCATTTTTATATTCCATAGGATGTCCATTTAAATTCCCACTTGTCATAACTAAGTAGTCTATATACTCAAATAAAAGTAAGTGTAGAGGAGTATAGGGAAGCATTACACCAAGATATTTATTTTTAGAAACATCTTCTGAAATTAATTTTTTATCTTTCTTTTTTAGTAAAACTATAGGCTTTTTTTCACTTAATAATACTAATTCTTCTTTCCTTGTAACATTACATATATCTTTAACTTTTTTTATGTTTTTAGCCATTATAGCAAAAGGTTTATCAGGTCTTTTCTTTCTTTTTCTTAAAAGCTTAATTACTTTTTCATTTTTAGGATCACAAACTAAGTGAAAACCTCCTATTCCTTTAATAGCTATAATTTTTCCTGATTTTATCAAGTCTATAGTATGTTTTATAATATCTGTAGCCTCAATTTTTTTATTAAATTTATCAATAAGTTCTATCCTAGGACCACATTCTTTACAACAATTAGGTTGAGCATGAAATCGTCTACTAAGAGGATTTTCATATTCACCTTTACAGAAGCTACACATTTTAAAATACTCCATTGTTGTATTTTTTCTATCATAGGGTAGAGATTTTATAATTGTATATCTAGGGCCACAGTCAGTACAATTAGTAAAGGGATATCTATAGTAATTTGAATCTTTATCAAATATTTCCTCTCTACATTTATCACAAATTGAAATATCCGGGGATAAAAATAATATATTATTTTTAAAAGAACTTTTTATTATTTGAAAATCTTTATATCCTTTATTTTTTAAAGCTTTTAAACTATATTTTTCAATTCTTGAAAGTTTAGGAGGTTTATTTAGTATTGTAAGTAAAAAAAACTTTATATTCTTTTTATCTCCTTCAAAGTCAATAATAACTGCACCACCATCATTTTTAACCCATCCTTTTATATCTTTTTCTTTAGCTAACTTATAAACAAAGGGTCTAAACCCAACTCCCTGAACTATACCAAATAGTTTTAAAATATATCTTTTTTTATACATATTAATTTCCTTCAACACTTTCAATAACAGCAGTTAACTCTTCTATTTCCTCTCTTTTTATAATTATTTTTGTATTATCATTTATTAAATTTGTATGTTTATTTAAATAGTCATACATATTTTTTTCATTTATATGACTGTTTTTATGAACAATAATAACTAATTTATCTATTCTTTTAATTTTATTTTCTTTACATAGAAAACTTAATGAATCAGCTAATCTAGAAAATAAAAAAGTATCATGCATAATTTTCACCTTCTATAATCATATTGATTTCTTTTATTACTTCATTACATATAATATTAAACTTATCTTTTAATACTTTACTTAAATTATTACTAAAGGAAATATTATATGCCTCTATTCCTAAAATCAAACCCTTTACATTTATTTTATATAAGTCTAATAATTCAACTAAACTTAGTTGATGTTGTGAGTAAAAATAATCCTTATAATTATATACTTCCTTTAAATCCATTTTACTAATATCCCCAGGATTAACACCAATTAAAGTAGTATCTAAAATTATTAAAAAATCATTTTCATCTATTCTTTCTAAGCAATATTCAAAATCTGTCTCACCTATGATAATTTCAATATCTTTATTTATTTTGTCTTTAATCTCCTCAGCAACTCTTAATGCTATACTATCATCCTCCATTATTCTACTTCCTATTGCTATTAGCTTAAACTTCATATTATAATAACCTTATCTTTATAGGTTTATATTTATCACTTATTACATGGGTAGCACATGAAACACAAGGATCAAATGATCTAACTATTCTTCCAATTTCTATTGGATTTTTTAAATCTTTAATATATGTTCCTATTAAAGCTTTTTCAACCGGTCCTTTTAAACCCTTAGAGTCAGTGGGGGATAAATTCCAAGTAGTTGGAGTTATTATTGTATAATTACTAATTTTTTTATCCTCTATTGATATCCAATGTCCTAAAGCTCCCCTTGTTGTATCTGTTAAACCATTACCTTTTGCTTTTATAGGAATTTCATATTTACTTTGTTTAGTATTAATAAGTTCTATTTTCTTTAAAATCCCCTCTAGAATTTCAGTTATCTTTATAACTTCTAAAACCCTTGCAATAGTTCTATCCATTGTAGATATACCCTTAGTATACTCACCACTTAACCACATTCTTGCTAAAGGTCCTACTTCCATTGGATAACCATAATAACGTGGTGCTTTTATCCAACTATAGGCACCTTTTTTATTAATATTCTCTTTAGTATTTTCATCAGTTGGATTAATATCTAATTTATCAGAAGTATACCAAGCATTATAAATATTTTCACTTATATAAGATTTATCAAAATTGAAAAATTCTCCGTTTATAAAAACCTTTGGCTTAAGATATGATATATCTTCATAAGGATAATTTTCAAAAGCACCATAACTCATAAAATTGCCATAACCTTTTCCATTTTTAAAGTAATCACTATAATATTTAGATATTATATATACATCCTCTAACATAATATTTTTAGAAAAATCCTTTATTGAAGATAATAATGATTTAATTCTAATAAATTTTTCTGAATCAATATTTACAGTTACACCTCCAACAAAAATACCATGGTTATGGGGTGCTTTACCTCCTAATATTGCAAGCATCTCATGGGCACTTTTACTATATTTTGTTGATTGAATATAATGTTTTGCTAACTCTTTATTTAATTTATCTGGTAGTCTATAATCATAATAATCCATTGTTAATAATGGTGAGAAATCGGGACCTTTAACATATTCAGGTAAAGTATATTGATAGAAATGCCTTATATGGTTTTGTAAATATTCACAGCCATGGATAAACTCCCTTAATAATCTGTCATTAAAACTAGGAGTGACTTTAAGTGTATCCTCAAGGGCTAATGCTGATGCATATGCATGGGCAGTTGAACATATACCACAAATGCGTTCAGTAAAATATATTGCATCTAAAGGTGATCTGTCTTTAAGCATATCCTCAAAACCTCTAAATAACATTCCACTACATGAACTATTAACAATAATATTTTTTTCAACTTCAACTTCTATTTCTAAAAAACCACTTATCCTTGTAATTGGATTAATAACAATTTTTTTCCCCATATTCCCTCCTTAAAATCTTACAAAGGGTTCCATAGAATCTGGAAATCCCTCCCTTGCACATCCTATACACGGAGTATTATCCCCTATTGGCCAATTATGCCTACTATTCCACTCCATTGTAGGACAAACAGTCCTTGTAATTGGTCCTCTGCAACCTAGCTTAAACATACATTCTTTTTCCCCTAATTTTTCTGCAAATAAACCTTTCTCAAAATATGATCTTCTTTCACATCTATCATGAATAGTTACCCCATAAAAAATTACAGGTCTATTTTCCTCATCAAGTTTTGGTTTATCAAAATATATAATATGGGCTAGTGTTCCTATAATCCAAGTTGGATGACATGGACACCCTGGAACTCTTATAACCTCTCTATCTAAAAAATCTGGAACACTTATACTTTCTGATGGATTAGGTCTTGCAGCAGATGGTCCTCCATATGAAGCACATGAACCAACACTTAATACATATTTAGCCTTATCAGCTGCCATTTTTACTGCTTCCATTCCTGTTATATATTTATTATTATATTTTGCAATAACATTATAAAACCCATTTTCTTTAGTGGATATAGCACCTTCTACAACTAAAATAAATTCAGTTTCTAATGTTTTTAAAAAAACTTCAAAGGCCCTTTCTCCTTCCTTTCTCATAAGACTATTATTGTATGTCAAATTAACCATATTTTCTAAAAAGAAAATAATATCAGGATCATCAGCATTAAGTAAAGATATTATATTACCAGAACAACCACATGCCTCAAGCCATATAAGATTTATCTTTTTATTAGTTTTTTTACTTTCACTTATTGCTAAATCTATTATTTTATTTACTGTTTTTTTCTTAGAATCTAAAACAGGACATAATTTTTCATCCTTCAAATCAACACCTCCTACTCTTTTATAACGCCAACTTTAGGTAATTTATCTAAAATTGATCTCATATCTTGATGACATCCTTTAAACTGACTGGTTAAATCCTTACCTGCATATAACCCAAAATGGGTCCCTCCTCCCCATGTGGCTTCTAAACTTAGATCATAAACTATCCCATCTACTGCTACATAAGAATCTCTACCATTGCTACCATCATAGTAAGAAAGTTCTTCTAAGGTAAACTCTTTTAAATTATTATTTTTAAATCTTTTAAAATATAATTTCTTATACTCTTTATAGTAAAGATTTCTATAATAATTTTTTTCCCAAGGATAAACTGAAATCATCTCCATGTATCTGTAATAATTAAGTCTACTAAATTCATTAAATTTTAAATTCATAATAATCTCTCCTAATAATTTATTTACTAGATTATATGTGTAAATTAATTTATTAGTGATGTTATAAATTATTAAAAAGATTATTATTTTATTACTTTAATAGTTTTCATTCTACTTAGTTTTTATATTAATTAACAAAATAAAAACATAATCATATTAATAATATATAGTATAAGAGAAATTTATATATTATGGTTTTTTAATTGCAATTAAAGGGGTGGGGAAATGACTAAAGGTAAAAAATTTCAATCTAATAGAATAAAATATCTAAAACCAGTTAATAACTCTCCTTATGACTTAATATTTGAAAATATAGCTAGAAAAGAGAAAAGACAAAATAAAAAAGAAAAAACTATTTCAAAATTAAATATAGCCTGTATTTTAGATAACTTTAGTTTTGAAAGTTTAAAATATGAATGCAATCTAATCCCTCTTAAAATAAATAATTGGAAAGAAATTTTAACTAAAGAAAAAATTGATTTCCTTTTAGTTGAATCAGCCTGGGAAGGTTATAAAGGCCAATGGAGAAATGAAATAATAAACTTAGAAAACAAATATAATAAAAAATTAAAATCTATAGTTAATTTATGTAAAAAACAAAACATACCCACAGTATTTTGGAATAAGGAAGACCCTGGACATTTTTATGATTTTATAGATGCAGCTAAAATATTTGATTATATTTTTACCACAGACTCTGATTGTGTATCTAAATATAAAGAATTTATTAATCATCAAAACATATATACCTTAATGTTTGCAGCCCAGCCTAAAATTCATAATCCAATTAATAAAGATAAAGACCAATTAGGAGAGGTAGCCTTCTCAGGTAGTTGGTATGCTTTAAAATTACCTCAAAGAAAAAAGGATCTAAAAACTTTATTAACACCTTCACTAAACTATAATCTACATATCTATGATAGATATTATAATTATACAAAAACGGATCGCTATAAATTTCCAGATATATATAAACCCTTTATTAAAGGTTATCTTCCCTATGAACAAATGATTGAAACTTATAAAAAATATCATATATTTTTAAATGTTAATTCTGCCCGTAATAGCCCTACAATGTTTTCAAGAAGAGTATTTGAATTATTAGCCTGTGGTACTAATGTTTTAAGTGGATATTCTTTAGGAATAAAAAAAATATTTCCAGAAATCGTTAAGATATGTGAAACAGAAAAGGACACTGAAAAGCACTTAAAGGATCTATTAAACAATAAAGACCTACGAGATAAATTATCAGTCCTAGGACAAAGGGAAGTGTTTAATAAACATACCTATAAACATAGACTTAAAAAAATAGCTAGTAAAATTAATATAGATTATGAAAAGGAAGATAAACCTAAAGTATCTATTATTACTTCTACTAATCGTCCTAATAATATTGATAATATACTTAAAAATTATGAAAGACAAAATTATGATATGAAAGAACTTATTATAATAATAAATAATAATGAAATTAACATGTTAAATTGGAAAGAAAGGGCTAAAGAATATGAAAACGTAAAAATATTTAAACTAGATGAAACTAAAACATTAGGAGAATGCTTAAACTTTGCTGTAGAACAATCAAATTTTCAAATAATATCAAAGTTTGATGACGATGATTACTATGCGCCTAACTATTTAACTGATTTAGTTAATGCTTTTAATTATACAGTTGCAAAGGTAGTTGGTAAATATTCTTCCTTTGTATATTTTAAAGATAGAAACATCTTAGCAATTAGATATCCTGAAAAAGAAAATAGGTATTTACCCTTTGTAACAGGTCCTACGTTAACTTTTAAAAGGGAAGTCTTTAAAAACATTAAATTTTCTAATGTTAATAAAGGTGAAGATACACAGTTTTTAAAGGATTGTAATTTAAATGGCTTTAAAGTATATGCAACTGATAGATTTAATCATGTACTCTTAAGAAAATCTTCTATTGATGAACATACCTGGAAAATAAGTGATGATGAGTTATTGAAAAAGTGTGAAATTATTGCTTATACCGATGATTATAAAAGCATTATAACTATATAGTTAGGAGGTTTTATAATGATAATTATAGGAGTAAAATGGCCAGAAATAAATAAAGATACTGTAAGATTTTTCTGGAGCTCAAATGAAAAGAATCCTTTATTTAAGAAAAATAACTTTTATTTTAAATATGAGGGTTTAAATATTGAAAAAATGCCTAAAGAAGTTTTTTGGAATACTTTCCTTTCAGTAATGATACCTATATTTGATCTTAGTAAAGAAGATGTTTTATTTATCTTTCCAGAAAGCATTCCATCTTTTTTAGCTGAAACATGGATTGATTTTCATAGCGCAGCAAACATTACAATCTTCCCTTTGTCTGATAAAAAAGTTAATTTAAATTCAAATAGTAAAGTTTCAAAACCTAAAAATTCTAAAGTAGGTATCCTATTTGGAGGTGGAAAAGATTCTAGTTATGCTTTCTCCGTTCTTTCAGAAATATATGGTATAGAAAATACATTACTTATTTCCTATGTTTTTGGATATAATGAAAAAGCTATTGCTAGGGTTAATAAAAGACGGGAAAATATGGTTTTGAAACCTTTAAAAGAAGAATTAAATGTTAAAGTGCAAAGGGTAATTTCAGATATCCAAGCAAGTTTAAAGAATCCTAAGGATATTTATCGTACTAATATAGTTTTATTTACAGGTACAGTTTTACCAGTAATTCTTAAATATGATATCTCCCTTTTAACCCATAGTAATGAGTTTATTAGTTTTACAACTGGCTATTATGATTCTAATGGTTCGAATGTGACTAAATTTAATTTTAGAAGATCCCGACCAGAGTATGATAACTACTTATCAGAACGAAGTAATTCATTCTTTAAGACTAATTTATCAATTAAAAATATAAATTATTTTATTTCAGGTTTAGTAGCCTTTAAACTTTTAGCAAAAAGATATCCCCATGTTCTTAAACATATACTAATGTGTGAAACCATAGGTAATCCTAATAAAAAGTGGTGCAAAAATTGTGATAAGTGTGCAACCTATGTTTTATATAGTCTTTATACAGGCTATGAACAAGGGGAAATTGATATTGACTACTTCTTTTCAGAAAGTCCATATATAAAAAATATATTAGAAAGTACTAAAAATTTAGAACCAAATGAGGATGGTAACTATCCTTGGCATCCTTCCATTGGTTATTTTGGTAGATTTAGTAATGTTATGGCATCTATTGACCCTGAAGATGTTAGAAAAAGAACTTCTTTAAAGGGTTTTAATAATTTTATGACCATAAGAAAAAGATATGGTAATAAAAAATTACCTATTTATGAAAGTTTGATTATACCTGCATTTGAAAAAATCTCTCCACCCTATGCTGAAGAGATAAAAAAAATTATAACTACCTATTGCCCAGAACTTAACAATATCCCAGAGTATTTAAATAAGAAAAACATTAAAACTACCCTTGATTATAGTTTAAGTTGTGAAATACCTAAAGTCTTTAAAGTTAACCATGGTAAGAAATACCTTGACAATGTAAGTAATACACTACTTAAAGAAATTTATAAATAGAAATAAATATAAAAATAACGACCCATTGTTATATTTATTTTGGGTCGTTTTTTTAATTTTAATTATACTCCTATGTTATTTTTAAATAAATATTTTCCATATTCTAATATAGAAAGGAATTTATTAAAATCATTTTTATCAATCATTCTCTTATTTGGGGTTTTATTTGCTTCTAATAGATATATTTTTCCATCTTTATCTATTGCCATATCCATCCCTAATTCTCCAATTCTACCATACTCTTTTTCAATATATTTAGCTATCTTAATAGTAGTATCTCCTATTTTCTTTTCAGAAGGTAAATAGTTTTTATTATTACTATTAGTTATAGCTTCATAAACATCTTTATATCTTTTTACTTCTCCGCCAATACAACTATTTGTTATCATAAAGGAGCTATTTGCAATTCTAGCACGATATCCTGTAGCGGTCCATTCATCATATCTATCCTTTTGTATTAAAACCCGTAAATCCATATTATGGTCACCATATTTATATAAACTAATTCCCTGCTGGATAATAAAATTTTTCTTATATAAAAACTTTTCAACTATTCTTTTTAATTTATCAAAACTATATATTTCTTTAATTTTTAATCCATTTTCAAAATAATTTAATATATATCTATTTTCATTTTTTTCTATTCCCATAACTTCTATTCCTGAACAACCATTAAAGGACTTTAAAAATATAATTTCATATTTATTAAGCATTTTTATTATATCTTCAAAACTTTCATATACAATTGTCTTTGGTAGATATTTATTTATTTCTTTATATTTTGATAATCTTTTAAATAAATTCCACTTATCTATACGCCTATTACTGTTTAATAACTGAATATCTTTATATTTATTTGTTAACTTATAAACTATATTTATTACTGAACATCTATCATATATTACATCTGGTACTGGAAAGTTTTTTTGTTTCCATTTGTTTTCCTTATTATCAAAATAAAAACCTTTATACTTTTCATCTTGGTAATTTATATCCCTTGGATTTAGAAAATAAAATAAACAATTTGTCTTTCTATTTTCCTTTCTATACATTGTAGCGCTTATTGGAGGGGTTCCTTTTTTTAATGCATCAATATATCTACTATTTTCTATTATCCCTATTAATGGACCTAAATAAATGTCTTTATCTTTTTTAAATATATTTAATGTAATATCGTATAATAAATATAAAGCTTTTATAATTTCTTCAGATAAGTACATACTTTTAGATTTATTTATCCTATATGGTCTTACATAGACTTTTTTACTTAATTGTCCTACATGTAGATTATATTTAATCCCTTCCTTTAATTTTAATGAGTTAAATATATATTCTGAAATGAAACATGTTTTAGAGTAACTATTATTTTTTATACACTTTATATCAATATACACATTGTCACTCCTTAACTAAACATAAATACTATTAGATTTTTCTTTTTCGGATATTTTCATTTTGATTCTTGCAGGTGTTCCCATCGCTAAAGTTTTTCTTGGAATATCCCTTGTTACTACTGACCCAGCTCCAACTATTGAATTTTCTCCAACTATTACCCCAGGTAGAAAAATAGAGTTTGCTCCAATCTTACATCCCTTCTTTATATGGGGGCCTGCTTTTTTATCTACTTGCTTTCCATTTAATCGCATTTTATTATCATTAGTAAAAATCACCCCTGCACTAATAAATACATCAGATTCTATAACTAAATACGAACCTAAACATGAATTATCTATAATCTTTGTTCCTTTACCAATTGAAACACTATGATTAACTGCTACATGTCTTCCTATTGTCACGTAATCATCAATTTTACATTCCTCACGTATACTACTATAATCTCCTAATAATACATTTTCACCTATAACTGTCCCAACATATAAAACAACTCCTACTCCTATGGAACAATTTTTTCCGATTACTAGATCCCTATAACTTTCTTTTAATTTATGAACCATGTTCCCTGCAGATTTAGGTGGTCTACCTAATACTGCATTATCAAATATTTCTGTATTATCACCAATAGTAGTGTTATCATATATAGTTACATTGTTATGAATAATAACATTTTCTCCTATATTACAGTTTTTTCCGATATCACAGTTCTTCCCTATATTTAAATTTGTATTACCCATGTTATCACCTCTTTATATTTCATTTACTGATATAAACTTTATTTAATTTAGAATCCCTTATTTTACATAGTGGTAACACTATATATTATGAAAATAAATATTTGTTGGTTACTTTAATGTATTATATCAGTAAATACATTAGTAGAATTTATAATAACTAAGCATATATATATATTGAGATAAATTATAATGATTAATTTTCATTTTTATAATAAAGGGGCTAATATATATGATTAAAGTGAAAAAATTAAACAAAGAATATAACTTAAATATTTGTCTAATACCTAATAAACTTTTTAAGTCTCTAAATTTAAACTTAAACACTAAATATAATATTAATCTAGGTCAATTAAGTATATCTACTTTCATAAAACCTAATAAAAGTACCGATGAAAATATGTATTTTAGTAACAAAATATTTTCAAATCTACATCTATTAGAGGATATCAATCTAAATATATGGAGAAATAATAAAGATATATATTTAGGTCCAGTGGTAGGATTTTTTGTTGATACAAGAGTTCTTACTGCAATCCTAGCAGGTAAGCCTTATAAAGAATTTCGGGAGGTTTCTTTAAGTTATTTTAAAGTTAATACAAACACTAATTGCTTACTATATTATTTTTCTAAAGATGACATAAACTCTAATGGCTTATTAATTAATGGGTATATCTATTCTAATAAAGAAAAGAAATGGAAATCATATAAACTCCCTATACCTAATGTTATTTATAACAGATGTGAGGAATTTAATATTCATAATTATTTTAAAGGTAATAAAAATATAAAATTTATAAACCCTGATATTGTTTTAGATAAATGGCATTTTTATAAAAAATTATTTAAATATAAGGATATAGAAAAATATTTGATAAAGACAACACTTTATAAAGGTTTTGAAAACATAAAAAAAATGTTAAATAAATGTGACTCATTGTTTATAAAAGCATACCATGGTAGTCGAGGTAAACAAGTTTTATACATTAAAAGAAATGAAGAGGGTTTTGAAGTTGAACTTTATTTAAAAGGATTAAAGAGAATACAGATAAGTGATATGAAAGAATTAGAAAAAATAGTTGGATATTTTACCGGTGATGGTAATTTTATAGTTCAAGAAAGAATCAATCTTATAAAGTATAAAGATAGATTCATAGACATCCGTGTTTTAATTCAAAAGAATATTTCAGGTAATTGGTATGCTAGAACTCCTTTTGCTCGAATAGGAAAAGGATCATTTGCTATTACAAATTACAGTGCAGGTGGAGATGGTTATTCATATACAACTATCTATCCTAATTTAAATAAGTATTATAAAAATATATCTATACCTACTTCTAAGACTTTAAAGGATATTGCAATAAAAATTGCCACTTATATTGATAAGGAATATGGAGATTTTGGTGAAATAGGAATAGACTTAGCTATAGATGAAAATGGAAAAATCTATTTTATAGAAGGAAATGAATTCCCTGCTATATTACCTAATAAACTTAAAAACAAAAGTCTAGATAAATTTTCAAATATTTTAGAATATGCAATATTTTTATCTAAAAAAAGATAAGCGGCGAAAAAATTCGCCGCTTTAACTTACTATTAATTTTCTTTATATTTAGGCATTTTTATTGTAACTTTAAATAAATCACCATCGATTTCAACATTAAACTTTCCTTGTTGTAGTACTACCAAGCTTTTAGCTATTGATAATCCCAAGCCGCTACCTTCGCTACTTCTTGACTCATCCCCTCTTTTAAAACGCTCCATAAGTTCTTCAGAAGAAATATTTAGTTTAAAGGCAGAGATATTTTTCATTGTTAATATTATTTCATTACCAGTATCATTAATGTCTATATATACCCTTGATTTTTTTAGTGAATATTTTAATATATTAGATAATAAATTTTCAAAAGCTCTCCATAATAATTTACCATCTGCTTTAATATACATTTTCTCTTCAGAATGATTTATATTAAATTCTAATTGTGATTTTTTAATTTTATCATCTAATTCTCCTAATCCTTGAGTCATTAAAGATACTATATCTATCTTTTCTAAGTTTAGAGGTATATTTCCACTTGATGCTTTAGATGCTTCAAACAAATCATCTGTTAGTGTTTTTAATCTTTGTGATTTTTGATTTAGTATTTTTATATAATCTTTTGCCTTTTTATTATCAGTTTCTTTCTTTAACAAATCTATATAGGTTATTATAGATGTTAAAGGAGTTCTAATATCATGGGAAACATTAGTAATTAATTCTGTTTTAAGTCTTTCACTTTTAAGCTCATTTTCTACAGCCTTGTTTAACCCTTCAGTTATACTATTTATATCTGTAGCGATACTTTTAAACTCCCCATTACTAGATACAGCTATATCATGTTTTATATCTCCATCCTTTATTTTCTCAATACCTTCTTTTATTGCATTAAATTCTTTTACTTTCTTAAAAGCAACCCAAACTCCTAATCCTATAACTACTGGTAAAGAAATAAATGTTAGTGGTAATATAACAGTAAGTAATATTATTATTGGATATACTAAGACTATTGATAAAATCTTAACTCCCACACTTCCACTATCATATATATCCTTTATGAATGTGAATATTTTATAAAATACAACATAAATTAAGGTATGTTTTATAAGTGTTTTATTTTTCATATGTTTAACTAGTGATAATATCAATAATAAACCTAAAGCACTTATTATTAATGTTATTGGAAATATAAACCCATAAATATCATTTGCAAATGATAAATTTATTGATTCCATACCTACCCATAATGCTATAAGGGATAAACATAATACTAAGTTTATATCATTATATATTTTATCAAGATAATTTAAGTTTACATCTTTATCATTAAAAGATTTTTTTCCTGTAACTTTTATTAAATATGCAAAAGTTAATAAAAACCCTAATAATAATAACATTAACTCAGAAAAACCATCACTTATATACTCTTTATTTTCTTTCCAAGTATTTATCCTTTTATTTAAAAAATCATCAGTAAATCCAAGATATAATTCAATACCTTGTTGCTTTGCTTTATTTATTTCAGGTTGTATCCAATAATAATTATGATTTTTATTTATCTCTTCTGGATATATTTGAATCTTACTACCATCAATTTTAAAATAACAAGGATATGTTCTATGAAAGTTTTTTACTTTATGTAAACTATTTGTATATGTATTTTCCCCATCACTTACATAGTAGATTATTCCATCAGTTTGCAGATTGTTTAAATAAAACTTATATTCTTTTAAATCTTCTTTGATTAATTCTTCCTTTATATTTGAAATTCTATCTGCATAAACTTCTTCAAATTTTTCATAATTCCCTTCCTCTGATATTGCTTGTTTATAGTATGTTGAGTGATATTTAAAGTCCCTAAAAAGATCTTCTTTTTTTGTTATAATATCCATATCTGTAATCGTATTACCTTCTAATATATAATCTTCATTTTTAAACTCAATTATATTTATTAAACTATTAATAAGATCATCAGATTCAAATATAAATCCTCTTCCTTGAAAGTAACTATCTTCAAAACCAATGTCTATATCATGATATCTCATATTACTTTCAAAATTTAATAAATCTACTGTAAGTGTTACTGCTTTTGAAAAACAAATTACTGAAATTAAAAAAACAATTATTTTTGTTATTATAAAATGGCTATAGCTTTTCAACTTTATATCCAATCCCCCACACCACCTTTAAATATTTTGGTTCTTTAGGATTTATCTCTATCTTTTCCCTTATTTTTCTTATGTGAACTGCCACTGTATTTTCTGCATTATAAGCTTCTTCATTCCATACTCTTTCATATATTTCATCTATTGAATATACTCTTCCTGCATTTTCTGTAAGAAGTTTTAATATCTTATACTGAACTGGTGTAACTTTAACTTCTTTTCCATCTACAGATACAATCTTACTCTCATCATCTACTATAAGACCACCTGTTTTAAATACATTTTCTTTAAGTTTATAACTACCTAAAGAAGTATATCTTCTTAGCTGAGATTTAACCCTAGCTATTAATTCTAATGGATTAAAAGGTTTAGTTAGGTAATCATCAGCACCCATATTTAAACCCATTATTTTATCTGTATCCTCAGATTTAGCAGATAACATTATAACCGGTATATTATTATCTTCTCTAATTTTCATTGTAGCTTTTAAACCATCCATTTCAGGCATCATGATATCCATAATAATGAGATGAATTTCATTATTTTTAATAATATCTAATGCTTTTTTTCCATTAAAAGCTTTAAACACCTTATAATCTTCATTTCTAAGATAAATTTCTATTGCCTCTACTATTTCCTTGTCATCATCACATACTAAAATATTCATGATGTATCCCCCCGATAAATCAATTTGTTCATATTATACCACACCCTTTACTTTTAACTTCAAAGTAATTTTATCAATAAAATCTTAAGAAATACTTTTAAAAAATCTTAAGATTTCCTTAAGATTGAAAAAACTGTAAAGGGAAAATCCCTTTACAGCTCTTAAATTCAAACTATTTATTTATAATAAATTTTATTGCTCCATTTAATATGTCCTCAAAATCATTAGGATAATCATGATCTAAGTCCTTAATAATCTTAAATTCATGTTTTATATTTTCTTTCTCTAATAAAGATACAAAATCTTTACTACATTCATAACAATCTTCATCCTTATCACCACAGATAATAAAACCTTTTATATCTTTTTCTTTTAATTTTTTTATTAAACTTTTCCATTCATTTAGTTCTGGTAACCAAGGCGAAACAAAAATAAATCCTTTTGCTTTAATATTATCATTCAATAATAAATTTAAAGCTACCCTACATCCTGCAGAAAATCCACCAATGATAATATTGTCTAAATCTATGTTATAATTTTTAATTATATTTTTAAAATGCCTTTTCACCTCATCTGTCCCCTTACAAAGATCTTCCCAATTGTAAGCATCTGAGAATTCAATTTGTGAGGATTGAGGTAATGCTAAAGTAAATTTATCAGTAACAGATTTCCAATAATCCTCTGTTAGTTCTATATTTTCTTGATTTCCATGTAATGAAATAAATAAAGGCTTTCTTTCTTTATTTCCCTTATTATTAACAATTTTTATTTTACTCTCTAAAGATTTCTTTGCTTTTTCTTCTCTTATTTTACATAGATTAATCATATCTTTGAATTCATTATATTTATAAAGTGGTTTTAAATCTTCATCTTTGGTTAAATAATCATAACTATACCAAAAGCCTTTTTTTATTATAGCTTCTCTCATTATATTTAAAGCTTCTCTTTCAAGTCCTGATGCACTAGCTAATGCATATCTAAAATTAAATATTTGTGCTTTATTTCCTTTTACTTTATAAGCATTTTCTGTAATATAGTTATAAGCCTTTAAACTCCCACTTTTTTTAAGTAACTCTAAAGTCCTATTTAATAAATTTGTATACGTTATTTTTTTCATAAATTACCTCCTAAAATTTTTTAGGCATTAAAATAGCCTTGAAAACATAGAAATTCCTGCTCCAAGGTTCATAAGGTAAATATGAATTTAGTTTATTAAATACTTAACTTATCCTAAATCCTCGGAGCAATGTTTTATAATTGTATGATAATACTATATTCATCTTTTTCATAATACATCACTCCTTTTAAAGTTATTTATCTTTATACTATAATAGATTTAATCTAAAATCAATATGATATTTATTTTTATTATCTATAGCCTTTCCCCATTATTTAATAAATAATGGGGGAAAATTATACTATACAGTTAAAAACTCTGCAAATTCTTCTATTTTAAGTCCATTAAAATAATCTGTAAGATCAATATTTTTTAAATCCCTTTTTATACTTTTCTTTTCATATATTCTATCACATAAAAATTCTTCTAGCTCTTTTATATTTCTCCTTGTAAAGAAATCACCAAATATTTTACAGTCTTTAATTTTTCCATTTTTAACATTCAGTCTTACATCAATTAAACCACATGGAAATTTATCAATCTTTTGAATTTCATATTTTGGAGAATTTCCCCAGTTCCAATCCCATGTGCTAAATTTCCCTTCTGCAGCTTTAGTAATTTTATTTAATTCATCTTTACTTAAAACATATTCTTCTATACCCTCATTATTTGAAATATAATTTAAAATATGTTCCTTCAGTTCAAATATTGACATCTCCCTATCTAAATAATCTTTAACATTTGCAACCCTACTTCTAACTGATTTAATGCCCTTTGACTTTATTTTTAAGTCTTTAACCTTTAAAGCTTTAGTTAAATTACCCATATCAGCATCAAATAGTAATGTCCCATGACTTAATATTCTTCCCTTTTTATAGTATTGTGCATTTCCTGATATCTTTTTACCGTCAACTAATATATCGTTTCTGCCTGAAAGCTTAGCCTCTACTCCTAATTTTTTCAATGCATTTATTACTGGTTTTGTGAATTTTTCAAAATCATTAACATATTCCTTTTCTGCCTTTTGGATAAATGAAAAATTCAAATTCCCTATATCATGATATACTGCTCCTCCACCTGATAATCTTCTAGCTACAGTAATATCATTTTCTTTGACAAATTCTTTATTAACTTCCTCTATAGTGTTTTGATGCTTACCGACAATTATAGAAGGTTTATGTATATAAAAGAAAATATAGCTATCCTCTAATGCTTCATTCATTAGATACTCTTCAAGTGCAAAATTATAATATGGTATATTCCAATTTGTTTTTATATATTTCATTTTCATCCCCCTAGTATAATAATATTTCCCTTGCTAGCGATATCTTTTAATATTTCTTTGATTATCTAGACTACTTTATTATATCAAAAAAAATTATACTTTTCAGTACTCACCTTTCTTGCTATTTTAAAGTCTTTATTAGCACCCATATAGATTAATTAAAATATCTTAATTAATCTATAAAAGATGAAACACCAAAAAAACTCATTTTACTAATAAATTATCATTTTAGTTATAAATCTTTATAAACTTTTAAAATAACAATTGACAACTACCAAATAAAAGTATACCATCAAAAAGGCTATATTTTTATTTAATGATGACTATAATAAATAATATAAATAAAGGAAGATTATAATGTCAAAAAACAAATTAAATTTTACTAAAGAAGTCAAAAGACGAAGAACTTTTGCTATTATTTCCCACCCTGATGCTGGGAAAACTACATTAACAGAAAAATTCCTACTATATGGAGGTGCCATTCGTAAGGCAGGCTCTATTAAATCAAAAAAAGCTAATAAACATGCTTCATCAGACTGGATGGAAATAGAAAAACAAAGGGGAGTATCTGTTACATCAAGTGTACTTCAATTTGAATATAATGACTATTGTATTAACATTTTAGATACACCTGGACACCAAGATTTCAGTGAAGATACTTATAGAACATTAATGGCAGCAGATAGCGCTGTTATGGTTATTGATTCTTCTAAGGGTGTTGAAGAGCAAACGAAAAAGCTTTTTCAAGTTTGTAAAATGAGAGGTATTCCTATTTTTACTTTTATCAACAAAATGGACCGTATGGGTAGAGGTCCTCTTGAGCTATTAGAAGATATTGAAAAAGTTTTAGGTATACGTTCTTACCCTATGAATTGGCCTATTGGTGAAGGTAAAAATTTCAAAGGAGTATTTAATCGTCAAAAGGAACAAATTGAACTTTTTAACGACGGTAACCATGGTCAATCAATAGCGAAAGCAATCACAGGGGATATCACTGATAATAAATTTAGTGAATTATTAGGAGATGACCTTCATAAACAACTTCTAAGTGATACTGAACTTTTAGATATTGCAGGGGATGATTTTGATTTAGAAAAAATCCTAAGTGGAGATTTAACACCTGTATTTTTTGGAAGTGCACTAACAAACTTTGGTGTAGAACCATTTTTAGAATCATTTTTAAACATTACTCCACCACCAAGACCCCGTGAGAGTAACCTAGGGGAAATTGATCCTAAATCTAAGAATTTTTCAGGTTTCGTTTTTAAAATTCAGGCAAATATGAACCCTAACCATAGGGATAGAATTGCTTTTTTAAGAGTTTGTTCTGGAAAATTTGAAAAGGGTATGACAGTAAATCACGTTCAGAAGGATAAAAAGGTTAGATTATCTCAACCTCAACAATTTTTAGCACAGGATAGAGTTATAGTAGATACAGCCTATCCTGGAGATATTATAGGGATTCATGATCCTGGAATATTTAATATAGGTGATACTTTAACTGAGGATAAATCAAAACTACAATATAAAGAAATTCCTCAATTCGCATCTGAACATTTTGCTAAAATATCTACTAAAAACTCCCTTAAAAGAAAGCAATTTTTAAAGGGCATTACTCAATTAGCAGAGGAAGGTACTATTCAAGTTTATAAACAACCTAATATAGGAATAAGTGAATTTATTATAGGTGTTGTTGGTATCCTTCAATTTGATGTATTAGAATACCGTTTAAAAAATGAATATGGTGTAGATATTATTAAACGACAACTCCCATATCGTTATATCCGCTGGGTAGAAATGGATAATTTTGATCCAGATACTTTCTCAACAACAATGGATACAATGATAGTTGAAGACCAAAATGATAATCCTGTATTATTATTTCAAAATAAATGGTCTATAGATACTGTTAAAGAGCGTAACAAAAATGCTACTTTAAAAGACGTCTCAATATAATATTAAACGTCTATGTTTATTAATACTATACATAGACGTTTATATTTTTTTATAATTATAGATTTACATATTTAAAAGAAAGGAGTTTTATATGGAAAACTGGTTTGAATGGTTAGGATATTTAGCTTCCCTAATTGTTTTGGTGTCACTATTAATGAGTTCAATCATAAAGCTAAGATGGATTAATTTATTAGGTTCTTCAATATTTTCTTTATATGGTTTTTTAATAGGATCTTTCCCTGTGGGATTTATGAATCTTGGCATATCTATAATTAATATATACTATCTTATAAAAATATATAGTTCTAATGAATATTTCAAAATTCTCCCAATCGAAAGTAATTCCCAGTATTTAAATTACTTTTTAGATTTTTATAAAGAAGATATAAAAAAACATATTAATCTAGCCAAACTTAATATTGAAGATTTTGATATAAGCTTTTATATATTAAGGGATATGGTTCCTGCAGGAATCTTTTTAGCTAGGAAATATAATGAAACTACCTTAAAGGTTGAACTTGATTTTGTTATACCAGAATATAGGGATTTTAAAATAGGAAATTATATATATGTAAATAATAAAGATTTTTTCTTAAAAAATAATTATCATAAGCTTGTGGATTTTTCATCTAATGAAAAGCATATTAAATATCTTAAAAAAATGGGCTTTAAAGAAGAGTTAGAAAATGAAAAAAAATATTTTATAAAATCAATTAATTAAAGCAGAGAAAATATTTTCTCTGCTTTAATTTAGTACTATTTTATTTTTATCAAGAAATAAAAGTCCATATGGTTTATTTTAATTTCTTCAGATACTTCTTTAGTTCCTGAAATACTTTTAAATACAAATGTAACATTTACTCTTTCATTTTCATCTATAAAAGTCATTTCTTTATGATCTATTGATTTTCTAGGTGATGAACCTTCATATTTCTTATTTAAAATATCTGCATATTCAAAAAGGTCTTTATTATATATGACTTTTTCATTTTCCATAACTTTTAAATCATATGAACTTCTATCATATATAACTTTAATAGAATCATTAAGATTTATTTCATTTTCAGAGTTGTTTAAATCTATTAAATAATCATATCCCTTTGTATTTATTACTTTTGCATTTTTATAACTACTGTAATTAAAATATCTATTTTTTCTTACATCACTGATATTTGTAAATGGAAACCCGAAGGTTTCTTCCATATTTTTAATCTGAAAATCATCTGAAATATATCTAACATCATCTAAGTTATGATTATTTTTAAAATAGTGTAAAATATTACTTATTTCTGTTTTATCTTTCTTTGATATTTTAGTAGAACTTACTATTTTTTTATCCACTAACATATCATTTCTTATAAGAATATCTTCTAATCTATTATTTTGACTAAGTTTAGATATAGAGTACCCACTTAATGGACCAAATACTGAATTTAATACTAGAATTGATACTGATATTGGTATTATAATATTTCTATTCTTTTTACTAAAACAGAAATATAGAATAATACCTAATACCCATATCCCTAATACAAGGACATAATATCTATTTTCTGTAAAACCATATGCTCTTATCCTAATTCCTATTGATATAAACATCATTATTAAAATTGGAATAATAGCCTTAGGAAAGAAATTTACAAAGTTTTTAGCTAACTTTTTCTCTTTTATTATAGGATATATAAAGAAAATCACTGCCACACTAATAACTGAAAACCATAAAACTAAATGGGATACTAATCCCACAGGCCAGTTCATTGTTACTATTATTTTAATAAAATATGCATAAAGTATAGCTGTATAAACATTAATTAAAGGTATTAATATATAAAGTATTAATATTTTTAAAGCTTTAGGATAATTACTATTTGAAAAATCCTGTTTATTAAAAGGTATTTTTGCTAAAAACATTGTTACTCCAAATACTAAACTAACAATAAAAAATACTTGCATATATATCTTCTCTGACATATTAACTAAAAATAGCTTATCTACTGAAAATATAATAAATACTAAACCTAAATAAAGTACTACTGAATATATTACTGTAAGAAAAAAACTAGAAAGAACCTTTATAACATAATACTCATAATAATCTTTATTATTAATTCTTGGTATATACATAAATGCTAAATATAAAAACACAGTAACTCCTATATACCTTGTAATACTAACCATATCAAAATCCTTTAAAAGGAAAAAGTAATATCCAATTAAAATCAAAGCTGAAAGAGCATATCCAAGGATTTTTTTATAATTAGCAATATTTGTCTTTTCAAATATAAATTTAATACATAAAGAAAATGGTATACCTAATGCTAAAATCATACTAATTCTCTGTAAAATTTCTAAAGTATTTTCATCTAATGAATTTGCCATTTCTGTCATTACTATAAGCATAATTGATAAAATTGATGATATACATACAGTTATAGGAAATCTTTTTGTACTTTTATATAAACCTAATAAAGTGTTTTTTATTAACTTTTTAATTTTAATTTTTAACATCTCCTTTACTTTATATCTTTGATTTAATAATAACATAACGCAATTATTTTTACTACTTCTAAAATAAGCTTTTATTTGACAATGTAGTAATTCTTTAATATAATTAGTTTTGTATCAAACTATATGTTTTATAAGGATAAAATTTATAATTCATTTAAGAGGAGAGATAGTATGTCAAATTTAGATTTTATTTATAATAGACATAGTGTAAGAAAGTTTAAAAATGAAGCTATTCCAATGGAGGATTTAAAAGAAATTCTTAAAGCTGCGACCTATTGTTCTTCTGCTAAAAATGTTCAAAATTGGCATTTTGCAGTTGTAAAAGACAAAGAAAAAATTGAGGATATGGCTAAAGCTATAGAAAAGAAAAATCTTGATATAGCAAGTGAAATAAAGGATGAGAAAACTAAAAAATCATTTACTAAATTCGTAAGATTTGCAACTGTTTTTAGAAATGCACCAGTTACAATACTAGTATATGCTAGTTCATATACTCCTACTGGATTTGAAGAATTAAATAATCTAACTGGCTATGAAGATGAAATTAACCATATACTTGATATGTCACCAAAAATGCAAAGTATAGGTGCACTAATTGAAAATTTATCATTAGCAGCGACAGAAATGGGTTATGGAACCTGTTGGATGACAAGTGGAAATTATGCAGCGAAAGAAATATCAGAGGTAATTGACTTTCAAAAAGAAGGATTTTCCCTTGCTGCAATTATTCCAATAGGAATACCAGAAGGCCCTATTAAAAGTCCGGGTAGAAAACCTGTTGATGAAGTTATGTCTATTATTAAATAACAAAGATTATGGCATCTCTAATAGAGATGCCTTTTATTTTTGTTAAATTTTATAAATACATTAAAAATGAAATCATTGCTTTTTCTAAAAGATCTTTAATTTCACCTTTGTTAAAAAATTTAATATTTATCCATCCTCGTTTGTCAGTATCATATTCATCCCCTTCTAAAAACTTACCACATATATATCCATTGCCTGTCTTTGGATTTAATTCCCGTATAATAACTCTATCATTATACTTATAATTTATCCTTCCATTACTAATTTTATATTTTTTAAGATCCTCTTCTTCATTATATACATCAAATAATGATTCTTTATCTTTACATAGTAATTGCATATAAATCCCCCTTTTTAGTGTCTATATATATAAATTTGATATATGGATAAATATACCTCTGACTACTTTTGTCGTATTAAATTGAAACAATATTAAATTTTATCTAAATTTGTAATAAACTAAGATATTAATAATTATTTAAACCATCTTTATTTATTTCTAATAAATACTTATACCCATCTAAAAGCTCTTTTAAGTCATACCCCTTAAAGTATAAACTTACTATTTCATTACACATATAATTTATTATTTAAAACACCTCTTTTCATTTTCTCTTCCTATAAACATATATAACAATTTAAACTTTTATTACTATACTCTGTGGATAATTAAGATATTTTAAACAAAAAAATAAAAAAGCCTAATAACAGATATAATATCCGTTACTAAGCCTTTTTATAAATTAAATACAAAAGATAATGTAATCTCCATCATTTACTCTATATTTTGGTTTTACCTTTTTATCATTAACTATAACTTTTCCCTTTTTTATTTTAGTTTGTATTTGATTTCTACTATAATCTAAAATATTATCTCCAAGTAATTTATCTAATCTTTCATTTAAATTCCCATTAATAACTATATTTATTTTTTCAAAGTTTTTTTCCTTGTATTCTTTAACTAATATTTTTTCTATGGAGATTTTTTTCTTTTCTAAATTATGGTTTTCATCCTTTAAATATGAACTTGTGCTAGAAGTATTTATATCGTTTAGCTCATTTACTTTACTAGATTTATATCTATTTATAATTTTATTATAAGTATGTCCCTTGCTACATTTATATATCGCATATTTAAATATACTTTTTCCATTTGCATTATGTCTTCTTAATAAAGAATCATAAAATGTTACTTTATTTTTACACCTAGGACAATATCTATATACTTTTTCAATCTTTTGCTGTTTTAACTCCCAATAAAATGTATTTTTTTCCATTAACCTTATCTCCTTTTTTACAGATAAGGCTACTAAATTTATAATATTCTATTTTAAACATTTTTACACCTTACCTGTTAATATTTTTATATCTTTTAAACTCATTTGTTTTAAGAAATGGCATAAACTCACCTCCTATAAATAAAAAGACCATAGGCAAAAAATGCCCATGGTCTAAATAAATAAGACATACTAAAATTAGCATGGCAAATTATTCTATATTTTTTTCAATATAGATGACCAAATTATGCAAATCTTAATCCCTAATCATTGTTTATAAAGGTACGACAAATAAAGGGCTATTATTTCCCTTTCAAATACCTTCTTAAATATTAAATTTGATTATTAAACAATGTTAAGAATTAATTTTCTCATAAAATATGTCATCCTTTCTTATATTTACTATATTATATAATTTTTAATAATATGTCAATTTTTACTTTTGTTTTCTAAACTTTTTTATACACTCATACCTCCTATTATTATGAAATACATACATGCAATATACATACATAAATAAAAAGAATTTATTACTATACTTAAAACTAAATATTGATTTTTATATTTTCTTAAAAGTATTATTATTATAATTATTATTGCAATAAATGCTAGTATCCCTGAGAAAAATACTGAATAAATAAAAAAAGGCACTATAATAAAATGCATTTGTCCTGGTTTATGTCCTAAGGGTGAGAACATAAGAAAAATTGTACTTAAAAACATAACTATATTGATTATTCCTATAATTAGGGTACTATTTATTAATTTATCCTTTTTCAAATTAGATCACTCCTAGCGATTATTTAATTATAATCATTTCTTATATTTAAATAATATGGGACTTTTTTATATTTCTATTAGATAAATTATAATTATTTTACGTATTATTTTAAATAAAAAAAGTACTAACATAGTAATATTATAATTACTTAAGTTAGCACTTTTTAATTATCTAAAAGGGTGTTGTGCATATTGGTTTAGTACTTATAGAAAAAATTTTATTTATTTTTTCTAAATATGACTTATTAGAAATATCAGCTAAACCTAATCTGTATAAAGAATTAAAATTAACTACCCCCATAAACATTGTAGAAAATTCTTTAATATCTAATGAAATCTTAACTTCATAATCATCAGTATCTTTTATTTTAGCTTTTCCATTTTCAAAATGTATAATAAAATTATCATTATTTTCTTTTAAAAAACTATCCCTTATATTTAATTTAAGTTTACATGTTTGATTATTAAAATTATGCTTTTCTAAGGTTTTAAACAATCCAATTATATCAATTATTCTATACATTAATCCTACCCCTTGTATATTACTTTCATGATATACAGAAGGGATAATATTATTAGTCCCATTAACAGGATTTTTCATTAAATGATAAAAATCTTCATCCTGTGTATTTAATATAATATATCTTATCTGATCATTTTGACTATGTAAAAAAGTCATTAATTCATCTAGTGCTTTATTATTCTCATAGATAAATTCAACTATATACATATCATTAATTAGAAAACTATCACCTTCATCTTTATGGAATTTAAAAACTATATAGCCTTCTAGTTTTCCATTGTTTTTATAACCAATAATTCTATTTTCTGATTTAAAAAACTCTTTAATTTCCATATCAGTTTTTTCCATCATTCCATGGTTGTTTTCAAAATACCTATTATAACAATTTATAATATCTTCTTTATCACCTTTATCTAGGTAAGTAATATTCTTCTTTGAATCTCCTTTTTTAAAATCACAAGGTTTTATTTTATACTGATTCATTTTAGTACCGAATCCAAAGCCCATTTTTTTATAAAAATCATGTCTAAAAGGATAAAGGGCTGCTAAATATGTTTTTCTTTCTCTGTAGTGTTTTAAATAATAAGTAACAAGTTCCTTTGCAACTTTTTCTTTTTTATGTAAAAAATCAACTGCTACAGATCCTAATCCTCCAACCCTTAACTTTTTAGATGAAAAATTCATAACAAAGTCGTGAAGTAACATGCCTCCAAGTAATTTATCATCTCTATATAAACCATAAAAATTCTTTGTATTATCGTCCTTTTGCAATTTAGAAAATTTTTCAACTGCATTTTTTATATCCTTTTCAGACTCAGCCTGGCCAGGATAGGCATTTCTTAAAATTTTTATAAATGAATTAATTTCACTTTCAGAAATTTTTTTTATTGTACTCATAAATTTTTCCCCTTTATTATTTAAATTCTTTTATAAACTTACCATCTTTATAAAAGAGTTCCCCATCAGCATATATTTTACCTTCTTCTTTCATATCACATAACATATCCCAATGAATTCCTGATTCATTTTTACCTCCTGTTTCTTTAATGGGAACTCCTCCTAAAGCAGCATGTACTGTGCCACCTATTTTTTCATCAAAAAGCATATTTTTAGTAAACTTTTGTATACCATAATTAGTTCCTATGGCTATTTCACCTAAAACTTTTGAACCATCATCAGTATCTAATAAAGCATGTAATAGATCTTCCCCCTTTGATGCAGTTGCTTTTATAACTTTTCCTTCTTTAAATTCTAATCTTATATCTTTAATCTCTTTACCTGAATATATTCCTGGATAACTAAATCTTATATGTCCTTCTACTGAGTCTTCTATAGGTGTTGTGAAAACTTCACCATCTGGAAAGTTTAATCTTCCATCACAGTTAATCCATTTTCTACCTTTAATTTTCATCTTTAAATCAGTATCCTTTGAAACTATATGTAATGTTTCTTTGGTATTTAAAAATTCACATATCTTTTCTTGTTTTTTTGAATTTTTTTCCCATTCACCTATTGGATCCTCTGAATCAAGTAAACCAGCTTCAAATACAAAATCTTCATATTCATCAAGACTCATATTAGCTTCCTGGGCACTGGCATTAGTAGGAAACATTGTTCCACACCATTTTTGATCTTTACCCATTCTTTCCATAAGTTTAATAGTTATATCCCTAGTTGCTGCTGATCTTTTTTTAAGTTTCTTTGAATCAACATTTGAAAGTGACTTTTCATTATAGCCACCTAATAAAGTTAATCTAGCATCATAATTTTCAGAATAAAATTTTAAATAAGGACTTACATGTTCAAGTTGATTATCATTTGCCTCTTTTAAAAATATTTCTTTTAATCCATCTAGCATGATCTTTGTATCTACATGGGCTCCTTTTTTTATTGCTTCTTTGTATACTGCTTTAATAAGTGGTTGTGATATATCATACCCTTCAATTAATAAATGTTCTCCCTTTTTAATTTTAAGTGAATAATTTACAAGTAAATTTGCTAATTTTTCTATTCGCTGATCTGCCATTTTTTATCCCCCTTGTTTATTATAATTAAACATTATTAGACTCTCTAAATATTATAGTAAAGTATCCCTCTGTCTTTGTCAATATATTCTGAAAATACTACTAATTCTTTTGCTTATTTAAATAAAAAAGACCAATTTATATTTATCCTATAATTGATCTTTTTTACCTAATTATATTTTAACTTGTCACCATAACTATAAATTTATTCAGATACCCTATTCATTTTAG
The DNA here is from genome assembly GCA_009711785.1 of Bacillota bacterium. GTDB lineage: Bacteria > Bacillota > Clostridia > Tissierellales > MES13 > MES13. The sequence goes on from VENA01000064.1 coordinate 133,922, forward strand.
AGACATATTCATGTATTGCTTTTGCTACCTTTTTAGAATAATGGGAAGCTTCTACAACTGTTCTAGCTCCTGTTACTACATCTCCTGAAGCAAATATACCCTCTCTAGTTGTTCTTCCGCATTCATCTGTTACAACTAAACCTTTATTACTTGTATTGATACCCTTAGAATTTGATACTATATTTGCTTTAGGTCCCTGACTTACAGCAATAATAGTAGAATCACATTCAAATAAACTCTCAGAATTTTTAATATTAACTAACCTTTCTTCATTATCAACTTTTATTTTTTTTGTTTTCATATATTTTACACCTTCATCGGTAAATTCTATAGGTGATTTGTAAAATAAAAATTTAACCCCATCTATTTTAGCATACTCTATTTCATGATTCATAGCAGACATATCCTCTCTATCTTTTCTATACATTATATATACTTCCTTCGCTCCCTTTCTAAGGGCTGTTCTTGCAACATCCATAGCAACATTACCTGCTCCTATAACACATACTCTATCCTTTAAATTATAAACTTCAGGATTTTTTAAATAATCTATAGCAAAATGTACATTACCTAAACTTTCACCCTTTATATTCAATTTATTAGGTTTCCATACACCTGTTCCTATAAACAAAGCATCATAACCATCTCTAAAAAGGTCATCTACTGTTATAACAGGTCCTATAAGGGTATTAGGTCTTATTTTTACATCTAATTCAATTAATTTTTCCTTTAATCTTTCTAAGATATTCTTAGGGAGTCTAAAATCAGGTATCCCATATCTTAAAACTCCCCCTATTTTATCATGGGCTTCAAAAATAGTTATATCATATCCCTTTAATGCTAAAATAAAAGCTATTGTTATACCTGCAGGACCTGAACCTATAATCCCTATTTTTCCTTTTAATTTTTCCTTTGGCTTTAAATCTAGAATATCTAAACTATAATCTGAAATATAATTTTCTATTGAACTTATCTGTACAGGACTTGACTTTTTGCCTAATATACAATGCCCTTCACATTGTTTTTCATGGGGACAAACTAAAGAACATACTACTGATAAAGGATTATTTTTAAAAAGAATTTCTCCTGACTTATTTATATCTCCTTCTAATAATAATCTTATAAATTCTGGAATTTCTGTATTTATAGGACACCCTTCGACACATTTAGGTTTCTTACATTGAAGGCATCTCTTTGCTTCATCTACTATGTGTTCTCCCATATTATCATCTCCTAAGTATTAGTTTCTATAAATTATAATAATATTATTACAAAACAACTATTTTATCAACATTTTTTACCTTTTTAATAAATATATCCTTAAATTTTCATTTTATTTTGAAATTAACAAAATTTATATTGCTTTTGTTAATGTGGTTATGTTAAAATTAATAAAACAATTCAATAGCGCTGGATGAAGTTTATGGAAGTTTTAAACGACCGTAATCGGACAGCCCTCTGGAGAGACTCTCTTGAGCACCGAAGGGGCAAACCATATATTGGTGAAACTCTCAGGTAAAAGGACAGGGGTATGAAGATTTTTTAAAGCTTATTTTTTATTAGCTTTTATATCTTTATAACCTTTAAAACCTCAAGAGACTCTATCATTTGATAGCAGTCTCTTTTATTATGTGAAATTTTATAAAAAATTAAAAAGGAGAGAAAAAATATGAAAGCAGTTATTACAGTTATTGGAAAAGATAAAATAGGTATAATTTCAAAAGTTACTACAGTTTTATCTGAAGAAAAAGTAAATATTCTAGACATAAGCCAGACTATTTTACAAGATTATTTTACTATGTTAATGCTTGTTGATTTAACTAAACTAAACATTTCTTTAAAGAAATTAAATAATATTCTTAATACAGAAGGAAAAAAAGTAGGAGTTAAAGTGAAAATACAACATGAAGACATATTTAATGCGATGCATAAACTATAAGATTGGAGTTGAAAATATATGAATGAATTTAATAAAATTATGGAAACTATTAAAATGATAGAAAAAGAAAAACTCGATATTAGAACTATAACCATGGGAATATCTTTACTTGATTGCTGTAGTTCAGATGGAAAAAAATCAAGACAAAAGATATATGATAAGATAACAAAGAAAGCTGAAAATCTAGTAAAAGTAGGGAATCAAATTGAAACTAAATATGGCATTCCTATTATTAATAAAAGAATATCTATAACTCCAATTTCATTAATAGCCCAGGCAAGTAATGATACTAGTTACGTAGAGTATGCAAAGGTGCTTGATAAAGCAGCTAAAACTGTAGGAGTTGATTTTATTGGAGGTTTTTCATCTTTAGTTCAAAAGGGTTACTCAAAGGGAGATAAATTATTAATTGAATCAATACCCCAAGCCCTTTATGAAACTGAAAAATTATGTTCATCTGTTAATATAGGTGATACAAAATCTGGTATAAATATGGATGCTGTAAAACATATGGGAGAAATTATAAAAAAAACTGCTTACCTAACAAGAATGAATAACAGTATAGGATGTGCTAAACTTGTAGTCTTTTCTAATGCTGTTGAAGATAATCCTTTTATGGCAGGAGCCTTTCATGGGGTGGGGGAGGCAGATTCTGTAATAAATGTTGGAGTGAGTGGTCCAGGAGTTGTAAAAGCAGCCCTTGAAAAAGTCAAAGGAGAAAGCTTTGATACTGTTTCTGAAACAATAAAGAAAACTTCATTTAAGATTACAAGAGCAGGTCAATTAGTGGCAAATGAGGCGTCTAAATTATTGGATGTACCATTTGGTATATTAGATTTATCCTTGGCTCCTACACCTGCTGTAGGCGATAGTGTGGCAAGAATTTTGGAAGAAATTGGTATTGAAAGCTGTGGAGGACATGGAACTACAGCTGCTTTAGCATTATTAAATGATGCAGTTAAAAAGGGAGGAATAATGGCTTCATCCCATGTAGGGGGTTTAAGCGGGGCTTTTATTCCAGTAAGTGAGGATGAAGGAATGATAAATGCCGTAAAGGCTGGTTCTCTTAATATAGAAAAATTAGAAGCAATGACTTGTGTTTGTTCTGTAGGGCTTGATATGATAGCTATACCAGGAGATACTCCATCTTCAACAATATCAGCTATTATAGCAGATGAAGCAGCTATAGGAGTTATAAACAAAAAAACCACGGCGGTAAGATTAATCCCTGCATATGGTAAAACAACTGGTGATGAAATTGAATTTGGAGGACTTTTAGGTAAAGCACCTATTATGGCTGTAAGTAAATTTTCAAGTGAAAATTTTATTAAAAGAGGTGGAAGAATAGCAGCCCCCGTTCATAGTTTTAAAAATTAAATCTAAAAAAGCTAATATTATAAAGCTTAATTACAATAAATTTAAAAAACTGGTTAAGGCTCTATTATTCAAAAATAATTGGATGATAGAGTTTTATATTTGAAAATTATATATATTATTAAAAACTATCTTATGTTATACTAGTTAGGAAAACTTTAGATAAAGGAGGTATTTTATGAAAAAATATAGAGGAAAAATACTTTTAGGATTGTCTTTGATATTACTCTCTTTAATAATTTATATTGCTCATTATTATGTATTTAAGGATTTACACCATATATTGATATTTAGTTTTGAACATATAGCTTTTATACCTATAGAAGTCTTACTTGTTACTTTAATTATTGAAGGTTTTATTGAAAAGCGTGAACATATACATATAATGGAAAAATTAAATACTTTGATAGGACTTTTCTTTAGTCAGCTAGGGTTAGATTGTTTGAAAAACTTTGTTAATGCAGACTTTGGTGTTGAAAAAATAAGTAAAGAAGTTATTATAACAAATGAATGGACAGAAAAGGACTTTAAAAAAATAACAAAGAAAATACAAAGTTATGAATATAACATAGACATTAATAAGATTGACTTACAAAAGTTAAAGGATTTTTTAAACTCAAGAAGAAGTTTTCTTATGCGAATGATGCAAAATTCTAATTTATTAGAACATGAAACTTTCACTGAATTATTAAAAGCTGTATTTCATCTTCAAGAAGAACTTAATTTTAGAATAGATGTAACTGAAATTAAACAAAAGGATAAAGATCATTTAGAGGGAGATATTAAAAGGGTATATGAACTATTAGCCTATGAGTGGATTATATATATGAAATATTTAAAGGAAGAATATCCTTATATGTTTGTAACAGCCATGATACATAATCCTTATGATACTAGAGATGAAGAAACTATAGAAGAGAGTATAAAAAAAGCAAATAAGAAAAATAAAGTGTATTAATTTAGTATAGCCCCACGTTGTTATAATTTAAAACAACCGGGGCTATATTTAAGTTATTTTGATAAAAGTTTATATTTTAAATCTAATTAGCCATTTCTTTCTCTGTTAAGAATATACCCTTTTCATATGCTTTAGAATTTACTTCTTCAGTTCCTCTTGGAACTCTACTAAGTATCGCTTCTTTTAGTGATTCTTTACTTACTACTTTAGCTTTTGCATTTAATGCTCCTAATGCTACAATATTTGCAACTAAGCTTGTACCTATATCCTTTGTAGCAGTATCCATTATTGGTAGTTGAACTATATCTATATCCTTTCTATCTGGAAGGTCTACATTACTATCTATAATTAAAGTACCTCCCTCTTTTAAAGTACTAATATATTTATCACATGCTACATTTGTTAATGTCAGTAACAAATCACATTGTCTTACCTTTGGGTAATTTATATCATCATTTGAAATTATTACTTCTGCTTTACTAGCACCACCCCTTGCTTCTGGACCATAGGATTGAGTTTGTACAGCATTTAAATCATCTAAAAGGGCAGCTTCTGCTAATATTATTCCTCCTAATATTAACCCTTGACCTCCAGATCCGGTTAATCTTATTTCCTTATTATAAGACATACTATCTCCCCTCTTTAAATTGTTCTATAATTTTTTTATATCTTTCAGTATACTCAGGTTCTGTTGAGTTATATAATTCTCCGATTATTATTTTATTTTCAATCTCATTTTGTTCCATTTTAGAAGCTTTTTTAACATTTAAAGCATTTTCCTTTAAATAATTCATCATATCAACAGCGTTACCTTTTTTATTTTTTCTTCCATAATATGTTGGACATGAACTTATAGTTTCTATAAAGGAGAATCCTTTATTTTCAATACCCTTTTGTACTAACTTAGTAATCATTTTAGCATGATATACAGTTGCTCTCCCTGTGTAGGTTGTTCCTGCTGATTTTGCTAAATCACATAAATCAAAGTTTTTATCTATGTTCCCATAGGGAGCTGTTGTACCCTTATCGCCAGTTGGAGTAGTAGGTGAATACTGACCTCCTGTCATACCATAAATATTATTATTATAAACAACTGTAGTAATATCAATATTTCTTCTAGCTGCATGTATTAAGTGATTTCCCCCTATGGCAGATGCATCTCCATCTCCTGTTAATACTATTACTTTTAAATCAGGGTTAGCCATTTTTATACCCGTTGCAAAGGCTAATGCTCGTCCATGAGTGGTATGTAATGTATTAAAATCTAAATATCCAGGGGCTCTTGAAGAACATCCAATACCTGATACTATACATACCTTATCCTTATCTATTCCTAAATTGTCTATTGCCTTTGTTACTGCTCTTGTAACAATCCCATGTCCACATCCTGGACACCATATATGTGGTAATTTATCCATTCTAAAATAATTTTTAACTAATTCACTAGACACGCCTTAGACCCCCTTAATTTTTGCAAGAATTTCATCTGGAGTAATTAAAACCCCATCTGCTCTGCCACATTTATATACTTCTGAGTGTCTACATGCTACTCTTTCAACTTCATTAACATATTGTCCTAAATTCATTTCAGCAACAATAATTTTATCAACCTTTTTTGCTATATCTTCAATTTCTCCTGAAAGTAGTGGCCAAATAGTCTTAGGTCTAAATAAACCTACTTTCATATTTTCCTTTCTAGCCATATCTACTGCACTTTTAGCTGATCTTGCTGTACCCCCATATGAAATAATACAAACATCGGCATCATCTAACTTGTATTTTTCATATAAAGATATATCATCTATATTATCTTCAATCTTATCAATTAATCTATTTATTAACTTATCAGCAACTTCTGTTGAATTAGTAGGAAATCCAAAATCATCATGTACTAATCCAGTTACATGATATCTATATCCCTCACCAAAGGAAGTCATATGAGGTACTTTTCTTCCATTCTTTACTCTATATGCTTTAAAGTCATCCTTTTTAACTCCAGAAGGTTTAACTCTATCTATAATCTCAATATCTTCTTTATTAGGTATTTCTACCTTTTCTCTCATATGTGCAATTGTTTCATCTAATAAAAGTATTACAGGTACTCTATATTTCTCTGCATAGTTAAAAGCTTTGATTGTTAAATAAAAGGTTTCTGTAACAGAGCTAGGTGTTAAAGCGATAATAGAATGGTCACCATGAGTTCCCCATTTAGCCTGCATAACATCACCTTGTGCAGGTGAAGTAGGTAATCCTGTACTTGGTCCTCCCCTTTGTACATTAACAATTACACAGGGTACTTCTGCCATGCATGCATATCCTAAATTTTCCTGTTTCAATGAAAATCCAGGGCCACTTGTTGCTGTCATTGATTTAAGTCCTGTAAGTGATGCACCTATTACAGATGCCATACTAGCTATCTCGTCTTCCATCTGTATGAATTTACCACCAATTCTAGGTAACTTTTGTGAAGCTAATTCAGCTACTTCAGTTGAAGGAGTTATTGGATATCCTCCAAAAAATTTCATTCCAGCTGCTAATGCACCTTCAA
>VENA01000038.1 GCA_009711785.1 Bacillota bacterium
GGGTTGTTGTCTAACTATTACTAGTTAGGTAAGAAATTTCAGGAGCCGGATACGGCAAACGTAAGTCCGGTTCTGTGAGAGCAAAGAAAATAGGATTAATTATCCTATTTTCTAGCTACTCGATTTGTAAATTATAGTTTTATATTGTTTACAAATTCAACTAAAACATTATAATTCTTTTCATTTAGGTAAGAATACTAAAATATAGTTTCTTATGGAGGGATAATATGAAAAGAATTATAATTTTAGTATTAGTTATATCCTTATTATTTGGGAATGTAGCTTTTAGCAAGGACTTAGAAGATGGTTTAAAGGGTATATTACTTAAGGATTTTGAAACAGAAGAAATATTATATAGCAGTAATATAAATACTGAAATGTCCATAGCAAGTATAACTAAACTTATGACTTATTTAGTTATTATGGATTCAATAATGGAAGGAAAAGTTAAAATAGATGATACAGTCACTATAAGTAAGAATGCTGCAAGTGAATGGGGAAGTAGTTTTAATTTAAAATCTTTAGAAAAAGTTAAATTAAATACATTAATAAAATCTATTATGATAGCTTCTGCTAATGATTCCTGTGTAGCAGTGGCAGAACATATATCAGAAAGTGAAGAAAAGTTTGTATCCCTTATGAATAAAAAAGCAAAGGAAATTGGGCTTAACAATACAAAGTATATAAACAGTAATGGACTACCAGAAAAAAATGGGCAAAATACTATGACTATTAATGATGTATTTAAACTAGCAAAACATGTAATAAAAAAATATCCAAGCACATTAAATATTACAAAGATTAAAGAATTAAAAGTTGATAATAGAAACTTTTCAAAAGAAAATACTAATCCTTTACTTAAAGAAATAAGTGGTGTTGATGGATTAAAGACAGGATATACAAATGATGCAGGTTATTGTTTAGTATCAACTATAAATATAAAAAAATCTAACATAAATGATAAGCCATTTAGGTTAATAGGTATAGTAATGGGGGCAAAATCTAAAGATGTAAGAAAAAATAAGAGTATGGAATTATTAAATTATGGTATGAAAAATTTTCAAATGAAGAAAATAGTAGAAAAAAAAGATATAATAAAAACAGTAGAAGTATTTGATAGTATTGAAAAATATGTAGATATTTATCCAAAGGACGATTTATGTTTATTTATTAAAAAAGGAACAGAGATAAAAAAAGAAATTTTCATAAAAAAGGATATAAAAGCACCATTAAAAAAAGGAGATAAAGTTGGCAGACTAACTATTTTTTATAATAATAAAGCAAAAGTAGTTGATTTAATAGTAAATAAAGATATTGAAAAAGTCAATTTTTTAATTAGATTTATTAGATATATTCAAAATAAATAATTTCCTTTGACATTTATAATAATATATAATAAAATACAAACAATAAAACATATAAAAACAGTGAGGAGAAGAGTAAATATAGGATAGAGTTTAAGCGAATCGGTGAGGGTGGGAGTCCGATACTTAACTTATATTGAAAAACATCTCTTAAGTTTCTAACCGAAATCCTTTGAAAGTAGGCTTAGACGGAACCGAACCGTTATAATTTGGACAGTATGAAAATGTACTGATAAAGTGGTCTTTTTGACAATAAGGGTGGTACCGCGAATAATAGTCTTCGTCCCTACTATGGGGATAGAAGACTTTTTTTAATACAATTTAAGAAGGAGGATTAATATGATAAAAACAGTTATTAAAGACATCTATAGAAACAAAGCTGAATACAAAGATCAAGATGTTCTTATAAAAGGATGGGTAAGAACAGTTAGAGCTTCAAAAAAGTTTGGATTTATTGAACTTAATGATGGAACGTTTTTTAAGAATATCCAGGTAGTTATAGAAAAGAATTTAGATAATTTTGAAGAATTAACAAAGCTTAATGTAAGTACAGCTTTAAAGGTTGAAGGTAAATTAGTATTAACGCCTAATGCTAAACAACCATTTGAGATAAAAGCAACTAATGTGGAAATTAAAGGGGAATCAGATCCTGAATATCCACTTCAAAAGAAAAGACATAGCTTTGAATATTTAAGAAGCATAGCTCATTTAAGACCAAGAAGTAATACTTTTTCAGCTGTATTTAGAGTTAGGTCAATGATAAGTTATGCTATCCATAAATTTTTCCAAGAAAGAGATTTTGTATATGTCCATACACCAATAATAACAGGTAGCGATTGTGAAGGTGCAGGAGATATGTTTAGAGTGACAACTCTTGATTTTGATGCAAAACGTGATGATGAAGGTGAAGTTGATTTTAAAGAAGATTTCTTTGGCAAGGAAACGAACCTAACAGTAAGTGGACAATTAGAGGCAGAATCCTATGCATTAGCATTTAGAAATGTATATACTTTTGGCCCAACATTTAGATCAGAAAGATCTAATACAGCAAGACATGCTGCTGAGTTTTGGATGATGGAGCCTGAAATAGCCTTTGCAGATTTAAAAGATGATATGGACCTTGCAGAGGATATGATGAAATACATTATAAACTATGTAATGGAAAATGCTCCAGAGGAAATAGAATTCTTTAATAAGTTTATAGATAAAGGGTTAGTTGATAGACTAAAAAATGTAGCTAACTCAGACTTTGAAAGAATAACTTATACTAAAGCAATAGAAATTTTAAAGGATGCAGATAAGGATTTTGAATACCCTGTTGAGTGGGGTAACGATTTACAGACAGAACATGAAAGATATATAACAGAAGAAGTTTATAAAAAGCCAGTTTTTGTTACTGATTATCCAAAGGATATTAAAGCTTTCTATATGAGATTAAATGACGATAATAAAACAGTAGCAGCAATGGATTTATTAGTACCTGGAGTAGGTGAAATAATAGGAGGTAGTCAAAGGGAAGAAAGAATGGATATTCTTATTGATAGAATGAAAGAATTTGACCTTGATGAAGAAGACTACTGGTGGTATTTAGAATTAAGAAAATATGGTGGAACTAAACATGCTGGATTTGGATTAGGATTTGAAAGAGCAGTTATGTATTTAACTGGAATGAAAAACATTAGAGATGTTATACCATTTCCTAGAACTTTAAAATCAGCTGAATTTTAATTAAACGGAGGCTTAAGCCTCCGTTTAATAAATAAAAAGGATATAGAATAAAGGAAATAAATCACCTGTGATTAAATAAGATTTTTTTGTTAATAATAAAGTTTATACTTTTAAATTACTTTTTAATGAATAGATGTAAAGATTAAATAGGAAATATATTAGAAATTCTTAAGTTTGACAAAATGAGTAAAATAGTGTATCATATATAAGCGTTAAATTATGCATCCGTAGCTCAGTAGGATAGAGCAGTGCCCTCCTAAGGCATGTGCCGGGGGTTCGAATCCTCCCGGGTGCACCATAAAAAGGTGAAATTAATATGGATGAATACTTTATGAAATTGGCCCTAAATGAAGCATTTAGGGCTTATGATATATTTGAGGTTCCCGTGGGAGCTATTATAGTAAAGGATAATAAAATAATAGCGAGAGGCTATAACATGAAAGAAACTCTAAAGGACCCTACAGCCCATGCAGAAATAATAGCAATTAAAAGAGCAGCAAAAAAATTAGGTGGTTGGAGACTTATAGGATGTACTATGTATGTAACCATAGAGCCTTGTCCTATGTGTGCAGGAGCAATAATGAGTTCAAGGTTACAAAGGTTAGTCATAGGAGCTAAAGATGTTAAAATGGGAGGTTGTGGCTCTGTAGTTAATATAACAGACAATCCTAACTTAAACCATAGAGTAGATACCAGTTGGGGTGTAATGGAGAAACAGTCCTCATATATAATGAAAAAATTCTTTAAGAAACTAAGAGCTACTGATTAATTTCAGTAGCCTTTTTTATTTCATTAATAAAAAATTTAAAAATGTTTAACTGATTATTGTCCTTTATTGCCATCATTTCAGGGTGCCATTGTACTGCTAGTAAAAAGGGATAATTTTTATGTTCTATTGATTCTATAAATCCATCATCAGACCAAGCAGTTTTTAATAAATTTTTTCCAAGATCTTTAATAGCTTGATGATGAAAGCTATTAACATATATTTTCTTACTTTTAAATATTTCATATAATTTAGTATTTTCGTTGATACATACCCTATGACAAGGGAGATATTTTGGAGCTTTTAAATAAGAGTGTTTAATGTTAGTTTTAAAGGATATATCTTGATACAAAGATCCTTTAAAAAATACATTAATAAGCTGCAACCCCCTACAGATACCTAGTATAGGTTTTTTACTTTTGAGTATTTCCTTTAGTAAAAGAAACTCAAAATCATCTCTCTTTGGGATGATTTTACCTATACCATTATTAATATTTTCATCATATTTTAAAGGGTTTATATCTACCCCACCGGAGAAAATAAATCCATCTAACTTACTAACTAGTTCTCTTATATTTTTCTTATCAATTATAGGGATAGCTATAGGTATCCCTCCTGAGTTCTCTACACTGTTGTAATAATCCATTGAAGACATTAATATATCTTGATCAGATAAACCTCTAATTTTACTTTTATACATTTCACTATTAGAAATAAAATAGGTTGTTATTCCTATGAGGGGTTTCATTTTAATACCTCCAAGTTAGTTTATTATACTTTATAATATGGAGTAGTAACTATAAAGGGAATTAAATAAATTATTTTTATTAAAACTATTAATGAAATATTCTGAAAATTTAAACATATTCATATAATATAACATAATCTAGTATAAAGGGGGTTAGGATTTATGAATAAGGGGGGAAATATAACTAAAGGAATATGGGTTTATGAAGTAGAGGATTTTGAAAAAGAAATATATACAGAACTAGATTATATTGATTTAGATGAAGAATATGTTTTTAATAAAAAGTGCGATAAAAGAAAACTTGAAGAGTTAAATAATAAACTCGCTACTGGGAGAGTAAATTTTATCAAGACTAAGAATATAAAACATGGGTATGATTACATTATTTTTGATGGAGAGGATTACTTTGCAGTGGATATTTAAAAAACAAAGAAAAGCATTATAAAAACTTCAGTTTAAACTGAAGTTTTTATAATGGAATATTTATTTTTATTTCAGTACCTTTATTTATTTCTGAATCAATACTAATGGATCCTTTTAATATATCAACACGTTCTTTTATACCTTCAAGACCAAAACCACCCTTTAATGATGGCTTTTTATTATTAAATTTTGATATATCAAAACCTTTACCGTCATCTAAGACTTTAAGTATTATTTTTCTATTTGATATTTTAAAATTAATATTTACACTTTTAGCATCTGCATGTTTATCTATATTAGATAAGGCTTCTTGTGTAATTCTAAATAATGCTGATGTCATATAATATTCTATAGATGAATCGTCACCAGTAACATCAAATTGCACATCTAAATTAGTTCTATCAATAAATTTATTTAAATAGGTTTTTATAGATGAGATTAAACCATTTTCTAAATAAGATGGTTTAAGATCATATATAATAGTTCTAGTTTCTTTTAAAGTCTCTCTTAGACTTTCTTCTAAATTATTCAATTCAATTTTATATTTATCATAATTTTCTTTTTCAAAGTATTTTTTTATTAGTTCTAATCTAAGTAATGAGTTACTAGAGTATTGGGCGGGTCCGTCATGGATTTCCCTTGCGATTCTTTTTCTTTCATCTTCATTTGATTTAAGAAGTTTTTTACTTAAAAATGATAAATGTTCATTTTGTTCTTTATATCGATTTAATAAATTTTGCATATCCTTATATAAAATATTATTATCAAGTATTACTGCTGCCTGGGATGCTAATGAATTCATAATAGATTCATCATTATCATCATAGGAAATTATTTTTTTCAATGAACTAATACTTGAGTAATCAATTTTTTCATTGTAGGAAGTTTTCTTATTTATTAGTTGTATAACTCCTGTAACATTATTTTCATTATCCTTCATAGGTATAGAAAGCATGGATTTTGTTTTATAACCAGTAAGCATATCAAATTTTTTATTATGTTTATAACTTAAGTTTTTATCTATGTTATAAACATCGTCTATTTTTAACGAGTTACCTGTTATTACAGTGTGACCAAAGATACTTTCCTTAGTAATAGGTGTTGTACTAGTTTCAAGATTAATATTCATACTATTATTTTTAGCTATTTCAAATTTTAAAAGTTTATCTTCATAGTTTGAATTCTTTATTGAAGACCAGGCTTTTGTAAATTTATCTATAACTAAATATATAGTGCCTCCATCGGAATTGGTAAGTTTCATACTACTATTTATTATCATATTTAGAAGTTTCATTGTGTCTCTTTCAGAAGAAAGAGATTTACCTATTTCATAAAATTCTTTGACTTCAGACTGAAGAAATAAAATTTTCTTTTTATTTATAATTTCTTGTTTAAGTTTATTAAAGAAAAATTCATATATATTAGTTTTGGCACTCACATTAATAAATTCAAAGAGATTTTTATACTCATGTATGTTACTAGGCTTCTTTGTATAAAAACTAATAACTATGTAATTAGATGAATCTATATTTTTAATACAATCTTCTATTTTATCCATATAAGGATACTCAATAAATAAAATATTAAGGTTTTCATAACTGGGGTGATTGCTAGTTTGATTTTCTATATTTTTCATTAACTCGTCACAATCAGAATTGAAAGAAGAGTTATTGTAATGGTTATTAATTAAATTAAAAAACTTGTTATAGGATTCTTTTGATTCAGATAAAACATATATTTTTTCCATTATATTAAATCACCTCTTAAATTAACCTATAGTGTAAAGTATATCTTATATTTATACGTAATTCAATTTCTAAATTTAAGGCATGTACAAAAATTAGTACCGAAGAACTATTTACCAATATAACAACATTGTGATTTAATAGAAGTAAGAAAAACTAAAGTTTAATAGATATATCGATAACGGCAAACTTATTGAAAAATAAGGACGCAAAGCCATGGGTCTAAAGAATTTAATCTATGATAGCCAGGCTACCGAAATAATTTTAAGGAAAAGACAATTCCATTGTCTTTTATTGAATTTAGATTAAGTAGCCATCCGTTTAATTGGGTGGTTTTTTATAACTAAAAGGGGTATTAAATAAAAGAGGAGGTATTATTATGAAAAAACGTGTTTTATCATTAATGTTAGTTGCTATTTTATTATTTGCTAGTGTTCCTGCATTCGCTCAAGAGAATCCAGTTGTTTATAAAGAAACTATAACTGTAACTGAGGATGGGGGAAGATACGAAATAGGATTTATAAATGTAGAATTTAAAAAGGGGACTTTAGACTCAACTAAAACATTTGAAGTTAAAGTATATTCAGAAAATGGAAAGGGATACATAGAATTTAGTCCAGATGCTGATAACTTTAATAAAAAAGTACATATTAAAGTTAAAAAATATGAAGGATTAATTTATGATAAAGTCCTTAATAAAAATATAGAAATTGATGTTTCACCACAGCAAATTTTAGTTGACCACTTTTCTAGATACTGTTATTTTTTCTAAATTAGTATTTTAGCCCTCTTTATATAAGAGGGTTTATTTTTGTTATAATATATTTAAGCTCTTAAATAATTACAAGAGGTGGAATTATGATTTGTTTTAACTGTGGATATAAGATACCTTCTTTAGAAGAAACTGAATGTAAATTATGTGGGATGAAATTTCCTATTAAGTGTAAATCCTGTGGATCTAATAATCCTATTATGGCTAAATATTGCTTTAATTGTGGTAAAAGGATAACTAAGGATGAAGTAAGTTCAATAAAAAACTATGATACCCTCTCAGAAAGTAGAAAAAATGTAGCTATAGTTTTTGCTGATGTTTCAGGTTTTACGGCCCTATCAGAGAGAAGGGATCCTGAAGAAGTTAGAGAGATAATTAATGAATGTTTTAATTACATAACAAAACCTGTATATGAATTAGGAGGAATAATAGATAAATATATAGGGGATTGTGTAATGATTTTATTTGGTGCTAAATATGCCCATAGTGATGATGCTAAAAGAGCTGTAACATGTGCTATAAAAATGATGGAAGCTATAGATAGATATTCAAAGGAAAGACTTTCATCTGATGGCCTTGAGCTAAAATTATCTATAGGAATAAGTTATGGTCTTGTAGTTACTGGAGGGGTTGGGAATTATTTCGATAAAGATTATACAGTAATGGGAGATGTGGTAAATACAGCTCAAAGATTACAAACAAATGCTGATGAAAATACTATATATGTATGTAAGTCTGTGTTTGAGGAAACAAAAAACTTTATTGATTATACTAACAAGAAGAAAATTACTGTTAAAAACAAGAAAAACCCAATAGAATATTTCATGCCCATAGGAATAAAAACTAATAATATACCTAATAAAAAATTTTTAGTAGAAAGAGAGAAAGAGTTAAAGGCTTTAGAAAATATATTTATATCTGGAAATAAAAGCGCAATGATAATAGGAGAAAATGGAGTAGGAAAGACAAGTCTAGTAAGGAAATTTACAGCAAATAATTTAGATATTAAATATATTTGGATAGATTGTAACCCAGCCCATAAAGAAAGGGTTAATTATATTATTTCTAAAATACTGCATAGAATCTTAAATATAAAGATTAATGATAAAGAAAGAATAAAAAGGAATAGATTAGCTTCTTTTATAGACTATATTTTAGAAGGATTTAGTGAAGAAGAAATAACAAGAAATAATGACTTTTTAGGTTTAATAATGGGTTTAGGAAGAGATGCTGAGTTTCAGAGCATATTAAATTCTATGGATTATAAAAATATAGAAAAAGAAGTTATAAAACAATTATCTATTTTCTTAAAAGCATTATTAGAAAAAAAGAAGTATGTTTTTATTATAGATGATATTCAATGGTCAGATAATACTTCTATAAAAATAATAAAATATATTATTGAATCACTTTCTTTTAATAATATTTTTATATTATTATCTAGATATGCAGTGGAAGAGTTAAAGTCATTAGATGAAAAACAAATAATAAGACTTAATAATTTAAGTAATAAAGGAATAAAAAAACTATGTTGTAGTTTACTTAAAGTAAAAGAAATAGACAAGCTTATGTTAAAGGAAATAAAAAATTTAACCTGGGGTAATCCATTATATATAGAAGAACTCATAAAGTCCATGGAAAGAAATAAAAACTTTTATATAAAAGAAAATAAAGTATATTTAAATAAAGACAAATTGGATTTTCTACCAGAATCTATAGAAAAATTAATACTTTCTAATTTAACTAGACTTGATGAAGATTCAAAATTGTTTTTACAAATAGCTTCTATAGTGGGTAAAGAATTCAACTTATCCTGGATAAATGAATTTTTCGGTAAAGATTATGATGAAATAAAAGTACTTAAGATATTAACACAACTAAATTTAATTTCATTAAAAACAGCCTTTACTTCCTATGAAGGATTAGAAAAAATATATATTTTTAAGCAAGACACTGTTAGAGAAGTAGTTTATAACAGTATTTTAAATAAGAATAAAGAGTATTTCCATAAAAAAATTGCTGAATTAATCGAGTTAAAGTATTATAAAGAGCTTGAAAAATATTTTGAAACTTTATGTTATCACTACGAAAATGCAGGAGACGATAAAAAAGCTTTAGATTATTATTATAAGACAGCTGTAAAATATAAGAATAATTTTAGGCTAAATGATGCAATTACCTATTATAATAAATTTATTAATAAAAATTTTAAAAATGATTATAGATTAATTAATTCATTGATTGATTTAGGATATATATATGGATTATTTTCAGATAGTAAAAATGCATTATTATATTTAAATAAAGCTTTAAATTTAGCTAAATTATCAGATGATGAATATAAAATTAAACTTATGATATCTAGAATATATAAAGATAAGGGTGATTATAAAAAGGCATTAAATATTTTAAAAGATATAGAACCAAAATTAAGACAAAACAGTAAATTATATGGTAAATTACTACAGTTAAAATGTAGTTTATTATTTGCATTAGGAAGGAAAGAGGCTTTAGATACAGCAAAAAGGTCAGAGGAGATATTATTTAAATACAGGGATTATGAAAATTTATCTGAGACTATGAGTCAAGCAGGTATAATATATTTCATTAATGGTTCTATAGAGGATTCAATATACTATTTAAATAAGGCATATGAATATGCTGATAAAATTAATAAATTAGATTCACTAATGAAAATATCAGGCAATTTAGGTATAATAAATCATTCATCTGGTATGGTTTCTAAAGCATTAAATTATTTTAATAAGACGATAAGAATTTCTAAAAAAATTTCTAATTTACAAAGTTATGTTTCTGCTAATATTAATTTAGGAATTCTATATATGGAAAAGGGAAAATTCAATAAATCTGAAGAACTTTTAAATGAGGCTTTAAAAAATTCGAAAGAATTATCCCTTAAATATCAGGAATGCGTATCATTAACGAACTTAGGAGATTTAATGTATGAAAAAGGAAAATATAACGATGCTTTTGATTATTATAAAAGGTCAATAAAAATAGCTGAAAACAAAAAGTTATCCTTAGAGAAAACTACTAATTATTTAGGATTAATTAAAATAAATTTAGAGCTTAAGTCTTATGATAAAGCTTTAGAAATATTAAATAGCATATATGCTACCTTTAAAAAAGCTGGTGAAAGAAGTAGTATGAGTGAGTATTATATTAATAAAAGTAGATATTTTTATGCTTTAGGAAATTTTGAAGACGCTTTAACATTTTCTGATAAAGCAATAAATATTTCAACTGAAATAAAAAATGACTTAAAAAAACTTCAAGGATTAAGACATAAAGGGAATATAGTTAAAGAAATGGGAAAAGTAAAAGATTCAATTAAGCTGTATACTGATTCAATTTATTTAGCAGAACAACTCCAAACAGATTATGAAGCTGCTAAGGGTTATTATTATAGGTATAAAGCTTTTAAAGTTTTAGAAGATGAAAACAAAGCAAATCAAGATTTAAAAAAAGCTAAAGAAGCAATAAGTAAAGTGGATGAATGTAAATTATCCTTAATTATAAATAATATAAATTAGGTAAATAGTTTCATTTAAAAAAGAATAAATTACCAATATAATATAGATGATGTTTAAATGCTTGTTTTGGGGGAATATAAATGAGTTATAATGATTTTGAGGTAACCTTTTGGGGGGTAAGAGGTTCAAGTCCTACTTTTGGACCAGATATGAGGGAATTTGGCGGAAATACATCATGTGTACAAATACAGATAGGTAATAGATTATTAATTTTTGATGCAGGTACTGGAATACAAACTTTAGGAAGAAACTTATTAAATAGAAAAAAGGATATAAAAGGGCATATATTTATAACTCATACCCATTGGGATCATATTCAAGGGCTTCCTTTTTTCAGACCATTTTTTCACAAAAAAAATACTTTTCAAATTTATGGACAAAGAAAAAGTAATCTTTCTTTTTCTTCAGTAATAAAAGATATTATGAAATATCCATATTCCCCGATAAGATGGGATAATATGGAGGCTGATTTAAATTTTAAAGAAATAGACAGTGAAGACATTATTGACATTGGGGATGGTATTACAACAAAATCTATAAAGACAGACCATCCTGATGATTGTTTAGCATATAGGGTAGATTATAAAAATAAGTCATGTTGTTATATTACAGATTTAGAACATAGTAAAGAAATAGATGAAGAACTTAAAAGATTTGTAAAGGGTACTGACATATTAATTTATGATTCTAATTTTACAGATGACGAGTATTACGGAGCCTTTGATAAACCAAATAAAAAGGGATGGGGACATTCTACTTGGCAAAAGGGAGTTAGGTTAGCTAAAGAAGCTAGTGTTGGAAAGTTAGTACTTTTTCATCACAAACTTGAAAGAACTGACGATGAGTTATTATCTATAGAGTCTAAGGCAAAGAATAATTATAAAAAAACAGTAGTTGCTAGAGAAGGCATGAAAATACATATATAAAATTAAGGTCTACCAATTTGGTAGACCTTATTATTTGACCAAATTATTAAAATTACCGACTATTTTTAATAATTATACGGGAAAATATAGAAAATTTTCAAAATAAAGAAGGATCATAAAAAAGTGTGTAGAATAATGAATAATATAGTAGTAAAGTCCTATTGAATAACAGTAAAAAAAGTCCTATTAAATATAAAAATCTTTGTGAAAGGGCAAACTTATCGAAAGATAAGGACGCAAAGCTATGTATCTAAGGAATCATATTCTATGATTGACAGGCTGCCGAAATTCGAACCTTTAGTTTTTAAAGGTCTTTTTAGGCGCCTGTCTAGGGTGTTTTTTATTTTGTTGACTGAAGGGGATGTACATAATGATCACAGATAAATTATCAAGGGAGTTAATTATAAAAACTAATACAGTAGGTATAATAAAAGATGTAAGTGCTAACTGTTTTGATATTTTAGGATATAAAGAGGAAGATTTACTAAAAACTTCTATAGCAGAATATACTAGTGAAAATATTTTAGATGATTGTAAGAAAGTTATAGATTTTCTTAATAAGGACAATTCTTTTAGTATTTTAGATACTAGATGTAGAAGTATTTATAAAAATAATAAAAGAATAGGATTTTGTTATTCAATGATAAATGTTTCAGAATATAAAGAAAAAGAGGATGATAAAACTATAAAAAACATATTAAAAAAATCAAGGGATATTATATATAGACTTGAAACTAAACCTGAAATTAAACTTACTTATTTAAGTCCTTCTATAGAAGAACAATTAGGTTATAAAATAGAACAGTATTATAAAAATCCAATGGCTGTTTATGAAAAAGTACATCCTGATGATTATGAAGAACTTAAAGCAAAACTTTCAGGGAATGCTAATTATTCTAAACCTATAATTCTAAGATATAAACATAATAAAGGGAATTATATATGGTTTGAAGAGCATGTAACGCCTATATATAATGAAAGGGATGAGTTTATAGCTATTGAAGGGATTAGTAGAAATATTCAAGAAAGAAAAGAGTTAGAACAAAAACTAACGAAATTAAGCTATAGAGATTCTCTTACTGGACTTTATAATAGAACATATTTTAATAAAGAACTAGAAGAGCTTCATAATGAAAAGAATACAGAAATTGGTGTTATAGTTTGTGATTTAGATGATTTAAAGCTTATTAATGATAGATATGGCCACTTACAGGGAGACGAAATTTTAAAGAAAACCGGTGAGTTACTTAATAAAACTGTTAAAGATAAAGGTTTAGTAGCAAGAGTCGGTGGAGATGAATTTGTCATACTTTTAAGGGGAGATAAAGTAGATGAAATTAATAATTTATATAAAAAACTTAAATCTACATTTGCTGACTATAATAATGATTCTAATATATCAATAAATATATCAGTTGGTTTTTCATATAATGATAATTCCTTAGGAATAACTGATGAATTATTTAATATTGCAGATAATAATATGTATAGAGATAAAAGAAATAAAAAAGAGAGTAAATATTTTAATAGCATATATAACTTATAAAGCTAAATTATAAGCTAAATGGTAACCAATTAGGATTATTTGGTTACCATTTAGCTTATTTTTATTTTTAAAACATATGATTTCAAACACTCAGAACGTTGGAATGATTATTGCAAAATATATTAACAAGTTAAAATAAAGGGGGAGAATTTTGTGAAAAAAATCATTTCAATTATGCTTATTTTATTAATGTTATTTTCAGTATTAGGTTTAGGATTTGCAGAGGAAAATAGTGAAGAAACTGGAGCTTTGGTTATTATAGGAGGAGCTTTAGACCCTGAAAACGGAGCAATATATAATAAAATAATAGAGTTAACTAATAAACCTAGGGAAGAAGTTAAAATTGCAATAATACCAGCAGCTAGTCAAACACCTTCAAGAAGCGGAGGTCTTTATAAAAGTGATTTTGTTGACTTATATAATGTATTAGAGGAAAATGTAAAAGTATTTCCTATAGCTGTTGAAGACGATGACACTACTAAAGATCTAGATGAATCAACTTGGAGTAATAATGGGTTTAATGAAGGGTTAGCAAGTGAGATTCTTAAATATGATGCAGTATTTTTTACTGGAGGTAGTCAATTACGTATTATGGAAAGTTTGATAGATGAAGATGGGAATGAGGGTGTAGTATTAAAGTCTATAAGAGAAATATATAACAGAGGTGGAGTTATTGCAGGAACCAGTGCAGGAGCAGCTATAATGTCTGATCCTATGATAGGTGCTGGAACTAGTTTTGGAGCTTTAACCCAGGGGGTTACAGATAAAGATAATTATTTTGATGCAGATGATAATAGAGTATTTTTAACTAAGGGGTTAGGTTTTTTAGAAAATGTAATAACAGACCAACACTTTATTAAAAGAGGCCGTTTTGGACGATTAATAACTGCATTATTACACACTGATACTTCAATGGGATATGGAATAGATGAAAACACGGCATTAGTTTCTAAAGGTAATGAGTTAGAAGTTATAGGAGAAAACGGAGTAATGATAATTGATACATCTAAAGCTAGTAAAACATTTGTAGATACTAGATTAAAAGCTACTGGTATAATTATTAGTTATTTAGAAAAAGGGGATAAATATAATGTTTTAACAAAGGAATTTACTATAAATGAAAAAAAGCAAACAACTCTTGGATATGAATATTATACTGGTAATAAATTAAATACTAATATATTTGGAAAAGATAGTGTTGTTGACACTTTAACTTATGATTTAGTTGATAATATAGAAACTGAAGCTGTTGGAGTTTCATTTAATTTAGAGGGCGTAGGTATAAAACTTGTATTTAACCAAGATAGTGAAACTAAAGGCTATTGGGGAAAAATAGATGGAGAAGAAAGTTATGCTGTAGCTAATGTTAAATTAGATATATTGCCTGTTAAAGTAGAGATTATAGAATTAAATACTTCTAGTACATATATAATAAAGGAAGGCGATACTCTTATAAATATTGCTAAACAGTTTGATTTGAAGCTAAAGGATATAATGGATTATAATAATATAAAAAATCCTACAGATATAAAAGTAGGACAAAAGTTAATATTAGAATAAAACATCCCCTCGAAAGAGAGGATGTTAGATATTTAATATAATTATAATATGCTTTGGTAGTGAAAGGTTTAGATAAATTAATTAGTTTTTATATGTTGTAAATATAAGCAATTAGAGATAATGTAAATTTTATATTGACAAGACCAAAATAGTAAAAAATATTTTAAATAAGCCATAGAGAAATTGAAATACTCTCTATGGTTTTTTATTTTTTGTTAATTTTGTTAATGTGGTTGACAATAGAGTAAAAAAGATATATATTTATAAATAATAATTTAATGCGGTGAAGCGGTAAATTAATAAAGTGAGGTGTGGAGATGTTCGATTTAAAATATCAGATTCCCCAGGGGGTAAAAGATGAGCTCCCTGATTATTATAGCACAAAGGAAAATATTATCAATTCTGTTAAAGAAGTCTTTAAAAGTTATGGGTATAGACACATAGCAACCCCTACTATAGAATATTATGATGTTTTTTCTTCTATAAACAGTACTTTAATAAAAGAAGATATATTCAAATTTATAGATAGTTCAGGTAAAATTTTGGCGCTTAGACCTGATGTAACTATACCTATAGCTAGGATAGTAGCTAATAATTATAAAGAAAAAACTGATTTAAAATTATTTTATATTTCTAAAGTATTTAGAATGAATGGAGACAAGGATAATTTAGATAAAGAATTTAGTCAGGCAGGTATCGAATATTTTGGAGATGAAACTAGAGATGCAGATGGAGAGGTTATTGCAGTTGGGATAAAAGCTTTAAAAAAGATTAATAGTAATTTCCAAATTGAGATTGGAAATGCGTTATTTTTTAAAGGTTTAATAGATGAATTAAATTTAGATGATAAAACTATAGAAAAAATAAGAGTTTTAATAGAAAATAAGAATTTTGTTGAACTTAAAAAGTTTATTAAAAAGCTTAAAATTAAAAATGAAGTGAAAAAGGTATTAATTGAGTTACCAAAATTATATGGAAACTTTACTGATGTAATAAAAAAAGCAAAGACTCTTTGTTTAAATGAAAAGATGAAAAGAGCTTTAATTGATTTAGAAAAGGTTTATAAAAGGTTATTAGATTATGGATATAAAGAATATATCTCAGCAGATCTTGGATTAATAAATCATTTAGATTATTATACTGGGATAGTTTTTAAAGGATATATAAATAATCACGGTCGTATTATTTTAACAGGAGGTAGGTATGATAAGTTAACTAAGGAATATGGAAAAGATTTACCTGCTACGGGATTTGCACTTAATATAGATGAGCTAATTAAGAGTATAGGAGGTAAAAAGGATATGTTTAAAAGTAAATATAAAATAGATTTTTCTATTCTTTATAAAAATAAAAATAGAAAGAATGTATTTAATATAGCTGATAAATTAAGGGATCAAGGTTTTATAGTAGAAACTAAACCCTTTAAAAAAAGTTTAAAAGAATATATTAATTATGCTGATGATAAAAATGTAAAAAAATTATTGGTATATAAAGAGGATATTTTAAAACTTATAGATATTAAGAAAAATATGAGTACAAACATAAAAACTAAAGATTTATTTAATTTTATAAGAAATTCTAAAGTTGTTTCAGTACACTAAGGGGGATTTAAGTGGAGTATTTAAACGTTGCATTGGCTAAGGGAAGATTAGCAAAGGAAGGATATAAGCTATTTAAAAAGCTAGGTTATGAATGTAGTGAACTAGAGGAAAAATCAAGGAAATTAATATTTACTAATGAGGATAAAAAAATTAGATTTATTTTAGTTAAAGCTTCAGATGTTCCCATTTATGTTGAAAAGGGAGCATCTGATTTAGGGATGGTAGGAAAAGATACTATTATAGAGGAAAATAGGTCTTTTTATGAAGTTTGTGACCTTGAATTTGGAGAATGTAGATTTTGTGTTGCTGCATTAAAAGGATTTAAATATGAATATAATAAAAAAATAAAAGTAGCTACTAAATACCCTAATGTGGCAAAAAATTATTATTTATCAAAGGGGAAACAGGTAGATATTATAAAATTAAATGGTTCAGTTGAATTAGCTCCATTAGTAGGTCTATCTGATGTGATAGTAGATATTGTACAAACAGGAAAGACTATAAAGGAAAATGGTTTAGAAATAATAGAGGATATGTTTCCTATAAGTGCTAGATTAATAGTTAATAAGGTCAGTTTTAAAGTTAAAAATGAAAAGATAAGAAAAATAATAGAAGGAATAGAAACTATTAAGGAGGCTAGTGATGGAGATAATAAGTTATAAAGATAATGAATTTAAAGAAAAAATAAAAAAAATTTTAGATAGAAGTCAATTAAGTTATAAAAATATTAATGAAAGCGTTGAAGATATTTTAATGAATGTAAAAAAATATGGAGACAAGGCTATAAAGGATTATACTAAAAAATTTGATAATGTTAATATTGATAATTTAATGGTTGATAAAAAGGAAATAGATTTAGCTTACAAAAATTGTGATAAAGATTTAATTAAAGCATTAGAAAAAGCAAAGAAAAATATTTATGACTTTCACAGCAAACAGTTAAAAAACTCTTGGATGTGGAATAAATCTGAAGGGATTACTTTAGGACAGGTAATAAACCCTATAACACCTGTGGGAATTTATGTGCCAGGAGGGACAGCTCCCTATCCTTCTACACTTTTTATGAATGCAATACCTGCTAAGGTTGCTGGAGTAGATGAAATAATAATGGTTACTCCCCCAAATAAATATGGAAAGATTAATAAAAATATATTAGCTGCTGCAAAAATAGCTAGTATAGATAAGATATATAAAGTAGGTGGAGCACAGGCAATAGGAGCTTTAGCATACGGAACTGAAAAGATACCCAAGGTAAATAAGATTGTTGGTCCAGGAAATATATTTGTAGCTGTAGCTAAAAAATATGTTTATGGACATGTTGATATAGATATGATAGCAGGACCTAGTGAAATACTAATAATAGCTGATAAAAATGCAAATGAAAAGTTTATAGCCGCTGATTTATTATCTCAGGCTGAACATGATACTTTAGCATCTTCTATATTATTAACAGATTCAAAGGATCTTTCTAAAAAAGTAAAGAATGAAGTTAAAAGACAACTTAATAACTTACCTAGAAAAGAAATAGCTGAAAAATCTTTAACACAGTATGGAGCTATTATAGTTACTGATAATATAAAAGAAGCTATAGATTTATCTAATGAAATAGCCCCTGAACATTTAGAACTTATGGTTGATAAACCTTTTGAAATAGTTAATATGGTAAAGAATGCAGGAGCCATATTTTTAGGTGAGTTTTCCCCAGAACCTTTAGGGGATTATATAGCAGGGCCAAACCATACTTTACCTACAAGTGGAACTGCAAAGTTTTTTTCTCCCCTTGGAGTTGATGATTTTATTAAGAGATCAAGTCTTATATATTATAATAAAAATTCACTTTTAAAAGAGAAGGATGAAATTATTAAAATAGCAAATTCAGAAGGATTAAATGCCCATGGAAATGCTATAAAAGTGAGGTTTGAAGATGAATAAAAACATTTTAAATCTAAAAAAGTATGAAACAGACAATTATAGATATAAGTATAAGTTAAATGCAAATGAAAGTCCCTTTAATATAGATCAGGAATTATTAGAAAAGATAGCATTAGGGTTTAAATGTATAAATTTTAATAGGTATCCTGATCCAGATGCATTAATGCTTAGAAAAGAATTATCAAATTATATAAAAACTGATTATGAAAATATAATGGTAGGTAATGGATCCGATGAACTTATAAGTATAATAATAAATTCATTTTTAAGTGAAAATGATCTTATTTTAACCCATGGGCCTACATTTTCAATGTATCAGATATTAACGAAAGTTAAGGGATCTAAATTTTTAGAAATACCCTTTAAAAATTTAGACATAGATATAGATAAAATAATAGAGGCTGCTAATAAAAATAAAGCTAAAATGATTATTTTATGTTCCCATAATAATCCCACAGGGGCTGTTATAAGTAAAAGTGACATTTTAAAGGTTTTAACTAATACAAATGCTTATGTATTAGTTGATGAAGCCTATATAGAGTTTGGCGGAGATTCAGTAGTAGATGAAATTTATAATTATGATAATTTAATAGTTTTAAGAACTCTTTCAAAAGCCTTTGGACTAGCTGGTATTAGATTAGGTTATTTGGTAAGTAGTAAAGATATAGTTGATATTTTATTAAGAGTTAAAGCTCCATATAATGTAAATAGAATAAGTCAATATGTAGCAATTGAACTTATTAAAAATAGAGAAGAAATTAATAATAAAATAAATATTATTATTAATGAAAGAGAAAAGCTATTTAAAGAATTAAAGGATATTGATGGTTTATATGTATATCCTTCTAAGGGAAATTTTTTATTAATAAAAACAAATAAAAGTAAATATGTGTTTGAAAAATTATTAGAAAATAAAATATTAGTAAGAAACTTTAATAGTTCTCTTTTAAAGGATTGTTTAAGAATAACAGTAGGAAGTAGTAAAGAAAATAAAATCCTTATTAACGTATTAAGGGATGTGATGAAATGAGAAGTTCAAAAGTAGAAAGAAAAACATTAGAAACAAATATAAGTTTAAGTTTAAATGTAGATGGAGTGGGAAAAAGTGATATTAAAACTGGGATAGGTTTCTTTGATCATATGCTTAATTTATTTTCAAAACATGGTATGTTTGACTTAGATATTAAATGTGATGGAGACTTATATGTAGATGGTCATCATACAGTAGAAGATATAGCAATAACTTTAGGAAAGACATTAAAGAAAGCTTTAAAAGATAAATCACAAATTAAAAGATACTCAAGTGTATATACCCCTATGGATGAGTGCTTATCTTTTGTTTCTTTAGATATAAGTGGCAGACCATATTTGTCATTTGATATAGATTTTCAAAGAGAAAAAGTAGGTGAGTTTGATACTGAATTAGTAGAGGAATTTTTTAGAGCTTTTATAAACAATAGTGGTATAACCCTTCATATAAAAATGATAGAAGCTGGTAATACCCATCATATGATTGAATCTATTTTTAAAGGTTTTGCAAGGGCATTAGATGAGGCAACTTTAATAGATAAAAGAATCGATGGAGTAATGTCTACAAAGGGGGTATTATAATGATAGCTATTATTGATTACGGAGTTGGAAATTTAGAAAGTGTATATAAAGCATTAGAAAGTTTAGGCTTTGAATCTAAAATAACAAGAAATATTGATGATATAAACAAATCAGATGCCATTATACTTCCAGGAGTGGGGGCTTTTAAGGATGCCATAGAAAATTTAAGAAATATGAATTTAGTAAATCCCCTTATGAAAAACATAAAAAAGGGGAAACCCTTATTAGGAATATGTTTAGGCATGCAGCTTCTATATGAGGAAAGCCTAGAGGATGGAAAATGGAAAGGGTTAGGATTTTTTAAGGGTAGTGTAGTAAAGTTTAAAGGAGACGTTAAAATCCCCCATATGGGATGGAATAACTTAAATGTTCTAAAAAAGGATAATATTACAAAATATATTAATGAAAATGATTATGTATACTTTGTACATTCTTACTATGCTAAAGGAGAATATAATGATTTAATAGCTACAACAGATTATAAAGTGGATGTACCTGCAATAGTTAGAAAAGGAAATGTTATAGGAATGCAGTTTCATCCTGAAAAAAGTGGCAAGGTAGGACTTTCTTTACTTAAAGCCTTTGGGGAGATGATAAAGTGATTATAATACCTGCAATAGATATAAAAAATGGTGAATGTGTACGACTTAAACAGGGTAAATTTAGTGAATTAACAACCTATTTTAAAGATCCCTTAAAGGTAGCTAAAAAGTGGGAAGATGAGGGCTTTAAATGTATTCATATAGTCGATTTAGACGGAGCATTAAAGGGAAATGTAAAAAACTTAGAGGTAATAAAAAATATAGTTAATTCAGTAAATATCCCTATACAATTAGGTGGAGGAATAAGGAATGAAAAAACAGTAAGAGATTTACTTAATTTAGGGGTAAATAGAGTAATATTAGGTACAGCTGCTATAAAAAATAGGGAATTATTAAAAGAGTTAGTTAAAAATTACGGTGAAAAAATTATAGTTTCAATAGATGTTAAGGACCGTTTTATAGCCGTTGATGGTTGGACGCAGTCAACTAGGATTAAAGATTTAGATTTTATCAAGGATATAGAGAAATTAGGAGTAAAGACTATAGTTTACACTGATATATCTAAGGATGGAATGATGGAGGGACCTAATTTTGATATTTATAAAGAGTTAAAAGAAAAAACTTCTATAAATATAATAGCTTCAGGAGGAGTAAGTAGTATAAAGGATATAAAAAAATTAAAAAAATCTAAAGTAGAAGGAGCCATAGTTGGTAAGGCTTTATATACAGGAAAAATCAATTTAGAAAAACTTAAAGGTTTGGGGTGGTAAAATGATAACTAAAAGAATTATCCCCTGTTTAGATGTACGGAATGGAAGGGTTGTTAAAGGGACAAAATTCAAGGATATAAAGGATGTAGGTGATCCTGTAGAGCTTGCAAAATATTATAATGATCAGGGAGCTGATGAATTGGTATTTTATGATATAACAGCTTCCTATGAAGATAGGGATATTTTTTTAGATGTGGTTAAAGATACTGCTAAAGAGGTTTTTATACCTTTTTCAGTTGGAGGCGGTATAAAAAGCATAGAAGATTTTACTAAAATATTAAGAGCAGGAGCAGATAAAGTATCAATAAATTCCCAAGCTGTAAAAAATCCTGATTTAATCAAGAAAGCTGCATCTAAATTTGGCAGTCAATGCGTTGTTTTAAGTATAGATGCTAAGAAAGTTAAGGATAGTTATAATGTTTTTATTAATGGAGGTAGAAAAGATACAGGATTAGATGTTTTTAAGTGGGCTAAAAAAGGAGTTAATTTAGGTGCCGGTGAGATTGTTATAAATAGCATTAATACAGATGGAGTTAAAAAAGGCTATGATAGTGATTTAATTAATAAACTTTCAAATATAGTAAATGTTCCTATAATTGCATCAGGTGGTGCAGGAGAAGCTAAAGACTTTTTAGATGTATTTAAAAATGCCAAAGCAGATGCAGCCTTAGCTGCCTCAGTTTTTCATTTTAAAGAAATTAAAATACCTGATTTAAAGAAATATTTAAATGATAACGGAATTAATATGAGAAGGAATGATTAGATGGATTTTATAAATGATATTAAATTTGATTCTAAAGGTTTAATCCCTGCTATAATACAAGATATTAATACTAAAAAAGTATTAATGCTTGGATATATGAACAAAGAATCTATAAAAAAGACTATAGAAACAAAAAGGACTTGGTTTTTTAGTAGAAGTAGGAATAAGTTATGGAATAAAGGAGAAACTTCGAAGAATTACCAGGAGGTGAAAAACATGTACTATGATTGTGATGGCGATACATTATTAGTTGAGGTTGATCAAAAGGGAGTTGCTTGCCATACAGGAAAGTATTCATGTTTTTATAATAATATCCTTAAATCTTATAATGAAATTAAGGGTGTAGAAAACATATTAGATAAGTTATATGAAACTGTAAAGGAAAGAAAAGTAAATCCAAAAAAGGATTCTTATACAAATTATTTATTTGATGAGGGATTAGATAAAATATTAAAAAAAGTAGGGGAAGAAGCAAGCGAAGTTATTATTGGAGCAAAGAATAATAGTAAGGAAGAAACTATATACGAAATGTCTGATTTAATATATCACCTATTTGTTTTAATGGTTGAAATGGATATAGATATCGATGAAATAAAAAAAGAATTATTTAACAGATACACAAAATAATTTGACAAATAAAGTAAAAAGTATTATATTATAGATAAAGTTTATTACATTAAAGCAATAAAACCGTTTGGGGGAATGGAGATTGAGAAAAAAAAGTGTAGATTTTAGAATTCTATATAAGAAAGATAACAAAAGTGATATTAATAGTTTAGAAAATTTTTTAATGAAGAAAGGTTTTAGCGTAGAGAGAAAAGTTTTTAATAAGAGGTTAAAAGAATGTATCGATGATGCTAATGATTTAAGAGTAAGAAAAGTAGTTTTACCAAAGGATAAAGGATATAAGATTATTGATATAGAGAAAAATAACTGTATCAATGTAAATAAAAACAGTATAAAAGAGTTTAATAAGATATTAAATTCCTTTGTAGTACCAGTCCATTAAAGCTCTTTTAAGAGCCTCCTTAAATAGGCCTTAGGTGAGAACCTAAGGTTTTTCTATATTGTTTTTATAAGCAAAAATAGCTGCATTTATTCTATCTTTGACACCTAATTTTTTATATAGATTAGATATATGTCTTTTTACTGTTTTTTCACTAATAAAAAGTTTATTAGAAATATCCTCATTACTAAGTCCTTTAGCGATAAGGGACAATATTTCATACTCTCTGTTAGTTAATGTTTGAATTATTTTTTTCTTTGAAGGTTTTTTATTTTTATATTTTTTTATAAGCAGACTTGATAGACTTGGTTGTATATAAGTCTCACCTTTATAGACCTTTTTTATAGCTTTAAGTATAGTATCTGAATCAGAATCCTTTAATATATAACCATTAGTCCCTGTATCTAATGCATTAAATAGATATTCTTCATCATTATGTATTGTTAATATTATAATTTTTATTTGATTATTTATTTTTTTTATTTGCTTTAATGTTTTTAATCCATTAATTTCAGGCATATTTATATCAAGGAGTATAACATCAGGAGTAAATTTTTTAATTAATTTAATAGCTTCCTTTCCACTAGATGCTTGTTTTATAGTCTCTATACTTTCATCTAGCTTAAGTATTTTAACTAACCCTTCCCTTATAAGAGGGTGATCATCTACTACTATTACAGATAATTTTTTCATGATATCCTCCTTTACAAAGTTTTCTTAATTATATAATATCAAAAAAATCAAACTAAAGAAGTAAAAATTACATATTTATTTAGTTAAATTTTTAAAAATAAACTTTATCTAGGTAAAGAGGACTATTAAAAAAATACAACTTAAGGTGTATGAAATTACACCTTCTAGTGGATATCAATTTATGAATTCCTAAGATATAATTTAATTAAACAACAACAAATAAAACAACGGGGTGATTAGGATGTTTTTGAACTTATTTAATTATTTAAATGAACTTAAAAATGATGAACGAGGACAGGGAATGGTAGAATACGCACTTATAATTGCACTTGTAGCTATATTATTAGTTGGTGGATTAACTGCACTTCAAGGTGGAATAGGAGCGACTTTAACTTCTATAACAAATACTTTAACTCCTTAAAATTTAAAAATTCACATGCTTTTTTACAAGAAGACCTTACTTTTGTAAGGTCTTTTTGTAAAGATGTATGGAGGTGAAAGGATGCCTAAAAAATACATTAAAAATGAAAAAGGTCAATCAATCGTTGAATTAGCTATATTACTCCCCATTATACTTATAATCTTAATGGGGGTTTTTGAGTCTGGAAGAGTAATGAATGCTTATCTTATTATAAATCATGCCTCAAGGGAAGGGGCTAGAAGTGCCTCTTTAGGTGATAGCGACAGTGAAATTTTAGAAACAGTAAGTTTAAGTTCTAATACTTTAAATTCATCAAATATGAGCGTTACAATATCTCCAAGTAGTAGAAATAGAGGAGATTCTGTTACAGTTAATATCGGTTATGATGTAGATATCATTGTTCCTATTATTGAGAGTATAATACCAAATCCTTTTCATATAGAAACAGAAACTGTAATGCGAGTTGAATAGGAGGGATATTATGTTTAAAAATGAAAGGGGTGCAACTTATGTAGTAACTGTTTTAGCAATGACAGTTATTTTAGGTTTTTTTGCTTTGGTTACTGATGTAGGATTAACCTTTATAGAAAGAAGAAAACTATCTAATGCAGCAGATTCTGCTGCTTTAGCAGGGGCATTAGAACTTCCTACAGATCCTGATAAAGCTTTAAATGTTGCTAATGAATATTTAAATAAAAATAATGTTTCTCTAGATTCTTTTAATATATCAGTATCTGAGGATAATTCTAAGATAGAAGTAGATGTTTTAACTGAAGTTCAATATTACTTTGCAAAAGTTTTAGGAATGGATTCAACTGATGTAGCATCTAAGGCAAAGGCCCTAGTAGGACCGGTTTCTAAAGTATATGATGGCATAAGACCTTTAGTAGTAGAAGACCAAACATTTGAATACGGTGAAAGGTTTATATTAAAAGAAGATGGTGGAGATGGATATAACGGAAACTATGGTGCAGTGGCTTTAGGAGGAACTGGGGCTAGTAATTTTAGATATAATATAAAATTTGGTTATAAAGGAAAGCTTGAAGTAGGTGATATTATAGATACTGAAACAGGTAATATGGCAGGACCAACTAGAAAGGGAATAAATTATATAACTGATAGTGATTATTCTACATTTGAAAATTTCACTAAAGATTCCTTAAGATTATGGACTATACCAATTGTTGATTCTTTAGCAGTTGATGGTAGAGATGAAGTTAAAATAGTTGGGTTTGCACTTTTTTTTATGGAGGATGCGCAGGAGAATGAAGCTAATGGACAACTTGAAATAGTAGGCAGGTTTATTGAATTTACTACAAATGGAGATATAAGTGAAGGACAAACTGATTATGGTTTAAAGGGAGTAAAGTTAACCCATTAAGATTTAGGGAGGAATAATATGAATAAATTTAATAAAAAAATATTGTTAGTTGCAATAATATTATCAGTAATAACTGCATATTTAAGTTTATCTTATATAAAGGGAATAAAAAATGCTAATAAGAAAGAAGAATACATAAATATAGTTGTTGCAAAACAGGATATATTACCACGATATAAAATAACTGCTGAAATGCTTGAAGAGATTAAGGTACTTAAAGAAAGTCATATTGTTAACTCCATTCAGGATGAAAGTAAAATAATAGGTAAGTATTCAAAGGGAAAAATTTTAAAGGGAGAAGTAATACCAAAGGATAGATTAATAGAAGAAAAAGATAAAGATCTAAGTCTTAGAATTCCTAAAGGGAAAAGAGCTATTTCAGTAGCTATAGATGAGATAAGTGGAGTTGCTGATTTAATAAAACCAGGTGATTTTGTAGATGTATATGTAACAGTAGATAAAAAAGATTTTAAATCAGGTGGTATTAAAATGGCGTATCCCCCTATAACTAAATTATTGTTACAGGATAAATTAGTTCTTTCAGTAAGTAAAGATATGATAAGAAAAGAGGAAGAAAGAAAAGAAGTACCTATGAAATATCCAGTAACTTTAGCAGTAACCCCCCTAGAGGGAGAAAAATTAGTACATGGTGAAGATATAGGAAGATTAAAACTAGCATTAAGACCTATTAGGGAGAAAGGAACACATAAAACTTTTGGAACTATAAGGGAAAATATAGTACCTCCTAAAGGAAAATATATTAAGTAAATGGGAGTGAAAACATGGCTGATAAAATAAGAGTACTTATAGCAGATGATGTTGATGATACTATAAATTTAATTGAGACACTTTTATCCTTTGATGAAAGTATTGAAATTATAGGTAAAGCGTCTAATGGTGATGAGGCAATAGATCTTGCATTTGAATTAGTACCAGATATTATTTTAATGGATATAAATATGCCAGGGAAAAATGGATTAAAAACTACAGATATAATAACTAAAAAGTTACCTGAAGTTATTGTTATTATGATGTCAGTACAAAGTGAAACTGAATATTTAAAAAAGGCTATGATATCAGGAGCAAAGGAATATATAGTAAAACCCTTTAATATAGACACTTTAACAAATACAATTCATAGTGCATATAACAAAGAACAGGATAGAAAAAACTATTTTAAAAAGGTAAGTTCTGATGGAAATATAACTAAAAAACCGAAGGTTTTAAGTGTTTTTAGTACTAAAGGCGGTGTAGGTAAGACTACAATAGCTATTAATACTGCAATTAGTATTAAAAAACAAACTGAAGATAAAGTAGTTGTAATGGATTTAGATTTAGAATTTGGGGATGCATCATTAATGTTTGATATAACCCCATCTAAGACGATAACTGATTTGATTGAAGATATTTCTGATTTAAATATTGATATTTTAGAAGAGTATTTAATGGAGGATTCATCAGGAGTCAAACTATTATCAGCACCTATAAAGCCTGAGTATGCAGATTATATTAACCAAGAACATATAAAAATAATTATAAAGATTTTAAAAGAAAAGTATAAATATATAATTATAGATACACCGACTAATTTTGAAGAAGTAACCTTAACTGCTTTAGATCTTTCTGATAAACTATTCTTTATTTCAACTATGGATATTCCATCTGTTAAAAATATGAAATTAGGACTTCAAGTTATGGATTCATTAAATTATTCAGATGAAAAGGTAAAAATATTAGTAAATAATGCAACACAAAAGTTTGGAATTAAATACAAAGAATTAATAGAAACATTAGAAAGGGATGTAACTAAATTTATACCTGAGGATAAAAAGACAGTTGTAACTTCAATAAATAAGGGACATCCATTTATGAGAAAGAGAAGAAACAATAAAATATTCAAAGGTTTAGAAGAATTAGGTAATATGATTATAACTGGTGAATATTAGGTGGTGAAAAGTTATGTCTTTAAGTAAAAGATTAAATAAAAAAAACAAAAATGAGGAAGAGATAAAAAAAGAGAATACGAAAGACCCTCATTTAGAATTAAAAAACACACTACAAAATCAAGTTATAGAAGAGTTAACTATTGACTTAAAGGATGTTAGAGAGGATAATGAAGAACTAAAAAAAGAGATAGAAGATATCATTAAAAATTATCTTGAAGAGAATAGCCTAGCAATAACAAGAAGTGATAGGAATAGAATTTTAAGTGAAATATTAGATGAAATAATAGGTTTTGGTCCTATAACTCCTTTATTAAATGATAGTGATGTTTCAGAGGTAATGGTAAATGGACCAGATAGTATTTATGTTGAAAGAAATGGAAAATTAGTCCTTTCAGATGTAAAATTTAAAGATGATAATCATGTTCTTCATGTGATAGAAAAAATAGTAGCTCCCCTAGGTAGAAGGATAGATGAAAGCTCTCCTATGGTTGATGCTAGACTTCCTAATGGTTCGAGGGTTAATGCAATAATTCCACCCCTTGCTTTAAATGGACCTACAATAACAATAAGAAAATTTTCAGAAGATCCCTTTAAAGTATCTGATTTAATTGGCTTTAAAACATTGAATTCTAAAATGGCAAAGCTACTTAAATTGTGCGTTGAAGGAAGGTTAAATGTTATAGTTTCAGGAGGAACAGGTAGTGGTAAAACAACAACTCTAAATGTATTATCATCTTTTATACCAAATGATGAAAGAATAGTTACTATAGAGGATGCTGCAGAATTACAGATGCATCAGGACCATGTCGTTAGATTAGAAACAAGACCTCCTAATATTGAAGGAAAGGGAGAAATTAATATTAGGGATTTAGTAAAAAATAGTTTAAGAATGCGTCCCGATAGAATAGTAGTAGGTGAGGTTCGTTCAGGGGAAGCTATAGACATGCTTCAAGCTATGAATACAGGGCATGATGGTTCATTAACAACAGGACATGCTAACTCCACAAGGGACATGTTATCAAGACTTGAGACAATGGTTTTAATGGCAGGTATGGAGCTGCCTATAAGGGCTATAAGAGAGCAAATAACATCAGCAGTTGATGTAATAGTCCAACAATCAAGACTAAGGGATGGAAGTAGAAAGATAACAAGCATAGCAGAGGTGCAAGGCTTAGAAGGTGATGTAATAGTTTTACAGGATATATATAAGTTTGAACATAACGGATATGATGATAGAGGAAAAGTAAAGGGCGATTTTAAATATACAGGAATTAAACCTAAATTTTTAGACAAGCTTAAGGGAAGAGGAGTAAATATACCACCAAATATTTTAGAGTAGAGGTGTAAAAAATGTTATATCTTTACCCGTTTTTATTTTTTATATCAAGTGGATTATTAATATATAGTATTTTATCTTTATTTTCTAAAAAAAGAGCCATAGAAAGATTAGGAAAATATTTTGAAGGTAGAAAAGAAGAAGAAATTATAAAAAGAGAAACTAAAATTAATATTAAACCAAGAAAACTATTAAATTCACTAGGTAGTAAGATATCTAATATTGATTACTTAAAAAGATATATAGAAAAAACCCAATTTGAAATTATAAAAGCAGGCATTCCTTTAAAGGGAGAGGAACTTATAGCTATACAAATTCTTTTATGTGTTTTATTATTCCTTTTTACTATAAATATTTTTAATTCAATGGTAATAGCTATTATGTTTTCTATTTTAGGACTTTTAATACCTAAACAAATAATAAAGCTTAGGAAAAATAAAAGATATAAAATGTTTAATGAGCAATTAGGAGATGCCATAGTACTTATATCTAATTCCCTTAAAGCAGGACATAGTTTTTTACAGGCAATAGATTCAGCTGCAAGGGAAATGCCTGAACCAATAAATAAAGAGTTTGGAAAGGTATTAAAGGAAATGAGACTAGGCATACCTACAGAACAAGCCTTAGAAAGTCTAATAAATAGGGTAGAAAGTGATGATTTAGAACTAATGGTTACAGCTGTATTAATACAAAGACAAGTAGGTGGTAATCTTTCTGAAATATTAGATACAATATCAAATACCATAAGAGAAAGGGTAAAACTTAAGGGAGAAATAAAAACACTAACAGCCCAAGGTAGGTTATCTGGAATTATTGTATCTTTATTACCCTTAGCCTTAGGGGGCGCTTTATTTTTTATAAATCCTGAATATCTTAATGGTTTATTTGAAACTAAAGTAGGTATAGCTATTTTGATAGTTGCAATACTAAATCAATTAATAGGTATTATACTTATTAATAAAATAGTGAAAATTGAAGTATAGGGGTGGAAGATATGCTTTCAGTTATTGTTTTTTTAATTTTTTTGCTAGTCTTTATTTTAGCCTATTTATTTTTAAATTCCTTGTTTAAGGATAAAATAAAAGTACTTTTAAGACTTGAAAAGATAAAGGGAAAATCAAAGGAAATAAATCCTGATTTAGAAGAGCTAAATGTATCCTTTTATGAAAGGGTTATAAAACCTATAGCAGATAATACATCAAATATTATATCCAAAATAACACCAACAGGTATGAAAACTAGAATAGAAGATGAACTTAAAGTTGCAGGATATCCTTATAATTTAAGTATTAATCAATGGTTTTTAATAAGATTATTTTTAAGTATAATTCTACCTTTAATTTTAATAACAATAGCTATAATTAATAACATATTAATATCTAGAATGTTTTTAGGTATAATTATAGTAATATTAATACTTAACCTTTTTCCAAGACTTTTTATAAAACAATATAAAAACAAAAGACAAAAAGAAATAGTAAAAACATTACCGGATGTACTTGATTTATTAACAGTGAGTGTTGAAGCAGGCTTATCCTTTGATGGGGCATTATCAAGATTAGTAGAAAAAATGCCAGGGGTTTTAGCAGATGAGTTTAGTAAGGTCTTAAATGAAATGAGAATAGGAAAAAGTAGAAGAGAGGCTCTAAGGGATATGAGTGAAAGATGTAA
The DNA here is from genome assembly GCA_009711785.1 of Bacillota bacterium. GTDB lineage: Bacteria > Bacillota > Clostridia > Tissierellales > MES13 > MES13. The sequence continues at coordinate 30,806 of VENA01000038.1, forward strand.
AGTATCTGATTTAACAACCCTTGTAGGTTCTTTAATACAAGCCGATGAGTTAGGTGTAGGAGTAAGTAAGGTATTAAGGGTACAATCGGTCCAAATGAGAGAAAAAAGACGTCAGAGAGCCCAAGAGAAGGCTATGAAGGCACCTGTAAAGATACTTTTCCCTTTGATATTTTTTATCTTTCCAACTATATTTGCCGTATTATTAGGTCCTGCTGTTATTAAAATGATGAATACTTTTGGTAATTAGGTGATATTATGAAAAAAGTAATTTTAAAAAATAAAACTTTAAAAAAGGTACTAGTAAACAATTGTTATATAGCAGATAACTTTTTTTCTAGACTAAAGGGGTTATTAGGTAAAAATAATTTAAATGAAGATGAAGCTTTAATAATAAAACCATGTAAAAGTGTACATATGTTTTTTATGAAGTTTAGTATAGATGTATTGTTTGTAAATGAGAATGATAAAGTAATAAAAATTATAGAAAATTTAAGACCATGGCAAGTAACTAAAGTAGTTAAGAATTCAAAATATGTTGTTGAACTTTCAAAAGGAAAGGTGAAAAAAACAAAAACAGATATAGGAAATATTATATCTATAGTTTAAGTTGAATAATACATAAAAGACCAGTTCACAGAGAGCTGGTCTTTTTATGTTCAAACTACCAATATCTTCGTCTATATCCATAGAACGGGTAGAAAAATCTTCTAAAGCCATAGTAAGGTCCATAAAAATATGGACGTCTATAACCATATCTAGGTATAAAAGGTGGACGCCTATAACCATATCCAGGGCCATATCCAGGTCTACCAGGTCCATAGCCAGGACCGAAACCAGGTCCAAAAGGGGGATATTGTTCTGATTCATAAGAATCATCTAAATTATAATCATATTCATAATCATTTTCTAATGAGTAGTTATTATCCATTTAAACACCTCCATAATAATATTTCTTTCAATATTAGAATATGAAAAGAAATAATTATTGCTACTTATAAATGATATGTTAATAAGTGAAAATGTTATATGAAATAAATTGGAAGTTAAAAAGTTCTAAAGAGATGTTGACATAGGATATTGATATCTGTATAATAGATTAAAAGCATAGTAAGTTGATAAAAATACTAGGGATTAAATAAAAGGAGGTATTAGTCATGGGAAAGTTAAACATTAAAGTAAATGAAAGTCTGAAAAAATCTGTGACTAATTCTCTGTGTTGCTGTTGTTGTATTCATTTGAATTCAACAAAACAGAATAATTTTTTTATCTAAAGTTTAGTATATCTTATTATGTCTAAAGTCTTTTATATAAAAGCAAACATTTTTTGTTTATTAATATCTAAAAATTAATATAATTTATAGAAATAAGAGTACCTAAAGTTTAGGTGCTCTTTTTATGCTTTTTTGAGAAAACTTGGCCAAGTAAATTTATCTTAAAAGCTTAAAAATAAAATTTGGAGGGATAAAATTGAAAAAAAGAATGTTAAATTTATTAATAATAGTAATTTTAGGAGTAAGTGTTTTAATATCAGGATGTGTATCTAAGGAAGAAAATATAGTAAAAGAAAAGGATGATAGTCAAAAAATAGTTATAGGAACAAGTGGAGGATATAGACCCTATACTTTTGTAAATGATAAAGGAGAATTAACGGGATTCGATGTTGAAGTTTGGAAAGAAATAGGTAGAAGAATAGATAAAAAAATTGAATTTAAAACTTCAGCATTTAGTGGTTTATTTGGAATGTTAGATATAAATAAATTAAACACAATAGCAAATCAAATTACCATAACAAAAGAAAGAAAAAAGAAATATTTATTTACAGAACCATATGTATATTATGGTGCTCAACTAGTAGTAAAAAAAGGAAATAATACTATTAGTAGTTTGAAAGATTTAAAGGGAAAAAAGGTAGGAGTTAGTTTAGGATCTAATTATGAACAGATAATTAGAGAGTTTGATAAAAATAACAAAATAGAAGTTGTAACATATGAAGATTTCCAAGGCTCATTACAAGATGTATCATTAGGAAGGATAGATGCAGTATTGAATGATAGATTAGCAGGGATAATTGCAATAGAAGAATCAGGATTAAATTTACAGCTTGGAGGAAAGCCTGTAAAGCTAATGAAAAATGCCTTTCCCTTTGTTAAAAATAATAAAAATAAAAATTTAATAAATGAAATTAATAAAGTAATTGCTGAAATGAAAAAAGACGGAACTTTAACGGAAATATCCCTTAAGTGGTTCCCAGTAGATATAACTAAAAACTTCAATAAAGAATAGGTGGTTATATGAATTTATTAAATTTAAATTTTAATTTAGAATACTTTTTTTCAAGGTTCAGTGTTATCGGTAAATTTTTACCGGTAACATTGGGTATTGCTATTTTTTCTATGTTAATAGGACTTTTAATAGCTTTAGTCATAGCATTTTTGTTAGATTTAAAAATTACAGGATTAAATAAAATATTAAGAACGTATATATCTTTTTTTAGAGGAACACCTTTAATGGTACAATTATTTATTTTTTATTTTGGATTTCCACAGGTTTTTCCTAGACTTGCACAGATTCCAACATATATTATAGCAGTATATGTTATGAGTATTAATGGCAGTGCTTATATGTCTGAAACAATTAGGGCATCAATTAACTCCGTTGATAAAATTCAGCTAGAATCTGCTTTATCTATAGGGATGACTAAATATCAGGCTATGAAAAGAATAATATTACCCCAGGCAGCAAGAATTGCAATACCTCCATTAGGAAATACATTTATAAGTTTGGTACAGGGAACAGCAATAACCTTCCTTTTAGGTGTAAAAGAAATTATGGCAGTTGCAAAGATAAGTGCATCTTCAACTTATAAATTTTTAGAGAACTATTTAGTTGTAGGTATTATTTATTGGATTATAACTTTAGTATTTACCAATCTTTTAAATAGATTAGAAACGAAAATGAATAAGGCTTATTAGGAGGGTTTGTATGCTTAAAGTAAAGGGTTTATATAAATCATTTGGAAATTTAGATGTATTAAAAAATATTAACTTAAATGTAGATAAGGGTAAAGTTGTTGTTATAATAGGGCCATCAGGTTCAGGTAAATCAACATTATTAAGGAGCTTAAATCTACTTGAACAACCAGATAAGGGAAGTATAAAAATAGATTATATAAAGATAGATGCAAGCAACATTAGTAAAATAGATACTTTAAATCTTAGGAAAAGTACTTCGATGGTTTTTCAACATTTTGGGCTTTTTAAAAACAAGACGGCATTAGAAAATGTTATGGAAGGATTATTAGTAGTAAAAAAAATTAAGTATAGTGAAGCAATGGAATTAGGTAAATATTTCATGGATAAAGTTGGCTTGCCGGATAAATATGATAGCTATCCTTCCCAATTATCAGGAGGGCAAAAACAAAGAGTTGCTATAGCAAGAGCAATGGCTATAAAACCAAAAGTTATGCTATTTGATGAACCAACATCTGCACTAGATCCTGAACTTGTAAATGAGGTATTAAAAGTAATGCAAAATTTAGCACATGAAAACATGACAATGGTGATAGTTACCCATGAAATGAAATTTGCAGAAAAAGTAGCAGATGAAATAATTTTTATGGATAAGGGAGAAATCATTGATAAAGGGTCTTCAGATTATATCTTTTACAAAAGTGATAACCCTAGGATTAATAATTTTATAAAGGATTTATAGAGTAATATTTGAAGAAAGGATATGGTTTTTAAAAATCATATCCTTTAATAATTTAGCAAAGATTAAATTTTAGTTATATTTCTTTTTTTTAGTAATTTAAAATTTATTGTTGACAATAAGATAAAAGTTTTATAATATTTAAATAGAAATGATAATCATTATCAATTTAAAACTTTTATCAATGCATTGATGGAAAAGTAAAAAATTGAATAATCAATTATAGTTTTAAAAATAAAAGGAGGAATTAAAAAGATGAGAAGGAATGTAAGAAATATTTCTATAGGTTTAGTATTAGCATTAACATTATTAGTATTTGCAGGGTGTTCAACTAATGAGGTAAATAAAACAGATGATTTAGAAACTGAAAAGAAGAAAGTTGTAAATCTTTATACAAACAGACATTATGATACAGATGAAAAATTATTAGAGACATTTACAGAAGAAACAGGTATAAAAGTAAATGTTGTAAAGGGAAATTCAGATGAATTAATAGAAAGACTTGATAGAGAAGGAAAGGATACTAAAGCAGATTTATTAATTACTGCTGATGCTGGAAGACTATACAGAGCTAAAGAAAAGGACCTATTACAATCAGCAAAAAGTGAAGTTTTAGATAAAAACATTCCAGAAAACTTAAGAGATCAAGACAATGAATGGTTTGGTTTAACTGTAAGAGGAAGAGTAATAGTATATTCAAAGGATAGAGTAGATCCTGAAGAACTATCAACTTATGAGGACTTAATAAATTCTAAGTGGAATAAAAAGATATTAGTAAGATCATCATCTAATATATATAATCAATCATTACTTGCTTCTTTGATTGAGATAAATGGAGAAGAAAAAGCTAAAGAATGGGCTAAAGGCGTAGTTAAAAATATGGCAAGAGATCCAAAGGGTAATGATAGAGCACAGGCAACTGCTGTAGTAGCTGGAGAAGGAGATTTAGCTATAATGAATACCTATTACATAGGTAAAATGTTAAATTCTTCAAATCCTGAAGAAGTAAAAGTGGCTGAAAATGTAGGGGTATTCTTCCCAAGTCAAAATACATCAGGAACCCATATAAATGTAAGTGGAATCGGACTTACAAAACATGCTAAAAATAAGGATAATGCAATAAAACTTATGGAGTTTTTATCTAGTGAAAAAGCACAAAAACAATTTGCTGAAGCTAATTATGAATATCCAGCAAACCCATCGGTTGAACCATCTGAACTATTAAAATCATGGGGAGAATTTGAAACGCAAAATATAAACTTATCAAAATTAGGAGAAAACAATAAAAAGGCAGTAAAAATATTTAATGAAGTAGGTTGGAAGTAATAATGTAAAAGTAGCCCTTAGGGCTGCTTTTATATATACAAATCAATTCCTTTTAATTTATTAAAGATAAGGAAGTGAAAAAATTGATTAAAGTAAGGGATATAAAATCAAATATAAATCTTTGGTCTATATTAAGTTTAATTTTTATAATATTAATTGTATTGCCTAATTTAAATATTTTTATAAATATCTTTAACGAATCAAATCAAAATTGGAATCACATTAAGGAATATCTTTTAAAAGATTATATAATAAATTCTTTAACACTAATTATGTTTACAGGGCTATTCACTATATTTATAGGTACAAGTCTATCTTGGTTAATATCAGTATATGATTTTCCCTTTAGAAATTTCTTTAAATGGGGACTTATATTACCATTAGCTATCCCACCATATATAGGAGCGTATACTTATAATGGTCTTTTAAATTATACTGGTGTTATTCAGAGTTTTTTAAGGAATTTTTATAATATACAAGTAAACCAAAAATATTTTAATGTAATGTCTATAAAGGGCGCTATATTTATATTTACAATATTTTTATTTCCCTATGTATATATAATTACAAAATCATATTTAGAAAAACAATCTTCATCATTAATAGAAAATGCCAGGGTATTAGGAAGGAATTCAATGGAAACCTTTGTTTATGTAGTACTTCCTATATCTAGAGGAGCTATTATAGGCGGGGTTAGTTTAGTAATATTAGAGGTTTTGAATGACTATGGTGTAGTTAAGTATTTTGGAATCCCTACATTTAGTACTGCTATTTTTAAGACATGGTTTTCAATGGGAGATATAGATTCAGCTGTTAAGTTAGCTTCAATATTAATGTTTTTAGTTTTCATTATTTTAATTTTAGAAAAATTTTTAAGGGGAAGAAAAAAATATAGCTATACTACATCGAAAATAACACCAATATCAAGGAAAAGATTAAAAGGATTTAAGGGTAAATTAGCCTTTAGCTTTTGTTTTTTAATATTTAGTATAGGTTTTTTAATCCCTACATTACAATTAATCCATTGGAGTTTACTTACCTATAAGGATATTTTAAATATAAGGTTTGTAAAACTTATAGTTAATTCTTTATCTATAGCCTTAATTTCATCGGTATTAATTATAATTATAGCTATTGTAATAGCAAACTATTGTAGACTAAAGAATAATTTCTTATCTAAAATATATTCAAAGACTACACTAGTTGGATATTCAATACCAGGAGCTGTAATATCTATAGGAGTAATATTATTTTTTATAAACATAGATAATAGATTATATTGGGTTTATAAAATGATAAATAAAAACTCAGCTAAATTAGTTCTTAGTACAAGCATAATAATGCTTATATTTGCTTATATAATGAGATTTTTAGCTATAGGTTATAATTCCATAGAGTCTGGATTTGAAAAGGTCGGCAATAAATTTTTTGAAGCATCTAGAACATTAGGAATGGGTATAACAGAAACATTTATCAAAGTAGATTTTAAAATGATAAAACCAGCAATTTTAAGTGGATTCATATTAGTTTTTGTTGATATTTTAAAGGAATTACCCTTAACACTAATTTTAAGACCATTTAATTTTAATACTTTATCAACTAAAGCATTCGAATATGCTAGTGATGAAATGATTCAAGAAGCTAGTATAGCTTCACTTATTATAATTATTATAAGTGTAATTTCAATTTACTTTTTTTATAAAGCAGGTAATAAGGAGGAAGTTTAATGTTTTTAAAAATTGAAGGATTAAAGTTTAGATATAAAAATGCTAAAGAAGAAACTATCAAAGATTTTAGTATAGATATTAATAAAGGAGAAACTATTTCTATATTTGGAGAAAGTGGTAGTGGGAAAAGTACTATACTAAGATTATTAGCAGGATTAGAAATACCTAGTAGTGGATTAATTAAGATAGATAATGATATGATTGTAAATGATAAAAATTTTGTATTACCTGAACAAAGAGATGTGGGTATGTTTTTTCAGGATTATGCATTGTTTCCCCATATGACTGTGGCTAAAAATATAAAGTTTGGATTAAAATACATGAATAAAAAACAAAAAAATCACAGATTACAAGAGGTATTAGATTTAGTAAATCTAACAGGACTTAAATCTAGGTATCCTTATGAATTAAGTGGAGGTCAACAGCAAAGAGTAGCATTGGCAAGAGCATTAGCCCCTAAACCTTCCATATTATTATTAGACGAACCATTTAGTAATTTAGATACAGATTTGCAAACTAAAATTAGAAAAGAATTAAAAAAAATATTAAATAAGACAAAGATTACCTCCATCTTTGTTACCCATGATAGAGAAGATTCTAAAAGTATTGCTGATAGAGTTATAGTATTAAATCAAGGGAAAATTATCGATAAAGGAAAGCCAAAGGATATTTTTAAAAGTTAAGACTAATATGAAAAATAAACACTAGTTTTTTTATTACTATTATACTTATAAACAATTAAATATAGACATCTAAGCTTACCTTTGTTATAATTGTAACAAAGAGATCTATACAACTGGTATATTCCGGTTTTATAGATAAATAAAAATCTAACCTAATCGCAAGGAAAATTCTAAGTGAAAGGGAAGGTGTAATAGTAATTAAATACCTAGGGATACCTTTGTATTTTTTTAAAACCTTCCAAGATATGGAGGGTATTTTTTATTTAGGAGGGAAAAAATGAAAAATTTACTTAATAAATTAAGAGATAATAATTATTTATCCTACGATGAGTTACTTAAAGTTATAGAAAATATTGATGGATATAAAGACATATTATTTCAATACGCAGTGGATGTAAGAAAAAAGTATTATGGTACCGATGTATATATGAGAGGACTTATTGAGTTTTCGAATTACTGTAGTAAAAATTGTAAATATTGTGGACTAAGAAGGGATAATAAAAAGGTAAAAAGATATAGACTTTCAACAGAAGAAATTTTAGATTGTTGTAAAGAAGGATATAGACTTGGATATAGAACGTTTGTATTACAAAGTGGAGAAGATCCATATTTTGATGATGAAAAACTTATTAGTTTAGTAAAAAAAATAAAGAAAAATTTTAATGAAGCTGCTATAACTCTATCCATAGGAGAAAGGTCTTTTGAAAGCTATAAAAAATTAAAAAATGCTGGAGTAGATAGATATCTACTTAGACATGAAACGGCATCGGAAGATCTTTATAAAAGCCTTCATAAAGATATGAGTTTTTCTAATAGAAGGAAATGTATAAAGGCTTTAAAAGATTTAAATTATCAAGTAGGAGCAGGATTTATGGTAGGGCTTCCTAATCAAACTAATAAAGATTTAGTTAGAGATTTATTATTTTTAAAAGGCTTAGAACCTGAAATGGTGGGAATAGGACCTTTTATATCCCATCCAGACACACCCTTAGGTGAGTTTGAGAATGGAACTGTTGAAAAGACACGTATTATGTTAGCATTAACGAGACTTTTATTACCTAAGGTGTTACTTCCTTCTACAACTGCATTAGGAACATTAGATAATTTAGGAAGGGAAAAAGCATTAAAATCAGGTGCAAATGTAGTAATGCCAAATTTATCACCTACTAGTGTTAGAAAGGATTATGAAATATATAAAGATAAAATATGTACAGGGGATGAAGCAGCCCATTGTAGAAAATGTATTGAAGGAAGAATAAATAGTGCAGGTTATAAAGTCAACATGGACAGAGGGGATCACATATCACTTCAAAAGTTTAAAAAATATATTTAGGGTATATATAATAAAAACACATTTTGGGGTGATAAAATGGGAAGAGAATTTCAATATGATATTATGGAAGAAATAAAAAAGCGATGGTCTCCTAGAGCTTTTAGTGAAGAGAAAGTTAATAAAGATGATTTATATGCAATATTTGAAGCAGCAAGATTTGCTCCATCATGCTTCAATGAGCAACCTTGGAAATACATTATAGCAGAGGATGAAAAAGATTTATCAGTCATGAGAAAGTTTATGTTTGATGGAAATAGGATATGGGCTGATAAAGCACAAGTACTTGCTTTAGTTATTTCTAATAACACATTTTGGAATGGTAAGAAAAATAGATGGAATCAATTTGATGCAGGAACAAGTTGGGGATATTTATCCCTAGAAGCTCAAAGAAGGGGTCTTATAACCCATGCAATGGGTGGGTTTGATAGAAGGAAAGCTAGAAAAGAATTAAATATTCCTGATAAATATGACATCATAGCTATGATAGCAATAGGAAAAATGGGAAATAAAGAAGATTTACCTAAAGATATAAAAGAAAGAGAAAAACCAGGACTTAGAGCACCTTTAAACAAGTCTTTAATAAATTTAAATTACTTTAAAGATAAATAAAGAGTAACAAAAACCTTAATTGGTTTTTGTTACTCTTTTATTTATTAATATCCAGCAAGTTCAAATTTGTTATGAAGATGTTGTAGGGCATCTACACCTTTTTTTCTGTCTATAATACATGATATTTTAATCTCTGATGTACTAATCATTTCAATATTAATATCTTGTTCATAAAGGCCTTCAAAGAAAGTTGATGCTACTTCAGAATTTCCAGCAAGGCCTGTACCAACTACTGATAATTTAGCTACTGTATCATCGTATACAACATCTTTAGCCCCTAAATCTTTAGCTATTTTTTTACAAAGGTTTATTGACTGTTCTAAATAGTCTCTTTTTATCGTGAAAGAAATATCATTCACAGAATCTTTATTCATATTTTGTATTATCATATCTATTTGAATATTACTTTTAGCTAGAGCTTTAAAAAGCTTGAAAGCAATTCCAGGCTTATCTGGAACTTCTAATACAGTAATCTTAGCTGTATTTTCATCAAGGGATATACCTCTTACCACAACTTTTTCCACTTCATTCACCTCCATTATTTTTGTACCGTTACCCTTTTTATGACTTGGTTTAACTACTAAAGGGATATTATAGTTACGGGCAAGTTCAACCGATCTAGGATGTAATACTTTAGCTCCTAAACTTGCAAGCTCAAGCATCTCATCATAGGAGATTTTATCTAATAGTTTAGCATCAGATACTTTTCTTGGGTCTGATGTATATACTCCATCAACGTCAGTATATATTTCGCATTTTTCTGCATTAAGTGCATTAGCTAAAGCAACTGCCGTTGTATCAGAACCGCCTCTACCTAGGGTTGTAATATCATTATTCTCGGTAACTCCTTGAAAACCTGCAACAATGACGATTTTATTGTTATTTAGTTCCTTTTTTATTCTATCTGAATCAATTTTAGTAATCCTTAACTTTTCATTAGCTAGGATTTTACATTGGGATCCTGTAAGGGATATAACACTTTCATCTAAAGCTTCTATTGCCATAGCCATCAAGGCTATAGATACTTGTTCTCCTGTGGATAGTAGCATATCAAGTTCCCTTTTAGATGGATTTGGGTTAATACTCTTTGCTTTATTTATTAAAATATCTGTAGTATCACCCATTGCAGATAATACAACCACTATTTTTTTACCACTATTTTTTATATTTACTATATTCTTTGCTATTTTTTTAATTTTTTCTATGGAACCAACTGAAGTTCCACCATATTTTTGAACGATCAAATTTTTCATATTATTCATCCTTTATATTATAGTTAAAGCAGCTTCTTTAGATTTCATATTTTTTAAAGCTCCATCAATTCTCACATAGCAAAAATCATTACCTTTAAAATCCATACTTCTAATAAAATCTTCCATTACATTCGATGGAATATGTTCAGTTACTAAAGCTAAATCTTCATTATTTAATATTTCATATTTAATATTAAATTTCTTTAATCTATTAAACACTTCACTATTTTTAATATCTTCTGATATTCTTATATAATATCTGCCACTAAATAGTTTAGTATTAACCGATGAAATATTCTTTTCTTTGTATAAAGAATAATCAAAATCATTATTAATAATATCAACGACATCGGATATAACTGCATTTGCTGTAGGACTTTTACCTGCACCTTGGCCATAAAAATTTAATTCTCCTACTTGATTACCTGTTACAGATACTATATTAAATGCATCCTTTACAGTAGAAAGGGTAGAATTTTCATTAACTAACATAGGTTCAACTACTGATGAAAATTTATTATCTTTTTTTATTGCATTTGCCACAAGCTTAATCTTAAGTCTAAGTTTCTTAAAAAATATAATATCTTCTTTCTTAATACTTTTTATACCACGACATAAAATATCTTTTAGTTCAATTTTAGATTTAAAAGCGATAGTTGAAAGGATTGCAAGTTTTCTTAAAACATCAAATCCCTCAATATCATTTGTAGGATCAGCTTCAGCATATCCTAAATCTTTAGCTAAACTTAAAGCATCATCAAAACTTAAATTTTCATCAATCATTTTAGTTAATATGAAGTTAGTTGTTCCGTTTAATATACCTTTAATCTCTTTAATATCATTAATCTTACTAAGTTTAGTTAAAGGTTTAATAATAGGAATTCCACCTGCAACACTAGCTTCAAATAAGAATCCTAAATTATTATTATAAGCCTTTTCTGAAAGTTCATCTAAATAAATAGATACTAACTCTTTATTTGCAGTTACAACATGTTTTTTATTGTTTAATGCTTTATTAATGTATTTATAGGCTGGATTTATTCCTCCCATAACTTCAATTACTATATCTATTTCAGGATTATCTATTATTTCGTTAGGATCATCAGTAAAGATATCCTTAGGATATTTAGAATCCCTTTCTTTGTTTATATTTCTAACTAATATTTTACTAATCGTTATATTTTCATCTATAGAATTTTTAAAGGTTTTACTATTTAATATCTCATATACACCAGAGCCTACAGTACCAATACCTAATAAACCAATTTTAACCATACAGACACCATCCTTTTTTGTCTTTCTGTAAAAAACACTTGTTTTTCTATGATAAACATTATAACATATAATATAGATAACACAATACCTTTTTTAATATTAATTGTTATAATTGTAATTAAATAATAGGAATTAAGAAAAAATATGGATATAAATTATGGAGGTGTATTATATGAAATTACAATATAAAAGTACAAGGGGAGGAAATTTAGTAGACTCATCCTTTGCTATAGTAAAGGGTATAGCTAAAGATGGGGGATTGTATGTACCAACGGAAATACCTAAAATTAATAAACCATTAAAAGATTTAACAAATAAAAATTATAAGGAACTAGCTTTTTATATAATGAATAAATTTTTACCAGACTTTAATGATGAAGAGCTTTTAGATTGTGTAGAAAAAGCATATAATCAGAAGTTTGATACAGAAGTTATAGCTCCTTTAATCGAAAAAGATGATGCTTACTTTTTAGAACTTTTCCATGGACCTACTTTAGCCTTTAAGGACATGGCTTTATCAATCCTTCCCCATCTATTAAAGGCTTCGAAAAAGAAACTTAATATAAAAGATGAAATTGTAATACTTACTGCAACTTCAGGGGATACAGGAAAAGCTGCTTTAGAAGGTTTTTCTGATGTAGAAGGAACAAAGATAATAGTATTTTTCCCTAAAGAGGGTGTAAGTAAAATACAAGAAAGACAAATGATTACTCAAAGGGGTGAAAATACCCATGTTATTGGTATAAATGGAAATTTTGATGATGCTCAAAATGCAGTAAAAAAAGTTTTTAATGATAAAAGTTTTAACGATATATTAAAAGAAAATGATCACATGTTTTCATCGGCTAATTCTATAAATATAGGAAGATTAATACCTCAAATAGTATATTATTTTTACTCTTATTTAAATTTACTTAAAAATAATAAAATAGATAATAATGAAAAGATAAATATCGTTGTTCCTACAGGTAATTTTGGTAATATATTAGCAGCTTATTATGCTAAAAAAATGGGACTTCCTGTTAATAAGCTTATATGTGCATCAAACGAAAATAATGTATTATATGATTTTTTAAATACTGGTATATATGATATGAGAAGGGATTTAAAATTAACAAGTTCACCTTCAATGGATATACTTATATCGAGTAACTTAGAGAGATTTTTATATGAATTAAGTAATCGTGATTCTAAGCTTATAAATAGTTTAATGAAGCAATTAAATAATTTGGGGGTATATGAGATAACTGATGAAATGAAAAAGGGATTAAATGATTTTTATGGTGGTTATGCTGATGAAGAAAAAACCTTTGATACCATTAAAAAAGTCTTTAATAAATATAATTATTTAATAGACCCACATACTGCTGTAGCTTATTCAGTATATAAAGATTATAAAAAAGAAACATCAGATGATACTAAAACAATTATAGCTTCTACAGCAAGTCCGTATAAATTTACTAAAACTGTATATAACTCTATAAACGATAATAAAATAGACGATGATTTTAAATTAATAGAGAAATTATCAAAATATACAAATACTTCTATTCCAAAGGTACTTAAAAGTATCGATAAAGATGAAATTCTTCATAAGGATGTATGTAATGTGGAAGATATAAAAAAAGTTATAGAAAAAATATTGAAGGTGTGATTAATTTGATAAAAATAAAGGTACCAGCAACTAGTGCTAATATAGGTCCGGGGTTTGACTGTTTAGGTATATCTTTGAAACTTTTTAATGAGATAAAAGTAAAGGAAATAGATAAGGGTTTAGTTATAAAGGGAGGAGAAAAAAAGTTTAGAAATAAATTTAATCTAATATATACTTCAATGATTAAATGTTTTGATATAGTTAGATACAAACCAAAGGGTATAGAGATAAATTTAGATCCTAAAATACCGATATCAAGAGGGTTAGGAAGTAGTGCTTCATGTATAGTTTCTGGGGTTATGGCAGCTAATGAAATTTCAAATTCAAAATTATCAAAGGAGGATATATTAAATATTTCAACTAACATAGAAGGACATCCTGATAATATAACTCCAGCTATTTATGGAGGTTTAACAGTTTCTATACTTGAAAAGAACAAAGTATATTTTAATAAAATAGATATAAAGAAGGGACTTAAATTTTTAGCTATTATTCCTGACTTTAAATTATCAACTAAAGAGTCAAGAAATGTGCTTCCTGAAAATATAAAATATAGTGATGGAGTATTTAACGTTGGGAGAGTTTCTTTACTGATTTCATCTTTAGTAAATGGCAGATTTGATTTATTAAAGCTTGCCTGTAAAGATAAGCTTCATCAAAACTATAGAGGTAAATTAATAAGTAATTATGAAAAAATTATAGATTATTGTGATAAATCAGAGACTAAAGGTGTTTATTTAAGTGGAGCAGGACCAACTATTATGGTAATATTAAATAGTAAGAATAATATTTTTAAAAATGATATAGTCAAATTTTTAAATAGTTTAAACATGAAATGTTTAGTGAAAGAATTAGAAATAGATACTAAGGGTGCTAAAGTAAGTTAAAAATGAGAGGGGATTTTATGGAGAGTAAATTTCTAGTTATAGACAAGGAAATTCTTCCAGAGGTTTTTGAAAAAGTTATTATAGTTAAGGATATGTTAAAAAGAAATGAAGTTAAGGGGATAACAGAGGCTGTAAAAAGGGTAGGTATTAGTAGAAGTACTTATTATAAGTATAAGGACCATGTATTTAGATTAGCCCAGGGAGCTAAGGCTAAGAGAGTAACAATTCGATTTCTATTAAAACATGAAATGGGAGTTTTATCTAACATTTTAGAAGAAATGGCTAAGGATAAGGGGAATATATTAACGATAAATCAAGATGCACCAATAAATAATATAGCAAACGTAAGTATTACCTTTGATATAAGTAATATGAATAAAAGTTTAAACGATATTTTAAAAAACTTTGAAAATATGAAAGGTGTAGAAGAGGTAGAACTTATAGCTATGGAATAAGAGGGAGAAATCCCTCTTATTTATTTTTATTTGTAAAAAATTTGTAGAACATTCTTAAAATAAGAAGGAACTTATATATTACAGTCGAATATAGTATTATAGGTATCAGTTTAAAGTATAAAACTAGGATGATTATTATGTTTTTAAAGTATAACTATAAAATAAAAAAAGATGATATATTTTATAAACAGATAGCTTATAAAAATTATAAAAGGCTATCTTGGTTAGCTTATTTTATTACGGTAATATCAATGTTTCATTATTTAATGGATATTAAGAATTTTAAATTAATACATACAACTTTTCTATTAATCTCTATTTTATTTGTGATCTTAGTTAATATTAAAAGACCAAGAAAAATAAAGGATATAAATAAATATCATAGCTTTTTAACATATTTATTTGTTACTTTTATATTAGTTATGGGAGTTTTAAAAACCTATTTAACACTACAACAAAGGGAGTTTATAGGTTTATTTATTATGTTTATAGTGGCAATACCAATAATTTTTATATTAAGAGCCTTTTTTTATATTATTTTAAGCCTTTTAAGTGTAATTAGTCTTTATATATTATCTTATCATTATAATAAAGCTTCTTTTGATATCTTTTATAAAAATATAGTTCTATTTATAATTTTAATAATAGTGTCCTCAATAATATCTATTATTATTTATAATCTAAAAATTAAAAATCATCTTATAGACAGAATGAATATAGATTTAAAAAATAATAAAAATAGATTAGAACTAGCATTATCTGGAGGTAAAATAGGGTTATGGCATTATAATATAAAGACCGAAGAATTGGATTTCGACGATAGTTGGTATAATATGCTAGGTTATCAGAGATATGAGTTAAAAGGTAATATAGAAACTTGGAAGACTTTAGTACATCCAGATGATTTCAAAAAGATGACAACTGCTTTAGAAAAGCATATAGATAATGAGAGTGAATGCTATGAAATAGAGCATAGACTTAAGAATAAAGATGGAAAATGGCAATGGATATTAATATCAGGTAAAATTAATAAAAGGGATAAATATGGACAGCCTATGGTTATGAATGGAATATATAAGGACATAACAGAGAGAAAAGAAAGAGAGATTAATATAGCCCTCAGTGAAGAAAAGCACAGAAAAATATTTGAAAAGTTTGTAGATGTATATTTTGAAACGTATTTAGATGGGACTATAAAAACAGTAAGTCCATCAGTAGAAACAGTATTAGGATATAATAATGAGGAACTTATAGGAAAATCAATACTAGATGTTTATTATAATAACAAAGACAGAATAGACTTTTTAAAGGAAATGAAAAAAGAAGGATATATAAGAAATTATGAATTGAAATTACTAAAGGAAAATAACAAAGTAATAGATGTTTTAATAAATGCAAACTATGTTTATGGAAATAACAATAACCCACAATTTATATCTGGAATAATGAGGGATGTAACAAAGAGAAAAGATATAGAAAGAAAATTAAAGGAATATGCAACCTATGATGATTTAACAAAGGTTTATAATAGACGTATGGGACTAGTTATGCTAGAAGAAAAAATTAATGAAGCAGAAAGGGAAAATAGATTACTTACTGTTTGTTTTTTAGATGTTAATGGATTAAAGGAGATTAATGATAATATAGGACATAAGGCAGGGGATGATTTACTTAAGATTGTAGCTAAAGTTATAGATAATGAAATAAGAAAAATCGATATCATTTGTAGAATGGGTGGAGATGAATTTTTAATAATATTTTCAAATTGTTCTATTAGACAAGCAGAACATATTTGGAAAAGGATAGTAAAGGAATATAACAGAATAAATAAAGTTAAAAACTATCCCTTTATGATAAGTGTAAGTCATGGTTTATCAGAGTATAAACCAAAGGATAAAAAGAGTATAGATGAACTTATCAATATAGCTGATAAAAGAATGTATAAAGAGAAAAAGATTTTAAAGGATAAACTAATAGATAAAAAGGTAAGGATAATTAATAACTGATATGATTAAAGAGGTGAAGTAATGCAAAAGATAATCATAGTAGGAATTGGTGGGTTTATTGGAGCCATTCTTAGATATTTAATATCAATTCAGTCGAATAAAATATTAGGTATATTTTTACCCTACGGGACTTTAATTGCCAATGTGTTAGCTTGTTTTTTGATAGGTTTCTTTATAGAAGGAAGTTTAGAAGTATTTAATATTTCACCAAATATGAAGCTGTTTTTAACAACAGGTTTTTTAGGAGGATTAAGTACATTTTCTACTTTTAGTTACGAAACCATGGCAATTTTTAGTAGTAATTTTTTATTAGCTGGATTTAATATATTATTAAACTTATCCTTTGGTATGTTAGGGATTTGGGTAGGTAAATATGTAATACAATTGATAAAATAAATCGCTAATATAGCGGTTTATTTTATTTTAAAATATACTTTATAAATTATAATAAGATACAGTTTATTCTTTTGTTTTTTTACTCTTTGAAAAATCCGCGAAGGATTTTGGTGTTATACCTTTTTCGTTACATTCATTAACATATTTTTGATATCTATTATCCTCTTCATAAATTTTCATACCTATATTTAGTAACGTATTATATTCTTTAGTATTATTGTTATTATTTAACTCAGACATACTAAACACTTCCTTAAATTTATTAATAGCGATAGTACTTAGGTTGATTTCATAATTAGTATTAGGTATTATTATAAAAATATACTTAAAGAAAAATCATTGTTATATTAAATATTTTAAATCCTAATTAAAAAGTTTTATAATATATATAGATTATTTTAGGGGGTGAAAAATTGTTTATAGATTCCCATATACATATAACTTTAGATGGTATAAATTTCAAAGAATCTAGAGAAAGATTTAAAAAAGGTAATTTCAAAAAATATATACATAATATTTTCAAAGGGTACAAAGAAAAAGGAATATACGCATTAAGGGATGGTGGGGATGATTTAGAAGTTTATAAAGAGATTAAAGAAATTGCTAGAAAGGAAAATATTATATATAAATCACCTATTTATGCGTTGTATAAAAAGAATCACTATGCATCCTTTCTAGGAAGGCCTATAGGTAATAAATATGAGTTTAAAAGGGAATTTGAGATACTTAAAAGTAAAGGAATAGATCATTTAAAAATTCCACTAACAGGACTTGTAAGTTTTAAAAAATATAAAGATGTAGGTGAAATAGCCTTTAGTTTAGATGAATTAAAATATATGATAGATTCAGCTAAAGATAGTAATATAAGTGTTATGGTTCATGCAAATTCTAAAGAAGCTGTAAATATGGCTATTAAATCAGGGGCAAATACTATAGAGCATGGATATTTTATTGAAGAAAGAGAGCTTTATAATATGGCTAAAAATAATATTATATGGATACCTACTTTAGCACCCTTTGGGAACATATATTATAAAGATAATAAAATATTAAAAAAACATATTAATATTATAGAAAAAGTATATAAGAAACATTTAGAAATTGTAAATAAAGGATATGAATTAGGGGTAAATATAGGGGTAGGTAGTGATTCAGGAGCTTATCTAGTTAGACATGTGGAAGGTTTTTTCGATGAAATAAAATATTTAAAGGAAGCTGGGATAAGTGAGAAAGAGGCTTTAAAATTAAGCTTTGAAAATGGGATAAAAGCTTTAAATCTTACGAAGGAAGAAATAAATTTTATAAGGGGGATAAAAAATGAGTTTTCTAGATCAAGACATAAATATAATTATTAATAAGGCTAATGAAAGTGATAAAAAAACAATCAAAGCCTATTTAACGATGCTTAAAAATCCAAAATCTGTAGGTGAGTTTATTAATATATTTAAAAAGGCTGTAAATAAAAATACATCTAAACAGATGCTTGGATTTAAAATTATTGAAAGGAGCAACGAGCCTAATTTTTTTCCCTATGTTTTAGATACTATTAAAGACTTAGATAATAATATTCAAGTTCAAACAGCATTTAAATCATTAAGAATCTTACCTAAAGATATTGAAAACATTAATAAATATATACCAACCATTATTAAGTTAATAGATAAGATAAGGGATAGGGAAGTTATTTATCATGGAGTATGTTTATTATATAGAGCTGTAAAAAAACATCCTAATTTAAAAGAAACAATCAAAAGTTATAATATAACATTAACAGAAGATGAAGGTCATAAACTTTTAAGAAGGTTTGATATTCAAGAAAAATGGGCAACAAAAAATCATAGGGGTAAAACAAAACCAGGATATATACAATCTATGGATGATTTTATTAGTTTTTCACAAAATTTCATAAGTTACTAAAATTTATTTGAGTTAGTCATACCTAAATGGGTATTAGATTTATATAATGCTTATTTAGGGTGATTTAATGAATGAATTAAATAAAGCTTTTAAGAATTTAATAATATTCATTGTTGTTTCAGTAATTTTAACAACAATTCTATTCTATATTCCGATAAAGAATGCTTTTATTGACAAAGGAATAAAGGATTTAGAGAACAAAATAAATTTACAAGCTACAAATATTGAACATAAACTAGAATTATATGATAAGTTAATCCATTCAGTAACTAGTAGAACTTTTATTAAAGAAAAACTTTTTATGTATTATAATAAAAAAATAAGTCTTGATGAGTTAAGGTTGTTTACCCAATATAAATTTGAAGATGGGGTAGATATATATGAAAATTTAATAGCAGCAAAAAGGCATTCATTTGATGGATTAAAAATCGCTACTTATGGGGATTTGAAAGTTTTTAATAAATTTAATACAAATAAAAACAAAGGTATAATACAAACTGATAATAAAATAATGCTTATGATTAAGAAAAATATATTTAAAAGAGGTATATACTTAGGTTATGACATAGCAATTTTTGATATTACATACATATTTAACAGGATAGACAATGATTCATCTATATCATATTCTATAAGAGATACTACAAAGTTAAATAAAAATAAAGATTTAATTACCCATATAGATAAAATAAAAAATACTAATTACTATTTAGTGGGTTCTGTTAGTAGAAGTTATATAAACAAAAATATTAGTGATGCAAGACAGATCACGTTTATTTTTTCTATTACGATAATAGTTATGACAATTTTATTATCCCATTTTATTTTAAATAAAAATGCTAAACAAATAATAAACAAATGCAAAACTGCAAATGAAAGGATACAAGAATATGCAAGGCATGATACTTTAACAGGTATATATAACAGACGTATGGGAATAGAATTATTAAAGAAAAAGAAGAAAAATGCTGATATAAACGATAGTAAGTTAACAGTTTGTTTTGTAGATATAAACAATTTAAAAAAGGTAAATGATACATTTGGGCATAAAGAAGGGGATAGATTTATTAAATGTGTTTCAGATGTAATGGAGGAAGAAATAAGAAAAGCAGATTATGTCTCAAGAATGGGGGGAGATGAGTTTTTAATAGTATTTCCCCACTGTGATACGATAGGTGCTGAAAAGGTACTTGAAAGAATCTTAACTAGGTTTAAGGATTTAAATTCTAAAAATAAATATCCCTATAAAATAGGGATAAGTTATGGATTATCAGAGTATATACCAAAGAGTAATAAAAAAGTAGATAAGCTAATTTCAGAGGCTGATGAGAAAATGTATAAACATAAAGAAAAACTAAAAAGTAAAGGTTATTAAAAATAATAATAGATTATCATCACTGATAATCTATTATTATTTTTTTATGATTAGCTATTATAAGTAAATTTCCTTTTATTCTCAGCTATATTAGGAACCTTTACATCAAGATGTCTAATTTTTTTCTTAAAATCCTTGCAAACATGAAATTTATCACCGAAATGCATAGGAAATAACATTTTAGGTTTTATAATTTCTGCAAAATATTTTCCGCCAAAATAATAAAACTCCTCTAATCTTGGGTCAACTGGGAAAAATGCAATATCAATAGCCTTATAATTTAATTTTTTTAACCTTTGAATTTCATCTTTAAAATTTCTTTCTTCTTCTAACTGAGATTCTAAGGAATCATTTTTCCAATGCCACCAGTTTAAATCACCGGCGTGAAAAATATTTAAATCATCAACATTGACTAGAAAAGATAAGCCTTTATCGGTACTACCAAGACTATGTATTGTAACATTATCTAATTTAAAGGTCTTATATTTATCCATAGAATAATAGTTATTCCTAGGTTTATTTATAACAATATCATTACTTAAAATATATTTAATACTAGTACTTGATTTTTGCCAATCAAAAATAGTCGGATCAAAATGATCACTATGACTATGACTTACAAATACAAAAACGTTTTTTCCATTATCTAAATAGTCTGGAGTTATTTCTAGATAAGGGTTTATATCGTAATCAGGGCTATAATCAAAAATTAAAATAGAACTTTTAGTTTCAACTAAGAAACCACTATGAAATAAGTGTGTTATTATAGCAGAGTTATTATCCATTTAAAAGCCACCTTTTTTATTATTATGATTTATCATCTTAACATTTTATACTATAAACCACTTAAAAACAAGTTATATTTAGCATTATATCTAAATTATGTTTGATACATTTATTTAATGGCAATAATAACAAAAAATGGAGGGATGATATGAAAAAATTATTTATATTACTTACTATTATATTAATATTCTTAATAGGTTGTAATAATGAAAAAATTAATGAAAGTCCCAAAGAAAACATAAAAGAAAATAATGAAGCAATTGATAAAGATACTAAAAAGGATACTGATTATAAAGAAGATAATGATAATCTTAAGGAATTATTGCCAGATAAGAGTAATTATAAATGGATATATAATGGTACAGCTGAATATGGACATAAACTTATTTTAAATAACATAACAGATTTAAAAGATAGAGTAATTTATTCTTTAAAGGGTAAGGTGATTGATGTTTCAAATGGAGAGGCTGAAGGGGACTTTAATATAAGTTTATTATATACAATAAAAAATGGAGAACTTATACAAAATAAAGATGAAGAAAAAATGCTAGATTCAAAATTCAATGAGATTATAATTATAAAAACACCTTTAAAAAAGGGTAACACATGGAAACAAGAAGTTATAAATAAAGATGGGAAGAAAACTACATTAAATTGTGAAATAACAAATATAAAAAAAGAAAAAGATACTTACCTATATGAAGTAAGATATGATGATATTAATAGTGATTATTATGAAGAAAGAAAAATAAAAGAGAATATAGGTATTATAAGCTTTAAAAGATATATGAAATTAAATGAAGATGCATTTGATATGGGATATTCATTATATGAAAAGGCTAGTGGATATTTAAATGAATTAAAATTAAAAAGCCTTTTACCTCCACTAGATAAAAACATAATGTATCATGGACTGGCTGAATACGGCCACATGGGGGTTTTAAGTAAACAATCAGAAGACGATGTAGGTGAATTTTTATTTAAAGGTAAATACAGAGATGGTTCTGGTTTAGGAGGAGAATTTAAAATCATATACACTTTAGATTATGCTAAAGGTATTGTAATTGAAAGGGTAACAAAAAATTCAAGGAAGGATAAATTAAAGGTTAATTCAATAATTCCTAATTTAATAATATTAAAACTCCCCTTCGAAACAGGTAATAGTTGGCATCAAAGGGTAAATATTAATGATAAAGAATATAACATGGAAGCTAGAATAATTGATATATCCTATAAAAATAAGTCCTATTATCCACCGGATATTACTTATGAAACTAACCCTATTATAAAGGTGAGGTATTTAATTAAAGGAATTGATGGTTATTTTAATGATACCTATATAGAAGAAAGGGAATTTCAAGTTAATAAAGGGATGATATCATTTTCTAATCTAATGAAGGGTGATTTAGGTCTTTCTGGTAAGGAATTAAATGATGAGTATAAAATAAATCAAGAACTAATTAATAATATGTTTGGATATGGACAAAGCTTTATAGAATAAAAGATAGATTTTAATGGTCTATCTTTTTTATTTGTGTGCCCAGTATGGGCACAGTCTATAGGGTGAAAGTCCCGAACACCGAAGGTGATTTAGGTGTTAGCTTAAGACAAGGGTGCCCACCGTGAGGTGGGATCTGAAGAAAGTCGGCGGCAAAATTCTGGTCTGAGGTACACAAATCACATTTGAGGCTGAATATAGTTGGATGAGTTTGCAAAACAAAACAAAGTCCGTATCACCCGAAACTATTACAGTAAATGTGGTGGATATATGGAATGAAAGACTGTGTTCTTACCTGGGGAGGTCTCATGGACATGTGGAGATGTATTTCAAAACATGGTTGAAATAAGATTTATCATGAGAAGTCATCCGAGGTTGTAGTACTAGAATAAATATAGGAGTTCTAGGAAGGACTGAACATTAGGGAGGTGAGTACGATTGACAATCTCAATAAACATGAATAAAATGCAGAAAACCAAAGATTTGGGCTACCCTGTTGAAGTAGAGCTGGAAGCTCGAGATAAACAAGGAGTGCACAGTGATTTATCGGCGATGTCAAATCCGAAAACCAAATCAAATTTCAATACTGAAAATTTGCTCGAAAGAATAGTATCAAAAAGGAATTTTCATGAAGCATATAAAAGAGTAAAGGCTAACAAAGGAAGTCATGGAATTGATGAAATGAGAGTAGATGAACTTCTACCTTATCTTCAAGGACATTACGAAACTTTGAAAGCTAGTCTGCTAAATGGAACATATAAGCCAAAACCTGTAAAAAGAAAAGAAATATCTAAAACAAGTGGTGGAGTAAGGCTACTAGGGATACCTACAGTAATAGATAGATTAATACAACAGGCGATACATCAAGTAATAAATCCA
Source organism: Bacillota bacterium (assembly GCA_009711785.1). Lineage (GTDB taxonomy): Bacteria > Bacillota > Clostridia > Tissierellales > MES13 > MES13. The sequence goes on from VENA01000038.1 coordinate 54,573, forward strand.
ATATTCGATAAAGAATTTTCAGATAGTAGCTTTGGATTTAGAACAGGAAGAAGTGCTCATATGGCTTTAAAACAATCACAGAAATATATTAATGAAGGATATAAATATGTCGTAGACATGGATTTAGAGAAATTCTTTGATAATGTAAATCATGACCTTTTAATGCATCTTGTATCTTGTAAGATAGAAGATAAAAGAGTCTTGAAACTAATAAGAAAATATCTAAATTCAGGTGTAATGTTAAAGGGTATGCTAGTTAAAACAGAAAAAGGGGCTCCGCAAGGGGGCCCTTTAAGTCCATTACTTAGCAATATACTCTTAGATGAACTAGACAAAGAGTTAGAAAGAAGAGGGCATAGATTCTGCAGATATGCTGACGATTGCAATATATATGTGAAAAGCTTTAGAGCAGGAGAAAGGGTTTTAGAAAGTATTACTAAATTTCTAAAATATAAACTAAAACTCAAAGTAAACAAAGAAAAGAGTGCAGTATCATCTCCTACAAAAAGAAAATTTCTAGGATATAGCTTCTACTATTATAAGGGAAAGGCTAAATTCAGAGTCCACCAAAAGAGTTATGAAAAATTTAAAGCTAAGATTAGAAATGTAACTAATAGAAATATTAGTATGAATTTCAAATATAGACTTAAGAAATTAAGAGAAATTACAGTAGGGTGGATAAATTATTTCAAATTAGCAGATATGAAAGGTAAACTAAGGAAATTAGATAAATGGATAAGAAGAAGACTCAGAGCTTGTATATGGAAGACTTGGAAAAGAATCAAAACACGCTACAGAAACTTAAGAAAATTAAAAGTCCCAAAGGATAAAGCGTGGGAATATGCAAATACAAGAAAAAGTTACTGGAGAATCTCAAAAAGTCCAATATTAAATAAAACCATAACTAATCAAAGATTGACTAATTATGGTTTTACAAGTTTATCTTCACAGTATGAAAAATTTAGATTGTCTTGATGAACCGCCGTATACCGAACGGTACGTATGGTGGTGTGAGAGGTCGGTAGATAAAATAATTATCTACCTCCTACTCGATTTATAAAAAGCATTAATAAAAAAGAAAGGAAAGATAAATAACAGAGCGGAATATTAAAAATTCTAGGACATATATAAAAGTCAATTAACTCATTATATGAAAACCATATTCCTAAGATAAGCCCAGTAATAGAACCTATGAAAAAGAGTATATTACTAAACTTAACACTATATATGATTTGGGAGGTAAGGGTAAGTGAAAATGCAATAAAAGCTATGTAGCAAGCAGGTATATTAAAAATTTCAGGACAAAAGTTTCTAGTTATAAGTTCATTAAATATTAAATAAAATGAGAATATTGAGCCTATTATAGAAATTATAAGGGTAATATTAATATTTCTTTTCATTTTAACACTCCTATAAACATTTATATATTTATTACCCTATTTTCAAGCAACGTAACATAAGTTACGGATATATTTTTGATTTAATTTTATAATTAATTTAACAAATCAAATAAAGGGGTGAAGGAAATGAAAAGAAAAATAATTAAAATAGATGAAAACAAATGTAATGGTTGTAGAAAATGTGTTGATGCTTGTCATGAAGGAGCAATTGAAATGATAGATGGAAAGGCAAAACTTATAAGTGATAAATATTGTGATGGTTTAGGAGATTGCTTACCTGCATGTCCTACAGATGCTATTGAGATAATTGAGAGGGAAGCTAAAGCCTATGACGATGAAGCAGTGAAAAGACGTATGGAAAATAAGAAAGTATCAAAGGGATGTCCTGGAACTTTATCTAAAAAGTTAAAAGAAAATAGTAAGGTTAATAAAGTAAAAAAAGAAAAATCTTCAGAATTAAGTAGCTGGCCTATACAGTTAAAACTTATAAATCCTAATGCAGATTATCTTGAAGGTGCAGATTTATTAGTAGCTGCAGATTGTACTGCATTTTCCTATGGTAATTTCCATGAGGATTTCATTAAAAACCATGTAACTATGATAGGATGCCCTAAATTAGATGATAATAACTATTATGAAGAAAAACTTACTGAAATTCTTTCAATAAATAATATAAAAAGTATAAAGGTAGTAAGAATGGAAGTTCCATGTTGTAGTGGTATAATTTCATCAGTCAAAAGGGCTATTTTAAATTCTAAAAATATAGTTCCCTATGAAGAAGTAATTGTAGGTATAAATGGAGAAATAAAATAATATTTAGTTTGACTACAAAGAAAACCTTTCATAAAATATAAATTAAGGCATTAAACTTATGAAAGGGTGATAAAATGAGAATATTAAAACAAGAAGCAGTGGGAGTAGTTATAGATGTGCAAGAAAAATTATATCCCCATATTGATAATAATGAAGAATTAAAAAAGAACTTAGAAATATTAATAAAAGGACTTAAAAGTTTAGATATACCTTTATTAGTTACTGAGCAATATACTAAAGCTTTAGGTGAAACGATTGAAGGAGTATCAAAAGCTATAGGTGAATACTCAGTTATAGAAAAAAGACCCTTTAGCTGTTATGATGAAGAAGAATTTAAAAATAAGTTAGATAATATGAATAGAAAATTTGTTATTCTTTGTGGTATAGAATCTCATATATGTGTAATGCAAACAGCAATAGATTTAAAAGAAAAGGGATATATACCAGTGATAGTTGAAGATTGTGTATCTTCAAGAAAGAAAAATGATAAAAATGTAGCTTTAGATAGATTAAGAAATGAAGGAGCTATTGTAACGACTTATGAATCTTTATTATTTGAATTATGTAGAACTTCTAAAGCAGATAACTTTAAAACTATATCAAAATTAGTTAAATAATACTAAACCCTAACTTTTAAAGTTAGGGTTTTTAATATAGAGTAAATATTTAAGTAATATAATAAGGGAAGAGGATTCAGTATCAACTGAATCCTAAGTTGAAACTTTTAAAGTTGTTTTTGACTATTATCCTAGCAATAACAGAAAAGTACTAGTTTTAAAAAATTTAGGTAATTAGTATCTGTAGCAATTGCAGAATAATACAACTAAAAGTAAGAAGAAGAATAATAATTCGCTTCCACCATCAAATAATCCACCAAATAATCCTTTATTGTCTGTCATTTAAAATACCTCCTTTTTGTTAATCTACTATATTATATGAATGTGACTTAATATGGTGATAGATATAAAAAGAAAATTATTAGAAGGATGGTAAATTCTTTTGTAGAAATATAATTATAAGTCACTTTGAGGACGTGAGAATTATGGAAAAAATTAATGAGCTTAAAGCTAAAGAAATCCTTAGTAAAAGAGATATTAATATATTAAAAACCTACATATATAAAAAGAATCCTAATTTAAGTGATAAAGAAAAAAATATGATTCTTGATGATGCAGTTAAAAAAATAATTAATAATGATATAGATTCATTAAATGATAATAAAAAGAAAAAAATAAGAAGAGATTTAATGAAAAAAATATTTAGTAATGATTTTAAATCAGTTAATAAATCTGATGTTGTAAAAACATATCTAAAAGTTAATGGTAAGAAGGATTATGAAGAACTAACCAAATGGATTAATAAAAATATTAAAGGTTTTATAACAAAGAAGGATTTATTAAAAGTTAAGAATATAGAAAGCAAAGTAACAGATTTAAAAGAATATTTAAAAAGAATATTTTTTAATATAGATACTAAAAAAATAATTATAGCTTTTAGTATTTTATTATTTATCTGTAGCCCAATACTTTTAAAAGAATTAAATATAATGAAGACAGTAGTAAAAAAACCAGTTACAAAGGTTAAAGAAGCAAAATTAGAAGAATATATAAGTGAAACTTTACATAGTAGCGTTCCGATTAATTTTACATATAAAAATATTAATAAAGAAAAATTAAAAAAATTTTTAGAAAGTAGAAACTCAATCTTAGCTGAAAGTAAATATTTTAATACAATCATTCAAACTGCAAGGGAATTTAATTTAAATCCTAATGTATTATTTGCCATAACAGGACAAGAACAAGGTTTTGTAAATAAAGAAAATAAGTACAGTGAAAAAATAGCTAATAATCCCTATAATGTATTTGGAAGTTGGGTTGAATATAATACTGATATCAAGGATTCATCAATAATAGCATCTAGAACTGTAATTAATCTATTACAAAAGAGACCAAAGGGAGTTAATCCATTTAAATGGATTAATAGAAAGTATGCTGAAGATAAACATTGGTGGAAGGGAGTAAATAAAATATTTAAACATTTAGAAAAATTAGATACAGATTAATTGTTTTTAAATATATATTTAAATTTCATAATAATAAAAGTCATTAGTTACTTTAATAAATTAAAGGGTTTTGTTAATTAATGTAGAAAAAATTAATCAATGGGAATAATTATATATTAAATGGAGGGATACTTATGATAAGTAGAGAAGAAGCATTTGAATTTTTAAAAGAGCATGTAAAATCTGATAGTTTAATTAAGCACTCTTTAGCTGTTGAGGGAGCTATGAAAGGATATGCTAAAAAGTTTGATAAAGATGTTGAAAGATGGTCAGTTTGTGGACTTTTACATGATATAGATTTTGAAAAATATCCTGATGAACATCCATTAAAGGGTGTTGACATTTTAAGAGAAAAAGGATTTGATAAAGATTTTGTTTCAGCTGTTAAAGGTCATGCAGACTTTACAAATACCCCTAGAGAAACATTAATGGCAAAAGTTTTATATGCTGTTGACGAATTATCAAGCTTTACAATAGCTGCCGTGTTAGTTAGACCACAAAGGTTTGGAGGATTAAAGGTTAAATCAATAAAGAAGAAATTAAAATCAAAAAGTTTTGCCCAGGCAGTTAATAGAGAAACAATTAAAAATGGAGCAAAGGAATTAGGTGTAGAATTAAATGAACATATTCAAACTGTGATTGATGCATTAACAGAGCATGAGAAAGATTTAAATAAGGAAGGATTAAGTCTTATTGAATAAATTTCCATTGCATAAAAATAGTTTTTGTTATAATATATAAACAAATTAAATATTTCTTCAGGGCAGGGTGAAATTCCCGACCGGCGGTAAAGTCCGCGAACCTTAAATGGTTGACTTGGTGAGATTCCAAGACCGACAGTAAAGTCTGGATGGGAGAAGAAGGATAGAATAGATTTATATATTTGCATACTGCACCCTGGAGAATTTTCTCCAGGGTTTTATTATTGTTTAACTTTTTGTAAATACTAATTATAAAGCGAGGTGAGTCTTTGGATATTAAATATATGAAAAGGGCTATAGAATTATCAAAATTAGGCAAAGGATATACTAACCCTAATCCAGTTGTTGGTGCAGTCATAGTAAGGGATGGAAAAATTATAGCCGAAGGATATCATAAATATTTTGGAGGAGATCATGCAGAAATAAATGCTTTTAAAAATGCAAAAGACGATTTAAAAGGAGCAGAGATGTATGTAACTTTAGAACCCTGTTCCCATTATGGCAAAACACCACCCTGCGCATTAGAAATAGTTAAAAAGGGTATATCAAAGATTTATATAGGTATGAAGGATCCAAATCCTAAGGTTAGTGGAAAGGGCATAAAAATCCTAAGGGATAATAATATTTTAGTCACCTCAGGGATATTAGAAAGTGAAATAAAAAAAGCAAATGAAGTATTCATTAAATATATAAAAACTAAACTACCCTTTATAGTATTAAAAACAGCCATGACTTTAGATGGAAAAATAGCTACTAAAACAGGGGATTCAAAATGGATAAGTAATGAATTATCAAGGGAATATACCCATAAATTAAGACATAGTTTATCGGGAATTTTAGTTGGAATACAAACAGTTTTAGCTGATAATCCAAGACTAACTACAAGATTAAAAGAAGGCGGTAAAGATCCCCATAGAATAGTACTTGATTCAAATTTAAGAATTCCTTTAGATAGTAAAGTTTTAAATTTAAATTCTAAATCTAAAACGATAATAGCTACCACTGAAAATGTGGATACTAAAAAGATTAAAGCATTAGAACAAAAGCAAGCAATAGTTATAAAAACTCCTAGTAAAGATGGAAAGGTTGATTTGAAATATTTAATTAAAAAACTAGGGGATATGGACATAGATAGTATTTTAATAGAAGGAGGTTCCACTGTAAATTATAGTGCATTAAATGAAGGTATTGTAGATAAAGTTATTTCTTTTGTATCACCTAAAATAATTGGCGGAAAAGAAGCTAAAACACCAGTTGGAGGTAGCGGAAAAGATTTAATTAATGATGCCTTTAAACTTAAAAACATAGAAATTGAAAGGTTTAATGAAGATATAATGATTAAAGGTTACCTTAGGGGTGATAATTAGTGTTTACAGGAATTGTTGAAGAAATAGGAGTAGTAAAGTCAATAAAAAAAGGAAGTACTTCGGCGAAGATTATTATAAAAGCTAAAAAAATATTAGAAGATATTAATCTTGGAGATAGTATAAGCACAAATGGTGTTTGTTTAACTGTAACTGATTTTAATGATGATAGTTTTTCAGTTGATGTTATGCCAGAGACGATAAGGAAAAGTAGTTTAAGAAATCTTAAAAAGAATAGCAAAGTTAATTTAGAAAGGGCCCTTAGTCTAAATAAAAGATTAGGAGGACATATTGTAAGTGGTCATATTGATGGTGTTGGACATATAAAAAATATAAAAAGAGAAGAAAATGCAGTATGGTTATCAATAAAGCCACCAAGGGAACTTTTTAAATATATCATTGATAAAGGTTCTATAGCTATAGATGGTGTGAGTTTAACTATAGCCTATGTAGATAATGATATATTTAAAGTTTCAATTATCCCCCATACAAAGGATGAAACAATTCTATTAGATAAAACCATAGGTGGAGAAATAAATTTAGAGTGTGATATGTTAGCAAAATATATTGAAAAACTAACTAGTTTTAATATTAATAAGGACAATATCAGTAAAGATTTTCTTATGAAAAATGGATTTTTATAAACTTAAGAGGTGATAATGTTGAAATTTAATACTATAGAAGAGGCTATAGAAGATATAAAAAGAGGAAAAATGGTAGTGGTTGTAGACGATGAGGATAGAGAAAATGAGGGAGACTTAGTTATGGCTGCTGAGAAGGTAACTAAAGAGGATATTAACTTTATGGCCAAATATGGTAGAGGTCTTATTTGTACTCCTTTAACGAAGGAAAGATTATTAGAATTAGATATACATCCAATGGTTACTAATAATAGCGACCCTAATGAAACAGCCTTCACAGTTTCTGTAGATTATAAAGATACTACTACAGGTATATCAGCTAAGGAAAGAGCTATAACAATAAAAAAATTAATTGATAAAAAATCAAAATCAAATGACTTTAATAGACCAGGGCATATATTTCCTTTAAGGGCTAAAGCAGGTGGAGTATTACAAAGGGCAGGTCATACAGAAGCATCTGTTGATTTAGCTCAATTAGCAGGTTTAAATAAAGCAGGTGTAATATGTGAAATAATGAATGAAGATGGAACTATGGCTAGGGTACCTGAACTTATGGAATATGTTAAAAAACATGATTTAAAAATAATTACCATAGCTGATTTAATTGCATACAGAAGAAAAAATGAATGTTTAATAAAAAGAGAAGCAGAAAGTTATTTACCAACAGAATATGGAGACTTTAAAATGATAGGTTTTATAAACAAACTAACTAATGAACATCATGTTGCTTTAGTTAAAGGAGATGTCTCCGATGGAGAACCTGTTTTAGTTAGGGTGCATTCTGAATGTCTTACAGGGGATGCTTTTGCTTCTTTAAGATGTGATTGTGGGGAACAATTAAAAGAAGCAATGAAAAAAATACAAAGGGAAAAAAGAGGCGTATTATTATATATGAGACAGGAAGGAAGAGGTATAGGTCTTATAAATAAAATTAAAGCCTATGAATTACAGGATAATGGAATGGATACAGTTCAAGCAAATATAGCTTTAGGTTTTCCACCGGATATGAGGGAATATGGAATAGGTATCCAAATACTTCTAGATTTAGGAGTTAAAAAAATAAAATTACTTACTAATAATCCAAAGAAACTTTCTGGACTTACAGGTTATGGGATTGAAATAGTAAAAAGAGTACCTATACAAATGAATCATCATGAAAGAAATGAGTATTATTTAAAAACGAAAAAAGAAAAAATGGGACATTTATTAAACTTTAAGGAGGAAAATAATGAAAATTAATGAGGGAAAATTATTAGGAAAAGATCTTAGATTTGCTATAGTTATAGGAAGATTTAATGAGTTTATAGGAAGTAAATTATTATCAGGTGCTATAGATGGTTTAAAAAGACATGGGGTAAATGAAGATGATATAGAATTATATTGGTCACCGGGAGCCTTTGAAATACCTTTAATTGCTAAAAAGGTAGCTAAAAGTCAAAAATATGATAGTGTACTTTGCTTAGGAGCTGTGATAAGAGGGGAAACACCTCATTTTGACTATGTATCTAGTGAAGTTTCTAAAGGAATTTCCCACGTTTCCTTAGAAACTGAAATACCAATCATTTTTGGGGTTCTTACTACAGATACAATAGAACAAGCCATAGAAAGGGCCGGAACTAAAGCAGGGAATAAAGGCTTTGAAGCTGCATTAACTGCAATAGAGATGAGTAACTTAATAAGAAAAATATAAAGATAGAAAGACTTGGTTTTTTCCAAGTCTTTTATTATTTTTTGATGAATATAAGACAAAATTGTAACAATATGATAATATCTTATTGATGATGTTTTTTTTTAGGGGGAAAGTTATGAGAAAGATTCTTATAAGTTTAATTTTTGTAATTATAATTTTTAATAGCAATGTAATTGCAGACGACTTAGAATCTCAAATAGGGGATTATGTAAACTTTGGAAGCTATAACAATAAACCCTTAACTTGGAGGATTATTAATAAGGACAATAATGGCATATTACTCTTTTGTGATAAGATAATAGAGATTAAATCCTTTGATACTATAAATAATTATTGGCCTAGGTCTAATGTTAGAACATGGTTAAATTCTAAGAAGGTAAAAGTCGATTATTATCATATAGAAGAAAATAATAACTTTTTTAATTTTAATGATTATGAAAATCAGGCAGGTTTTTTAAAAGAATTTACAAATAAGGAAATGGATCTTATTAATCCTATAAACCATAAGGTTTTACTTTCAAATAATAATATAGAAACTAAGTATGGGGGTAATGAAGGTCATATATATAATGATAGTTTAAAAGAAGCCATAGCAAATTATAAACGGTCATACTTTCAAATAGTTAAAGACAAAGTATTTTTATTATCTGTAAAAGAAATAAATGAATTATTAAATAAAACTGATATTGAAATATATGCAGATTTATCAGAGGATATTAAATCAAAGTTTAGAGGAAATTTAAAAGAAGAATTTATGGCTTATTGGTTAAGGACCCCGACATTTAACAGTAAACGAGGGGTTAGATGTGTTCGTTTAGATGAAATAGCAATTAATAATTGTGATTTTAGTCTAAATGGAATAAGGCCAGCTCTTTATATAAAGAGTGATGCCTTATATCAGGGAGAGGGAACTAAGGATAATCCCTATGGGATAGAAGATTCAAATAATAAAAAAGTTTATAAAAGCTTTATTGAAAGATTACTTTTATTAAATATATTAGCAGCTATATATCTATATATATTTAAAAGAGTTAATGTATTAGATATAAAATTAGACAAATTTAAAAGTGGAATAGTTTTTATTTTGACTATTATAATATTGTTTATCTATAATAATAATTTTATGCTAAGCATAAATTTTATTGCTTTATTACTTACCTTCAGTAAACTATATAGATGTGATTGGATAAAGGTTATTATATCTTTATTATTTGTAAGCGTAATTCTTTCTTTAGGTAACCTTTATTCTATAAAAATATTAGATTTATTGTATAATGTTAGTCCTAACGGTTATGATAAAACAGGCTTTTTATCAAGACTTACTAAAAATATACTACTATTACAGTTTTCCTATATATCTATAGAGTTAATAGATAATACGATAAAAAAGATTAAGAAAAGATTAGATAAACAAAGCAATAAGGGAAGATTGATGAGTTTGTTTTATATAGTTGGAATAACTTTACCTTTGATATTGAGTAGATATATCTATAATTTAGTTATTAAAAGTACAGGAACATATATTAATGAGAGATTCTATTACGTAGGAATGTTTTTAATAATTATGATGGTAAGTTTACTTAGTTTTTCTTTTATATTAATGTTTGTTCATTTTCTATATAAAGATAAGCAAATATATAATTTAAGTAAAATAGCAAAGAAAGATGATATGACTGGTGCACTTAATAGAAGGGAAGGCTTAAGAGTACTTAAAGAAATGATTAAAGAAGCTAAAATAAAAAATAAAGATTTAACAGTTTGTTTTGTAGATATCGATAATCTAAAATATGTTAATGATAATTTAGGCCATAAAGAGGGCGATAGTTTAATTTCTAAGGTGTCTGATATTATTATTAATAAGTTAAGAAAATCCGATGTTTTATGTAGATTAGGTGGAGATGAATTTTTATTGATTATGGATAATTGTAACATATTAAAGGCAAAAAAAGTTTTAAATAGAATTAAATTAGAAATAGATAAATTAAACGTTTCTGAAGGAAAAAATTATAAAACAGGATTAAGTTATGGATTTGCAGAACTAAAGGAAAATGTTAATATAGATGAGCTTATAGAATTAGCAGATAAAGAAATGTATAAAAATAAAAAATTAAATAAGGGTACTTATATTAAAAACCGTAATTTATAATTACGGTTTTTAGTTTGCCACTTTTGTTATGTAGTAACTACTCTTTTGCCTTTTTTTAGCCTCTTTTTTTAATTTAGACATATGTTTAGCTAAGGAATCTTCTGTTTTAAATTTTTTAATGTTTCCATATAATCCTGCTATTGATATAGAGGTTAAATTAAATATTATTTCACATCCAAATCTATCCTTAGATTTTAAATATTTATTATTTTTATCCCGTTCATTAAAAAAATCTAAAATCTTTTCATCAAATTCATTTATGATATTTTCACTTAATTTCTTACAATCCTCATAGGGACTATCAATTAAACAAACAAAATCATCCCCTCCAACATGCCCTACAAAACTATTGAAAGGACATATAGACTTTACATTTTCTTTGATAATTTTAGCTGTTAGTTTTATTATTTTATCCCCATTTTCAAAACCATATATGTCGTTATAGATTTTAAAATTATCAAGATCAAGATAAAAAAGGCAAGCTGATTCGCTATAAGTAACTGCATCCTTTAAAACTCTATTAATAATCACATTACCAGGTAAAGAGGTAAGGGGATTAAGCTCTCTAGCATAATTTTTTTCTACAGCAGTTGTATATTGAAGAAGCTTCTTTATAGAAACTAGACCATAATACTTTGAACCCTTAGTAACAATTATATTATCATAGGTTTTTTTATGAGGTCTTGTTAGGGCATTTTCAGCTACTTTTTTTATTGGAGTATAATAATCAACAATTAATGGCGATTTATCCATTAATAAAGATATAGGACGCTTTGAATATACTGCATATCCATATTGTTTTGCCATGGCAGAAAAAAGATTATGTTTCATTATTAATCCCACAGGATATTCATTTTCTACTATACATACACCCTCGCTAAGATTATTATCGAAAAAATTCTTTATTTCCTTACAATTGGTATTAGAAGGGAAGGTTTCACTAGATTCTATTACATTACCTATATAGTGATATTCTTCATTATAGTTTAATATATTACTTTTTAGTCTATTATAACTTTTAATAATTGCTTTTTTCTTTTCTGATATCTCTAAAAAAGTACCGGCAGGTCTTTGTAAAAAATAACCCTGACCTGCATATACTCCTAATCTTATAATTGTTTGAAGTTCTTCCTTAGTTTCTATACCTTCAGCAATAAGTAAAGTATCAGTACTTATAGATAAATCAACAAAGGCTTTTATTAAAGCTTGTTTAAAAATATCTTTATCTATATTTCTAATTAAATCCATATCAAGTTTTATATAATGAGGTTTTGTTTCGCTAATAGTTTTTAATCCAGAATAGCCTGCTCCTGCATCGTCTAGAGCTATTTTATATCCTTGATTAATGTAGTTATCTAATATTTTAGTAAAGCTTTCATAATCATGGATAGCTGTTCTTTCAGTAATTTCAAATATTATAGACTCAGGGGATATATTATTTTTTTTAAGAAAACCCTTAGTAAATCCCTTTTTGAAATTACTATCTTTTATTATATTAGGATCTACGTTTATAAAAAGTAGTTTATTTTTGTTTATAGATTTTGCTTTTTCTATTGCTTTTTTTCTAAAAAGTAGTTCTAAATCCCAAAGTTTATTTAGTTTATTAGCAATTTTAAGTAATTCTAAGGGGGATTTAAGTTTAGAATCCTTTGGACCTCTACTTAAAGATTCATATCCAATAACTTCACCATTAGTTAGATTAACAATTGGTTGAAAAAGTGTTGTGATATTTTCATTTTGTAATATATTATAAAATTCTTTTTCATATCCCATAGATGCACCTCCTAAGTGAAAAGGATATATCCTTATTAACAATTTATATAAAGTAAATTATATCCAAATTGATTTTAAGTTAATTCTTAGTTAATTATGTTAAAATAAAAGCACTAAAAACAAAAAACACAATTAAACATATTCATAAAAAATTAAGAGAAATTAAAGAAGAAGGATTAGAAGATACTAGTTAATTTAGCATTATTTTTTTACTTTATGATATAATTTCAATATATAAAATTAAGGAGGAATAATATGTTAAGTGTAGAAGAAATGAAGTCTTTTTTATTGCATGATGAAGGATTAATAAGAAGATATGCAGCGAAATATTTAGTTAGGACTCAAACTAATGATGAGGATATTATGCCTTTATTTATAAAAGCCTATAGAAAAGAAAAGGATGTAATGTTTAGAGGCTATATCGCCATGCAGATGGAAAATTTATCTATGAATAGTGAAACTGTTAATAGAGTATATAGATTAGCAAAAAATGTAGCTAAGGATAGGCATCATTTTGAAAGGGCACTTGCCTATGCCGATATGAATATAATTAAATCTGCACCTAAAAAAATAAGACTTTCAATTAAAGAATATAAAGATATACTTAAATATAGAATAGAAATTTCTCAAAAGGATACTACTACTTTATTAGAAGAATTTAATAACTTAAAGGAAATAGCTAAAAATAACTATGAAGAATTTGATTTTGAAAAGGCTAAGATATTATCTAAAGAATTAAGTAATCGTAGTAATTTACCTATGGAAAAAATCCATAAATGGTTTGAAAAATATTCATGGAAAAACCCTGATTTTGATGAAGTATTTATGTGTCTTATAGCAGGGGATTTAAAGCTTGTTGAATATGCAGATTTATTACTTAAATCCTTAAGAATCGATTGGGATTATATAAATGAGGAAAGTATGTATGCCCTTGTAAAGATGCAATCACCTTTAGTTGTTGAAAAAATAGAAAAGATGTTTTTAAAAGAGAATAAAGGGTTTCAATGTTATGCATCAACTGTATTAGGAGATACTAAAACACTTAAGTCAGAAGAGATATTAGTTAATTTATTAAAAAAAGCAAATACTAAATTCCTTAATACACAGCTTATATTTGCACTTTGTGATTTAGGAAGTGAAAAGGCAATTAAACTTGGAGAAAAGTTACTTCCAGATGGATATGATGATTCCTTTGATTCCTTAGAAGAAAACTTATATATAGTAAGTGTTATAAATGATATAGACCATCCTAAGTTAAATGATTGGAAAATTATAGCTTATGAAAATGAAAAAAGAATTAGAAGTATTAGAGAAGAGATATAAAAATTTAATAAGGAGCTTAAAGCTCCCTATTAATCCTTTAACTTCTTTTCTATTTTTTCTAAAGTATTAGCCAACTCATTTTGTTTTTTCATAAAATTTCTTAAAAAGAAAACTAGCTTTACTATACCAAATATAAGTAATACTAATACGGTTATATTTATTAGTTGAAAAACAGAAAACATATTTGTAAATCCACTCAAAATAAATCCCTCCTAAAACTACAATGTAATTATATAACATAATTTACAAAAAATAAACACATTTATATTAAATAGTATTAAATATTATATGTAATATACTTTTAACATCCATAAAAAGGATTTATAATAGTACATATGGTAGAATATATATAGTAATTATTTATAAAGAAAGAAGGTTTTTTTATGTCAGATAATATTCATCGATTAAATTTAGACGGAAAAGAAATTATACTTATTGGAACTGCCCATGTTTCAAAACATTCTGAAGTAGAAGTAAAGGAAGTTATAGAGGCTGAAAGACCGGATTCTGTTTGCGTTGAATTAGATAAAGGAAGATACAATTCAGTTGTTCAAGGGAGCAAGTGGAAAGATATGGATATAATAAAAATAATAAAGGAAAAAAAGGCTCCTTTATTACTAGTTAATTTGGTTATGTCATCCTTTCAAAAGAGAATAGCCAAACAATTTGGTATAAATCCAGGTGCTGAGATGGTACAGGGTATAAATTCTAGTAAAGAGGTAGATGCTAAGTTAGTACTTGCAGATAGAAACATACAAACAACCTTTTCAAGAATATGGAGGAATGTAGGTTTTATAGGTAAGGGTAAGCTATTATTACAACTTATTTTTTCTATATTTAATAATGAGGAGATATCAGAAGAGGAATTAGAGGATCTTAAATCTAAGGATATGCTAACATCTGCATTAAATGAATTATCCGAGTCATTTCCAGAATTAAAAACAACCCTTATAGATGAGAGGGATAAATATTTATCCCACAAAATAAAAAATGCCCCAGGAGAAAAGATTATAGCGGTTTTAGGTGCAGGACATGTACCAGGAATACTTAAAGAGATACACAATGAACAGGATATAAAAAGTCTAAATTATATACCACCGAAATCTAAAATAACTAAAATGTTAAAATGGGCAATACCATTAATTATTTTATTTGTTATTGCGTCAACTTTTTATGTTAACAGAGCATCTGGCATGGATCAGACTCTAAGTTGGGTTTTATGGAATGGAGCATTATCATCAGTTGGAGCTTTATTAGCCCTAGGACATCCTTTTACAATAGCTACAGCCTTTTTAGTAGCTCCTATAAGTTCATTAAACCCAGCTGTTGCCGCAGGGTGGTTTGCAGGGTTAGTTGAAACTTTTATCAGAAAACCTAATGTAGCTGATTTTGAAAGTCTTTCTGAGGATGTATTTTCTGTAAAGGGCTTTTGGAGAAATAAGGTAACAAGAATACTTTTAGTTGTTGTATTAACTAATATAGGAAGTAGTATAGGTACAGCAATAGGTGGAGCAGATGTTATAAGATTATTTATAAAAACATTTTGGGGGTAGAATTTATTAAAAATTTTGTTATAATTTAATATAGTAAATTAAAAGAGTGGATTTTATCCATTCTTTTTTTGTAAATGGAGGGATGAATATGAGTGATTATATATTTGGACATAAAAATCCTGATACTGATTCTATTACTTCGGCTATAGCATTATCAAATCTTAAAAACAAATTAGGTCATGATACACTAGCCTGTAGATTAGGAGATATAAACAAAGAGACTAAGTATGTATTAAATCATTTTAAAGTAGATAAACCAATATTTATTGAAAATGTAAAAACTCAAATCAAGGATTTAAACTATGATGAGGTAATGAGTATAGATCCAAAGCATAGTATCCTTTATGCCTATAAACTTATGGAGGAGAAAAAGATAAGAACTTTACCTATAGTTAAGGATAATAAACTTATTGGTATTGTTACAATGAAGGATATAGCAATGGGGCTTATAAATGGAAATTATTACAATCTTAAAACAGGGCTTACCGATATGGCCAGTGATTTAAAGGGAAAGGTTTTAGTTAAAAGTGAAGATGAAATAGAGGGAAGGATTTATGTAATATCTTACTTTTATAAAACAATTAAAAAGGATAAGTTCCTAGATGAAAATAGTATAATTATAGTTGGAGATAGATACGATATTATTAAACATGCAATTGATTCTAAGGTTAAGTTAATTATTATAACAGGAGATAATGATTTACCTGAGAAATATTTAAAAAAGGCAGAGAAAAATAATGTGAATATTATATCTGTAAATATGGATACTTATACGACAAGTAAATTGATAAATCAATGTAATTATATATCATCTATAATGAAGGATACTAATATAGTTAAGTTTTATGAAGGTGAGTATTTAGATGATATAAGAGAAAAAATTATTACTAATAAACATTCTTATTATCCTGTAGTGACTAAGGATAATAAATATCTGGGATTTATGAGTAGAAGACATATGCTAAAGCCTAATAAAAAGAAGGTTTATTTAGTAGATCATAACGAATATACACAAAGCGCTTTAGGATTAGAAGAAGCTGAGATATTAGAGATAATAGACCATCATAAACTTGGAGATATAAAAACGGATACTCCAATAAATTTTAGAAATAATCCAGTAGGAAGCACATGTACAATACTTTATAATATGTATAGAGAATTAAATATAGATATTGACTATAGGATTGCAGGTTTATTGATATCTGGAATTATTTCAGATACTTTACTTCTTAAGTCTCCTACAACGACTCTTTATGATAAAAATGCAGTAAATGAACTTAATAAAATTTTAAATCTTGATATTGAAAAGTATGCAATGGATATGTTTAAAGCGGGTACTTCCTTAGAGGGACAAAGTATAGATGAAATATTTTATAAAGATTTTAAAGAGTTTAATATCAATGGAAATAAAATAGGTATAGGTCAAGTTTTTACCCTTGATATAGAGGATGTATTTAATAGAAAAGAAAAATTCATTGAGTTCATTAAAAAAATTCAACAGGATAAAGATTATGAAATAACTTTATTATTGATTACAGATATAATGAAAGAAGGGTCCTATTTAATATATAAATGCGTTAGGGAAGGTATAATGGAAACTGCTTTTAACAAAGAAGCTATGCAGGGTATGTTTGTTGAAGGGGTTGTATCTAGAAAGAAACAAGTAATACCTAGAATTTCAGATGCTTTAAAAATACTTAAATAAACTTTTTTAAACTGTGTTGAATGCTTAATAAAAAAATCCAAGGTTATTAGACTTTGGATTTTTTTGTTTATAAATATTTTTAATTTTATATAAGCCATCTTATTAAGATTTTACCTCCAACTATGGAGCCAAGAAACATGAATAATCCAAAAATCCAACCTGATAAAGAAAGGGAAGCTATACTACTAAAAAAGGCTCCTATATTACAACCTAAGGCAAGTCTTGCACCATATCCCATTAATAATCCACCGATTGATGCTAGTATAACCTGCTTTATTGACTTTACTTTTCTAAATTTAAATTGAGATGCAAGTAAGGTTGAAAATAAAGCACCAAATATTAAGCCTAAGTTTCTAAGGGAATATGGATGATTTAAAAATCCAAGGTTTAAAGCTTTTTTAGCAGATTCTTTTGAGAAATACTCCCAGCTTGATACATCTCCTCCTAAGGATTCAAAAATCCAAGCTCCTGAATATGCAAACCCAGAAGTAATTCCCCAGGGTTCTTTAGTCACAATTAAAGTAATTATTTGGAATAAAGATAGTAAAATAGCACCTGTAATATAGGACCATGAGTTTTTAAACCAAAAGTTATATTTTTTATTATCATTTAAATTCATAAAAATCTACCTCGCATCTTTAGTATTTGCCAGTATTTTTATCTCCCCATTTATTTATAAAAACATAAAGAAGGGCAATAATAGATAGTTGTAGAGCTAGGGCACCTAACCATCCGAAAAAATCAGGTAGAAAAATTGTTTTATTATAAGACATTAAAATTTTTTTCCACCAGCCAAAGTCATGGGCTCCTAAAGTTGAACCTATTATAAAAAATATAAGTACTATTAGTTGTAATTGAAAACCTTCTCCTACTCTCATAAGGGTACCTGAAGAACAACCTCCAGCTAAAACCATACCAATGCCAAATAAAAAACCTCCTATTACAGTAGCTAAACTTATAGGTGTAATATAATTAAGTCCGATAAGGGGCTCATTATTAATTACTAACCAATATTTTATAATTGTAAAGCCTATAGTTGTAATAGCCAAGGCAATAAGAACTGCTTTTGTTAAGTCTACTCCTCCTATTAAATAAGGATCCCTAAGGGCTGCAACAAAACAAAATCTAGATTTTTGTAAAATAAACCCAACAAAAAGGCCGGAGAACCAGAAGAAACTTAAAAGTGGAGAAATAGTAAATAAATATACTGCGAAAAGAATTGCTAATATAATGACAACAATAGCATAAACCACTTGATTTTTTTTGCCTTTCATTTTAAACACCTCTATATCTGCAGAAATAAAAGAAAAACTCCTATAATATTTAGTAAAGTATCCTTTTATTCTAGTTATTATAAAACGGATGCGTTTGAAATATTGAAAAAAGATTTATCAAATGTAGATATCTTTAGATTTTAATACTAATAAAAATCTTTATTAGGGTTTAGTAATATATATTTCCCATATGCCGTTTATTACCTCTTCTGAGGTGATTTTATGTTCTTTAAAGTTACTTAGCATAGATTCTAAAACACAACTATGATCAGTAACCACTTGAACAGTTTCTTTAGATTTTACTTTTTTTAAAGCTTTTTTTGTTTTTAGAATTGGAATAGGGCACATATCCCCAAGACAATCAATTTTTTTCATCGTTAATCACCTTAAAATTTAATTTATTGTTAAACCAATTATAACATAAAGGGGAAGTTTAAAAAAAGAAAGAAAAAATTTTAATCCCTATACAAATTATTTCCTTGCCTTTAATATATACCCAGAGTGTGTCAAAATAATATAAAAGTTACAGTTTTTAAATATTATATGTTATAATATTATATTATTAAGGAAAATTATCGATAAATACATTTGATATTTTTAAAAAGCTACATGATAAGGAAATACAAAAAATAATAAGTAGTAAAAGAAAGTTAATATCAAGTTTTGGGATATAAATTTAAATATAAAAGGTAGTTAAAGTAATTAGTTTTTATATGTTGTAAATATGGTCAATTAGAGAAATGTAAGTCTTATATAGAGAGTATAAAGAAGTTAATGTACCTAACAACCCCTTGTCTTTAGGCATGGGAGTGTCAGATTTTTATAAATAAGAGGATAATATATAAGGGAGGTACTATTTTGAATATTGAAAGCTTTGAATATTTTCACAAAGTGGCTATGGCTAAGAGTATCTCAAAGGTTGCAGTTAATAATCATATTTCACAGCCCGCTCTTAGTCAACAGATTCAAAAACTTGAAGAAAACCTAGGATATAAACTATTAATAAGAAGTAATAAAGGTGTAGAGTTAACACAAAAGGGTTTAATAGTTTTAAAATATGCTGATAATCTTGTAAGAACCTATGAAGCTATGATGGAACAATTAGAACAAGATACAAAGAATGGTGAAACTATTAAAATTGAAGCATGTTGGCCAATAGCTACCTATGCATTTCCATGTGTATTATGTAAAGTAAAGAAAAGATTCCCTCATCATAACTATGAATTGATATCTAATTCATATCAAGTAATAGAAGAGAATATTTTAAATAATATCACCGACATAGGAGTTATTTATGGAAAACCAAATGATGAATCTTTAACCCATTATAAAATAGGTACGGACAACCTTGTTTTAGTGGCATCTAATGATTATGATATAGATAATGAAGTAGACTTTGAAGACTTGTTAAAACATCCAATTGTTTTATTAAATGATAATCTTAATATTGAAGAAGTTTTAATAGAAAGAATTAAAAAATTAGGTTATAGTTCTGATGAATTAAATATTCTTTATAAAAGTGATTCAACAGAATCAGTGAAATCCTCCATTTTTAAAGGATATGGAATTGCATTTTTACCATATATATCCATTAAAAAAGAATTATATGAAAAGCGGTTAAAGCTTATAAATATATCAGATTTTTCTATTAAATATAATATGTATTTAATTAATGAAAAAAATACAGAAATAAGCAAGTCTGTAAGTGAATTTATTGAGTATTGTAAAGAGATAGGAAAAGAAAGTTTATGCTAAAACGTTTTTAATTACTGGGATAATTTAATATTATAAATAAAACTAGGAACTTCAAATGTATATCTGTGAAAAGTTATCATCATACTATATTTCCAGATTTCATAATTTGAAGTTCCTTTTATATTTGAATTTAAAGGACTTACATAAATAAAGTAAACATGATATTATAATCTATGGTAAAATGACATAGAAATAGTTTAAAAAATATGGAGATGTTTAAATGGATAGATATCTAATTACAGGTGGAGCAGGATTTATAGGTTCAAACTATATAAAATATTTATTTGAAAATAATAAGGATATAGAAATCATAAATGTAGATAAATTGACTTATGCTGGGAACTTAGAAAATCTTAAAGGTATAGAAAATAATGAAAATTATACTTTTATTAAAGAAGACATATGTAATAGAAATAGTTTAGAAGATATTTTTAAGTTTTATAAACCAAATTTTATTATCAACTTTGCAGCAGAATCCCATGTGGATAGAAGTATTGAAAGTAGTCAAAAATTTATAAAAACAAATGTATTAGGTACGCAAGTATTGTTAGAATGTTCATTAAATAGTAAAATAGAAAAATTCATACAGATTTCAACGGATGAGGTATATGGCTCTTTAGAGTCAGGATTTTCTACAGAAGAATCTCTTTTAAGACCTAGAAATCCCTATGCTGCTAGTAAAGCTTCAGCAGATTTATTAGTACAATCCTTTTATAATACCTATGGATTACCTATTATAATAACCCGTTCTAGTAATAACTATGGACCACATCAGCATAATGAAAAGCTCATACCAAAGATTATTACTAACTGTCTAGATAGGAGAAAAATACCTATTTATGGCCGTGGGACAAATGTTAGGGATTGGATTTATGTACTAGATAATTGCCATGCTATAAATACAGTATTAAATAAGGGCTCTATTGGCGAGGTTTATAATATAAGTAGTAACATAGAAAAAAGAAATATTGATCTAGTTAATATAATTATAAAAAAAATAAAGGAAGTATTACAAAATAAAGGTATAGATACAGAGGGTATTAATAAAGATTTAATTAAGTATGTAACAGATAGAAAAGGACATGATAAAAGATATGGTATTAATGCTACTAAGTTAAAAGAGACACTTAATTGGAATATAACTACTCAGTTAGAAAGTGGATTAGAAAAAACAATAAATTGGTATATAGATAATAATTTATATTAGAAATAGGCTTTAGGAGGTAAAGTTTATGAAGGGTATTATTTTAGCAGGAGGTAAAGGAACAAGATTATTTCCCTTAACTAAAAGTATAAATAAGCATCTTCTACCTGTGGGAAGTGAGCCTATGATATATAATCCTATAAAACAGTTAATATCAGCAGATATAAAGGATATTTTAATAATAACAAGTAGAGAGGATATGGGGGATATAGTTAATCTTTTAGGAAGTGGTAAAGAACTTGGTTGTAACTTTACCTATAAAGTACAGGAAAAGCCAAAGGGTATAGCAGATGCACTTTTATTAGCAGAAAGCTTCGCATCGGGGGAATTAATAACTGTAATATTAGGAGATAATATATTAACTAAAAGTATTAAACCCTTTGTAGAAAAATTTAAAAAACAAAATAAAGGTGCTAAAGTATTATTAAAAAAAGTTATAAACCCTCAGGACTTTGGGATAGCCACTTTTGATAATAAAAAATTAAGTAGTATTAAAGAAAAACCTAACTTACCACAAAGTAATTATGCTGTTACCGGGATATATATGTATGATTGTAATGTTTTTGATATTATAAGGGATATTCCCATTGGAGATAAGGGAGAGTATGAAATAACTTGTGTTAATAATCAATATATTAATAAAGATAAATTGACTTATGATATTTTAGATTGTGACTGGACAGATGCAGGAACAATAGAATCTTATAGATTAGCAAATAACATGTTATATAGAACAAATAATAAAATTATCGATGGTGATTATGATGAAAGTTCCATTTAATAAAATCTATCTGACTGGAAATGAAATAAATTTAATAGAAAAAGCTTTTAACATGGAAAGTGTTAGTGGAGATGGATACTTTACATCCAAAGTTACTTCCCTGATTGAAGAAAAATTCTCTATATCAAAGGCTTTTATGACGACTTCTGCTACCCATGCATTAGATATGGCTATGATGCTTATCGACTTAGGTCCTAAAGATGAGGTGATAATGCCTTCATTTACTTTTCCATCCACAGCAAATTCAGTAATACTACAGGGAGCTAAGCCAGTATTTGCTGACATATTACCAACTACCCTAAATATTGATCCAGATGACATAGAAAGAAAGATAACTAAAAATACTAAGGCAATAGTTCCAGTTCATTATGGTGGTATTGGGTGTGAGATGGATAGAATTATAGATATTTCTAAAAAATATAATCTTTACATAATTGAAGATGCAGCCCAAGGTGTTAATGCTAAATATAAAGATAAATTTTTAGGAGCATGGGGTCACTTAGCTTGTTATAGTTTCCATGGGACTAAAAATTATATAAGTGGTGAAGGTGGGGCACTTTTGATTAATTCTAAAGATAAAAAATTAATTGAAAGGGCTGAAATTATAAGACAAAAGGGAACAAATAGAAGTAAGTTTTTAAAAGGGAAAGTGGATAAATATTCTTGGGTAGATAAGGGTTCAAGCTATACACCGTCAGATATTTTAATGGCAGTATTATATGGACAACTAAAGCATTTAGATATCATAAACAAAAAAAGAGAAATTATAGTTAACCATTATATTAAAGGTTTAAATAAACATTTAGAATCTGAAGTTTTAAAGGGCATGACTTCATTAGAAGATGATAGAGATTCTAATTATCATCTTTTTTATATTCTCTTAGACAATCAAACTATAAGAAACAAAGTAATATTTAAGTTAAAAAAATGTGGTATTCATGCCCAAACTCATTTTGAGCCATTACACAGTTCCTTAAAGGGACAAACTTTAGGATATAGTCTAGGGGACTTTAAAATAACAGAAAAAGTTGCAAAAACACTTCTAAGACTTCCCTTATATACAGATATGACCATAGAAGAAGCAAATTATGTTATTAATAATTTAGATAAAATATTAAAGGAGATTTAAACATGTGGAGTAGTGGGTCTATAGTAATTCCAGTTTATAATAGTGTAGATTCTTTAGAAGAACTCTTTAAAAGATTATCTAAGGTTTTAAAGGATATTTTTATTGAGTATGAGATTATTTTAATAGATGATTGTAGTAGCGATAATAGTTTTTTAAAGATGAAAGAGATGTATAATAAATATGAAAACCTTAAGATTATAAGTCTTAGGGATAACTTTGGGCAACAGAATGCAATAAAATGTGGATTTGAGTTTGCAACTAAGGAATTTATAATTACTATGGATGATGATTTGCAACATCAGCCTAAAGATATAATAAAAATAATGAAAAAGATAAATGAGGGTTATGATGTAGTCTATGGTATAGCACAGAAAAAAGAGCATAATTTTATTAGAAATATCGGTTCAAAGATGACGAATTTTCTTTTTAATGTTATATGTCATAAACCAAAGGATATAGGGGTAAGTAGTTTCCGATGTATTAAAAAAAATATACTTGAAGAAATAAAAAAGGATAAAACAACCTTTGTATATATAACTGCTATAACACTTAAAATAACTAGAAATATTGGAAATGTATATGTTGATCATAGAAAAAGAAAATATGGTAGGTCTAATTATAACTATCTAAAATTGATGAGGTTATTTTTAAAATTGTATGTTTATTATTCAGATTCTAGACTTTTTAATAAATTTATAAAAAATAAGCCTCAATTTGAAATATCTGAAATGTATATTTAGGGAGGATAAAAATGAAGCTTTTAATATTAGGTGGCGGAAATAACCAGATTAATGCTATAAAACGTGGGAATGAAAAAGGAATTACTACAATTGTTTCAGATTATTATAAAGAACCTCCTGGGAAAAAAATCAGTAATTTTGGGGAGTTAGTTAGTACATTTGATGTTGAAGGTAATATAAAAGTAGCTAAAAAACATGATATTGATGGTATTATGACTTTAGGGACCGATCAACCAATTTATACAGTAGCTAAAGTTGCTAATGAGCTACAATTACCCACATTTTTAAATGTAGATACTGCAAAGGCAGTTACAAATAAAAAAGTTATGAAAAAAATTTTCAAAGAAAATAATATTCCAACAGTTAACTACGCACTTATTAATAAAAATTTTAAAAAAGAAGAATTAAAAAATCTTAAATTTCCCGTTGTTATAAAACCTATTGACAGTCAAGGACAAAGGGGAATCTATAAGTTAAATTCCATAGATGATATAAAAGAAAAGATTTTAGATACATTAAATTATTCTAGAGAGGATATAGCCTTAGTTGAAGAATATTATGAAAGTGAAGAGATCACTGTTAGTGGTTGGGTACATAAAGGAACCCCCCATATTATTTTAGTTACAGATAGAGTAACCTTTAATAATAATGAGCACATCGGTATATGTTTAGCCCATGATTTTCCTTCTAAACATTTAGATAATTATCATAAAGACATAGAAAAGATAACAAAAAAAATAGTTAAAGCCTTTAATATAAACGAGGGGCCTATTTATTTTCAAATGTTGATTGGAAAGAAGGGTATTAAGGTTAATGAAATTGCTTGTAGAATCGGTGGAGCCTATGAAGATCAGTTAATTCCTTTATTAACGGGGATAGACATATTAGATATGGTAATAGATTATTCTTTAGGAAAAAAGATAGATTATACTAAGCTTAAAAGATATGATTTATTAAAAAATAATAAAAAAGCATCTGTTCAGTTGTTTTTTGCAAGACCAGGTAAGATTAAATCTTTAAGTGATTTAAAAGAAATCAAGAATCTTCCAGGTGTAATAGAGGCTAAATTTAATTTTAAAGCCGGAGATGAATTAAAAAAAATTGTAAATGCCACTGCTAGGGCAGGATATATGATTATTTTAGGGAAAGATGAAAAAAATCTTGCAAGAAATATAAATAGAGCCTTTGAAAATTTGAAAATGTATGATAACAATGATAATAATCTTGTAATACAGTATAAAACTTATTAAATAGGAGGATAGCTATGAAAAAACTAAGGATTAAAAGCATTTATATATTATTAACACTTTTTGTATTTACCCTTTCATTAAATGGATGTACATCAAGTAATGATACATCTAAAAATAAAGAAATTAAAATTGCAGAACAATATGGTCTAGCCTATGCACCCCTTCAAATTATGAAGGATAAAAGAATTTTAGAAAAGAATTTACCAGAGGGGGAAGTAATATGGAAACAAATGGGCAATACCGCTGCAATACGAGAGGGTATGATATCTAATCAAGTTGATGTTGGCTTTATGGCTATTCCACCATTTTTGATTGGCTGGGATAAAGGAATGGATTGGAAAATAGCCAGTGGAGTATCTTCAATGCCTATTGGCTTAGTAACCTATAAAAGTGAAATAAAAACAATAAAGGATCTTACATCTGAAGATAGAATTGCTTTACCTCAACCTGGAAGTATCCAACATATAATGTTATCAATGGCAAGTGAAAAAGTTTTCAATGATTCCCGTAAATTTGATAATCAATTAGTTACTATGGCGCATCCTGATGGTATGAATGCTTTATTAGCTAAGAAGGATATAACAGCACACTTTACATCGCCACCATATATTTTTAAAGAATTAGACCACAAAGGTTTTCATAAAGTTTTATCTGGAAAAGAGGCTATGGGTAAGGATTTTACTTTTATAATAGGTGTAACAACAAAGGCATTTCATGATAAAAATTCTAAAGGATATAAAGCTTTTAAAAAGTCATTAAAAGAAGCAATTAGTTTTATAAACAAATATCCAGATAAAGCAGCTGATATTTTAGCTAAGGAATATGATTTACCTAAAAAAGAGGTATTAAGATATATAACAGCCGATGGAACAGTTTATAGTCAAGAAGTAAATGGATTAGAGGATTTCGCAGATTTTATGAAAAGAAATGACTATATATCAAAATCCTTTAAAGATAGAAAAGAAATATTATGGGAAGATGTTACAGATGACAAATAAATTTATGGATAATAAATTTATTATAAGATTATTTTGGATAGTAATACTAGGTATTATATGGCAAGTAATTGCTCTAAGTGAAGTATTTAATTTAACTTCTTTTCCTAGAATAGAAACCCTTTTAGCTTCGTTAATAAAGGATATTTTAAATGGTGATATAATTATACAAACCCTTTATTCATTAAGCCTTATATTTAAGGGGTTAATGCTTGGATTAATAATTTCTATAATATTATCTGGAATTTCAATGATATCAAAGGTGTTTGAAGGTTTTGTTGATACTGTAATAGCCATTGCCCATCCCTTACCTGGTATTGCGTTACTACCATTAGTCATCCTTTGGATGGGCATAGGGGAGAGAGCTATTATTTTTATAATTGTACATTCTGTTGTATGGCCTTTGACACTTAATTTACTTGCAGGATTTAGGGCGATTCCAAACATATATAAACAAATAGGAAAAAATTATGGGTTAAATTCTTTGAAAATTATTAGATATATATTAGTTCCTGCTTCATTACCATATTTTATTACAGGCTTAAAAATTGGATGGGCAAGGGCTTGGAGAGCAGTTATAAGTGCAGAGATGGTTTTTGGTGCAGCAGGAAGTGCAGGAGGCTTAGGATGGTTTATCTTTAAGAAAAGAGTATTTATGGATACATCCGGATTATTTGGAGGATTAATAGTTATCATACTTATTGGTATAATGATAGAGGATTTATTCTTTGATAAATTTGAAAAAATGACTATTAAAAAATGGGGTATGTCTATATGAGATGTTTACTTGAGATAAAGGAAGTGTCTAAGTCCTTCAAAAAGGATAAAAGGAAAGTGAAAGTATTAAATGATGTAAGTTTTTCTGTAAAAAAAAGAGAATTTGTATCAGTGGTAGGCCCTTCCGGATGTGGTAAATCAACCCTTTTAAGTTTGATTGCAGGTTTTGATGAATATGATGAAGGAAACATTTATTTTAAAGGTGAAAAAGTAATAGCACCAAGTCCTGAGCGTGTTATGGTATTTCAAGATTTCAATCAACTTTTTCCTTGGAAAACAGTTATAGAGAATGTTTTATTTCCATTGAATGTTAACAAAAAAGAAACGACTCTAAATGAAAGAAAGGATTTGGCTAAAAAGTATTTAAAGATGGTTAAGTTAGAAGGATATGAAGATTATTATCCCAATGAGATATCTGGAGGGATGAAACAAAGAACTGCAATTGCTAGGGCTTTGATAATGAAGCCTGAAATTTTATTAATGGATGAGCCCTTTGGTAGTTTAGATGCCCAGACACGTATGCAATTACAAACTACGCTAATTGAATTATTAGAAGAAATAGAAACAACTATTGTCTTTGTTACCCATGATATAGAAGAAGCAGTTGTACTATCTGATAGAATAATAGCTTTGGGTAAATCATCTAATAGTATTAAAGATGTAATGGTTAATAATTTAGATAGACCAAGGGATAGATTAAGTAATAAATTCATTGAAAAAGTAAAAAAAGTATATGATAAAATAAAAGAGTAACCTAAGCTTTGTGACGTAGGTTACTCTTTTACCTTATATACTGTTACAAACCAATCTCTAGTATTAATATATCTTGTAATTCTAATACCATATAAATTATCCTTAAATTTATGAACAATCCGACATTTGTTATTTAAGAAATTTTTCATATCCTTATAATAAAAATATGGATTACCATATACTCCATTCCATATAGGACGGGAATTATATATAAAATCCATTTCATCTGAATATATTATATATTCAATATCATGGCTATATATATAATCAGAAAAGCTCATATCATTTTCATCTAAGAAAGAAAGATTTCTATAATCATATAACTTTCCATTTTCAAAATAGTATTCACTATTAAGATTAGCTAAAACAGTATCATTCTTTTTTACTACCTTTCCTATCTCATTTATATAATCACTATAGCTAGTACTTATATAGGGTAATACATTGCTAGTTGTTGTAGAAATTAGAATAATAGCTATTGAAACTATTGATAAAAAATGATATCTTTTGATATCTTTTAGTATATAGATTGTTAATATAAAAAAAAGAGGAAATAAAAATATTATACTTGTTGCATTAAATCTACCTATAATAACAATCCCTATATTTATACTTAAAATAGCTATAATGATAGAAACCAAATTAGTTTTTTTAGATGAATCTTTAGAAAAAATAATTTTAATCAAGGTTGTAAGAAAAATAATAGAAAATAAATAAAACTGAAATTTAATGTTAGGCGTATAGTATGTACCGCTAACACTGTAATAAAGCTTTAAGTAAAAATCTTTTATTTGATCAATCTTAGATGTTATTGGATTTAGTACTCCAAATTGACTTCCGAAATTTGCATAATTACTTAAAAAATTTGGATCAAATCTAAAGCTAAGAAAGACAAAGAATACTAGAAATAAAGAAACTATACTAATAAGGAGTGTAATATTTTTAACTTTGAATTTTTTTAAAATAAATATGTGATATAAATATAAGGATCCAAATACAAGGGATATAATAAAGCTATTAGGGTGGATACCTATACTTAATCCAATCAAAACACCTAGCATTATATCCTTATAATATTGATTTTTAATATCTTTATAAAAAATATATAGACCTAATATAAGAGAAAAAAGTAATGCTATTTCTTGTCTTGCAAAGTGGGATGCATATATAAATTGTACATCTATAGCCAGTAATAGGGTTGAAAAAAAGGCTAATTTTTCTGACTTAAATAAAATCATAGATAGTTTGTAAAAAAAGAATAAAGCTAATGTAGCAAAACTTAAAGATAATAATCTAAAGGTGAAAATACTATATCCAAATATTTTTAAAAATACTATTTGCATTAAATGGAATAAGGATTTAATTGCATGGGGATTTCTTTCATATAAGTCAAAAAAAGTTTCTGTTACAGAAAAGTCTTTTTCTTCTAAAATATTTCTAGATAAACCACTTAACCATGGTTCATCGGAATGAACGAATGGGAATTTAGTTAAAAAGAATAAGTTTATTAAAAAATATAAAATCAAAAGACTTATAATAATTGTTTTATTTGATTTAAATATTTTGGGTTTATACATTTTTTCACCTCAAAAGAATTTATTTATAAGTTGTTAAATCCTTTACTAATTATAACATCTTTATTAGAGTATATTATTAAAATGGTTATATTTGATAATTTAATACTATATTTAAAATATTTATGACTGATAAGTTTATATTTAAAGTATAATTATAATTGTATATAATACAAATTTAACAATATTTTTTAGTATTTATATAAGCATAATCAAGAATGGAGGGTTAATTGTGAAAAAATTATTTAAGTTATCTTCTCTTATACTAATAATGGCAATGATGTTTATAAATGTTGGATGTAATTCTTTTAGTGGAGAAGAAGGAACTGAAATTATTGATGCAAAAGAAGCACTAAATTTATTTAATCAAGAAAATGTTGTGGTGGTTGATGCTCAAGGTTCTCAAGGATATAAATCAAAGCATGTTAAAGGAGCTGTTAATATTACTAGGGCAGACATAGTAATTAATGAACCTGTGGCAAATATGCTTGCGCCAAAAGAACAAATCGAAGAGGTTATGAGTAAAAATGGTATTTCTAATGATGATACAGTAGTAATATATGGTAGTAACAATAATATGGACTCAGCAAGATTATGGTGGACTCTAAAGGTATATGGCCATGAAAATATTAAAGTTGTAAGTGGCGGACTATATGCACTTCGTGATGCTGGTGTTGAATTTACAGAAGAAATACCAAATGTATCACCTACAAAATATGTGGCTAAGGATAAAGATACAACTATGATTGCAACTAAAGAAGAGGTAAAATCCCAGGTTAATGATCCTAAGAAAAATGTGATGTTAATAGATACTCGTACTCAAAAGGAATATAATGCTGGAACTATTCCAGGTTCTGTATTAATGAATTATATTGATAATAATGAGTTTAATGGTACTTTTAAATCAGTTTCTGATATTCAGGTAAGGTATTTAGATGAAGGTCTAATTCCAGAGGATACTGCTATTATGTATTGTAAAACTTCAATAAGAGGAGCTCAAACTTACCTAGCTCTTTATAATGCAGGTTATAGAAACCTTAAGTTGTATGATGGTGCGTGGGTTGAATGGTCTAAGGATTCATCCTTACCAGTTCAAATGCCAGAAAAAAGTAAAATAGAAATAAACGAACAAGATATTTCTTAATAATTTAATTTGATTTTTAAAGCACTGGATTCTTTTTAAAGAATCCAGTGTTTTTTTTGGTTATAAGTAAAAGTTTTTGTTATTGTTTTTTCTTATATAGCATTGCTTATTCCGAGAATAGAACTTAGTAATCCTGTGTTATAATTTAAATATGTTAAATAAATAACACAAAGAGAGAGGAGATTTATAATGCTAAAGAATTTAAAAGGAGTATTTTTAATTTTATTATTAGTAGCAATGGTAAGTTTTGTAGGATGTTCTAATAGTGAGGAACCAGCAACAAATGAGGAGCCAAATAAAACTGAGGAATCAGCAGAAAATAGTGAAGTATTAATTCAAGCTGTAGATGATTATTATACAAATATGGGTGATGACATCTATAAAATTCCTCAAGATAAATTTGTAGAGAAGGTTAAGGCTGGAGAAGATATGTTTATATTAGATATAAGACAACCAGATGTATACCAAGAAGGACACATAAAGGGTGCTGTTAATGCACCATGGGGTACAGCAATAAGTGAAAACCTTGACAAATTACCAAAAGATAAGCCAGTAATGGTATATTGTTATACTGGACAAACAGCAGGTCAAACAGTTGCATTATTAAACATGGCAGGATTTGACGCTAAATCTGTTAACTTAGGTTGGAATTTAGGAATCTCAAAAGTTGAAGGTGTAGAAGGTATAACAGAAACAACTGCTAATGAATTTGGACAACCAACAGGTGTTGAAATTAAACCAGAAATTCAAACAGCATTAGACAATTACTTCAGTGGTCTTAAAGATGTTAAAGGAACTACTTATGCAAACTATAAAATAAGTGAAGATAATGCTAAGAAAAAGTTAGATGAAGAAGATAGTAGTGTAATGTTTTTATCAATAAGAAATGCAAAGCATTTTAATGAAGGACACATCGAAAGCGCTAAAAACATTCCATTTGGAAATAACATGCATAAAGAATTTAACTCATTACCAAAGGATAAAAAGATCATAGTATATTGTTATACAGGACAAACAGCAGGTCAAACTGTAGGAGCTTTAAGATTATTAGGTTATGATGCTGTATCATTAAATGGTGGAACAGGTATGTCAGCAAATGAACCATTTGGATGGACAAATAAAGGATATGAACTAGTAAAATAAGTAACTTAAAATTTTCAATAGTAAGACAGGTATTCCCTTTGGATACCTGTCTTTAGGAATTTGAAGATCAACTAGAAATATTAAATCCAAAGAGGATATGTTTGCTTAAAAAGCTTTCATATTTTCTTTGGATATAACTTGATACGTTAATAATATGAAGTATAAAAGAAAGGGAGGTAAAAATGAAAAAGTTTGAGAATATTTTAGGATTTATAGGTATTTTATTATTAATAATTTTGGGAAGTGCTTTTTTAAAGACAGAGATGCTTCTTTTTAGACTTTTAGTTGGAGCAGGATTAGGTTATACATTAATGAGAGCTTATACAGGGTTTGCAGGCAGTGTTAATCGTGCTTACAATGGTGGATCAACCAAGCTTGTAAGAACTTTAATGTTTATGTTCTCTATTACTGCTTTATTAGTAACTGGATTTTTATTCAAAGCAGATCCTGCAAGTTATAACCTTTGGGTAAACCCTATTAATCTTGGGTTAATATTAGGAGGATTGTTATTTGGATTTGGAATGACCTTTTCAGTATGTTGTGCTTCAGGTGTGCTTACTGATTTAGTAACTGGATTACCTAGAGCTTTTATTACATTATTGTTTTTTAGTTTCGGAGTATTTCTTGGATTCCCTATACAAAGGACTGCAGGATGGGTTAGAAATTCTTGGATTTCTACATCGGTTGGTGAGAAATTGCAGGGAGGTATTTATCTACCTGATCTTTTTAAGTGGGATGGATTTGAAGGGTATCTAGGAGCACTTATATTAACAGTTTTACTTTGTAGTATTGTAAGTTTTATTGCATATAGATATGAAAGACGTCGTAAGTTAAATGGAAGTTTTGTAGGTATCCCTACAGAGACAGAGCAGCATAAGCATGATGATTTTGATAGTAAAGATCATGGATTCTTTAGTAGTGAAAATTATAAACGTTTATTTGTAAAGCCTTGGACATTGAAACAAGGAGCAGTAGCTATAAGTATTATATTTGTTTTACTAATGGGAGTAACTAAAGCAGGTTGGGGTGCTTCAACACCCTATGGTATTTGGTTTGGTAAGTTTTTAATGGTATTTGGAGTTTCAGTTGATTCCATTGTTTCCTTTACTAAAATGTCACCGGGTGTTTTTGAATTACCATTCTTTGAGCATCCAATCACAGTGCAAAATGTTGGTATTGTATTTGGAACAATGATTTATCTATTAACTGCAGGTAAATTAAAAGAAACATTCGTATCAGAGCTTAAGATAACTAAAAAAGAAGCACTACTATTTGCATTAGGTGGTATTACCATGGGACTAGGAACACGTCTTGCTAATGGTTGTAATGTAGGTGCTTTATATACACCTGTTGCTAACTTTTCACTTTCAGGTTGGGTATTTATAGTGTTTATGGTCTTAGGTGGTATTTTTGCTAATGTACTTTCTAAGAAATTAAGCTCAAGTAAATCTGATTCTACAAGTTCTTCAACTGCTTCATAGAAATGGATAAGATTTGTATTATAAAAGAATAAGTAAGTATATTAAATCTAGATTTAATTTTAATATATAGTGTTTATATCGTTGTATACTTTTGAAACGAGCCATTTAATAACTATTAAAGGAGGACAAATTATAATGAGTAAAAGAATTTTAGTTGTTGGAGGAGTAGCTGGAGGAGCTTCAGCTGCAGCAAGGGCGAGAAGAATAGACGAATCAGCAGAGGTAATTATGTTTGAAAGAGGACCAAATGTTTCTTTTTCTAACTGTGCATTACCATTTCACTTAAGTGGAATAGTAGAAAAAAGTGATGATTTAGTTTTAATGTGTCCTGAAAAATTTAAAAAACAATATAATATTGAAGCTAGAGTTAATAGTGAAGTTACTAAGATAAACAGAGAAGAGAAAAGAATAGTTGTTAAGAATTTAGAAACTAATGAAGAGTATGAAGAGTCCTATGACAAATTAGTATTATCACCTGGGGCTAATGCAATACTTCCTAGAAGTATCGATGGAATAGATGGAGATAATGTATTTACTGTAAGAAATGTTGTAGATATTAAGAAGCTTAATGACTATATTAAAACTAATAATATAGAAGATGTTGCCGTTGTTGGCGGTGGGTTTATAGGTGTAGAAGTAGCAGAAAATTTACATTTAGCAGGTAAAAAAGTAAGCTTAATTGAAGCACAAAATCAAATCATGAATCCATTTGATTATGATATGGCACAAATTCTTCATAAAGAAATGATGGATAAAGGTATTAATTTAGTATTAAGTGATGGAGTACAAAAGATTAATAAAGATTCAGTTGAGTTACAATCTGGTAAAAAAGTAGATGCAAAAGTTGTAGTTATGGCAATAGGAGTTAGTCCTGAAACAAGCTTAGCAAAGGATGCTGATCTTGAAATAGGAGAAACTGGTGGAATTAAGGTAGATCATAACTATGTAACTAATGATAAAGATATCTATGCTGTTGGAGATGCTATAGAGGTATATAACCGCCAAACTCATGAAAAATCGAGACTTGCCCTGGCAGGCCCAGCCCAAAGACAGGCTAGAGCAGCAGCAGATCATATATATAATGTTCCCCATAGAAATAATGGTGTAATAGGATCATCTGTTGTTCAGGTATTTGATTTAGGAGCAGCATCCACAGGATTAAATGAAAAGGCTGCTAAAAAAGCAGGTATATCCTATGATTTTGTATATATAATTCCTGGAGATAAAGTAGGTTTAATGCCTGAAAGTAATCCAATGCACTTTAAATTACTATATGAGTACCCAACAGGTAAAATTCTTGGTGCTCAAGCAATAGGAAAAGGTAATGTTGATAAAAGAGTAGATGTTATTGCAACAATGATATTAATGGGTGGTACTTTAGAAGACTTAAAAGAATTAGAATTATGTTATGCACCTTTATTTGGAACTGCTAAGGATGTAGTAAATCATGCAGCATTAGTATCATTAAATTTATTAAACGGTGACTTTAGACAAGTGCCTGTAACTAAGGTTAGAGAATTAGTAGAAGATAATGCATTTATAATAGATGTAAGGGAAAAAGATGAATATGAACTAGGACATCTTAAAAATGCAGTAAATATTCCATTAAGTGAAATTAGAGATAGATTAGATGAAATTCCAAAGGATAAGCCTGTATATTTACATTGTCGTTCATCCCAAAGAAGTTATAATGCAGTAAGAGCATTACAAAATATGGGGTATGATAATGTAGTAAATATTTCTGGTTCATATTTAGGAATTTGCTGTTATGAATATTTCGAAGATCAAGTAACAGGAAGAGAAAAAATAGTTACAGAATATAACTTTAACTAAAGCTAGATTAAAAAATTAGTTTAACCCTCATAATATATATAGAAATTTTATTAACAAGGCCATCGAGTTTATTCGGTGGTCTTGTTATTTTTTTTATTAAATTTGATTAAATAGGAAATAAAACGAAAAACATTTTAAAAATTCAAAATATTATGTATAATTATCATATAGTGTAAATTTTACCATATATGAGTATAATAAGTTTTTATGTAAATAATATTATTAAGATGAATACAATTAAATGGGGTGTATGAATGGAAAAGGTTATTAAAGAGATTATCGATATTGATAAAAAAGCATTAAAAATAAAAAAAGATACAGAAAAAATAATTAAAGAAAATGAAAAGAACTTAAAGAATAAATTTAAAGAAATTGAATTAGAAGAGATGAAAAAGGCAGAGAATATAGGTAATACTAAATATGAGGAAATTATTAATAAAGCAAAAATAAAAGTAGATAATATAAACAAATTAGAAAATAAAAAAATAAAGAATATAGAAAATATATTTAATTCTAAAAAGGAATTTATAGAAAAAAGGGCTTTTAAAGAAATATTTAACTTAGATTAGGGAGTGGAAATAATGGGGAATGCTTCTAGATTTGCTGCTATAAATGCAAAGGTTAGGGCTTTAAAGGGAAGAATGCTTACAGAGGATGATTTTGTTAATCTTTTAAAAGAAAAAAAAGTAAAAGGAATAGCTAGATATTTAAAGGAAAATACCTCTTATAAAAAAGTATTAAAGAATGTAGATATTAATGATATACATAGGGGACATTTAGAATATTTATTAAAAAAATATATTGTTTTGCAGTATGAAAAATTAATCCATTATTTCACTGATGAGTATAGAAAACTTTTTAGAGTACTTTTTATAAGATATGAGGTTGAAGATTTAAAGCTTTTTATAAGAGCTATATTAAGAAATGAAGATATAGATTATATAAAGGATTTAGTAGTTTATTCAGGTATATATAGTACAGTTAATTATGACTTATTAATTAAATCAAAAGGTTTAGAAGAATTTATAGAAAATCTAAAAGGAACAATTTATTATGATGCTTTAAAACCGTATATAAATGAAAGTGAAAAAAAGATTTCATTTTATATGGAAATGAGTTTAGATAGAATCTATTTTAGAATGCTTTATGAACAGGCCAATAAATTAAGTAAACATGATAGAAAAATTTTAATAGATTTGCTTGGTAAAAATATAGACTTACTTAATTTAGAGTGGATATATAGAGGCCTTAAATATTATGATATAGCTCCAGAAGAGTTAATAAATTATACTCTTATGGGAGGATTAAATTTAAATTATAGAGATATTAAAGATTTATGTTATTCAGAGAGTGATAAAGAACTTATAAAATTAATGCTTGATTCAAGATATGGTTTTTTATTTGATAATGAAAAAACCATGGACCTTTTCATGGAGCGTAGGATAGAGAGATATCTTTATTTCAATTTCAAGGAATATTTTAGAAAGGGAAGTTTAGATATTATCCAGTCAATAGCTTTTATGCATCTTTTAGAATTTGAAATGAGGGATATTATTTCAATAACAGAAGGTATAAGATATGGTTTGAATGAAGAAAAGATGAAAAGCTATCTTATTAGACGGATTAAAGGAAGTGATTAAGGATGGCCATAGAAAAAATGACAATGATGAATGTTGTGGGGTTAATGGATTATGTTGATGATGTATCCCGTGAAATACTCCTTTGTGAAAATGTTGATATAGTTAATGCACTAAATCAAATTAAAGATAGTCATTTTACATTAAGTGTCGCTGAAGAAAATGTAGACGAGTTAGTTGATATGAATACTATAAAACCCTTTGAAGATAATGAAGATTATAAAGAAGTAAATGAAAAAATAAATAAATTAAAAGAAATGTATAATAATGAATTAAAAATTGATAAAAAGTATGTATTAGAAAGTTATGATTTCAATGAGACTTTAAAAGATATAAATGACACATATGAAATTCTAAAAAAACCCTATGAAAAAATAGTTAAATTAAGGGAAGAATCAAAAAGAATAGATAATTATTATAATAATTTCATTCATATGAAAAGTATTGATGTAAAGATAGAAGAACTTACTCAATTAAATTATTTTACATTTTCTGTTGGAACACTTACTAAGGAAGATAGATTTAAGCTTAAAAGAAACTATGAAAATATATCAGCAATCGTATTACATACAGGAACTAGTGATATAGGGGAAGTTTATTTAGTAATATCTCCAAAGGAATTAGAAATAGAAACTGAAAGGATATTGAGGAGTTTAAATTTTCATAAAATAGAATTTCCTACTGATTTTACAGGAACACCTCTAGATATATCAAAAAAGTTAGAGGAAAGAAAAAAAGAAATTGATAGTTGTTTATTAGAAATAAATAATGAATTTAACAAAATTAAAAAAGAAAATATTGATATTTTAAAAAGATCTTTAACTAGATTTAAAGCCCAAGAAAAAATTAGAGAAATAAAAAATGAAATGGTATCATCTAAGAATTTTTTCTATCTCTCAGGATGGGTACCCGTAAAGGAAAAGGAAAAAATAAAAAAGGCTATTGAAAAATTTAAAGGTTCAATAATAATCTTTAAAAATACCCATGATAATAAAAAGAATTTCAAACCACCTACAAAACTTATGAATAATTGGATATTTAAACCCTTTGAGTCCCTTGTTAAGATGTATGGAATACCAGCACATAATGAACTTGATCCAACGGTTTTTTTAAGTTTAACCTATATGGTTTTATTTGGAGCTATGTTTGGGGATGTAGGGCAAGGTTTTATACTTTTTTTAATTGGAATGTTTCTAAAGAAAAAAAGTACTTTTAAAAGTGTAGGTTCTGTTATGACAAGACTTTCAGTAAGTTCAATTATATTTGGATTTTTATATGGAAGTATCTTTGGGTTTGAACATGTTTTAGAACCTTTATTAGTAAAACCCTTTGAAAATATTAATTTAATACTTATAAGTGCTATAGTTATTGGGATTTTCTTAATACTTATGGGCTTTTTATATAGTATTATAAATGCAATTAAACAGAAAGATTTAGAGGAAGGAGTATTTGGAAGAAATGGTTTAGCAGGACTTTTATTTTATGGTTTGATACTTAATTTAATAGCTAGTAGTTTCACTGAGTATTCTATAATTCAAAGAAATATGAGTATTATAATGGTTTTATTTTTAATTGTGATAATGGTTATTAAAGAACCATTAACCAATTTATTACTTAATAAAAGGCCATTATATCATGAGGATGTATCTAGCTATTATATAGAAAGTGGATTTGATATATTAGAAACTTTTTTAAGTTTATTAAGTAATACTGTTTCTTTTATTAGGGTTGGAGCATTTGCATTAACCCATGTGGGACTTTTCGTAGCATTTGAAACTATTGCAGGCCTTGTAGAAAGTAATATTTTAAGTGTATTAGTTCTTATTATGGGAAATATAATAATAATTTTTTTAGAGGGGTTAATAGTTTCTATTCAAGGACTTAGATTAGAATATTATGAACTCTTCAGTAAATACTTTAAAGGTGAAGGTAATGAATTTAAACCAATAAAATTTTAAAATCTAGGAGGTAAATATATGTATTTAATAATGACTATGACAATTATAGTAGTACTTTTAACGATTTCATCGGGGCTATTTTTAATGTATAAAGAATATAAAACAGAGAAGGGTAAATTAAAGAAAATATTAAAATTTAATTTATTTATTTTCATACCATTATTAATATCATCAGTAATAGTATTAATGCCTAAAATGATTTATGCTGTTACTTACTCATATGAGACTCAAGGAGCTTCAGGCCTTGGTTTTATAGCATCAGCCTTATCTACAGGTCTTGCAACAATAGGCGCAGGATATGCTGTTGGAGCAGTAGGTTCTTCAGCCCTTGGAGCTGTTTCAGAGGATCCTAAAATATTGGGTAAGACGTTGATATTTGTGGGTTTAGCAGAGGGTATAGCTATTTATGGATTAATAGTATCCATATTGATACTAGGGAGATTATAGGTGATTTTATGAAGTCTTTTTTAATAAGCGATAATAGGGATACTTTACTGGGAATGAGATTAGCAGGAATAAAGGGAGTTATAGTCCATGAAAAAAAGGATATTTTAAATGAAATAAATAAAGCTTTAAATGATAGTGATATAGGAATAATTATAATAACAGAAAAGATACTTAATAAAGCTGAAGAGGAGATAATGGATTTAAAACTTAAAAAATCTAATCAAATTATAGTAACGATTCCTGATAGACATGGATTTAAATATGATAGTGGTTTTATAACTAAATATATAAGTGAGTCAGTTGGAATTAAAATATGAGGTGAATACTATGATAACAGTGGAAGAGAAATTAAATACTTTTTCTAAACTGGTGTATGAAAGGGTAAAAAAAGAATCTGAAACATCACTTAATAGTATGCATGAAAAAAATAATAAACTACTTAAAGAGCATAGAGAAAAAATGAAGAAAAGGGCAGATAAAATCATAGAAAAAAAGATAAAGGATGGAGAAATTAAAAAAAGGGAAATGATATCTAATGCTAATGCTAGTATAAAAAAACAAATATTAAATAAAAAAAAGGAAATGCTTAAAGATATTTTACAAGGAGTAAAAAATTTAGCATTTGAATTTACTGAAAAAAAGGAATATGAAAATTATTTTAAAAAAACTTTTAAAGAAGTAGTTAAAGATTTTAAAGAAGGAGAAAAAATAGATTTATATTTAACTAATAAGGATTTAGAAAAATTTGATAAATTTATAAATACTTATAATAAAACAAATATAAATTTTAAAAGTGCAGATGATTCTATTATAGGAGGAGTAATAGCTATTAAAGGTGATAGTTTTAAAATAGATGCATCTTTAAAAACTCTAGTAGAAGATAATAAGGATATTTTAGGGAGATATCTTTATAAAGAACTAGACAAAGTTGGTGATTATATTGAGTAAAGGTGTAATAACTATGGTTAATGGTCCTGTATTAAGGGGAAAAGATATGGCTGAATTTAAAATGAGAGAAATGGTTACTGTAGGTAGAAAAAAACTTATAGGAGAGGTCATTTCTATAGATGGAGATATAGGAACTATACAGGTTTATGAAGAGACTGAGGGGTTAAAAATAGGAGAAATAATAGAATCTACTAATAAACCCTTATCTTTAAAATTAGGGCCAGGCATGCTTGGAAATATGTTTGATGGTATAGAAAGACCCTTAAAGAAAATAGATGAGCTATCAAAGGATTTTATACCTGAAGGTATAGGACTTATATCGATAGATCCAAAGAAACTTTGGGATGTAGATATAGTAGTTAAAAAGGGTGATTTTTTAAATGAAGGAGATTTATTTGGAGAGATTAAGGAAACTTCTTTAATTGTACATAAATTAATGGTTCCTCCAAAGATAAAGGGAACAGTTATAGATATTAAAGAAAATGGAAGTTATAACATAGAAGAAACCTTAGTTGTTTTAGAAGATGATAATGGTAATAAAAAAGAATTAAAAATGTATCAAGAATGGCCAGTAAGGAAACAAAGACCTATAAAAGAGAGAATTCCTATAGATAAGTTATTAATAACAGGTCAAAGAATACTAGATATTTTCTTCCCAATAGCTAAAGGTGGAACAGCAGCAATACCAGGGGGATTTGGTACAGGAAAAACAATGACTCAACATCAATTAGCTAAATGGTCAGATGCTGATATTATTGTTTATATAGGTTGTGGGGAACGGGGAAATGAGATGACAGAGGTTTTAGAAGATTTTCCTGAACTAATAGATCCAAAAACAAATAAACCCATAATGGAGAGGACAATTCTTATTGCAAATACATCAAATATGCCAGTGGCTGCTAGAGAAGCAAGTATTTATACGGGAATAACCATGGCTGAATATTTTAGGGATATGGGTTATCATGTTGCAATAATGGCTGATTCTACTTCAAGATGGGCAGAGGCTTTAAGGGAAATATCAGGAAGACTAGAGGAAATGCCAGCTGAAGAAGGGTATCCTGCCTATTTACCATCTAGATTAGCTGAGTTTTATGAAAGAGCAGGATATGTTAAAACTTTAAACGATAAAGAGGGTTCTGTAACTATAATAGGGGCTGTTTCACCGGCAGGTGGAGATTTTTCAGAACCTGTTACTGAAAATACAAAGAGGTTTGTAAATGTATTTTTAGCCCTAGATAGAGAATTAGCCCATGCAAGGCATTATCCTGCTATAAATTGGCTTACTAGTTATAGTGGATATTCAAAGATATTAAAGAATTGGTATGAGGAAAATGTTTCTGATGAAGTTGTTAATCTAAGAAATAAAATGCTTAGACTTTTACAAAATGAAAATAAGTTGCAAGAAATTGTATTATTAGTTGGCGAAGATGTACTTCCTGATAATCAAAGACTTGTACTTGAAATATCAAAGGTTTTAAAAACAGGTTATCTTCAACAAAATGCTTTTCATAAATTAGATACTTTTGTTTCCCTTGATAAACAATTTAAAATGCTTACTTTGATTGATTATCTATATGAAAGAAGCAAAGGTGCTATAGAAAAAGGAATACCAATATCTCAAGTTAAGGACGATAAATTATTTTATGATGTAGTTAATATGAAATATAACATTCCTAATGATAATTTAGAGGGAATAGATAAATTAAAGGAAAGAATTGATAAATACTATGATGAACTAGAAGGAAAGTATTCAAGTTAGGAAGTGATTATATGAAAAAAGAATATTTATTACTTGATAAAGTAGAAGGCCCTTTAATAGTATTATCTGGAATAGAGAATGTGGGTTATGGAGAAGTTTTAGATATAAAGGTTGATAATGGAGAAACAAAAAAAGGTAAAGTAATAAAGATAGAAGGAGATAAGGTAGTTGTACAGGTATTTGAAAGTACTTCTGGTATATCAGTTAAAAATACAGCGGTGACCTTTACTGGAAAGCCCTTTGAACTTGAATTATCAAAGGATATATTAGGGAGGACTTTTAATGGAATAGGAGAGCCTATAGATGGTGGAGGAAAAGTTTATAGTAGTGATGTATATAATATAAATGGTAGACCTATAAATCCTGTAGCAAGGAGATATCCAAGGAATTTTATTCAAACAGGAATATCTTCCATAGATGGACTTACTACTTTAATAAGAGGACAAAAGCTACCAATATTTTCAGGAAATGGATTAACCCATAATGAACTAGCAGCTCAAATAGTAAAGCAAGCAAAAATAAGTGAAGACATAGATGAAGAATTTGGAATCGTTTTTGCTGCTATAGGTGTTAAACACGATGATGCAGATTATTTTAGGAAAAGTTTTGAAAAGGCAGATGCAACTGATAGGGTAGTTATGTATATAAACTATGCAGATGATCCCATAGCAGAGAGAATAACAATCCCAAGATGCGCATTAACTGCTGCTGAATACTTAGCCTTTAAAGAAAATATGCATATACTTGTTGTTATGACTGATATTACAAATTATAGTGAAGCTTTAAGAGAAATTTCATCGGCTAGGGAAGAAGTACCTAGTAGAAAAGGTTATCCAGGATATTTATATTCTGATTTAGCATCGTTATATGAAAGGGCTGGTATGTTAAAAAGAAAAAAAGGCTCTATAACTTTACTTCCAATTTTAACAATGCCAAATGACGATATAACCCATCCAGTTCCAGACTTAACAGGATATATCACAGAGGGGCAGGTTGTTTTAGGTAGAGAATTATTTCAAAAGAATATTTATCCTCCAGTGAATATTTTACCTTCATTATCAAGACTTATGAAGGATGGTATTGGTGAGGGATTTACAAGAAAAGATCATCCAGATGTTTCTAATCAGTTATTTTCCTCTTATTCAAAGGTACAGGAGGTTAGAGCTTTATCACAAATAATTGGTGAGGATGATTTATCAGAAAATGATAAATTATATATGAAATTTGGAAGGGAATTTGAATCTAGATTCATTACCCAGGGAATAAATGAAAATAGGAGTATAGAAAAAACGCTAGATTTAGCATGGGAAATATTATCTATTTTACCTACAGAAGACTTAGATAGAATAGATCCAGAGCTTATTGATAAGTATTTAAGAAAGGAAGATTATTATGGCTAAAGTTGCACCTACAAAGGCCAATTTAATCAAAGCTAAAAACTCAAAGGAGTTTTCAGAAAAAGGTTTTGAGCTTTTAGATAAAAAGCGTACAGTTTTAATAAGAGAAATGATGTCTTTAATGGATAAGGCAAAAAAAATACAAAAAGAAATAAGTGAAACCTTTAATGAGGCTTATAAAGCTTTACAGTATGTAAATATTACAATGGGCATCAATAATGTTGAAGAATTAGCTTTATCCATTGCAAAGGAAGAAGAGTATGAGATATTACTTAAAAGTGTTATGGGGGTAGAAATTCCTAAAGTTAAATATAATAAAAGTAAATTAGATACTGAATATGGTTTTTTTAGAACGAATCCTGTACTTGATATAGCAACAACTAAATTTCAAGAGGTTAAATATCTTACTTACGAGTTAGCTGAGATTGAAAATTCGGTATATAAACTTGCTATGGAAATTAAAAAGACACAAAAGAGAGCAAATGCATTAGAAAAAATACAGATACCAAAGTATAAAAGTCAAATCAAATTCATACAAGAAACCCTTGAAGAAAAGGAAAGGGAGGATTTTTTTAGATTAAAAAAAATAAAGAGCAAGAAGAAATAGATAGTGAAGAGTAGATAAATTCTACTCTTTATTTTTTTGTTGATTTAAGTTAAAAGAATTTTATTATATAATACTTATGAAGATTCTTTAAAAAGGAGAGAAATAGAATTATGAATATACAAAAGAAAAATATATTATGTAAAAAGGGCAGTGCAGATTTTAATGAGGATATGGCCACAATAACGCCCCATGGCGCATGGATTATGGACGGTGCTACAGGACTTAATGGTAAAAATTTAGTAAGCGATAAAACAGATGCTTTTTGGTATGTTAATTGGTGGAATGAATATTTAAAAAAACATATATCAACCGATAAAACTCCTGTGGAAATAATTAAAAATGGTATTATTGAAATTAAAAATACCTATAAAGAAATTACTAAAGATTTTAATGTTACTTCCCTAGACTTACCATCTAGTGGAATTATACTACTTAAATGGAAAGATGATATTATAGATTACTGTTCTCTAGGAGATTGTACTTTATATATAAAAGATAGCTTTAATAGCTCAATAATAACCGATGATGCAATACCAAAACTAGATAATATTGTATATGAAAAAATGGATTATTTAATAAACGAAAAAAATATCCCCCATATCGAGGCAAAAGAACAAGTTATGGATATCATTAAGAAAAATCGTGTACTTAAAAATACACCTAAAGGTTATTGTATATTAGGCTTTGATGAAAAAGCTTTAGAAAATGCTTTAAAGGGGAGGATTAAGGTAAAGGATGATATAGAAATTATGATGGTTTCTGATGGTTTTTCTGCATTGTATGATAAGTATAATTACATAGATATCCATGGGCTTTTTTCTAAGGTTAAAAACAATAAAATTAATGAACTATATAATACCCTTAGGGATATAGAAAATAAGGACTTAAATATGATAAAATACCCCCGATTTAAAATATCAGATGATGCATCTTGTATATATTTAAACTTATTTTCTTAGTTTTAACATAAGTGAAGCTAATAAAGAAGTTATTACAATAATCAATACCCCATAAGCCATGGAAAGTCCTATTTCAAACTCATATAA
Organism: Bacillota bacterium; assembly: GCA_009711785.1. GTDB lineage: Bacteria > Bacillota > Clostridia > Tissierellales > MES13 > MES13. The sequence continues at coordinate 99,376 of VENA01000038.1, forward strand.
TGCATTTACCATGGCTATGGATATGGGTTTGTTTGCTACACCATAAAGTAAAGCTGAAGTAGTATATTCTCCTACACATCTTATAAAACCTAACACAGCACCAGCAATAATACCTGGAGAAATTATAGGTATAATTATCTTTTTAAACGTATTTTTCCAAGATGCTCCTAATGTCTTAGAGGCATCTATTAATGTGTTGTTTAAATTATTTAAAGAAACACCAGTGGTTTTTACCATTAAAGGTATTATACCTACAAAATAAGCTAATGGTAATAATATATATGTACCTACTAAAATATTGTTACCAACAAATATATTAGGTTTGTTAAATCCGTTTATCATATTTATAGCTATGGTACTTGCAGGCATAGCCCAGGGTAATATGACTAATAATTCAAGTATTCCTTTAGCCTTAAATTTAGTTTTATTTATAATATAAGCACAGGGAACCCCTAATATTAGACTGAAGAATGTTGCCCAAAGAGACATACTTATACTATTTTTAAATGGAGCAAATACCCGAGATTTTGTAAATATTTTTATATAATTGTCCAATCCAAATTCCTTAGGATATATATTAATCATCCATGTACCTGGTTTTACAAAGGAAAGTAAAAATATAGTTAATATTGGTAAAATTATAGTCAAGATTATAAAACCTGCTAGAGCCATATAAATTTTTCTTTTTTTAGGATCTTTAATTTTAACTGGTTTTATGGCTTTCCCCTTTACAGACATCTCCATTTTAGTAGACCTTTCATAGTGTCTTAGTAGTGTTAAAAATACTAAACCTGTAAAAAGTAAAATCATAACTTGAACTGAGGCAATTTCCATATAATTATTTGTTTTTGCTAAAAGTATCTGAGTACTAAGAACTTTATAATTATGACCTAATAAATTTGGTGCAGAAAAAGAACCTATACCTGACATAAAGGTAAGTATACTAGATGTAGCAAGGGCTGGTGTTATTGTAGGTAATATCACACTAGTAAATATTTTTAATTTAGAAGCACCTAAGTTTTTTGCAGCCTCTATTGTTGAATAATCTATATATCCTATCGAAACTGAGACATTTAAATAAAAATATACATATTGAGTATATGCATGGATAAATAATATTCCATAAAATCCTTTAAAGTCATAGGGATGTTTATTTAGATTAAACAGTAGTTCAATTGTACTAGTAATAAGTCCGCTTTCTCCATATAATTGTATAAAAGCAATAACTATTATTACCCCTGGAATCATTATGGGAGTTAATAATAACTTATTTATAATATTATTATATGGAAAATCAAAATAGTTTACATAAAAGGCTAATCCAGTACCTATTACACCACATACTAATACAGTTGCAATTCCTAACTTTATGGTATTAATAACTACAGTAATATTGTTTTTATTTGAAAAAAAGTCCTTGTAATATTTTAAAGTTAATCCATCCTGGGATTTTAAACTGCTAATAAATGTATTAAAAGCAGGATAGAGAACAAATCCTATAAGTATCCAAAAGACCCCTATATATATTATATGTTTTAAAATATCATTTTTTAAATATCTTATTACTCTATCCAATGTAATCACCCTTTTTATAATACATTTATAGATTCCTTTGGTAAATGTATAAAAACATCTTCTTTAGTATTAAAGGCATTATGGTTAAATGTATTATTTAATACCCATATCTTTATTTCTAGATTATTTAACTTACAAATATATTCTATAGTTGCTCCATTAAACTGAATATGAACTATATTAACTTTAAATTCATTTACTAAACTTTTCTTAGTTTTATAAATCATAATATCTTGAGGTCTTATGGAAATATGGTTTCCCTTTTTTCCATCCTTTAATTTTAATATAATATTTTCATTAATAATTGCATCATTATTACTAATATTTACGTTATACAGGTTAGTTTCTCCTACAAACTGTGCTACAAAACTATTTTTAGGATTTTTATAAATATCTACTGGGTCTCCTACCTGCATACAATTACCCTTATTGAATATAGCTATTTTATCTGACATAGATAAAGCCTCGGATTGGTCATGGGTTACAAATATTGTTGTGATTCCTAACTTTTTTTGCAATTCTTTTATTTCTAATCTCATTTTATCCCTTAGCCTAGCATCTAGATTTGATAATGGTTCATCAAGTAAAAGCACTTCTGGCTCAGTTATTACAGATCTTGCTAATGCAACTCTTTGCTGTTCTCCTCCAGATAATTGTGTAATATTTCTATTATCATATCCTGAAAGATTTACTAAGTTTAAGTAACTTTGCACTTTGTTTTTTATTTTTTCCTTATTTAGCCCTTTAAGTTTAAGTCCATAGGCTATATTTTCAAATACTGTCATATTAGGAAATAATGCATAGTTTTGAAAGACCATCCCTACTTTTCTTTTTTCTGCTGATAAATGAGAAATATCTTCACCTTTTAAATATACTTTTCCTTTTTGGTGGCTCTCTAACCCTGCTATTATCCTAAGTAATGTGGTTTTCCCACAGCCAGAAGGACCTAGGAATGTAAAAAACTCCCCTTTATTTATTTTAAGGGTTATATCTTTAAGGACTTCTTTATTTCCATAAACTTTTCTTATATTTTTTAATAATACTTCGCCCATAATTACCTCACTTTCAAAAAAAACATAATGGGGAGTTTCCTCCCCATTACAAGATTTATTATTCTGCTTCGATTTCAGAAGCCCATTTTTGTATCCACTCTGACTCTTTTTTAGATACAACTGACCAATCTACATCCATTACCTTATATTCAGCTTCCTTCATCCATGCTTTACCATTTTCTATTGCCTTTGGATGGGTAGGTAATCTATTAAATTTATTAGCAAGCTCTGCTTGTATTTCAGGACTTCCAACAAAATCTACAAATGCCTTAGCTGCATTCATATGTTTAGCTCCTTTTATAACTGCTACTGCATCTGTTATTACAGGAGAACCACTTTTTGCATCTACTATAGATAATGGTAAATTATTTTTCTCTTTGTTATCAATTATTGAATTTAATACAGAAAAACTAACGGCTCCTTCTTTACGACCTATAGCTTGAAATTGTAATGAGCCACTACCATAATATCCTTTTACATTATCATCAAATTCGTTGATGAAATTCCAACCTTCTTCCATATTATCATTTTTATAATACTGATACAATAGACTAGCGATAGTAGCCCTAGCTGAAGAAGATAATGAATTTCTAGAAAGAACATTATTTTTATACTTTGGATTAGCTAAATCTGACCAATCCTTTGGCGCTTCTTCTTCACTTAACATTTCATTATTATAAAATAGCATTACAGGAGTTTGAATGGTACCAGTCCAATATCCTTCTTCGTCTTTAAAAATATCTTTTATATCATTTGACCAAGCTGGTACGTATTTTTCAAATAAATCATCTTTTTTCATATCAATAAATAATGAAGATGCGCCTCCAAACATAACATCTGATTGAGGATTTTCCTTTTCTGCCCTAACTCTATCTGCTAATTCTCCTCTAAGGTTTATAAATTCTACTTTTACACCTGTCTTTTCTTCAAACTTTTTAGATACATGCTCTAATAAATCCTCAGGATGAGTAGAGTACACAACTATTTTTTCCTCTAATTCTGTATTTTCTTCATTTTTCTCACTATCTTTATTTTCTGTAACATCATTACTATTACAAGCAACTAAACTAAATGCAAGTAACATAACCAACAATAAACTTATAAATCTTTTCATAATAAATCCTCCTTAGTGTTATTAAATTCTCAATCTACCGTCAACATATTATCAAAGCCTTAATAGAAGTGTCAATAAAAATAGCATTATATATAAAATATCAATAACTTAACCTTTTAATATAGTATTTTTAAATAATAATTCTAAACATGTATTTAAATTATTTGATTTAAAATAAACAAAACGTCATATTATTTTTAAAAAAACTTTGTTTTTTCATAACAATTATAGTAAAATATAACAGTGATTAATTTTACTAGAGTAATATGTAAAAGGTATGGGAGGTTAAAATTTGAAAAGGGGTATGTTTTTTTTAGTATTAATTTTGTTTCTTTTTATGGTTGGTTGTAATCAAAATGAAGGGACTAAAGATACATTTAATGAAAACTTAGATTCTTACAGTGAAGAAGACAGTAAAGACATTGAGACTTCTGAAAAAAAAGATAATTTAGAAAAGGATAATGAGTATGATAATAAAGACAATGAAAACTCATTAGATAAACTTAGTAAAAGAGAAAAAAGTTATTTTAAAAAATATTTAGGAAAATGGCTTTTAGAAGAGGATAAATCGTACTTATTAGAGATTGATAAAAATATGCATAAAGTAGGGATAGAAGGATCTGAGTATTTATCTTTTACTGAATTTGAAATTAAGGAGATTAATATAAATGAAGGATATATTATATTAAAGGGAATGAGATATTATCCTACGGATTCCCCTGATGAAATTAAAGAAAATGCTAAGAAAGAAGAAGTAAATAGTAAGATATTTTTGTATGATGAAAAAAGTAAATTAAAATATGTGGCTGATTATAATAGTGAAGATAAAGTTATAAGTATATGGATAAAGAGTAATTAATAATAAACCCCAAAGGAATTTAATTCCTTTGGGGTTAATATTAACTAAAATACAGGCTTTTTAAAGCCATGTCCTAAAATTTCAGAAGTATCTAATATAGACATAAAGGAATTTTTATCGGTATCCTCTACTATTTTTTTAACCTTTGCAAGTTGTCTTTTAGTTACAACACAATATATTATTTTTCTTCTTTTTCTAGTATAAGCTCCTGCTCCATCTAAAAATGTAACTCCCCTATTGATTTCATCTATTATGGCTTCTGATACTTTATCTTCATGTTTTGTAACTATTAGTAATAGTTTTTTAGTATCTAAACCAGTAAGGAGTTTATTAGCCACTGTACTAGATATAAACATACCTATAAGGGTATATATAGCTAAAACATAACTACTGATAAATGAACCTACTAAAACTATCACAACATTCATCGAAAATAAAAGTGAAGGTACACTTATTTCAAATTGTTTTTTTAATATAATAGATACAATATCAGTACCACCTGTGGAAGCTCTCATTCTAAATATTATTCCTGTGCCTAATCCTGTAAATAAACCTCCATAAATGGCCGATGCAAGTATGTCATTAATTCTAGTTACATTACTTAAGGGTTCAGTTAATACTAAGAATCCTGATAAAGAAAGCATACCAACTAAACTTATAAATGCAAAATTCTTATCTATTTTTTTAGTACCTAAAATAAAGATAGGAATATTAATTAAAAATACAATAATACCAGTTGGGATATTAGTTAAATACTTAAGAATTATAGCAATACCAGCAACTCCCCCAGCTAATAATTTATGGGGTATTATAAATGTATTTATACCAATTGATAGTATAAGGGTACCAATAATTACTCCTAATAATCTTTTTAACATTTCTTTAGAAATTAATCTTTTCAAAGTAAAACCTCCAAACTTGAAATAATCCTATTAAATCTTTACCCAGTATAGCATATACTAAAAGGATTTTAAACCGTTTAACATAATTTTAAAATAACAAAATATTGTAATAAACATAGGATGATTTTATTGGAAATAAATTAAATATATTTATTAAAAATAATGATAAAAAATTATTCCAATTAAATTTATTAGTACAAAGTTTTTACAGTTTTTTTAATGCCAATAATAAACCATTCAAATCCCTCAGAATTTATATTTTATTAAAAAGGTAAATCTTTTCTACGTAAATAGAGTGTAGTTTCTTCCTTCAGAATAAGAAGGGAAGAAACTACACTCTATTTTTTGGTTTCTATGACGTAATATTTAATTTCTTTGAATCTTATAAATCATTGTAACATAAATAGTATATGAAATTTACTTAATTATATATATTATTGTAAAGTTGATTTTTTGAAAGGTAAATATGTTAGTACTAAAATTACTATTAGTCCTGCTGCAGAACATAATATGTTTGACGGTAGACCTAATAGACCATCAAAGTTTTTAGATAAATAAAATTCTGATAATAAACCTATGAAAAATGCAACAAGTACTGATATTTCAGCTGTAGTGCTACTAATTTTTTCATTAAATAAACCTAGAATTAAAGGGAAAAATACTACGGCTGAATAAAGAAGCCCTGCAATATAAACAATATCTACTAAATTATCAAATAGTTTTGAAATAATTATTCCGCCTATAGCAACCACTATTGTTACAATTCTAGTAGCCTTTAGTATTTTTTTATCGGATGCATCCTTATTAATATAATTGCGATATATATCATTGACAAATAAAGAACTAGCTCCAAGCAGCATAGAATCAGCTGTTGACATAGTAGCAGCAAATAATCCCCCTAAAGCTATGCCAGTAAGTCCACCTGGAAGAACTTTCTTAATTAATAACGCAAAACCAAGATTTGGATCACTTAAGTTAGGTAGTAATACATACATTGATAGTCCTAAAAATCCAATTAAAATACCATATATTATATATACAAAACCTGTAATATAAAAGGAAAATGAAGCTGTTTTAACATCTTTTGAAGCAAAAACTCTTTGTAAATAAGTTTGATTAGTACCATAAAGAAATATACAAAGAAGCACCCAAGAAAATGGTGTCCAAAAGCCTAATTGTCCATAACTTAAAAAATCTTTAGGGACACTATTAATAAATTCGCTAAAACTACCTATGTTATTAATAGACATAGGGACTAGAATTAGCATTGATAAAAATATTACTATGAATTGTACTATGTCAGTACTTACAACAGCAATTAAACCTCCACCTGCAGTATATAGTAAGACAACTACTAAAGAGATAATTAAAGCAAGATCTTGAGGAATTCCTAAAAGAACATTTATTGCAGTTGCTGATACTAAAAATTGAGCTGATATCATTGTAGATAATCCCAATATATGAAGTATTGATGTAAATAATCGTAACCTACCACTATATCTGTTACCTATAAACTCTGGTACGGTATTTATTTCAAGACTTCTTAATTTTTTTGTAATTAAAAATCCAAGAATAAAGAATGCGGGCACAGCTGTTAAATTCCATAGTGACCCTGATAATCCAACGGCATATACATAAGCAGATGCTCCAACTATACCACTTCCCCCCATATCTGAAGCAGCCATGCTTAGACCGGCTTGTACTTTTGTTAATTTCCTATCTGCTAATATATATTGATTTGATGATTTGATTTTTTTAGTAGAGAGGTATCCAATAAGTGCAATACCTAGAAAGAAAACTACTAAACCTATAATATCTAAAATGTTCAAGTTAATCTCCTCCAATTTAATTTTAAATTTATGACTTCCTTAAAATTACTAATCAAATTACTTTATATTGTATCCTTACCTTATTTTACATAATAAGAAAGAACTAATAATTACAATAAAGAATTTATATTGAAAATAATTGTTTGCATTTTTCAATTTGTATGATGGTGTAGCTTAAAAGTAATTAAGAATCAGAAGTCTTTTATGGCTCTAATAAAAAAACTTGTAAGAAAATATTTTTTTACAAGTAACATATCATCCCTCCCATTTTATGTTATATAGTTAAAATTTAATAAAATTTGTGATCTTACTATTTTCATATGTTAAAAATAGGCATGTCTAAGAAAAGATATCAATTCAAAAAAATGATGAGAATAAATTTCAAGTAAAGTTTATTATGACGAGAGTGACTCATATGCAATAACATGTGTTAAAAGTAATAACATATGTTATTATACCATTATACATAATTTTTATCAAGAAATGTTGAAAATATGCAAGTTAGGGAATTTATAAAATTTTCAAAAAAAACTTTGCAATTAAACATCCGTATGATATACTTAACAAAAGTAATGGAAATTAACAAATGTTATAACAAAAATATTATAACAACTACAATTAAAATTTATGATACTAAAAAATTAAGAAAGTGACACTATAATTCCATGGAACAAATGCTAATTTAAGGAAAACGTTTTAAGGAAAGCGAAGATATAATCTTACAATTTATTAGAAATTTGTAAGAATGTTAATTGTTAAAGGACTAATAAATTAAATTTTAATTGTAAGTAAAATGTTTTATATTTTATTATTGGATGACTATAAACAATATATTTAACGTTTTTAAAGGAGTGGTTTTATGATTCTACGAAATTGCAGTTTATTAAGTGAACTAGTTGAGGGATATACTCATACTTCTGCAGATATTCTTATTGAAGGGGGGGAAATAAAAGGTATATATCCCTGCGGGGAGTTGAAAACTGAAAATAATTGTGAAATGGATATGAATAATCAGTATGTTTTACCAGGATTATTTGATATGCATGTACATTTGACTTTATCGGCGGAAGATACCCTAATTGATAGCAATAAAACACCTATACAGTTAGCCCTTGATGGTTATAAGTTTGCATTAGACAGTCTTAAAAGGGGGTTTACGACTTTAAGAGACGTTGGTGCAAGTAATAGGGCTGTTATTGGTATACGTGATTCAATTAATAATAATAAGTTAATAGGACCAAATATTTTTGCCAGTGGAAGAATAATAACACCTACTGAAAGTGGAAATGAGTTCTTTAAAGGAATGTATCTTGAAGTGGATAAGCCTGATGATATGGTTGGAGCAGTACGAAATGTAATTAAGGATGGTGCAGACTTTATAAAGCTTATGGGGACTGGTGCAATTATGAATCCTGGTGGTGTTCCAGGTCAGACAATTTGTTTTGATGAAGAATATAAAGCCATAGTAAAAGCAGCTGAATTTAAAAATACCTATGTTGCAGTCCATTGCCATGGCACAGAGGCAATAAAATCTGCAATTAAAGCTGGTTGCAGAACAATAGAACATGCATCTATTATGGATGATGAAGCTATAGAAATGCTTGAAAATTCTGAAACTTATATAGTTCCTACTTTAAGTGCAGTAACAACATTACTTCGGGACTTGCCTCTATCATCAAAGCATATGAAAGCTAAAGCAGAAGCAATTCTTAATAAAACACTTGAAGGTGTTACTAAGGCATATAAAAAAAGATTGAAAATAGGATTTGGTACAGATCAAGGAGTAACTGGACTCTATCATGGCGACAATGGAAAAGAGTTTGAACTTAGACAACAGCTAACAAATATGGATAACATTGATCTCATTAAACAAGCCACTATTAATAGTGCTGAAATTATGGGTGTAGATGAAAGATTAGGGTCCATAAAAGTAGGAAAGATAGCAGATTTGATTTCTGTTGAAGGAAACCCTTTAAAGGATATTTCTGTTTTGAGAAATGGTGTTACTAATGTAATTAAAACAGGTGTTTTAGTAAAGTAAATAAGAAATAAAGAAAGGAAGTTGAAAATGAAAGTATTGCTTGGTTGGTTTGGCCATGAAACGAATACATTCTCTAGAAGAAAGACAGATTTTGAATTATTAACATCACAAGATTCTTGGGAAGGTGAAGAAATTTTAGATACATTTAGAGGTACTCCAAGTTATCTTGGTGGGATGATTAAAAAGGCAGATGAAAATGGAATTGGTTTGATTCCTACTTTTGCTGTAGAAAATGCAGGTCCTACAGTAACGGATAAGTGTTTAGATTATGTGTGTGATATTTTAGTCAAATATGCTAAAAAGCATTTAGGAGAATATCAAGGTATTTGTATTGGATTGCATGGTGCTGGATGTTCTGAAACCTGTGATGATATCGAGGCTTATACATTAAAAAAATTAAGAGATGTGGTAGGTTGGGATATGCCAATTACTATAACGTTAGATTTACATGGAAATGTTTCACAGAAAATGTGTGATTATGCTGATGGTTTATTTGGTATAAAAGAAAACCCACATATTGATTATGCAACTAGTGGTTATGAGGCAATGGATGCATTAATAAAAGCTATGAAAGGTGAAATAAAATTAAAGACTGAAGTAGTGCCTATGCCAATGCTAGTTCCAGTTACTGTTACAAAGGATTATGAAGATATTTCTAATTATATTTTGCAGTATAAAAAGGAACACGGATTATTGGATTTAGCCTTTTTTCCAGGTTTTCCTTATTCGGATACACCTACTACTTGTGCGTCTGTATTTGTCACTGCAGATGGTAGTCAAAAGGACCATGCTCAGAAGATAGCAAAGTATATTTGGGATAGACGGCACAAGGTAGTTAATATTGATAGTTTTAATTCAAAAGAAGCAGTAGATGAAGGTATTAAATATTTAAAAGAAAATGACACGGGCATTTTCCTTATCAATGAAGAAGCAGATAATCCAGGCGCTGGCACACCAGGTGATGGTACTGATTTAATAAGAGCTTTTTTCAAAGCTAATATAAAAGGAAGTGCATTTGCATATATGTATGATCCGGAGGTTGTAACAAAGGCTATGAAGGCAGGTGTCGGTGCAAAGATAGAAATAGAACTTGGAGGAAAAATTGAGGATTCGAATTTCCATGGGGAACCTATCCATTTAGAGGATGTATTAGTTCGATCTATTTCTAATGGAAATTTCGTTGCCACTACACCATTAATGAAAGGAATTCCTGGATCATTTGGATATACAGTAGGATTACAATATAAAAATGTTCAATTTGTTGTGGCTTCAGTTCAAAATCAAACATATGATGATAGAGCTTTCTTTGTAGGGAATATTGACTTTAAGCAAATGAGATTGATTGGACTAAAATCTTCTCAACATTTTAAAGCATTTTATAATCAATATGTGGACAAGATTATTCCAGCAAATCCGCCGGGATTATCTACTAGAAATTTAAAATCCTTTGAATACAATCGTGTTATACGTCCAATATATCCTTTGGATGAAGATGTAACTTTTGATCCTTGTAATGGATAAAAAAATTTAATTTATATGTAAAGTAATTAGCAAATAATTTTTAAAGGTGTATCACAATTTTATTATATATCAGTTTTTTCATATCTAATTTAATTAAAAATTTATTAGAGTAGAATTTATAAGGAGGGTATTATTTTGTCAAATATTAAGAATATTTTTAAAAAAAGTGATGACCCTAATAGTGTTTGGAATCATATGGGTCAAGTGTTAATACTAACTTTGGCGGGATCTTTTATATACTTTTTACCATTTTTTCGTTTTTATTTTTATGATACTTTTGTTGAAGCATTTGGAATTTCTAATACACAAATGGGGTTAATAGGTACCGTATATGGAGCGTGTGGTGTTGTTTCATATTTTATTGGAGGTTTATTAGCAAGTAAATTTTCAGTTCGAAAACTTATGGTATTTTCTTTTATTGCAACAGGAATTGGAGGGTTAGTTTTAATGACTTATCCACCATTTCCAGTAGTGATAGCAGTACAAATAGGTTGGGGTTTTACATCATTAATGACTTTTTGGCCTGCTTTAGTTAAGGCATTAAATATGTTAGGTAATGAGAATGAAAAAGGAAAGTCCTTTGGTTTTATGGAAGGTGGCCGTGGTATTTCTAATATTATATTTATGACTATTGCAGTTGGAATATTTGATTTCTTTACTAAGAAAATGAATGCACAGGCAGGATTAACTTCTGTTATGGCGTTTTATTCAGTATTAGCTTTTATAATGGCTATTTTTATATTCTTTGCACTTAAAGGTATTGAAGAGAAATCTGATGGAGAGGAAGAAAAAAATAATAAATTAGATGTTGCACTATTAAAACAGGTATTAAAAAATAAATATATGTGGATGATGGTTACAATAATGTTTTGTTCATATACAATGTGTATAGCATACACATATTTTAATCCATATGCTACATCACAGTTTGGAAGTACGGTTACCTTTGCTGCATTTATCACCACATTTGCACAATATACTAGACCTGTTGCTTGTATAGGTTCAGGTACACTTGCTGATAAAATCAGTTCTTCTAGGGTTTTCTTAATTGGTTTCTTAATGATGATTGCTGGTTTAATTGGAGTACTTGTTATACCAGGACAAGCATCTATGATACCTGTATTTATCATAGCTGTGGCAGCATGCTACATTGCAATGTATGCTACTCAATCTTTACATTTCACTTTATTTGAGGAAGCTAGATTTACTCCTGATGTAGTTGCTTTAGCCATTGGTATTGCTTGTACTATTGGATATTTACCAGAAATGATAATTCCTATGATAGCTGGACGTCTCCTAGATAAGTATCCTGGAATAGTTGGATATAGATACTTCTTCTTTGTTATGTTGGCATTTATGGTTATTGGTATTAGCGTGTTATTTATTTGGATGGTTCTTACAAAAGAAAGACGTATGGAATTAATTCAAATGGGTAAAAGAAAAAAAGCTAAAAAAGAAACTGCATAATTTATCCATATCATTAAAAAGATATAACAATAATTAATCTGTGATACACCTTTTATAAAATATATGAAATTACAGATAGTAAATAATTATATTTTAATATTATAAACTTATAGCTTTCTATGATTCATTCATAGAAAGCTATAAATATGTGGGAATATGATTTAAATAAGCTTCTTTGGAGTATGTAATTGATAGATTGAAAAGTTTGATTTAGAAGATTTAATAATGTATAATTAAAAAAACACGTGAAATACTGTATTTTATGATGTTATATGAAATTTTTAATAAATTATAAAAAGTTTGAGGGGTAGAAATATGAAATGGATTGATAGCTTATCAATTGTTTTATTTTTAGTTACGATTTTATGGATTGGTTTAAAAGCATCAAAACGCATTTTTAGTAATGATGATTATCTTTTGGCTGGAAGAAAGGTAAAGAAATGGCCATTGGCATTCAGTTTTGCTGCTACTGATCTAGGTGGGTCAGGAATTATAGGTACATTAGCTTTAACTTATTCCGTGGGATTTTCTGGTGGATTTTGGACTCTTTGTGCTGTGCCAGCCTTGGTAGTTCTTGCATTTATTGTTCCAAGGTTGTTTTCAGGACTAAATGTTACTACTATACCTGAAATATTTGAGAAAAGATATGATAAAAAAACCCGAGTTTTAGTGGCTATTTTACATTTAATAGGTACTACTATGATAATTGCTGCACAGAATATAGTCGCATCTATTGCAATATCGACACTGACAGGAATTTCATTTAGTCTAGCTTTAATTATTGCTACTGGAGTTTTCATAATATATACTACTGCAGGAGGGTTACTTGCAGTAATTTGGACTGATATGTTAATGTTTTTTTTACTAATAGCAGGAGTGTTAGTTACACTAATCACATTAGTGTATGAAATAGGGGGTATAGAACAGATTGTTAATGCTACTCCAGAAAATTTCTGGGGATTTAATGGCATTAGCATGATGACGGTAAGTGCTTGGGTAGTAATGAATATTTTTCTTTATTCTACTACACAGCCATATATTCAAAGAGTTTTTGCTTCTAGAGATAAATCTTCTGTTAAATTCGCATACTGTTTTACGGGTGTAACTTATATTGTCTATGGTATAATGGTTACTTTACTTGGTATTATTTCATACGTATTAAATCCGAATATTTTAAACTCTGAGTATGGCAGTATAGAAACTATATTTCAAAATATCCCAATGGGATTGAGTAGTTTGCTATTAGTTATAATTTTGTCAGCAACTATGTCAACGTGTTCATCATATTTAAATGGATGTGCATCGATTTTTACAATTGATATATATAAAAGAATTTTAAATCCTGGAGCCAATGGACGTACTTGTCTTCGGGTAGCAAAAATTTCTACACTAGGAATAGCTTTTTTATCTTTAGTTATTTCGTATTTGCCAGTTGGAATAGTTGATATAGTTGTTTATGGAAATATTGTTTATTCTGCAATTATATTTTTCCCATTGATAATGGGATTAACTACAAAGTGGGTTAATGCAACCGGAGCATTTTATTCTATTTTAATAGGAGTTATTACAGTATTTATTTATACAGTATTTTTCTTTGATGGGCAGATTAAACAACTATATTTCATTCATCCAATATTTATTGCATCAATAACATCTTTGGTTGTTTTGATGATAGTATCATATTTAACGAGGGATAAAAATTTTATTTAATTATCAGTAAATGTATATATAAATTAATGTGAAATTTTCAAATATATGTAGTATAATTGTTATTGAGTTAAGAGTATTAAATAATTAATATGGTGGTATATATGGATAGAGAAGAGATAAAGCTAATTACAAAAATATGTTATATGTATTATTATGAGGAAAAAGTTCAATCAAAAATTGCTAAGCGGTTTAATATCACCAGACAAATGGTGTCTAAGTTGATACAAAAGGCTAAGGATGAAGGGATTTTAAAAATTATCATTGAAAGCCCTCTAAAAGTAGTTACTGAACTTGAAATCGGGTTAGAGTCTAAATATAATCTTAAAGATGTAATTGTTATTCAAAATGATACTATTTCTTATGAAGATTTAAATCAAAAATTGGGAAAAGCTGCAGGGGAATATTTTAGAAAGGTCGCCATGTCAAATCTAAACATTGGTGTTGGTTTTGGTTCCTCCCTTGAAGCTATGGCAGAGCATATTAATATGGATGTGACAGGGATTAACTTCGATGAAATTAAAATCGTACAATTAGTGGGAGGTATAAACTCTAATTATAGCTACGATAATAGTCAATATATAATGAGTCTCTTAGGAAAGAAAATTGATGCACAGGTGATATATTTAAATGCACCTTATATGGTAGAAGAAAAAGAAGTAAGAGAAAGTATAATTAAAAGTTCTATTTATAGAAAACTTCTAAATCTTTATGATCATCTTGATTATGCCTTTGTACAAATTAACCCAGCCACTAGAATTTATAGAACTGACACTTTGGATATGAAAAAGAGGGATATAAATTATCTTGATGTTTTAGGTATTAATTATTTAAATAATGTGGATGCAGTTGGTGAAGTTTGTCTTAATTATTTTAATGATAGAGGGCACTTTGTTGATACACGAATCGATGATAAAATTATTACAATACCACATAAAAAATTTCGTAATATAAAAAAATTAGTAGGTATTGTAGGGGGAGAAGAGAGACATAAGGCTGCACTAGGTGCTGTTCAAAGTAAGATGTTTGATGTGTTGATTACAGATGAAGATACAGCAAAATATCTACTTATGAATGGATAATAAATAGGTATTAATATTCTTTTAAGGATTTCATAGACGTATGGTATTGTAAAATAGATTGTATTTTTAATTTATGATAGTACTGTTAGTAACACGACAATATGACTAGAAAAGTCACATGACTTTATGGTCATTTTTTTGATTAAAAGAGTAGAGTCATACTTATAAAAATACTACTAGTATACACTCCTCGATGATTAGAATATTGAAAGATATAAACATAAAATATAATATTGATTAAAACCAACAATATTACAATAATTGAATTTTGTGATAGAATAAAGAAGCAATGTTAATAGGAGTTGATAATATGAAAAAGAAAAGGAAAAAGACATTTAAAAATTCCTTTATAGAATGGAGTCTTTCATTAGGACTTGCTATAGTTATTGCTTTATTTATTAGAGGAAATGTATTTGCAGTATCACAGGTTAAAGAACACTCCATGGAAAATACTTTCTTTGAAGGAGAGAGGGTTATTGAATTAAAGATAAACCCCTTTAGACTTAATCCTAAAAGGGGTGATGTTATTATATTACATAAGAAAAAAGAAAAAGATGATATATTTTCAAACACAATAATAGAAGCAGAAGAGATAATTAATAATTTCTTCTTAAAAAAAATAGAAAAAAATCATTTAATAAAAAGGGTCATAGGAGTACCGGGAGATGTTATTGATATAAAAAATGGATACCTTTATTTAAATGGAGTTAAGAAAAAGGAAATGTATATCAAAGGTAAAACCTATGAAAATAATAGTTTTATAGATTTTCCAATAAAGGTACCTAAAAACTCTTATTTTGTAATGGGAGATAATAGAGAGATTAGTTTAGATAGTAGACAGTTAGGTTTTATATTAAATAAACAGATAGAAGGTAAAGTAATTTATAGAATCTGGCCTATTAATAAATTAAAATCATTTTAGTAAAGAAAAAATGTTTAAATGAAATAAAATACTTAAGTCTTGACAAAGACATATACTAGTAGTAAACTTTTTATAAAGATATAATATCTTTAATCTGATCCAGAGAGGTCGGGAAGGTATTGTGGTTGGTAGTGCTTAAAGAGGAAGTACTATATCTAAAAGCATATAAAAAATCACAAAATTAGACTTTAAACCTTCCCAAATCTATGGGAAGGTTTTTTTTATAACAAGTATATAAAACCTTTAATTGATAAAAAATATAATTGATTAAAGGGAAAATTAAATAGCCTTTAATCTAGTCCAGAGAGGCTAAAAAGGAGGAATAAATATGTTAAAAGGAAGACATCTTATTGAGCCTAAGGATTTTTCCTTAGAAGAGTTAGACGAAATATTTACATTAGCAGAAGAAATAATTGAAAATCCAAGGGATTACTTAGAAGTTTGTAAGGGTAAATTACTAGGATCCTTATTTTATGAACCATCTACTAGAACTAGATTTAGTTTTGAAGCGGCGATGTTAAGGCTAGGAGGTCAAGTAGTTGGTTTTTCTGAAGCAGGCAGTTCTTCAGTATCTAAGGGAGAAAGCATTTCTGATACTATAAAAACAGTGGGCTGTTATACAGATATAGCTGTTATGAGACATCCTAAAGAAGGTGCACCTAAACTTGCTAGTAAAAATTCTGACATACCTGTTATTAATGCTGGTGATGGAGGTCATCAACATCCAACACAAACACTTACTGATTTATTAACTATTAAAGCTTTAAAAAAAGACTTATCTAATCACACCATAGGCCTATGTGGTGACTTGATGTTTGGACGAACAGTTCATTCATTAGTAAAAGCAATGTCAAGATATGAAAATATTAAGTTCGTATTCATTTCCCCCCCTGAACTTAAAATTCCAGATTATATAAAAAATGAATTAAAAGATAATAACTATTATGAGACAAGTGATATAGAAGCTGCCATAGAGGATTTAGACATACTTTATATGACTAGAGTACAAAGAGAGAGATTCTTAAATGAAGAGGAATATTTAAGACTTAAAAATAGTTATATTCTAAATAATGAAAAACTAAAAAATGCTAAAGAGGATATGATTATAATGCATCCACTACCTAGGGTTAATGAAATCCATACTGAGGTTGATAATGATAAAAGGGCAGTTTATTTTAAACAGGCTAGATATGGAATGTTTGTAAGAATGGCATTAATAATGAAACTTTTGGGGGTAGATAAGAATGCTTAATATAGATAGTATAAAAAAGGGAATAGTAATAGATCATATAAAAGCAGGTTGTGGTTATAAAATATTTAAAGAATTAAAACTACATAAGGCAGATTATACAGTAGCCCTTATAAAAAATGTTCCAAGTAAACAGTTAGGAAAAAAGGATTTAATAAAAATAGAAAATGAAATAGATTTAGATTTTAAAGTTTTAGGAATAATAGATCCTAATATAACTATAAATATCATAAAAAATGAAGAGATAATAGATAAAATAAATGTTAAGTTACCTAAAAAGGTAAAGGGAACACTGAAATGTAAAAATCCAAGATGTGTAACTACAGTGGAGAATATAGAAGATGTGGAATTTACATTAGTAAATAGAGAAACAAAGGAATATAAGTGTGAATATTGTGATACAAATACTTCCATCTAGGAGGGTAATATGAAACTTATTAAAGATGTACGTATTATAGATTATAAAAAGGATACCTATGGTCATGTATTAATAAGTGATGGTAAAATAAGAAAAATATTTGAAAGTCTAGATAATGTAGAGTTATTAGATACTGAAATAATAGATGGAAAAGGATTATGTATTTTACCATCCTTTATAGATATGCATACCCATTTAAGGGATCCAGGATTTGTTTATAAGGAGGATCTTAAAACAGGACAAAAGGCAGCATTAAAGGGTGGGTACACAACTCTTTGTACAATGGCAAATACAAAACCTGTTTGTGATAATGAAAAAACATTTAAATATATTTTAGATAAAAGTAAAGATTTAAATTTATGTGACATAATTCAAATTTCAGCATTAACAAAAGGTCAATCGGGAAAAGAAATAGTTAATTTAGAGAGTTTACTTAAATTTACAAATCTTTTTTCAGATGATGGTCATACAATTTATGATGAAGAAATTATGAAAGAGGCACTTAAACTATCTAAAAGGCATAATTTTAAAGTGCTAACCCATTGTCAGCCAGAATATGAAATAGTTGATAGGGATTTAAAATTATTAGAAAAAATAGGTGGGAATCTTCATATATGTCATATAAGCCTTAAAAAGACTATAGAAAAAATAAAAGAATATAAAGATAAGGGACATAAATTTACATGTGAGGTAACTCCCCATCATATTTTTAAAAGTAATATAGATTATAAAGTAAATCCAAGCTTTAGAAATAAAGAGGATAAGAAAGCTTTAATAGACGGGATTAAAAATGATTATATAGATGTTATAGCAACAGACCATGCACCCCATAGTAAAGAGGATAAACATAAAGGATCTCCTGGGATATCCTTAATAGAAATAGCTTTCTCAATGGCTTTAAAAATATTTAAAGAAAATAATATTAGCCTAAATAAACTAAGTAAATTACTAAGCTATAATCCAGCAAAGATACTAGGATTAAAATCAGGACTTATAAAAGAAGGATATACTGCTAATTTAGTTTTAGTTGATTTAGATGAAGAGTATAAAATAGATACATCTACTTTTCTATCAAAGGGAAAAAATAATCCATTTAATAAAGAAGCAGTTAATGGAAGAGTAAAAATGACCATAAAAGAAGGAGAAATTCTTTATAGTCATTAGTCTAAAATTGAAAGGATGTTGTTGATGATTATAGATAGATTATATAAAGAGGCTAAGGAAAACGGACCTATATGTGTAGGATTAGATACAAGATTAGAATATTTACCTGAATATCTATTAAATAAAGATATAAGTAATGAAGAAAAATTATTTGAATTTAATAAAAAGATAATAGATAAAACTTATGATTTAGTAGCATGTTATAAAGTTCAAATAGCATGTTATGAAGCTTTAGGGTTAGAGGGATTAAAGGCGTATCAAAGAACTTTAAAATATATTAGAAATAAAGGAAAGATAGTTATAGCAGACATAAAAAGAGGTGACATTTCATCAACGGCAGAAATGTATGCTAAGGCTCATTTTGAAGGGGATTTTGAAGCTGATTTTATAACTGTAAATCCTTATATGGGTAAAGATGCAATAAGCCCTTATTATAAATATTTAAAGACTAACAAAAAGGGAATGTTTGTCTTAATGAGAACCTCAAATAAAAGCTCAGAGGACTTTCAAGAATTAGAAGTAGGAAATGAGCCACTATATATGGAAGTTTCAAAAAAGATAGATGAGTGGGGTAAAGACTTTCTAGGAGAAAGTGGATTTAGCCTAGTAGGAGGAGTAGTAGGATTAACGTATCCAGAGGAGTTTTTAAAAATTAAAAATAAATGTAAAAATACTTTCTTTTTAATACCAGGTTATGGTGCTCAAGGTGGCACAGGAAAGGATGTAGCCAGAATACTTAAAGAAAAAATATGTGCTGTGGTAAATTCTTCAAGGGGAATTATAAAAGCCCATAAAGGAATAAAGGAAGATAAAGATTTTAACGAAGTATCTAGACAGAAGGTTCTAGAGATGAAGGAGGACATTTTACAGTGGCTAAGATAATTTCAAATAAGTATTTAGGCCAAGATATACATGTAATGAAGATAGAGGGTAATTTTAAAGGTGAAATGGGACAATTTTACATGGTAAGATCATGGGATAATTACCCAGTTCTATCAAGACCTTTAAGTATCCATGACATAGATGATGAAGGAATAAGCTTTTTATATAGAGTAGTAGGGGATGGTACTAAAAACTTTAGTAAGCTAGAAGCAAATGATGAAATTAAACTAGAAGGCCCTTATGGTAATGGGTTTCCTAAAGTGGAAGGAAAGGTTTTATTAGTTGGTGGAGGAATGGGAGTAGCACCACTTTATCTTGCAGCTAAGAGAGTTAGTAAGTTAGAAGATGTTGAAAAACTTGATGTTTTTATGGGCTTTAGAGAAAAGGAAATGTTAAAGGGTGAGTATGAAAAATATGCAGATAATGTCCATATAAATGTTGGTGGTATTATTACTGAGGATGTAGATGTAGATAAATACGACTATATATTTACCTGTGGTCCTGAGATAATGATGGAAAAGTTAGTGAAAATGGCAGAAGGTAAAGATACTAAAGTTTATGTATCTATAGAAAAAAGAATGGCCTGCGGTATAGGAGCATGCCTTGTATGTACTTGTAAAACTAAAGATGGAAATAAAAAAACATGTAAGGATGGTCCTGTGTTTTTAGGAGAGGATGTTTTTTATGAGTAATTTAGAGGTTAAATTTAAGGATATAAAATTTAAAAATCCTGTAATAATGGCTTCTGGAACCTTTGGTTTTGGAAGGGAATATAATGAAATTTATAATATAGAAAAACTCGGTGGAATAAGTACAAAGGGACTTACAATAAATAAAAAGAGTGGAAATGATGGAATAAGGATTTGGGAAACATCCTCAGGAATTATGAATAGTGTTGGCCTTGAAAATCCAGGTGTCAAAGGTTTTATAGAAAAAGATATGAAGTTTTTAAATGATTTAGACTTAGTAACTATAGTAAATATAGGCGGAGCAACACTTCAAGATTATATCGATGCTGTAAACCTTATATCAAAGGAAAATGTAGATATTATTGAGCTTAATATATCATGTCCTAATGTGAAGGCTGGAGGAATGGCCTTTGGTATAGAAAAAGAGAGTGCTAGAAAAATTGTTAAAATAATAAGAAAAACAACTTCTCTTCCATTGGTAGTAAAACTTTCACCAAATGCTAGAAACATAGTTGAGACAGCAAAGGTTTGTGAAGAAGAAGGGGCTGATGGAGTATCTTTAGTAAATACTTTTAAAGCGATGGCTATAGATATTAATAAAAGGAAAAATATATTTAATAACACATATGCAGGACTTTCAGGACCAGCAATAAAGCCTATAGCTTTAAGAATGGTTCATGAGGTTTCTAAGGCTGTTAATATTCCTGTAATGGGTATGGGTGGAATAACTACTTATAAAGACGCTTTAGAGTTTATCATGGCAGGAGCAACCTGTATACATGTTGGTACGGCAAATTTCATAAATCCTAAGATAGGATTAGAAATTATTAAAGGTATAGATGAATATATGAAAAAAGAAAATATAAAATCCTTAGATGAAATTAGGGGAATAATTTAGGAGGGTAATAAATGAGTGAGAAAATTATAGATATATTTAAAGCATCAGGAGCATTATTAGAAGGACATTTCATGTTGTCTTCAGGAAAACATAGTAATAGATATGTTCAGTGCGCTAAGGTTTTAAGATTTTCAGATTATGCAGAGGAAGTTTTAAGTGTAGTTGTTAATAAAGTAAAGGATTTAGATATTGATTTATTAGTAGGACCAGCAATGGGGGGAGTTGTTGTATCCTATGAGATGGGAAGACAACTTAAAAAGGAAGCAATATTTGCTGAAAGAAAGAATAAAGAATTAAAGATAAGAAGAGGATTTGAA
Organism: Bacillota bacterium; assembly: GCA_009711785.1. GTDB lineage: Bacteria > Bacillota > Clostridia > Tissierellales > MES13 > MES13. The sequence goes on from VENA01000038.1 coordinate 121,064, forward strand.
ATAAAGAAAGGTCAAAGGGTACTTATAACAGAGGATGTTGTAACAACAGGGAAATCAACTTTAGAGACAAAAGAACTTATTGAAAGCTTAGGAGGAATTGTTTTAGGAGTTGCTTGTATTGTAGATAGAACTGGAGGAAATATAGATTTAGGTATGCCTATATATAGTACAATAGAACTTGATATTAAGACATATGAAAAGGATAATTGTCCTTTATGTAAAGATGAAATACCAGTTGTAAAACCAGGAAGCAGACACAAGTAAAGTTCCCATTTTTAAAAACCCTTCTTTAAATGGGAACAACTTTTAATAGGACGGCTTGGCCGTCCTATTAATTTACCATTCTTTTTTTAACTTACCATATACAACATGGTCAATATATTTTCCATTAAGAAATTGATTATCCCTAATAATGCCTTCTTTTTTAAATCCTAGTTTTTCTGGTATAGCTATACTTTTTTTATTATCTAGAGCACAATTTATTTCTATTTTATTTAAATCAAATTCACTAAATAAATAATCTATTAAAACTTTACATGATTTAGTTATAATACCTTTACCTTGATGATTTTCTATTAGCCAATAACCTATTTCGGAACTATTTTTTTCAGCATTAATATCATGTCCAATTATGCCTACTAACTTATTTTTATACCATATACATAAATGAAATCCTTTATCTGATGCGAACTGTTCACGGGATTCTTCTATGAAATTTAATACATCATCTTTCTTTTTTATATTCTTAACCCATGAAAGATACCTTTTCAGATGATTTCTATTTTGATTGATTATAAAATAAAGTTTATCAGAATCATTAAAATCTAAAAGCCTTAAATTTATGTTTTTATCAACATTTAAATATACCATAGAACCTCCTTTAATTATATAAACTATTGTATAACTCCACCTATACCATTTTTATAATTTACTTTCCCATAGGCACCATTAAAAGTTAATTGAGAAGGTAAATGACCTAAATCAATATCGTATATAGGAATGTTTAAATCCTTTAATACATTTATGTAATTAAGATCCTCAACTTAGGAGAGGTGCTTACTAATTTATTTATGTTTTCAACTGATTTATGTTCAATAACATTATAGCCTAACATAGCTAAATTTTTAATAGCATTATTATTTCTATTGTATCACCTTTTTTAATTTCACTGGAGATCTAATTAAATCTGTCACGTATATTTAATATTAAAGGTTATATTAATACTTAGTATGAATCAAACTTTTTACTGAAGGTCTTATTAAACAAATATTGAATGAATATATAATAACAATTTTAGGGTAAAGTAATGAGATTAACTTATAGGCCATGGGTTAGAAGGCATCTTTAGAATACGAAATAAAGAGGTGAGTATATGGAATATATTAATGCAAAAAATATCGTATCAAGTAATGGGTATTTTGGATGGTTTGGAAATAAGTATAATATGAATATCTATAGAGGTTGCAGCCATGGTTGTATTTATTGTGATTCAAGGAGTAGCTGTTATCAAATTAAGGATTTTGATAAAATAAAGGCTAAAAATAAAGCAATATCCATAATAGAAAAGGAATTAAAAATAAAAAGAAAAACAGGCATTATAGGTACAGGAGCTATGAGTGATCCTTATAATCCTTATGAAAGAAAATATGAACTTACTAAAAAGTCTTTAAACCTTGTTAATAGATATAAATTTGGAATTAATATAACAACTAAAAGTGATTTAGTTACTAGGGATATAAATGTTTTCAAAAAAATAAATATACACTCACCAGTCCTAATAGGTATTACAATTACTGCTAATAATGATTATATATCTAAAAAAATAGAACCCTATGCCCCTTTATCTTCTCATAGATTTAAAGCTATAAAAACTTTATCTGAAAATGGAATATATGTAGGTATTGTTATGACTCCTATACTTCCCTTTATTACGGATACTAAAGAAAATATATACTCTTTAGTAAAAAAGGCAAAGGAATGTAAAGCTAAATTTATCTATCCTTACTTTGGAGTAACTTTAAGAAGAGGTCAAAGGGAATATTTCTATCTTAAATTAGATAAATACTTTCCAGAGATGAAAGAAAAATACAAAAAAACCTATGGTTATAGGTATGAATGCGATTCTTTAAAGAAGGATGAATTAGGGAATTTTTTTGTTAGTCTGTGTGAAAAATATGATATTAAATATAAAATGGATGATATTATCAAAGAAGCCAAAAATAATATAAAAACTAAACAACTATCATTATTTTAGATATGTTAAATCAAATAAGCAAATGCTGACAACATACTGTCAGCATTTTAGTAACTTATAAAATATTTCTATCTTTCTTAGATTTATTTTAATTTATCAAATTTATTCCATCCAATAATAGCAGCTCCTAAGGCTCCTGCTAATTGTGCATGGGGGGATGTATAAATATCTCTTTTTAATTTTTCACTTAATGTATCTTTTGTAACTTCACTTTTAGCAAGTCCACCAGTAAATAATATATCATCAGTAATATTTAATTTACCTACTAAAGCGGTTGTTCTCTTTGCTATGGAATGTATTATACCTGAAGCTATAGATTCCTTAGAAGCATCCTTAGCAAGTAAACTAATAACTTCTGATTCAGCGAAAACAGTACACATACTACTTATCGTTTCAGGTTTTTCATTTCTAGAAAGATTATCAAGTTCACTTATATCAGTTCCAAGTAAATTAACCATAACTTCTAAAAATCTTCCGGTGCCTGCTGCACATTTATCATTCATTAAAAAGTCTGTAACATTACCTAAATTATCTATATTAATAACTTTACTATCCTGACCGCCTATATCAATAATTGTTCTTACATTTTCATTTAGGTAATTAGCACCCTTTCCATGGCATGTTATTTCCGTTATAGTTTTATCTGCAAAAGGAATAGCTATCCTTCCATAGCCTGTTGCAACCACAACTATATCTTCCTTTTTAGCATTTGTATTTTTTAATAATATATCTAAAACTTTCTTTGATGATTCCTTAGGGCTCCAGCCTGTTGGGATTGTAATATGATCAATTATCCTGCCGTTAAATATTACACCTTTAGTTGCTACGGAACCAGTATCTATACCTATAGAATACATAAATAACCTCCTAGAGTACTTCAATAAAATTTAGTTTTTTAGTTATTTTTATTTTAAGCTTTTAAGTTAAAAATGTTAAATAGATATAATAAATGACTATTTAAAATGATATAGGTTTTATCTATAAAGCATGTTTTAAAGGTATTAAATAATTTATTTTTTTTTATACAGTAACATTTATTGATAAAAAGGTATAAAATATAATAACAAATTCTAGGGAGAGAAATTTATGAATAGATTAAATCCAGATAAGTTATTTGTTGAATATCGTCCATATGTTACTGAGACAGAACCAATAATCCCAAGGAGATATACACTTACCCACTCAGATATTACTGCTGATTTATTTTTAACTATAGGAACATATTATGCATTTGATAAAATTAATGAGATGAGGGATGAGGTATTAGCAGAGTGGAGGATAATAAATGGAAAGTATACTCTATATGGCTATGTTTATGTCGGAGGAGAAAATATAAAAAAAGAATTAGCAGCCCTACGTTTTAATATATTTAATAGGGAATTACCTTTAGCTTTAGAGGCAATTGTTTATGGGGATAGAAATTTTTTTAATGCCCATCCTAAGCTTATAGATGCACCTATAATAATATATTTTGATTCATACTATGAAGAATTTAATAAAGTTAAATATTTTAAAACTCCAAGGGATTATAAGTAAAGTCAGGTTAGTTAACTAACCTGACTTTTACTATTTACCTAATAATATAGTAATATCCATTAAATCCTGTTGAAGTTCTAATAACTTATTTTTAACTCTATCATAATCCTCTTTTAAAAACTCATCATCCATAAGCTTATTAGTATTAGAAACTAGATTTTCAAATTGCTCATAAACTTCTTGTAATTCCTTTTTAATATCCTCTTTACGTTTTATGGGTTTTAAATAATCTTTATCATAGCTTTTTAATTCATCTTCTTTTATTTCAAAGGTATAGCCTAAATCTGGAACAATAGTTTTTACGTTGAAGTTTTTACTAATTAAATTAGCAAAAGTATTTGCTGATTCCTCTTCTCCATGGACAATAAATATACGCTTTGGTAACTTTTTAAATCCTTTAAGCCAATTTAATAAATCACTCTGGTCTGCATGACCTGAATACCCTTCAATACTATGGACTTTGGCTTCAACCACAACGTCTTCACCCAGTACTTTGACCTTTTTAGCACCATCTTTTAATATTCTTCCAAGGGTTCCTTCTGCTTGGTATCCTACAAAGACTACGCTATTTCTACCCTTCCATAAATTATGTTTAAGGTGATGTTTTATTCTACCTGCTGTACACATACCACTGGCTGATATAATAACTTTAGGGAAAGTATAATTATTAAGTCTCATAGATTCTTTATGATCCCTTACATAATGAAGATTTTCAAACTCAAAGGGATTATCACCCTCTAAAATCATTTTCTTTGCCTCTTCATCAAAGCAATAGGTATTTTCCTTAAAGGCATCAGTAGCAGAAACTGCCATAGGGCTATCTATATAAATTGGAATCTTCATAAATTCTTCTAATGTTTCATTGTTTTCATAATACTTATTTAACTCATAAATAAGTTCTTGAGTTCTTCCCACCGCAAAGGATGGAATAATAACCGTTCCTTCCCTCATAACTGTTTCATTTATAATATCTGTAAGTTTTTTAGTTCTTTCCTTTATATTTTCATGGAGTCTATTACCATATGTTGATTCCATGATAAGATAATCTGCATCTTCAATAAAAGTAGGATCTCTAAGGATAGGTTTGTTTTTCATCCCTATATCCCCTGAAAAAACAATTTTCACTTCATCATTTCTTTCCTTTATCCAAAGTTCTATAATTGATGAACCTAGAATATGACCTGCATCTTTAAAACGTATAGAAATTTCTTCGTTGATATCTATCTTTTGATCATATAAAACAGTATCAAAATAATTAAGACTTATTTCAGCATCCTTTGCTGTGTATAAAGGCTTAATAAGGGGTTTTCCAGCCCTTTTTCTTTTTTTGTTTTCCCATTTAACATCGGATTCTTGTATATGCCCACTATCAACTAACATTATGTCACAAAGGTCTTTAGTAGCCTTCGTGGTAACTACTTTACCTTTAAACCCTTTTTTAACTAATAAAGGAATTCTACCACTATGGTCAATATGAGCATGACTAAGAAATAAAAAATCTATTTCTTCAGGATTAAAATTAAAATCCTCATAATTTAATTTTTCTAAACTATCACTGCCTTGATATAAACCACAGTCTAAAAGAATCTTATGTTTATCTGTAGTTATTAAATAATTTGAACCGGTTACTACTTTGGATGCTCCTAGAAATTGTATTTTCATATATAAGACCTCCTTAAAGGGCTTTTATTAATTATACCACAGAATCAAGACATAAAATCAAAATTTTCTGATAATTAGTTTTTCTAAATTACTATTATTAATATCTATAGAGTGATATTATAATAATTAATAACAAAGAAAGGTAGATTTAAATGCCAAAGAAAGAAATAAATATATCAATTAGAAATTTAATAGAGTTTGTTCTTCGTTCTGGTGATATAGATAGTCGTTTTGTAGGAAAATCTAGAGCAGTTGAAGGTACTAAAGCCCATCAAAGAGTGCAAAATAAAAGTGATGATAATTATACTCCTGAAGTAACTCTTAAAAAAACTATAGAATATGATGAATTTCTTTTAAATGTACAAGGAAGGGCAGATGGAATAATAACTGAGGATGAATTAGTTATTATTGATGAAATAAAATCAACGACAAAGCCCTTAGATAAAATAGATGAAAATTATAATAATATGCACTGGGCTCAAGCAAAATGCTATGGGTATATATATTTAACAGATAATGATATGGAAAAAATCACTATACAATTAACTTATTATCATTTAGATACTGAAGAAATAAAGCAGTTTAAAAAGGAATATACTAAAAAAGAATTAGAGGACTTTTTTTATGATATATTAGATAAATATTTTATTTGGGCTGATTTAATAACAAAATGGGAGTCTGAAAGGGATAAATCTATAAGGGATATGGATTTTCCCTTTGAAAGTTATAGGGATGGCCAAAGAAAAATGGCTGTTGGTGTATATAAAAGTATTTTAGATAATAAATCCCTTTATATAGAAGCACCAACTGGGATAGGGAAAACAATATCTACTTTATTTCCTACAATTAAAGCGATGGGTGAGAAATTAACATCTAAAATATTTTATTTAACTGCTAAAACCATAACAAGACAGGTTGCTGAAGAGACTTCTTTAATTATGCTAGATAAGGGATTAAAACTTAAAACTCTTACCTTAACAGCTAAGGATAAAATATGTTTTAAGGATGAATCTAATTGTAATCCTGATGATTGTGAATTTGCTAGGGGTCATTTTAATAGAGTAAATGAAGCTTTATTAGATATTTTTAAAAATGAGGTTTCATTAACAAGGAAAGTTATAGAAGATTATGCAAAGAAGTATAAGGTTTGTCCCTTTGAGTTTTCCTTAGATTTAACCTTATTTTCAGATTGTGTAATATGTGATTATAACTATGTTTTTGATCCAAGGGTTTATTTAAAGAGATTTTTTTTAGATAATAGTGGCGATTATATATTTTTAATAGATGAAGCCCATAACTTAGTTGATAGATCAAGGGATATGTTTTCAGCAAAACTTAATAAACAAAGGTTTTTAGATGTAAGAAGATTAATAAAGGATAAAAATAAAAAGATAGCTAAGGCTTTAAAAAAGGTTAATAATAAAATGTTAGATATAAAAAAGAAATGTGAAGATTCATTTTTAGTACAAAGTGAAGAGCCCGATGATATTTATTATCCTTTAAGAAATTTTATAAAAGAATCAGAAAGTTTTTTAACTGAGAATAGATCAAAGAAGGGGTATGATGATTTATTAGAATTATATTTTGACTCGTTAGCTTTTTTAAAAATATCTGAATTCTTTGATGAAAGGTATAAAACTTATGCTTTTATTAATGGTAAGGATTTAGAGCTTAAATTGTTTTGTCTTGACCCTTCTTTTTTATTAAAAGAGGCAATAAAAAGGGGGAAATCAGCAGTGTTTTTCTCGGCAACCTTAACTCCTATAAAGTATTATAGAGATATATTAGGAGGAAATGAAGAGGATAATATAATGAAACTTTCATCCCCCTTTGATAGAAAAAATTTAGAACTTTTAATAGCTAATAATATATCTACTAAATATAGATTAAGAGAATTTAGCTATTTTAGTATAGCGGAATATATAAAAGCCGTTTCAGATGGGAAAAAGGGAAATTATCTTGTGTTTTTTCCATCCTATAAGTATATGGAATCTGTATATGAAGTATTTAAAGAAAATTACCCTAATATAAAAACTATGACCCAAAGTAAAGCTATGACAGAATTAGAAAGGGAAGATTTTTTAGATGAATTTAAAATAAATACTAAAGAAACATTAGTAGTATTTGCAGTTTTAGGAGGGATTTTCTCTGAAGGGATTGACCTAAAAGGAGAAAGACTATCAGGGGCTATAATAGTAGGTGTAGGACTTCCTAGAATATGTTATGAAAGGGATATAATTAAGGATTATTTTACAAAGGAAAAAAATCTAGGTTTTGAATATGCATATATGTATCCAGGAATGAATAAGGTTTTACAAGCTTCAGGTAGGGTTATAAGGACTCATAATGATAAGGGAATAGTTTTACTTATAGATGAGAGATTTATCTATAGAGGATATAAAAACTTATTCCCTAAAAAGTGGTTTCCTTATAAGTTAGTTAAAAATAAAGAGAATTTAGAAAGTGAAGTTAAAAACTTTTGGAAATAATTTTGAGGGGTTATTCCCTCAAAACTTTAGCTGCTTTTTCAATACCTTCTTTAGGAGCAACTAAAAATACTTGGTTTCCTGCATATATCTTTTTATCTCCCCTAGGTATTATAAGTCTATCTTCTTTGATATCGAAAATACCTGCTATAACACAGTTATTTGGAAATTTATTATGACTAGCTATTTCTGATATTGTTTTACCTGAACATTTTGCCTTTTTAGGTATCTTTATAATAGAGATTTCAGCTTTTCCGTTTCTTAAAGATGCAACCTTTCTTATATCTGGTTGATTTATATCCATAATAAACTTTTCAACCATCATATCTACTCCAGCGGCTATATTAGTAGCACCTGCCAGTTCATAGGCGTTTTTATATTCTGGTTCTCTCATTCTTACGAATATATCTTTTACATTGAAGTTATTTGCAAGTAAAGTAAAAACAAGATTATCAGAATCATAGCGCATAACACTTAAGGCAATATCACATTTATCAATTTTTGCATCCTTTAAAACTTCTATATTTGTTGCATCTCCATGGATAGTAATTGCACCATAATTTGAATATATTTTCTCACAAGTATTTTTATCTTTATCTATTACTACAACGTCATGATCTTTAACTAAACTTTTAGCAACCTTACGTCCAACGATACCTCCACCAGCAATGATTATATACATAAACAAACCTCCTTTTATTTCCAAGCCTTTCTACTGAATATAATAAATATAGGTAATATTTCTAATCTGCCAGCTAACATTCCAAAAATATAAGTTATTTTTATAACTGGGGATAGTGAAGCCATTTTTTCTACACTAAAATAAAATGGACCTATATTACCCACAGCTGATAACATTCCTGATAATGATTCTAAGGCTCCTAAATCAGAAAATACTGACGTTATACCAGAACCAACTAATATTAAAAGTAACCATGCAAAGAATAAAGCAGCTATTTTAAAAACTTCATTATCTTCAATAATTGTTTTATCTAAAGTTATAGGTAATACAGTATTTTTAGGTAAAAATATTTTCTTAAGTTCTCTAATAAATAGCTTATATAATGTTACAATCCTAACAACTTTAACTCCCCCTGCAGTTGAACCTACACAGCCTCCTATTAACATTAGGATTAAGAAAAGCTCTTTAGCAATTGTAGGGAAAAAGTTACTTCCAATATACTCAGTACCATATCCTGTTGTGGTCATAACAGATATTACTTGAAAAAGGGTTGTTCTAATGTTTTCTTCAATACTAGATATATCACTTATATAAGCTTTACTAAAAAGTATTATAATAGTTACTAGTAGTATTATTCTATAGTAATATTTAGTTTCAGTGTTTTTAAAAAATTCTTTTATATTGCCTGTTAATATTTTATAGTGGATAAAAAAGTTTATTCCACCAAGAAACATAAAGATAATAAATACATATTCTATTATCCTATAATTAGAATGTCCCATTAGCTTGAAATTAGCTATACTTTGGTCATAATTTGAAAAACCCCCTGTGGATAGGGTCGTTAGACTATGTATAATAGAATCAAATAATGAAACATCTAAAGAAAACAATATAAAAAGCTCTAGTAGGGTAAGAAAAATATAAATGCTCCAAAGAATCTTTATCGTTTTATAAATATTAGGTACTGGTCTAGACATATTTATTTTATGACTTTCAGCAGTAAAAACCTGCCAAACATCTCCCTCATTTCTAAAGGTTACAAACAAGAAAAATGTGAGTATACCAAGACCTCCTAGCCATTGGATTAAACTTCTCCAAAAGAGTATTGATTTAGGCATATTATTAAGGTTTTCAAATACAGTTATACCTGTAGTAGTAAATCCACTAACTGATTCAAAGAAGCTATCGATAAAAGATTTATCTAGTGCTATTTGAAAAGGTATAGATCCTATTAAAGATACAATTACCCACCCTAAAGTACAAAGAATCATACTTTTAGCTAAATCAAGCTTTAAATAACTTTTATCTATAAGTAAATTTAAAATAATACCAATAAAAATAGATATAATACTAGGAATGATATAGGCTTTATATAAAGTAGGGCCTTCATCATAGATAAAAGAAAAACTTAATGGTAGAAATAATATAATCCCAAGTAAAAGTAATAGGGAACTTAAAACATAAAACATTGCTGAAAATCTTTTTAAAACAGTCATTTTAACCTCCTGTTTAGTAGACTTATTAATGTTTATAATAGTTTTAATTTATTTATACATAGAAAGGTTTATTATAAGAGAAAAAAGTATGGAATATTCTTAATTTAATTTTTATTATATCATAATGGAAATTATTATGGATTTAACCGATAAATATAGTAGTAATGCTAAAATATGTTACATCATGAATATATTTGGGTATAATATAATTAGGAATAATTTTTGTTTAGTTTAATATCATATCATAATGGTGAATAATTTTTTAAGTTTTTAATAAATAAAGGGGGTATTTAAAATGTTAATTAAAGAGATAATTGAAAATGCTAAAAAGGAAAGGGAAAAAAAGCAGAAAAAGGAAACTGCTAAGAAAGTAGGAATGGGTGTAACTATAGGTAGTGTGGTTGGATCATTAGCAGGAGTGTTATTTGCACCTAAATCCGGTAAGGAAACAAGGGAGGATATAAGTGAGAAAACAAAGGAAACAGCAGAGTATGTAAAAGAAAATATTGATAATACAGTGGATACTATAAAAGTAAAAAAAGAAAATTTAGAGAAAAATGTAAAGGAATCTATAGATAAAGCTAGAAATAAAAAAGAGAAGGTGTCTGAGGATTTAAAAGAAGGCACAGATAATATAAAAGAGGATATTGATGATACTAAAGAAAAGGTATCTAAAGATTTGAAATAAGTTTAAGGGGTGCTTAGATTGCAAATAACATTTGAACTACAAGACTTATTATTCCTTCTTGTATTAGTGGGAATAGTATTAGGAGTATACTTAATTATAGTATTAAAAAACTTGAATAACGCAATTAAGGGTATAAACAGAGTCGTTGAAAAAAACGAAGAGGATATCAACAAAACTGTGGCTAATTTACCTAAAATTGTGGATAACACAAGTAAAATAACAGATGAAGTTAAAGAAAGTGTGGATAACGTTAATTCAATTACAACTAGGGTTAAAGGCGGTGTAGATACTGCAAGTGAAACTATAAGTCAAACTGCTTCAACTGTTAAGGAGAGTGCAGCTGATGTTACTACATACGTAACCTTAATAACAGAGGTAATTAAAGCTGTAGCTAATAAGTTTTCAAAATCTAAATAAACCTCAGAGATTTTCTGAGGTTTATTTTTTTGCCCATTTATTTGCTTTTTCAGTTAATTTTTTTATTAATGGATCTTTACCTTTACAGTAAGCCTCTATATCATAGGGAAATTTCTTTGAAAGTTCAATTTTTAAATCAGCATATCTTTTTAAATAGGTTGGGTGAGCTCTTAAGAAATCTCTAAAATTTAAATGTTTATTAATTTCAAAATTTCCCTTTTCAAATATATGAATATGGTGGGTTCTATTGTATTTTCCCTTTAAGAAAAATCTTCTTTTTTTAATTCCATATTCACCCATAGGGGTATACCCTAGATGTTTAAAGTCATTATTAAATGTATCAACTTTTTTTATATCTTTAACTACAACTAAAATATCAATAATAGGTTTTGCTGACATATTTAAAATAGAAGTACTACCTATGTGATGGATACTTATAAGTTCATCCATTAATATGTTTTTTACTTTTGTTGATTCTTTCTTATATTTTATTTTCCAATTTTCATCGTAGGGAAGTACTTCAATCTTTCTTCTATTTTCCAAATTATCACTCCTTTTAAAAGCGACTAACTTTATATAATTCAATAAAATTTTAAAATATCCTTCTAAAATTAAATATTTTTTGATTTTTGTTAAGATTTATTGTATACTTAAATAGCTGGAGAAAATGAAGAAACATATATAATACAAAATATAGAAAAAATATAAATAAATTCAACCAACAAAAGGTTGACATATAATTATATTTTGTGTATAATATATACTTGTCGGGTTAACGACAGAAAAATAGAATATATCTCGTGGAGAGATGGCTGAGTCTGGCTGAAGGCGCTCGCCTGGAAAGCGGGTAGACGGCTTCCCGTCTCGGGGGTTCGAATCCCCCTCTCTCCGCCAGTTAAAAGTTTGCCGTGCTAGATGGGGAGGTAGCGGTGCCTTGTAACCTGCAATCCGCTATAGCAGGATTGAACTCCCAATCTAGGTTTACTCGTCGCAAGGTCTGCCCTAAGTAAGTGGCGCCGACGGTTGGGTCTTACGCAACGGGAACTCATGAACCCCGTCAGGTCCGGAAGGAAGCAGCGGTAAGTGAACTCTCTCGTGTGCCGTAGGGTCACCTGGCCTGAGTTAACTGCTTAGGTAACGCTTGTGATGGTAAATCGAAATTGGGTGCACGGCTTAAAAATTTAAACTATGGTATATGCCATAGTTTTTTTATTGTTAAAAATGAACTAAATTTGGTATAATATATTTATTATTATAATTATGAAGGTGATTTAATGGGATATCAGGCCTTATATAGAAAATTTAGACCTAGGACCTTTGATGAAGTTTTAGGTCAAGAACATATAACTACAATATTAAAAAATCAAATACTTAATGATAATATAGCCCATGCTTATTTATTTTCAGGAACTAGGGGTACTGGAAAAACCTCAACAGCTAAAATATTTGCAAGGGCCGTTAACTGTGAAAATAATACTAACGGCAATCCATGTAATGAATGTGAAGTTTGTAAAAAGATACAGGATGAAAGTATTATGGATGTTGTCGAGATGGATGCTGCTTCAAATAATAGCGTAGATGATATAAGAGAACTTAGAGAAAAGGTTAAATATTTACCCTCAAAGGGTAGATATAAAGTATATATTATAGACGAGGTTCATATGCTATCAAAGGGAGCCTTTAATGCTTTATTAAAAACTTTAGAAGAACCTCCTAAACATCTACTTTTTATTCTTGCAACAACAGAACCACAGAAACTGCCAGCAACTATACTATCTAGGTGTCAAAGATATGATTTTAAAAGATTAAATATGAAAGACATCGTAGATAATATGAAAACAATATGTAATGATATAGATGTTGAAATAGAAGATAGAGGACTTCACCTTATTGCAAGAAATGCAGATGGGGCTATGAGGGATGCTTTAAGTATCTTAGATCAATGTGTTTCCTTTGCAGAAGGAAAAATAACCCATGATTATATTCTTTCAATATTAGGTACAGTGAATAATGATGTTTATTTTGATATGGCTGACCATATAATAAATAAAGACCTTAATAAAGCTTTAGAGTTAATAGAATACATAGTATTAAACGGTAAAGATATAAAACAATTTATAAAGGATTTAATTT
>VENA01000002.1 GCA_009711785.1 Bacillota bacterium
ATAAAGGTATTTAGTAACGGGAGCTACTCATGAAAAAGGGAATAATACTATTTACAGTAATAATGCTAGTAACAACTATAACAGTTTTAGGTTTATTATTTTTTAAACCTATAGATCCTAAAGATGTCGTTAAGGCTTTTGAGAAGAATAAAACTAATTTAGTAATAGAAGATTTAGTTATAGATACTGAAAAGCATCCAATTGTTGATGAAGGTATACTTATACCAATTAGTACTTTAAAAGAGTATGTTTATAAAGATATAGAGCTAAGTAAAAAATATGATAGATTATATTTGGGGATGAAAGCTCCTAAATTTAAATTAGAAACAGATAATCTTACTGAGAAAATAAAAGAGGGAGTTAATTTAAATTTTTTAGTAAAAGAAATTAATGATACTCATTATATAGATATTGAAGGATTTGAAAAAATTTTTAATATTAAAGTAAATTATATAGAAGATACAAATATATTAACTATAGATAAAATTAATACTAATATGAAAAAAGGAAAAATAACAGAAAGAACATATTTAAGACCTAAAGACTCTTTTTTTAGTTTTAGGATGGACAAGCTTAATAAGGGAGATGAAATAAAAGTATTTAACGATGATGGAAAATGGTTAAAGATAAGAACAGAAAAAGGATATATTGGTTATGTTGTAAATAAAAAAGTAAAAATCATAAAAGATGAAAAAAAGACAAATAATAAATTAAATAGCGTAAGAAGTGAATGGAATAAAGAAGGGAAAATTAACCTTGTTTGGGATTATGTAAGGAAAGAATCTCCAGATTTAGCTAAGGACGAAAAAATAAAAGGACTTGATGTAATATCGCCTACATGGTTTTCTATTGTAGATGAAAGTGGATATATAGTAAATAATGGAGATATAAATTATGTAAAAAATGCCCATGATAAAGGATATAAAGTATGGGCTTTAGTAGATAATAGCTTTGATAGAGATTTGACTAATGAGTTATTAAAAAGTGAAGAAAGTCAAAACAGAGTAATAGAACAACTCATTGTATACTCTAGTTTATATAATCTAGATGGAATAAATATAGATTTTGAAAATGTATATTATAAAGATAGAGATAGACTAACATCTTTCATATCAAAATTAACAAAGGCTTTAAAGGAACAAAAGCTAGTAGTTTCTATGGATATGACAGTGCCTTCTTCTAGTTTATATTGGTCAAAATTTTATGATAGAGAAAAATTAGGAGATATTTTAGATTATTGTATGGTTATGACCTATGATGAACACTGGGCTACATCTCCTGAAAGTGGGTCAGTAGCATCAATAGATTGGGTTAGAAGAGGTATTGAAAAAACATTAAAATATATTCCTAAAGAAAAGGTATTAATGGGAATTCCATTTTATACAAGGGAATGGGAAGAAAAAAAAGTTAATGGTAAAATAAAGGTTAGTTCAAAGGCACTATCTATGGAAAGTGTAAAAGAGAAGATAGAAGAAAAAGATTTAAAAGTTAAATGGCTTAAGGATGAAGGACAGAATTATACTGAGTATAATAAGGATGATAATAAATATAGAATTTGGATAGAGGATGAGCGGTCAATTAAACTTAAAGCTAGTTTAGTTAATGAATATGATATTGCTGGTGTATGTTCATGGAGAAAAGGATTTGAAAAAGAAGTTATTTGGACAGTTTTAAATAATGTAATAAAAAAGGATAAAGAATTGGTAATGAAGGGAGAATAAAATAAAAGTATAAAAAGAAGGTAAGGGATATGAAAGATATAAAAATTGAGATTGAAAAAAAGAAAATGGAGCTAAATAAATTATTAGGAAATAAGAATAAAGATGAAAATAAAATATTAAGATTAAGTCAAGAACTAGATATATTAATAAATAAATATCATTTAAGTATAAATTTTAAAAAAGAGTAAAAGCCTATTACTTTTTATGATAGTTCAAGCTAAAAAATTCGATTATCGGACATTTATAGGAACTAGGTTTTGAGAAAATAAAATAAGATTAAGTAAAAGCTATTGATAAAAATCAATAGCTTTTATTTTTACTAGTCAATTTTAAATTTTTCTACATTGTCTTGAAGATCTTCAGCTAATTCCTTCGTTGTAGAGGTTAGGGATGTGATTTCTTCTAATGAGGCTAGCTGTTCTTCTGATGATGCTGAAACTTCTTGGGTACTGGCTGATGTTTCTTCTGTAACTGCTGTAACATTTTGTATTGCAACTACTATTGTGTCCTTATTTTTAGTTATTTCAACACTTACATTCTCAACTTCTTTTACCTTTGAGACAAGTTCTCCTAATTTTTCTTCAATTTTTTTGAATATTTCACCTGTATTATCGATAGCTTTATTTTGATCTATTGTTATTTCATTTACACCATCCATTATAGTAACTACATTTCCTGCTTTAGTTTGTATGTCATTTATTATATTTCTAATATCGTCTATTGCCTCTCCAGTATTTTCTGCTAACTTTCTTATTTCATCTGCAACTACTGCAAATCCTTTCCCTGATTCCCCTGCTCTTGCAGCTTCTATACTTGCATTAAGGGCTAATAAATTCGTTTGTTCTGATATGTCTGTTATAAGTTGGGTTATGGTTTCTGCATTTTTTGTTGAATTATTTACTTCTCCAATGATATTATAAACTTCTTCATTTTTTTCTTTACTATCCTTTGCTTTATTATATAAATCAGATAAAATAACATTTCCTTCTTCTCTTAATTTATCCATATCGTCTGTTAAAATTACTGCTTGTTTAATTTCATTGGCAGAGTTATTAATTTGTTGTGCTAGTTCTTCAGTATTTGATGATATTAATTCAGTATCATTGGCTTGGTCTGCTGCACTTGTTGCTATTTGTTCAACTGTTTCTGCTACATTTCCCATGGCTTGAGTTGATTCATTTGTTATTTCGGCTAAATTATTTGAATAACCGGTTAAGGATTTGGCATTTGTTTTTATTCCTTTAACTAATTTTTTTAGCTCTCTTTGCATATTCTTTACTGACCTTGCAATATCCCCTATTTCATCATTAAATAATAATATCTTTTCAGGTATATTTTGAGTAAAGTCACCCTTTGCAATTTTTCCTATATATTCTGATGTTAATTTCAAGGGTTTCATTAAATACCCTATAGATAAGAAAAGCATAACAGCAGTTACTAAAAGTGCTATTATAGATATAATTATGGAAGTTCTCATAATTTGATTTTTAGCTTTAGTTAATGATTTCAGTGATAGCCCTATACCTATGGAACCAATGTGTTTTCCATTTTCATAAAATGGTATTTGTACATCATATACCATGATGCCTAGATCTTTATCAAATGATTTTTTTGAATCAGTTTTTCCATCTATGGCTGCTGATTTAGTTACTTGATCATCATAAGTTTCACCAACCATATCTTTAGTACCAGCGATGACTTTTCCTGTTTTATCTATTTGAACAGCATATAAAATGTTTTCTTCTTCTGTTGCTTCATCTAGTACTTTTTGTATGTTCATAGCCTTTTTAGTTTCTTCAATTACTTCCATAGAAACTCCCACTTGTACGAAATATCCATTTCCTATATTGACACCGCCAAATTTATATACTTTACCATCTACAGCACTTTTTCTTGGGTTTTCTAAATATGTATTTGACTCACCATTAAAAACTACACTCATTTTATGGTCTTTTGGATATTTCCAGCCAATATTAGCCTCATAATTTGAATAAACTATAACCCTATCTGAGTTAATAAGATTCAGTTCAGTAATATGTAAATCCTTTACTAATTTTTTTAAGGTTTCATTGGATATATTTTCTTTGTTTAAATGTTTTAAAACTGAACTAGAGCTAATGATTCTATCATCTATTATACCTTCTAAAATATTTTCTACTTTCTTACTATTTTTGACTTTATTTTGTATTTGACTTGCTATGTTCCTTCCACTTTTCATCAATTCATTTTCTAATCTTTTATTTACTGTTTTAATAGAAATAAATGTGATAACTGAAACTGATATTAAAAATAATACTAAAACAAGACTTATTATTCTCCATTTAAAGGTAATCTTACTAGAGAAATTTTCTAACATTAAATCACTCCTTCATAATTATTAGCTTTAATAATTTAAAGCACATGATTTTATTCTATGTCAAATATTGTCGAATTTCAATAAGATTATCATACTATTTGTTTTAAATGTTAACATTTAAAGTTTTTAATTATAATCTAAGTAAAAACATAAAAATTGTAATTATAGTTTTAAGTAAATATTTGAGTCTATCTTAATTGTTGTATGTAAAATAATTAGATGTTCATTTGACCCTTATAATAATTTTTGAATTTATTTTTATATAAAAGGGTATATATTTATTAAGAATAAATTTTAAAAATATATTATAAAATTATATAAAAATTACTTATTTTTACTAATAATATGTTAAAATTAGTATATGAGTAAACCGAATAATTTTAAATGGATAAGTGGGGGTGCAAGAAAGATGCACAGAGTATTAAATGTTGGTCTTGACATTGGCTCTACAACTGTAAAAATGGTTGTTTTAGATGAGAAGACCAATATTCTTTTTAAACAATATAAAAGGCACTTTTCAGATATTAAAAATACAGTAGTTTCGATATTTGAAGAGGCTAAAAATATATTGCAAAAAAATAAAATAACAGTAATGATTACAGGTTCAGGTGGAATGAATATATCTAAAACTTTAGAAATTCCCTTCATTCAGGAAGTTATGGCTTGTACTAACACAATTGAAAATATTATTCCAAGGACAGATGTAGCAATAGAATTAGGAGGAGAAGATGCTAAGATAACATATCTTGGAGAGTCTATAGAACAGAGAATGAATGGGACATGTGCTGGGGGAACTGGAGCTTTTATAGATCAGATGGCATCATTATTACAAACCGATGCATCAGGACTAAATGACCTTGCTAAGGATCATAAAATAATATATCCTATAGCATCTAGATGTGGTGTTTTTGCAAAAACTGATATTCAACCATTATTAAATGAAGGGGCAGCAAAGGAAGATATTGCAGCTTCAGTTTTACAAGCGGTTGTAAATCAGACTATAAGTGGTTTAGCGCAGGGTAAACCTATTAGAGGAAAAATTGCTTTTTTAGGAGGACCATTATCCTTTTTATCTGAACTTAGGAAAAGATTTATAGAGACATTGAAACTTAAAAAAGAAAACATAATATTTCCTGAGGATTCACAATATTTTGTTGCTATGGGTGCTGCGTTATCGTCTAAAAGTGAAAAACCACATTCCTTTGAATGTTTATATGAAAGGGTACCTGGTATTAATAAAATGAATAATGGAGAGGATGAAAATTTAGATCCATTATTTAAAACAAAAAAAGAATATGAAGATTTCAAAAAAAGACATGGAAAAAATAAAGTCAAAAGGGTAGATTTAAATAGTTATCAAGGTAAAGCTTTTTTAGGTATAGATGCAGGTTCTACGACAACTAAAATTGCGTTAATAGATGAAAAAGGGAGATTATTATATTCCCATTATGATAGTAATAAAGGAAGTCCGTTAAAATCAAGTATAGAAGCTTTAAAGGATATGTATAGTAAAATTAATGATAAAACTAAAGTAGTTAACTCTACTGTTACAGGTTATGGAGAACAATTGATTAAATCGGCTTTAAAAATAGATATAGGTGAAATAGAAACTGTAGCCCATTATAAAGCTGCTGACTTTTTTCTTTCAGGAGTAGATTTTGTACTAGATATTGGTGGGCAGGATATGAAAAGTTTAAAAATTACTGATGGTGTTATAGATTCAATAATGTTAAATGAAGCATGCTCATCAGGATGTGGTTCATTTATTGAAACCTTTGCAAAATCACTTAATATGGATGTTAAAAAATTTGCAAATAAGGCAATTGAATCAAAAAATCCTGTAGACCTTGGAACAAGGTGCACAGTTTTTATGAATTCAAAAGTTAAACAGGCACAAAAAGAAGGGGCTAATATAAGTGACATTTCAGCTGGTATTTCTACTTCAGTTATAAAAAATGCATTATATAAAGTTATAAGGCTTAGAAGTCCAGAAGAGTTAGGACAAAAGATAGTTGTCCAAGGTGGAACTTTTTATAATGATGCAGTTCTTAGAGCTTTAGAAAAGATTTCTAAAAGAGAGGTTGTAAGGCCAGATATAGCAGGTATTATGGGAGCCTTTGGTTCAGCTTTAATAGCAAAGGAAAGGTTTAAAAAGGGACATAAAACTAAGCTTTTAAAAGAAAAAGAATTAGATAATTTTCAAATACAAACTTCAATGAAACGCTGTGGTTTATGTGGTAATAATTGTTTATTAACAGTAAATAAATTTTCAGATGGACGCAGGTATATATCAGGTAATAGGTGTGAAAAGGGCGCTGGAATAGAAAAAAAAGAAAGTGATATTCCAAATATATATGAATACAAGTATAAAAGACTCTTTAATTATAAGCCACTACCTAAATCCCAAGCTACAAGGGGAATAATGGGAATACCTAGAGTACTTAATATTTATGAAGATTATCCTTTTTGGTTTACATTCTTCACAGAATTAGGATATCATGTGATACTATCAGGACGTTCATCAAAGAGAATATACGAACTTGGTATGGAAACAATACCTTCAGAGTCTGTGTGTTATCCTGGGAAGTTAGCCCATGGACATATTATAGATTTACTTAATAAGGGTGTTAATAAAATATTTTATCCATGCATTCCTTTTACGAAAAAGGAAGATAAAGAAGCAGGGAATAACTATAATTGCCCTGTAGTGACTTCTTATCCTGAAACAATAAATGCGAATATGGAGGTTGTACAGACTGGTAAAATTAAATTTTATCATCCCTTTTTACCATTAGATGATTCTAAAAAGTTAAAAAAGAGAATTATAGATGAATTAAAAGATGAGGGTATTCCAAATAAAGAAATAAAAAGAGCAATAGATAAAGCTTATGAAGAACTAGAAAAATATAAAAATGATGTAAGGAAAAAAGGAGAAAAAGTTCTTAAGTATATAGAGAAAAATAATATGAAAGGAATAGTTTTAGCAGGAAGACCATATCATGTTGACCCAGAAATTAATCATGGGATACCAGAGATGATTAAATCTTTTAATATAGCAGTGTTATCAGAGGATTCTATAAGTCATTTAGAAAAACCTGAAAGACCTCTTAGAGTGGTAGACCAATGGGTATATCATTCTAGAATGTATGCAGCAGCTACTTATGTTGCTAAGAAAAAGGACTTAGAACTAGTTCAACTAAACTCCTTTGGTTGCGGTCTTGATGCAGTTACAACAGATCAAATTTATGAGATTTTACAAAGGTATGGAAAGATATATACTGCTCTTAAGATAGATGAAATTAATAATCTTGGGGCGGCTAGAATACGTATTAGATCTTTAATGGCAGCGATGAAAGAAAGGGACAAATTTAATTTTGTTCCAAAACAATTACAAAAACCACCAGAAAGGGTTTTATTTACAAAGGATATGAAAAAAAGACATACAATAATAGCTCCACAGATGTCTCCTATACATTTTCAATTTTTAAAGACAGGGGCTAATAAGGCAGGTTATGATATTGAAGTTCTTCCTTCAGTGGATAAAGATGCTGTTGATGAAGGATTAAGATATGTAAATAATGATGCATGTTACCCATCAATAATTACAGTAGGACAAATAATGAAAGCTCTTAAATCGGGAAAATATGATTTGAATAATACTTCTGTTTTAATAAGTCAGACCGGCGGAGGATGTAGAGCTACAAATTATATTGCATTTATTAGAAAAGCATTAAAGGATGCAGGAATCGAACATATACCAGTTATATCATTAAATGCTTCAGGTCTTGAAAAGAACCCAGGCTTTAAGGTTTCATTTACCATGGCTAATAATATGATGATGGGATTAGTATATGGGGATTTATTAATGCGAGTACTATATAAAGTAAGACCTTATGAAAAGATTAAGGGTTCTGCAAATAAGTTATATAAAAAATGGGTTAAAAAATGTCAAAACTCCTTAGAAAAAGGTGGATATAAAGAATTTAAAAGAAATATTTATAATATTGTTAAAGACTTTGATAATTTAGAAATATATAAAGATTTAGTTAAACCTAAGGTAGGTATAGTAGGAGAGATACTTGTAAAATTCCATCCTACTGCTAATAATAATATAGTAGATTTTCTTGAAAGTGAAGGAGCAGAAGCTGTTGTACCTGATTTAATTGATTTCTTCTTATATTGTGCTTATAATAGTAAAATTAAATATGAAGATTTATCAGGTAGTTTTAAAGGCATGATGGGCGGTAATTTAGCTATCAAAGCTATAGAATATTATAGAAAAGAATTAAAAAATGCACTGAAACAAAGTAAGCGTTTCAAACCTCCTAAATCAATAGAGGAGTTAGCTGATAGTGCTAAAAAGCATCTATCATTGGCTAATCAAACTGGAGAAGGTTGGTTTTTAACAGCAGAAATGGTTGAATTAATAGAAAGTGATGTAAATAATATAGTATGTTTACAACCATTTGCTTGTTTACCTAATCATATAACAGGTAAGGGTATGATTAAAGAGTTAAGAAGAGCTTACCCAGCTTCAAATATAGCTGCTATTGATTATGACCCTGGAGCAAGTGAAGTAAATCAAGAAAATCGTATTAAATTAATGTTATCAGTTGCGTTTAAAAAATTAGGAGAAGAAAAAGAAAATGTATTACAAACAAGTAGTTAAAGCTGAGAAAATTCTCAGCTTTATTTAATGTTAAACTTTAACAATAAATATTAAATCGCTTAAATAAAGGAAAGTTAAGGGGTAAAGTAATACATTAACCCTTAACTTTAAACATATAAGAAATATTATTTGATATTAGTTAAAGTTAAGCCTTAGCTTTAATAGTAAAATAGGTAAAAATACAGAAAAACTAAAATTAAGGTTTAACGTTAACTTATTTTAATGTTTGCAGGAATAATTAATGAAAAAGATGTAGCAGCTAACATAACACTAGCAGCAAATCCTAGAAAAGAATCTAAAGTTTTATGGGATATATATTTTTAGTAAAAATAGGAATAGCTCCTAACCCTGTAGTAAGTCCTGCTAATAAACTTGCTAATAATCCTATAATTATATTGCTCATAAGTAACCCCTTTTTTAAAAGTTAAATTTAATATTTAAAAACGGCAATGATTATAATCATTGCCGTCTATTTTAAATCTTTATTTAGGTTTACTTATAAACATTTGAGTAAAGATATTACCATATTTATCGCTTTTAACAACTCCAATTCCTATATGTGTGAAATGGGAATTTAAAATATTATCCCTATGTCCTTTAGATCCCATTAAAGAATCATGAGCTCTTTTTACTGTTGAGTTACCTGCTAAATTTTCCCCGGCATGTAAATAATCTATACCGAAATTATCCATCATATCAAATGGACTACCATAGGTTGGAGAATAATGACTGAAATAGTTATTATTAACCATATCCTGTGATTTAATTCGAGCAACCCTAGCTAATTCTAAATCTACTTTTAAAGGACTAAGATTATTTTTTCTTCTTTCTTGATTAACTAAATCTACCATATCTTGCTCTTGTTTAGATAACCTTTTAACTCCTGTATTTTCTTCAGTATTTTCATTAACATTATCTTCAGTTTGATCTATAGGTCCTTTTTCACCTGTAGGACCAGTTTCATCTATAGGTTGATTTTCATCATTAGGTGTAGGATCTTCAACCATGCCAGGTGTTTTTTTAGGTTTTTTATTTTCCTCAACTACAGCTTTAGTGTTATCTGCTGAAACACAGCCAACTTTGTTACCTGGCATATTAACAACATACCAATTACCTACTTGGCCAAGTACATCTAATTCTTCATTAGCTTTTAATTTACCAATAACGTCAAAATTAGTACCAGCACCTGATCTGACATTAAGATTATCAGTTAATACTTTACATTTTTTTACTTCACCTTCCTGAAACAGTGAAGATTCCTTTGTTTCTAATTCATTGTTCATATCATCATAATTATCTTCCATATCAGGTTTTTCCTGAGGTTGAGTACAGGAAACTGAGAAAACTAAAGAAAATACTAAAAATAATACTAAAATTTTTTTACCCACTATAAAATCCCTCCAAAAATTATATTTTTAATACTATATATATTATTGGTGAATTGGTGTGATTTTATGAGCTAATTTCGATATTTTTATTTAGATATAATTATTTTTTACTGTTATAATATAAATAGTACAAATTATATTAATTGCCTTAATTTCTAACTAGTAATATACGAAGTTATATATATGTAATTATGTGTTATACTATTATTTTGGGACACAAAAGTGAGGTGAGTTCATGTTTTTTAAAAGGTCTCTTGAAGATAGAGTAGATAAAGCTAAAAAAGAAGAAAAAGAAATGAATAAGTTAATAGAAGAATATAAACCATTCATAGCCAGTACTGCACAAAAAAAAGTAGGGAGATTTTTAACATATGGACGAGATGATGAATTAAGCATAGGAATGCTTGCATTTAAGGAAGCAATAGATTCCTATGATAGAGATAAGGGGAAATTTTTATCCTTTGCAAAAAGGGTTATAAATTTAAGATTAATAGATTATTATAGAAAACACCAGAAAGAAAGTCGCGAGGTATTTATAAAAGATTCAGAAGAAGATGAAAATAGTAATTATGAATTAGGAAGTAGTAAAGCTGTATTACAGTATAAAAGTAAAGAAACTAATAAAATAAGAAAATTAGAGATTTTAGAATATAAAAAGGAATTAAAAAAATGGGGAATCAATTTTAGCGATTTAGTAAAGGCATCCCCTAAACAGAAAAGATTAAGGGATTTATATAAAGAAATAGCTAAAATAATTGTAAGCAATAAAGAAATATTACATACTTTAACCAAAAATGGAAGAATGCCAATAAAAGAAATTAAAGAAATTAAAAATATACATCGAAAAAAGTTAGAAAGAGGTCGAATATATATAATAGCATTAGTTATAGTTTACACAGGTGATTATGAATTAATAGAAGATTATATTAATAGGGGGTGAAAGCATGAAGGGTATAGTAATGGAAAAAAATAATAACAAGGTTATTGTAATGACTAATGACGGTGAATTTTTAGAGCTAAATAAAAGCAAAAATGTACAAATAGGCGAAGAAATTATAATTAATAATAATATGAATAAAAATAATATTATGAAAAGATTTATAGCAGCTGCAGCAATACTAGTATTAGTTTTAACAGGAACATTTGGAGCTTATGGATATTGTACGCCCTATGGATATGTTAATGTTGATATAAACCCTAGTGTGGAGATAACTTATAATTTGTTTAATAGAGTTATTGATATAAAGGGACTTAACGATGATGGTAATAAAATAGTAGAAAAATTAGAAAATTATAAAAATAAACCTATAGATAGTATAGTAAATGAAATAGTAGATAAGGCAATTGAAGATAAATATATAGAATCAGAAAATGAGAATACTGTATTAGTAACAATAACAGAGGATGGTAAAAAGATAGATGACAACAAAATATATAGTTCAGTAAAAAAACATATAGATGAAACTGAAACTGAAAGTGAATTATTTGTTATAAAAAACGACGAAAAAAGTTTAGAAAGTGCTAAAGAGAAAGACTTATCTCCTGGAAGATTGGCCCTTATTAATAAAGCTTTAAAAACGAATAAAGAGACTAGTTTTGAAGAAATTTCTAAAAAATCAGTTAAGGAAATAGTATCTATAATAAAGGAAAGTAAAAAAAGTGAAAAGAAGGAATTGAAAAATAAAAAGAAGCAAGCTAAAAATGAAAAAAAGAAAAAAGAGAAAGAACAAAAAGAAAATAAAGACAGAAAAGCTGATAAACAAGATAAAAAAAATAATAAACAAAATAAAGATACTAAAGAAAAGATAAATTCTAAAAAAGATAAAGAGTGGAAGGCCGACAAACAAAATATAAAAGTTAATAAAGATAAAAGTATAATTAAGAATAATAAAACTAAAGATGAAGATAGAGAAAAGACAAATTCTAAAAAAGATAGTGAATGGAAAGCTAATAAACAGAATAATAATGGAAATAAAACTAAAGAAAAAAATGATAAATCTCAAGGTAATAAAAATAAAAACAATGATAATAAAGACAATAGAAATAATGGTAATAAAAATAAAAAATAGAATAAATAGAAAAATCACAAATTATTTTAAATAATTTGTGATTTTTTCTATTTTACCCCAATAATATTTAATAGTGTACGAAGATATATGATAAATTAAAGATAAAATAGGAGGTAAAGGAATGAGAGCAAAAAGAATATTAGTAAGTTTATTGGTAATTTCAATGATTATGTCCATAGGGGTATCATCTGCATTTGCAGGAGGTAATGGATGGACTCCACCTGGACTTAGAAAAAAAGGAGGAATGCCACCGGGGTTAGCTAAAAAGTTATTTAAAGATGTTGATAACTTGCCTTGGGCAGTAAAAGCTATTGAAAATATGAAGTTGAAGGGTTTAATTAAAGGAATAGGTAATGGAAAATTTGCACCTAGAGATCAAGTAACGAAATTAGAGACAATTATAATGGCACTTAGAGTTATGGGATGGGAGGATGAATCTATATCAATAAAGCATCTTCCAAAGGATTACAAAGGTAAAAATATATCAGATTGGGCAAAGGGATATATAACATTAGCCTATGAAAAAGGAATTTTAGATGATGTGGATATGATGTATTTTGATCCAAGTGAACCAGCTAAAAGATATGAAGTTGCTAAAATTGTTATTAAAGCTCTTGGTTATGAAGAAGAAGCAGAGGATCATATGGATGAAGAATTACCATTTGAGGATTCTTCTTTAGTACCTAGTGGTGCTATAGGTTATGTTTATTTAATTAATGACTTAGGAATAATGACAGGGGATAATCAAAATAGATTTGATCCAATGGGAACTTTAACTAGGGCAGAAATGGCAGTACTATTTTCTAGACTAGATAAGAAAGTTGATAGTGAAGCAGATAAAGATGAATTTACAGGAAAAGTATATAGAATAGATGATGATTATATAAAAATTATTTTAGAGAAAGAAATTAAAAAGATAGATGTTGATGAAGATGAGGTAGTTGTTTATGAAGGAAATGATAGAGTTTATTATGAAGAGATAGAAAAAGGAGATATGGTCAGAGTAACTATAGAAGAAGGGAAAGCAGCCTATATTGAAATATTAGATTCTGACTATGAAGAAAATAAGATAATCAGAAAATATACTGGGGAAGTTATAAATTTAGATAAAGATGATGAAGATAGTATAGCAATAGAAATTAAAGAAATGGTTTTAGTATTTAAAGTTATAGATGACATAGATGTGGAATTTAAAAATGGTGAAGGACAGTTTGATGAAATTAATAAAGGCGATAAAGTAACGATAACAGTTGATAGTAAAAATAGAGCTAGGGAAATAGAAGTTTATAGATATAGAAAATCAGAGGATGTAGAGATAGAAGGCGAAATAGAAGAGTTAGATTTAGTAGGAGTATATCATATAACAATAGATGATGAAGAATATAGACTATCAAAAGAAACAGATGTAGAGATAGATGATAGAAATAAAGATTTAGATGATCTTGAAATAGGAATGGAAGTTAAAGCAAAGTTAGAAGATAATGTAGTAGTTTCTATAGAAGCAGAAGATATAGATAAAGAAGAAGTAGAAGGTGAAATAGAAGAGTTAGACTTAGTAGGAGTATATCATATAACAATAGATGATGAAGAATATAGACTATCAAAAGAAGCAGATGTAGAGATAGATGATAGAAATAAAGATTTAGATGATCTTGAAGTAGGAATGGAAGTTAAAGCAAAGTTAGAAGATAATGTAGTAGTTTCTATAGAAGCAGAAGATATAGATAAAGAAGAAGTAGAAGGCGAAATAGAAGAGCTAGATTTAGTAGGAGTGTATCATATAACAATAGATGATGAAGAGTATAGACTATCAAAAGAAGCAGATGTAGAGATAGATGATAGAAATAAAGATTTAGATGATCTTGAAGTAGGAATGGAAGTTAAAGCAAAATTAGAAGATAATATAGTAGTTTCCCTAGAAGTTGAAAATGTAGAATTTGAAATAGAGGGTGAAATTAAAGAAATAAGTGAGACAGAATCTGGGATTAAAATTACTATAGATGATGATGGTCAAGAATATGAATATTTCCTAGATGAAGATGTAGATATAGAAGAAGATGGTGAAGATATAGATGTAGATGAATTAGAGGTTGGAGATGAAGGAGACTTTAAAGTTGAGAATGGAAGAATAATAAAAATCGATATTGATGATTAAGCCCCACGAAAGCCTTTATAGGCTTTTCCCATAAAATTGGCCCTGATAAAATATCAGGGCTTTTTCATTATGAAAGTTTTTTTACATAAAGGTGTTAGACTAAACAAAGCCCGATTACAATAGCAATCAGTAAAATAATTACACCTATTATGCCATACAATAGTTTTTTTCTTATGAAGAAAATCTTAGTCATTTTTTACCACCCCTTAAAGCTTAGTTATAAAGAGGAATATTATCTCATATTATAATTTATTGAAATAAAATTATATATATGCCTAATAATTTATATTAGCTGAAAAACCTTTAGGTTTTTTTAAAAAAATATAAAGGTAATAAAGAATTAAAGCTCAATAAGAGATGGTAATTAGTGGGATTATTAAGCATATGTAGTTATAATGAAAATTCTTGAATTTCTTTATTTAGATCTTCTGATAATTCAGATAAATCTTCGGCAGAAGAGGATATTTCTTCCATAGCTGAAGTTTGTTCTTCAGTTGAAGCAGCAGTTTCTCCTGTATTTGTATTAATTTGTTCCATGTACTTACTAGTTTCTTTTACACCTGAAATTATATTTTCTAGTTGATTAACAGTATCATCTAATACCTTAACCCCATCTGTAACTTCTTTATTAACTATATTCATTGATTGTAAAGAATCTTCAGACCCTTTTAATACCTCGTTTATAATCCTTTGAACCTTTGTTGTTGCTTGACTAGACTCTTCAGCTAACTTTCTAACTTCATCAGCTACTACAGCAAATCCCTTACCTGCTTCTCCTGCTCTCGCAGCTTCAATAGCAGCATTTAAGGCTAGTAAATTAGTTTGTTCGGCCACATCATTAATTAACTTTAATATACTTTCTACTTCTTTTCCCTTTTCATTTAAGTTCTTAACGGATTTATTTGAGTCTTGTACTGATTTTTCAATGGTTTTCATTTTTTCTATTGCTTTTTCTGCAGCTTTATGTCCATAGGTTGCTTTTTCATTTGTAGTATCACTTGCTTGTTTACCTTTATCAGTTATTTCAGATACATAATTAGCATTATTAGCTAAATCCTCTACTGAGCTTGTTACTTCTTCTGAAGTTGATGATAATTGTTGGGATGTTGCACTCACCTTTTCTGCTACTTCTTTTATATTACTAAGTAACTTCTTTTCATTAGTTACATCTCTAATAATTTCTAGTCCACCATCAGGATTTTCTTCATGGTCATATAATCCAGAAGCAGAGGCTAAAACATCAATTAAATCTCCACTTTTATGTTTAATTGTAATTTCTTCTTTTTTAATACATTCTCTTTTTTCTATACATTGTTCTACGGCACAATTTTTACAAATAGATGATTGAAAAATATCATCACATTTACTTCCGATAGCTTCTTTTTTAGTATAGCCAGTTAAATCCTCCATTGATTTACTCCAAAAGATGATATTTCTATCATTATCTCTTACAAAGATAGGATCTGGCATAGCTGTAAGAATTTCTTCCATTTTAGTTACATTTTCCTTTGACTTATTAATAAGTTTTTTTACTTGTTTATATATTGAAAAATTTTTCACTTTACTATATTCTTCTTGACTTAAAGCTTTCTTAAAATAATCATTTAATAAAATTTTAGTTTCTTTTAATTCTTTATTTTTAAACATAGATATCACTCCTTTTTAATCCGTATATATCTTTAATATGCAAATATTATGCCGTAAGTTTTTCCTATTTGCTTAAAGCTTTATATTACAGAAAAGATATGGGATTAAATTTAAAACCCATATCTTTAAGGAGTATGTAAAAATTACAAAATAGCGTTTGTTTTGTAATTTTTACATTTTTATATTATATTTTTTAATTTTATTATATAAAGTTTTTACACTCACACCTAATATTTTTGAAGCTTTATTTTTATTACCCTTCGTATAATTTAGAATATTAGTAATATGCTCTTTTTCAATATTATTTAAAGACATTGTCGTTTTAGCTTCAATATCAGTATTTTTATGAATATATTTAGGTAAATTATCTTTAGTAATTATTTTAGAGTGACTTTTTAATGTAATTACACCTTCAATTATATTTCTTAATTCTCTTATATTACCTGGCCAGTTATAGTTTTTCAGTAAATCTAAGGCTTCATCTGAAATTTTATTAACTGATGCAATATATTCTTTTTTAAATATTTCAATGAAATAATTTACTAGTAAAGGGATGTCATCTATTCTTTCCCTCAAAGGAGGTAAATTTATGTAATGAGTAGTTATCCTATGATAAAGATCTTCACGGAAAAGATCTCTTTTAACTTGCTTTTTAATATTTTTATTAGTTGCACATATTAATCTAAAATCTACAGTATTAACTTTGTTACTTCCAAGTCTTTCAAAAGTTTTATACTCTAAAACCCTTAATAATTTACTTTGTAATTTAGGTGATAGTTCTGTTATTTCATCTAAAAAAAGAGTCCCATCTTTTGCTTCTTCAAATTTTCCTTCTTTTGAGTTTATAGCTCCAGTAAAGGCTCCCTTCATATAACCAAACAGTTCACTTTCTATAAGGTTATCTGGAATAGCAGCACAATTAATTTTTATTAAAGGTTTGTGTTTTCTAATACCATGATAGTGGATGATATTTACTAATAATTCTTTCCCTGTACCACTTTCTCCTGTAATTAACACAGGCATGTCCGTATTAGAAAATTTTAAAGCTTTGTTTTTAATATTTTTAATATTAAAATCATTACTTATAAGCTTTTGATCTTCACATTCTGATGTTCGATTATTAGTTTTATCTTTACAAAAGACTTTTTTAATAATACATCTAATATCCTTTAATTTAAAGGGTTTAGCAATAAAATCAATAGCACCACTTTTTAAGAAGTATTTAGATTTTTCCATATCCACATAGGCAGTAATAATTATAATTTTCATTTCAGGATATTTTGATTTTATAATATCAAAGGCTCTTTTACCGTCCATATTAGGCATTTGAATATCTAAAATTATAAGATTAGGTACATCTTTTTTTATTTTTTCCATAGCTGATTCTGCACTGTAAAAGCCTTTAACGTTATAATTTTCCTTTTCCAAAACTTTTTTTAATAAATCAGTGATTTCTTTTTCATCGTCAATAATGAATATTTTCTTCATGAAGCATTTTCCTCCTAAGTATTTAAAGGTAAAGTTATTTTAGTAGTACATCCTTTGCATTTGTTATTAGTAATCATTATATCTCCATTTAATAAATTTATTATTTTTTTTGAGATACTAAGGCCTAATCCTACGCCTTTGTATCTTTTAAAAAAAGAGTTATCAGCTTGATAAAATGGTTTGAATATATTTTCTTGTTTTTCATTATCAATTCCTATACCTTGGTCTATAACTGATATTGAAATACTAGTTTTAGTTAAATTTATACTTATATCAATATAACCTTCATCGGTGAATTTTATAGAATTGTCTAATACATTATCTATAACTTGTCTTAATCTTATAGGGTCCGTATAAAGATGAATCTCATCAGAATAATCATTAAATATTATTTTTAAATCTTTGTTTTTGACCGTTAACTTTTTTTCCTTAACTATTTTATTTAATAAAGTATTTAAGTTTACATTTTTATAGTTTAGTTTCATTTTTCCAGATTCTAATGTTGAAAGGTCTAACATATCATCAATCATTACTTTTAATCTTTCAGTATTCTTATAAGCTGTTGCAAGAAGGCTTTTTTGTTCTAGATTTAATTTACCTTCTTCCTCCTCTAGTATATATTCTAAATAAGTCATAATGATATTTAAAGGTGTTTTCAATTCATGGCTAATATTGGCAATAAAATTACTTTTTGTATGATTAGCTATTATGAGTTCATCATGTTTTTCTTTTATTAACTTTAAAGATGACTTATATTTATTTGAAAGGTTTTTTAATTTTAAATTGTAATTTTTAAGTTTGGATATATCCTGAATAGCAGCAATAATATAACTAGGATTTCCTTTTTCATTATTTATTACTGAACAATGTAAATTTAGCCAAACAATATGACCTTTTTTATGTATGCATTTCTTTTCTATATGGAAACACTGTCGTTTTTTCATTAGCAATTCTTCTAAATATTTATTTTCTTTATAAACACCATCTGAATGAGTTATATCCTTAAAAGATTTTTCTAGTAGTTCTTTTTTAGAATAACCGGTAATTTTAGAAACGGTATCATTAGAATCTAAAATAGTTCCTTTTTTAGAGAGAATACTTATCCCTATATAAGCTTGTTTAAAAATTTTTCTGAAACGTTCTTCACTTTCCTTTAAGGCTAATTCACATTGTATTTTTTTAGTAATATCCTTTGAAAAGACCACTAATTTTTTCACATCATTATTAGAGTTAATATAAGGATATATGGATGTATCTAAAGTTCTTTCCTTACATTTTCCTTTAAAATGAATAGGTATTTTTTTTGTTTTTAAATCTTTAATTTTATATTTCAAAAAGATATTATCATCAAATTTAATAAAATCATTTATATACTTACCCTTTAATTCTTTTGATTTTTTTCCTAACTTTTTAGCACCTGTTTCATTTATTGTAAGTATTTTACCTTTATCATCAACTATTAGTAGTGTTTCTTTAATAGCACTAAGAATTATATCATTCATTTGTTTACCATGTTTAAGTTTTTCTTTAGCTTTTTTTTTCATTGTAATATCTTGAAAGGCTGAAACTGCTCCTTTAATATTACCCTTAGAGTCTATTATTGGATTACAATATACAGAAATAAAGTATTCATTACCATTATTAAACTTAATAAGGACCTTTTCATTTTTAATATATTCCTTATTATTTAGTGATCTTAATAATGGGAGTTTATCTTTAGGATATAAACTTCCATCTAAACTATAAATATTATAATAATTATCCTTAAGTTCATAAATGTTATTATTAAGTATATTTCCAAATATATTTTTAGTTTTTTTATTAATTAGTTTTATATCACCATTACTATCAAGAACTATTAAACTAACTGGCATAACGTCTATGATGTTATTAAGGGTTTTATTTTCCAACTCATTTCCATGTAGTAAGTTTTTTATATTTGTAATATATTTTTTAGCTTTTTTCTTATGTTTATTTTTAATTTTTTTTAGTTCATTTAATTTTTCATCCTTACTTTTTAATTCTTTAATAAGTTCTTCTTTAGACATATTTTTATAATTCAAAGAAACACTCACCTCCTTTAATATAATACTATATTAAATTGAAAAATAAAATCATTTTATTAAAGGCTAAACAATAAAAAATAGATAAAGAGATTAATCTCTTTATCTATTTTTTTATATAACTTGAAACTATTTCGCCATAATAAAGAACATGGTAATCATTATTTTTATATTTTAACTTTTTAATTTCTTCATTAAGTAAAGCAGGGTCCATTGCTTGTTGATAAACTACTTTACATTCATAGTGAAGATCACATTCATCAATGATAGGTGTATTTAAAATTTTTCCTTTTTTAGGTGTTAAGTTACATTCTTTAAATTTATCAATATCTCTTTTAGATTTGGTACCGCAGAGAGATAATTCTTTTTTCATATCTTTATTGAGTGGAACGCTTATTGTAAATTCCTTAGCATTTTCTAATAAATTATATGTATACCTAGAATAACGTACAGCTATAGTAAAGATTGGTTTATTCCAAATAACTCCAATATTACCCCAGGCTATGGTCATTGTATTTAAGTCATCCTTATCCTTTACAGTTAAAAATACTCCTTTTTCTAATTGGTTGAGCATTTCTTTAGAGTATTCATTATATTTTGTATCTTTATACATACTAAATCCTCCTTGTATTTTTTAATATAAATTAAGCATACTTATCCATAATTATATTACCCATTATTAAAAGGAGTTAACAAATTTTTATAAGAATTAATAGATAAGTTTTAATAGTTAATATTATATTATAATTTACATATTAGTCATAATTTTATATAATCAATGTAAAGGGGTGATAAGATGGGGATTAGGATTTTAACAGACAGTGCTTGTGATTTACCTAAAGAAATAGTAGAGAAATATGATATAGATGTAATTCCACTTATGGTATATCTAGAAAATCAAGAGTATTTAGATAATGTTAACATTGAGCCAAAACAACTATATGATAAAATGAGAAATGGTAAAATTCCTAAAACAGCACAGGTTCCACCGACTAAATTTGAAGAGATATTTAAAAAATTAGCTAAGGAAAAAGAAAGTTGTATATACATTGCCTTTTCATCTGAATTATCTGGTACATATCAGACATCTGAGCTTATCAAGGGACAGGTTAAAGAAGAATATCCTGATTTTGATTTAGATATTATTAATACAAAATGTGCATCACTTGGTTTTGGATTAGTTGTTTATAAAGCAGCTAAGATGGCTAAAGAAGGAAAGTCAAAGGATGAAATTATAAAAGCAATTAATTTTAATTCTGAGCACATGGAACATATTTTTACAGTGGATGATTTAGAATACTTATACAGAGGTGGTAGAGTTAGTAGAGGCGCTGCTTTTGTAGGAAGTGTTTTAAGAATTAAACCAATCCTTGATGTTGAAGATGGGAAATTAATCCCTAGAGAAAAGGTAAGAGGAAGAAAGAAAGTATTTAAAAGAATGTTAGAAATAATGGATGAAAGAGGAATAGATTTAGAAAATCAGATTGTAGGAATTAATCATGGAGATGATTTAAAAGCTGCAGAAAAGCTAAAAAAAGAAATTATTAAAAGATATAATCCTAAAGAAATAGTTATTGGACAAATAGGATGTGCTATAGGAGCCCATTCAGGTCCTGGAACATTATCTATATATTTTTTAAATGAGAAATATTAAATTTTAAAACTACTGTTTTTTTCAGTAGTTTTTTTATTTGCTACAAAAATGTTGATATAAAAATAACAAAGTAGTATACTGTACTGTAGGATGAATAGTTACAAGGAGTTGATGAGAATGTTAACTATAAATGTTTGTATAGGAAGTGCCTGTCATCTTAAAGGATCTTATAAAGTTATAAATAGATTAAAAGAACTAATTGAAAATAAAAATTTAGAAAATAAGGTAACTTTAAAAGCAGCATTCTGTTTAGGTGACTGTACTAAAGCTGTCGCAGTAAAAATAAATGATGAAAATGTATTATCAGTTTCTCCAGAAAATGTAGATGAATTTTTTAATAAATCTATAATGGGGAGGTTATATGAATGAATATAATACAATTTTCAAAGGAAGAATGTAATCATTGTTATAGATGTTTAAGA
Source organism: Bacillota bacterium (assembly GCA_009711785.1). Taxonomy (GTDB): domain Bacteria; phylum Bacillota; class Clostridia; order Tissierellales; family MES13; genus MES13. The sequence goes on from VENA01000002.1 coordinate 21,633, forward strand.
GCTTGTTCTTCTAAGGCAATTAAGATTATGGACAAGCATGCAGAGGTAGTAAATGACAGATGTATAGCCTGTGGAGAGTGTGAAGTGGTATGTCCAAAAGGGGCGGTAAAAGTATTAAGTAATGTAAAAGAAATAAAAGAAGTTATTAAAAGTGATAAAAAGGTAATAGCAAGTATCGCACCTTCTTTTTCAGGTGCCTTTGAAATGAAAGATCCAATGCAAATAGTTACAGCCCTAAGAAAACTAGGGTTTGATCATATAGAAGAAACTGCAATTGGTGCTGAAATAGTATCTAATTTATATAAAGATTATGTTGATAATGGAGATATAAAAAATTTAGTTACTACCAGTTGTCCTTCAGCTAATTATTTAATAGAAAAGTATTATCCATCATTAATAAAATATATGTTACCTATAGTTTCTCCTATGATGGCCCATGGAAAGTTAATAAAGCATAACTATGGTATGGATTGTCATGTGGTTTTTATAGGGCCTTGTATAGCTAAAAAATTTGAGGCTAATGATTTTCAAAATGAAGGCATTATAAATTCTGTTTTAAATTTTGAAGAATTACAAACTTGGATAGAAGATGAAGGTATAGATTTAAAAAAATTAAAACCAACAAGATTTGATAAAGAATCATTCAAGATAGGTAATAAGTTTCCAATAAAAAGGGGAGTAGCCACAAGTTTTCTAGATAGTAATAACCATGATAATTATGAAGTAATACAAGTTGATGGCATAGAAGAATGTAAAGAAATACTTGAGTGTTTAAAAAAAGATAATTTAGAAGGTGTATGTGTTGAACTTAATGTATGTAAAGGAAGCTGCATTGGTGGTCCATTTATGCCTAAAGAAAGTGGTAATTTCCACTTAAGGAAAAAAAAGATTAAAGAGTATGTAAAAACTAAAAAAGAATGTATTAATGATATTGATTATGACTATAGCAATATAGATTTTAATATTAAGTTTTTAGATAAAAGTATAAAAAAAGATATTCCTTCTGAAAAGGAAATAGAAGAAATACTAAGAAAAATGGGTAAATATGAGTCTAAAGATGAGTTAAATTGTTATGCATGTGGCTATAAAACCTGTAGAGAAAAAGCACAAGCTGTATATGAGGGGATGGCTGAATTAGAGATGTGTCTTCCATATATGAGATCAAAGGCAGAAAGTTTAAGAAATTTAATATTTGAGCAAAGTCCTAATGCAATATTTTTATTAGAGTGTGATAACTTTATTATAAAAGAATTAAATCCAGCCTGTGAGAAATTATTTAATATTAATGCAGATGATTTAGTTGGTAAACCTGTATCTATATTATTAAAGGATGAATGTATTAAAAAAGTTAAGGAAACCGGTGAGGATTTGATAGGGAAAAAATCATCTTTTCCTAAATATGGACTTGTATTATATAGAAACGTGTTATATATAGAAAAACAAAATGTGATTATGGTTATATTAACTGATGTTACAGATGAGGAAAAGAATAAAGAAGAGTTAGCAAAGGTTAAGGAAAATACTATAAATGCAGCTCAAGATGTAATAGATAAACAAATGAGAGTTGCTCAAGAAATTGCAAGTTTATTAGGAGAGACCACAGCTGAAACTAAAGCAACTTTAACTAAATTAAAGAATATTGCAATCGGAGAAAAAGGTGACAAAGAATGAATTATTTTATAGATGTAGCTTATGATAGTTTAAATAAAAAAGGAGAGGAACTTTGTGGAGATAAGGTTGAAGTTATAAGAAATGATGAAAGTGTAATAATAGTTTTAGCAGATGGATTAGGAAGTGGTGTGAAGGCAAATATCCTAGCTACATTAACAACAAAAATTGCAGGAACACTTCTAAAAGAAGGTACAGGTATTTATGAAACAGTAGATACAATTGCTAAGACCCTTCCTGTATGTAGTGTAAGGAAACTTGCTTACTCAACATTTGGAATAATAAAAATTCAAGAAGACGGAACAGTTTATATGGTAGAATATGATAATCCACCAATATTTTTCATAAGGGATAATGAAATTATAGATATAGATAAAAAGGAAACAATAATTAATAATAAAAAGGTTAAGGAAAGCAACTTAAAATTAAAGGAAAAAGACGTATTAACATTGGTAAGTGATGGTGTTATCCATGCTGGAGTAGGTGGTATATTAAATCTTGGATGGCAATGGGAAAATGTGGCTGATTATCTTATAAAGCAAACAAAAGTTTATAAGACTAGTAAAAATATAAACAAAAGTCTTATAGAAACATGTAATTGTTTATATATGGAAAACCCAGGGGATGATACCACAGCAGTTACTGTATGTTTAAGAAAGCCTGAACCTGTTACATTGTTCACTGGACCACCGGAAAATCAAGAGAATGATAAGTGGTTAGTAAAAAAGCTTATGGAAAATGAGGATAAAAAAGTAGTTTGTGGAGGTACAGCTGCTAAAATAGTTTCTAGAGAATTAGACAGAGAAATTGAAGTTAATTTAGAATATATAGACTCTGAAGTTCCACCAACTGCAAATATAAAGGGGATTGATTTAGTAACAGAAGGTGTTTTAACATTAAGTAAGGCAGTTGAAATTATAAAAGATTTCTTAAGTAGTAATGGTGAAAAGATTAAAAGTTTAAACAACAAAGATGGTGCTTCACAATTAGCTAAATTATTAATAGAAGAATGTACACACCTTAATTTATTAATAGGGAAAGCAGTTAATCCAGCACATCAAAATCCTGATATACCTGTTGACTTAAGTATAAAATTGAATGTAGTAGATGAATTAGTTAAGCTAATGAAGGATTTAGGAAAAAAAGTAAACCTAACCTATATATAAAAAGTATTTAGTAAATTTATGATACTAAATTTGAAGGTGTAAGAATATCTTTAGTGAATATATACTATAAGGAGAGTGGTAACATGTATGAGTTAGCTCATATTGCTATAGTAATAGATGATATAGATAAGACTAAGGAATTTTATTGTAACGTATTAGATTGTAAATTTCATAGCGAGGATGAAAATGAAAGGTTGAAATTTTTATATTTAAAAAGTGGAGAACAAATTATAGAGTTTTTAAAATATAAACAACCCTTTGAAAAAAGAGAAAAAGGACCTATTGATCATATAGCTTTTAAAGTTGAAGATATGGAAAAAGCTATTGAAAAAGCAAAAGAACATGGAGCAAATATGTTATTTGATAAGCCTAGAAAACATAATGATACTAGGATTATGTTTTTTAAAGGACCTAATGGAGAAAGAATAGAGTTTTTAGAAAAATAAAAATTATATAGTTATAAAAAGGAGGGATCTTATGGATTTATATACTAGGAGTATATTAAATGATGTAATAAATTTAAGACAAGTTAATTGGATAAATAAACGGATAGATAATTTTAATGAAATAAAAGATAAGTTTGATATAAAATATGAAGATATAATAGATGCTAAAAATAGATTAGATAGGTTTGCTCCACTAATTAAAAAAATGTTTCCAGAAACTAATGATGGAATTATAGAGTCCCCCCTTGTAAAAACTGATACTTTAAAATATAACTTAGAAGAACAACACAAAAGAAAAATTAAAGGAGAACTTTTTCTAAAATGTGATAATTATCTAAAAGTAGCAGGATCTATTAAAGCAAGGGGAGGTATATATGAAGTATTAAAACATGCTGAAGAAATAGCAATTGAAAAGGATTTGTTAGATATTAATGATGATTATTCTAAGTTATCAAATAAAGAGTTTAAAGAACTTTTCTCACAATATAAAATAGCCGTAGGCTCTACTGGAAACTTAGGACTTAGTATTGGAATTATTTCTGCTGCTTTGGGATTTGATGTTGATGTCCATATGTCAAGGGATGCAAAGGAATGGAAAAAGAAACTTCTAAGAAAAAAAGGTGCTAATGTTATTGAATATGAAGAGGATTATACTAAGGCGGTTAAAGAAGGTAGAAAACAGTGTGATTTAAATGAAAATTGTTATTTTATTGATGATGAGAATTCTCTAGATTTATTTTTAGGATATAGTGTTGCTGCTATTAGATTAAAAGATCAATTAGATCAGGAAAAGGTTTTTATAGATGAAGATAATCCTTTATATGTATATTTACCCTGTGGTGTAGGTGGAGCTCCTGGAGGAATTGCATTTGGTTTAAAACATGTTTTTGGAGATAATGTAAAATGTTATTTTGTAGAGCCAACACATTCACCCTGTATGCTTATGGGGATTTTAACTAAAAAATATGATAAAGTAAATGTAAACGATTTCAACATAGATAATATAACAGAAGCAGATGGTCTTGCAGTTGCATCACCTTCTAAATTAGTTTCTAATATGGCTGAAGATATTGTAAATGGTATATATACCATTGAAGACTTTCAACTATTTAAATACTTAACATTATTAAAATTAAGTGAAAATATTAAGGTAGAGCCTTCAGCAGCTTCTAGTATATTAGGACCAGGATTTTTAGATTTTAATAAAAAAGGAGTCCATATATCATGGCTGACTGGGGGATTATTCTTACCAGATGATATCTATGAAAAAATGTATAGTAAAGGAAAAGAATTAATATAATAAAGGTGGCCATTGGCCACCTTTTAAACTGCTTTTAATATGTTGTTTTCTACACTTATTTTTAGAGATATTTTTTTTATACCACTTGAATCAAATCTTATTGTTGCAGTATCATCTTTAATTTTTTTTATTCTACCCATACCAAATTTAGCATGATCAACTATATCTCCTACTTTAAAATTGTGAATAACTGTATCATCTAATATCATTTCAAGTTCATCAAGAAACCTTGATTGCGGAACTTTTTCTTCATTTCTTAATTTTATAGTTAGTAGATTTAAAGTTTCCTTAGCTCGAGTCATACCTACATAAAATAATCTTCGTTCCTCTTCTAAGGGTTTTGTATCTCCAACTTTATCAAGTTCTATACTACTAGAAGATGGAAAATCTCCATCAATTAAATCTATCATAAATACTTTTTCAAATTCTAATCCTTTAGAGGAATGAATAGTTGATAGTTTAACACCTTCTTTATTAAACTTTGCCTTTTTAAGGATATTTTGTAATGTAGTAAGTTTTTCTAAAAAACCTACTAAGGTATCTGAATTCATAGCTATTATATTTAAATGGGATAAGATAGTCTTAGCGTTTTCATATGAATGACCGAATTTTTTACAATTATCCTTTAAATACTTATTATATTCTAAATCCTTTAAAATGAAATTCAAACCTTGGTAAGGATTTTTTTTGCTTAAGGCTTTAAAATCTAGTCTTAATCTTTCTATATTATCAATCTGAAAGGACTTAAAATTAGGAAACAATAATAATCTATCAAAAACACCTTCATTAGTATATTTTGTTTTTATATATTTCATAGCTACCTTTGATATATATCCATTAGTTTTAAAATAAATCCTTTCAAAGGAGTTAATATCCATATCATTTAAAGCTACATTTAAAAAAGCTACTATATCTTTTACTATCCAGTGTTTAAAAAAATGTAATTTTGAATCCCTCATAGAAAATGGGATATTATTTTTATTAAAGGCTTCAATTAATCCAATACAAGAGATATTATTTCTATAAAGTATAGCAGTATCAGATAAATTTTTAGTTTTATTTAATTCATCAATAATAAAATCTAACTGACTGAATTCATCCTTTAGTTTTATAATATTTACTGGTGAGTTTGTAGGATTATCTGTTTTTAAGTTTTTATTATATCTAGTTTTATTAGTTTTTATAAAGTCATTGCATACTGAAACAATATTTTTAGATGAACGATAATTTTGCTCCATAAAAAAATGTTTAACTTTTGGAAATCTTTTTTTAAAGTTTAATAATGCTTCAGGGAAAGCCCCTCTAAATCCATATATGGATTGATCATCATCTGCAACAATAAAAATATTGTTATTAGGTCTTGTTAGTAACTCTAATATTTTATTTTGTACCTTTGAAGTATCTTGACCTTCATCAACTTGTATATATTTATATTTGTTTCTATATTTATTAAGTAACTGACTATTGTTTTTTAATATTTCATAGGTGAAAGTTAACATATCATCAAAATCAATAAAGTAATTTTCCTTTTTAAAGGTTTCATATTCTGTAAAGATATTATTAAAATTTTTAATATTAAAATTATCATGTTTATGAAAATCATTCTTATCAATCATCATATTTTTAACATATCCAATGGTATTTAAAAGCTCTTCTAATTTATCGTCATTGATATTTGAATTGTTAACTTTTCTATATATTTTTTTTAATAATACATTTTTGTTTATATTATTTTTTTTGCTTTCTAATAATTTAAAGCCTATTTTATTTTGATAAGAATACTCTCTCAAAACTGTATATGCAAAGCTATGGATTGTTGAAAAATGAATATTACTATTTAAAGCATATCCAAATACTTCATCAAATCTTTTTTTCATATCCTTTGCAGAAGCCCTACTAAATGTTAATGATAGTATATTTTCAGGGTTTACATTATAATTCATAATTAAGTTTGCTGTTCTACAAATTAATACTGTTGTTTTACCGGCACCAGGTACAGCTAATACAACTGCAGGTCCATCTTTATGTAATACAGCATCCTTTTGTTGTTGATTTAATTTAACATCATAACTACTTTCTAACTTTTCAAAAAAATATTTCAAAGAAGAACACTCCTTTATTATTAAACAATATCTAGTATAACATATTGTAAATTATTATGATAAAAAATTAAAGGATTAATTTTTATAATTTAACAAATATTATTATATATGATATAATAACCTAAAGTTAATAGTAGGTACTAATAATAGATACTAGGATAATAGAATAATTTTAAAATATCTAAAATAAAATACTATTAAGAGGAAATATTAAAATAAACCACTAAAACTTTATTATAACCAATAGGGTTAAAAATAGAACGTAAAAAATGCAAAGTAAATAAATATTATTGGGGGTGAAAACCGTTGACTTAAAGAAGCTTTGCAATCCTATTAAAGTAGAAATATGAGGCGGATAAAATATATTTTATATTTATATAACTTTTTTAGGTTTTTATTTATAAGTCAGCGGGAATGTATTGACATCAAAATCTAGTATAGAAAGTATTAAGGATAAAGATATATTATTATTAGGAAATGATTATAAGAAAGTTAAAAGAAAAGTAAAGGAATATATAACTGAATTTTCTAAAATGAATCATAAAATAATACTATTAGATTCATTTTGGAGCGAAAAAAAATACGATAGGTTTATAAATTCTAGATTTAGAAAGGAAATAGAAAGAAGGTATCATATAAAATTATCAGTACAGGATTTTTTAAATAAAGAAAATATTTTTGAATATATGAATGATAAAGAAGTAAATATAATAAAAATCAAATCTATAAATGGATATATGAGTGCTGCAGAATTATTTCCTGTTATATTATCTAAAATTAATGAAGATGTAAGTGAAGATATTGTACATCTTTATTTGAATGATTTTGTTTTGAAAAATCTAACAGAAGGTGAGTTTTTATCCCTAGAAAATGAAATAAAACATGATTATGTTAAATTAATAGTTGCTAATAAAAATCAGGAAATAATAAAACCAATATTAGAATATATAGATCATATAGAAAAAATACATTAGTAAATTATAGAAATATAATTTTTTTAAAATTAATGGTTGCATATTTTAAATCAATAAAGTATAATAAGAAATGTAATAAAAATAAAATAAATTTGATTGGGCAAAGGCGTCCACTTCAGAAGGGAATAAAACCCTACCTGTAGTGACGCTTTTTTTAATGTATAAAAATTTAAGTAATAGAAAATGTTAATTATGAAACTTAGGATTAATAATAAGGAGGAGTTAAAATGCAAAAAGAGTACACAAAAGAAGCTATACTGAAGAAAGCTAAGGAATTAGAAGTTGAATTTATCCATTTACAATTTACTGATGTTATGGGTGTTATGAAAAATGTTTCTATAACTATAGAACAATTAGAAAAAGCTTTAAATAATGAAATAATGTTTGATGGTTCTTCTATAGATGGTTTTGCTAGAATAGAAGAGTCAGATATGTATTTAAGACCAGACCTATCAACATTTGTTGTATTTCCATGGTCACCTGTAGGAGAAAAAGAAGCAAGATTAATATGTGATGTTTATAAGCCAGATGGAACACCTTTTAGTGGATGTCCTAGAAATACACTTAAAAAAGTATTAAAAGAAGCTGCTATTAAAGGATATACACTTAATGTAGGGCCTGAATGTGAATTCTTTTTATTTAACACAGATGAAAAGGGCGAACCTTCTTTAGAAACACATGATAATGCTGGATATTTTGATTTAGCTCCAGTAGACTTAGGTGGAAATGCAAGAAAAGATATGATTTTTACATTAAAGGAAATGGGATTTGAAATTGAAGCTTCACACCATGAGGTAGCACCTGGACAACACGAAATTGATTTTAAATATGATAATGCACTAAGAGCTGCAGATAATATTATGACTTTCAAAATGGCAGTTAGAATAATAGCTCAAAGACATGGTCTTCATGCTACATTTATGCCAAAGCCTGTTTATGGAATATCTGGATCTGGAATGCATGTAAATATGTCTTTAGCTAGTTTAGATGGAAATAATGCTTTTTATGATGAAAATGATGAAATGGGCTTTTCTAAAGTAGCTTACCAATTCTTAGGAGGTATTTTAGAACATGCACCTGGATATACGGCAATGACAAATCCTACAATTAACTCATATAAAAGATTAGTACCTGGATTTGAAGCACCTGTTCATATAGCATGGTCTGCTAGTAATAGAAGTCCTTTAGTAAGAGTTCCAGCTAAAAAGGGTAATTCTACAAGATTAGAATTAAGAAGTCCTGACCCATCAGCTAATCCATATTTAGCTTTAGCTGTTGTATTAAAAGCAGGGTTAGATGGTATAGATAAAGATATGACTCCTCCTGCTCCAGTACAAAGTAATATATATGATATGAAAAAAGTAGAAAGAAAAGAAAAGGGAATTGAAAGTATTCCTTCAAACCTTAAGGAAGCTTTAAAAGAACTATCAAAGGATGAAGTAATAAAAGAATCCCTAGGAGAGCATATTTATCAAAGATTTATTGATAATACTCTTATTGAATGGGAACAATATTCTACTAAAGTAACTCAATGGGAATTAGATAAATATTTAAGAAAATTTTAGTAAAGTAATTAAGCAAAAGCAGTTTAATGTGACTGCTTTTGCTATTTTGTTATATAATAGGGATATATATATTTCTTTGAGGTGGTAAAGTGGATCGTTATAGTATATTAGTAGCAGATAGTAGTGAGACATCTAGAAAGCTAGTAATTAACCTTTTAAAACAGAAGGGATATAAAGTATATAAAGCTACTGATGGGGCAGGGGCTTTGAGAATAGCAAGAAGTATATTTCCTGACTTAGCTCTTATTGATATTAATCTTTGGGGAATTAAAGCCTATGAAATAGGTAAAATAATTGAAGAAGACGGACTTTCTACAGTTGTGTATATGATTAGAAAACCCGATGATAATTTCTTTAAGCAACTAAAAAACATGAATTTGTATGCATATATTAATAAACCAGTAAATTCAAGTCAATTTTATCAAACGATAGAATTTTCTCTAATGAATTTAGATAAAATAAAATCCTTAGAAAAGAAAGTTGAAAACTTAGAAAACACTTTAAAGGCTAGAAAATTGATTAATAGAGCTAAGGGATTAATAATGGAGAATTTAGATATTTCTGAAAATGAAGCTTATAAACTATTAAGAAGTAAAAGTATGGATAAGTGCATATCCATGGAAAAAATGGCTCAAAAAATAATTAATAAATACTTACCCAATGATTGATATCATTGGGTTTTTTCATGCGTTTTAAAAAATAATTTAAAGTACAAATAAATTGGTATCTTTAAGTTTTTATATAATTGTAAACTTTTTAGAAATATTCGAATATTATTTAATAAGAAGCAAAAAGTTGGGAGGCGTAAGTTTGGGAAATATTTATGTTTTAGATACAAGTGTTTTATTAGAAGATCCAAATGCCTTATTTGCTTTTCCAGATAGTGAGGTCATAATTCCTACTGTAGTATTAGAAGAAATAGATAGTAAAAAAAGGTTAGGTAATGAACTAGGAAGAAATGCAAGATACGTATCAAGAACATTAGATGGACTTAGAAAAATAGGAAAACTTCAGGATGGTGTAAAATTAAATAATGGTAGTATTTTACGTATTGAACTAAACCATAGACATCTTGAAAATGTTAAGGATTATTTTACTGAGGTAAATAATGATAATAGAATTTTAGCAGTAGCAATGAATTTATTTAAAGAAGAAAATGAAAAGAAAATTTCTAAAAATGTAACAATGGTAAGTAAGGATGTCTTAGTAAGGGTAAAAGCAGATACCTTAGGTTTATCAACACAGGATTATTCAGCTGATAAAATCATACAAAATGATGATGCATATACAGGATATAATATAATTAATGTTCATCCATCATTAATAGACAAATTCTATATTGATCAGTCCTTAGATATAAGTTATGAAGTATTTTCTAATTATTTATTTAAGCCCCATAGTTTTTTTATATTAAAGGATGAGTTAGGTTCATCAAAATCTGCTTTAGCATATTACGATTCAACATTAAAGAAACTTAAGCATTTAAAATTAAGTGAAAAAGATATTTGGGGTATTTATCCAAGAAATGCCCAGCAGAAAATGGCTTTTGAATTGTTATTAAATGATGATATACCACTTGTTACCATGACAGGAAGAGCAGGAACCGGCAAAACTTTATTAGCTGTTGTAGCAGGATTATTCAAAACTGAGGAATTAGGATTATATAAAAAGTTATTAGTAGCTAGGCCAATAGTGCCTATGGGTAAAGAATTAGGCTTTTTACCAGGTGATAAAGAAGAAAAGTTAAGACCATGGATGCAACCTATATATGATAATCTTGAATTTATTTTTGGAAGTAGAGAAGGAAGTATAGACGGTATTATTGCAGGTCTAAAAAGAGTACAGGTAGAAGCTTTAACTTTTATTAGAGGAAGAACTATTCCTAATCAGTTTATAATAATCGATGAAGCTCAAAATCTTACTAAACATGAGATTAAAACAATAGTTTCAAGGGTTGGAGAGGGAAGTAAAATAGTTTTAGTAGGAGATCCTGAGCAGATAGATCATCCTTATCTTGATTCGAGAAATAATGGACTTACTTACCTTATTGAAAAATTTAAAGACTATAATGAAGCAGGTCATGTAACATTTACAAAAGGGGAAAGGTCTTTACTAGCTCAACTTGCAGCAGAGATATTATAAAGAAACGGCTATTAGGCCGTTTCTTATGACATTAATAATAGTGGACATGTTATAATATATAATAAAGTATATTTAAATATGGATATATATAAATATATTTATATATTTGAATTTTTATTTTTCTTAAAAAAGTATTATAATTAAGATAAGATATATAAACTAAGGGAGGAAATAATATGCCGAGACCGGTAAAATGGAGGAAGATAGAAAATTTACCTGAATATAGAATGTTTAAACCAGCGAATATTCCAGCATTTGAACTTGAGGAAAATATTTTAAAAGTCGAAGAACTAGAAGCGATTCGGTTAAGAGATTTAGAGGGACTAAATCAAACAGCCTGTGCTGAAAAAATGAAAATATCTAGACAAACCTTTCAAAGGATTTATAATAAAGCGAAAAAGAAGGTAGCCGATAGTTTAATTAATGGTAAGGCTATTAAAGTTAAAGGAGGAAATTATACACAAAACATCTGTACTTTAGTATGTGAAGAATGTAATCATAAGTGGAAAAAAAGAATTGAAGATATTGAAAGAAAAGGTAAGGATAAAATTTTATGTCCTGAATGTGGAGAACATGATATATTATGTGATACAAGTAATATAAAAGGGTACTGTGGAGAGAGATGTAGAGAAAGAAAGGGATGTAAATATTAAACTGCGACTTTAAGTCGTGGTTTTTTTCTTTATTTTTATTATAGAATTTATGTATAAAAATCAAAGAAAGTTATTGACATATGCCCAAAATATTTGTAAAATATAAATATAGAGTTATGAGCATATGCCATTTAAGGAGGTGATATATTATGCCAGGAAGAAATGGAACAGGACCTATAGGTGAAGGTCCAATGACAGGCAGAGGTTTCGGCTTTTGTAGTAATGGTAGAAAACCATTTAGAAGAGGATTAGCTAGAAGGAATGGTTTTAGAGGAAGATTTAGATTAAATTTAACAAAGGAAGAAGAAAAACAATATTTAAATGAAGAAAAAGACATATTAAAAGAACAGTTAACTAATATAGAAAAGAGACTAACAAATATAGGAAATGATGATAACGAATAATACTAAAAATCCGGTGGATACTATCCATCGGATTTTATTTATTATAACTTTTTAAACAAAAATATCTATATTTGCGACAAAATTTGACATAAATCATCGGCAATTTGTGATAAATTTATAATATAATCTAAGTTTGGGGGATTTACTATGGATGAGATTTTAAGTGTAGGGCAACGGATTAAAAAAATTAGAAAAGATTTAGATATTAAACAAGAGGAACTTGCTGGTAATAGATTCTCTAAAAATTATATCTCTATGTTTGAAAATGATCGAAGAAATATAAATTCAATCAATGCTACATATTTAACAAAAAGAATAAATGAATTAGCAAAGGAAAAAGGGGTAGATTTTTTTATTACTAATTCATACTTATTAAAAACTGAAAAAGATTTAGCTAGGGATAAATGTCATGAATGGTTAGAAGAAGTTGAAGTAGGATGTGATATAACTTTAGAAGATATTCAAAAAAATTTATATAAAGCATCAAAATATTCAAACAAATACAAGTTATTTGATCTATATGCTAGAGCTCAATATTTAAAGGGGGTAAACTCATTAGAAAGAAAGTTATTTAAATGTGCTAATACTCAATTTCTAGAAGCACTTCAATATTTCACTAAATTAGATCATAATAATTCGATGTTTGAAACGTACAAATCATTAGCTATTACTTTAATAGAACAAAAGTTATATAAACAGGGATTAATATATTTAGACATGGCCCATGGGATTGTATTAAAAAAACCAGATAATCAGTTTGAAAAAATTAAAGATATAAAATATTATAAATCGCTCTGTGTATAAAGGACCTTAAATAGGTCCTCTTTTTGTTGTATAAGTTAATTGCAAAAAGACTAAAATACTAATGGGGTGATTATTTGTTAATTTTAGGTATATTTTTTATTTTTGCAGGTTTATATTTTATTTTTAATGATATTTATGATATAAAAGCCATATTAACTACAAGGGAAGTTAAAAAGAAGAAATTTTCAAAAACACTTTTTTATGAATTTAAAGCTTCATTAGGTTTTTTTTCTGTTGTAATAGGTTTTTTTTCAATACTAAATTATGTATTATTTTAGGGTGTTTTTATGAAACTAAAAATTATTATTATAATATTCATTATTATTTTATTTAGTCCTTTGAAAGTTTCTGCTGAGAATGAAAAGATTTTAATAGTTGTTTTAGATAGTTTAGATTTTAAACTAATAAAAGATATAAATGAAGATTATGCATTAGGAATTATGAATGTAAATACAAATAATTACTTAAAAAAGTTTAATGATGAGAGTTTTTTTATGAGTATGGCTACAGGAAAAAAAGTCAATATTACTAGGGGTTTGTTTAAAGGTATAAAAAAAGAAGGTAATCAATTAATAATTAAAGGATATTTAGATATAATAAATGAGTTAAAAGAAAAGTATAGAAATTTTTCTAAGGAAATTTTATTATCAGAATTTCTAAATAAAAAGAATATAAAAATAGGATACTTAGGAAATGATAGTACTTCTTTATTAGTAAATAATAGCGAGGGTATAATAAAGTATGGTGAAAATTTCACATATGAAATTTTTGAATTACAAAGAAAAATTAATAGTTTTTTTAAGAAAGTTGATGTATTGGTTATTTCATATAATAAAGGTGAAAAGGCTAAGTTATTAAATAATGTATTAATGAATAATCATGATAAAAGAGTTATTATATTTCCAAGGAATATTAATGGTGATATTAATGTTAAAATGAATAAAACCTTAGTTCCAATAATAACAAATGATGTAGGAATATTAACTAGTAATACAACTAAAAGAGAGGGTATAGTTACAAATTTAGATATATTTCCGACTATTATTAATAGTTATAATGAAAAATCACAAAATTTAATAGGAAATCCCATAAGAACAATTAATGGGAAAAATATTTTATTTAAAGTTAATAATAACTTTAATTCTTATTTAAATTTAAATATAATAAAATATTTACTACATGGATTTATAATTTTTTTGCAATTAGTAGTATATTTAAGTAAGAATAAAAAAGCTAAAATAAATATATATAATTATATTATAGTTATAATTACATTAACTTTCATTTTAAGTCCATTCAATGTGGAAAAAAATATATACATATATTTTTTAATACTTTTTATATTAACTATAATAGTATCTAGAATATTAAAAGATAAATATATAATTAATTATCTATCACTTATCACTAATATTTTTATAGTTGGAAGTATTTTTTTAAATAAAAATTATATATATAATTCTTTCATTGGCTATAATAACATAGCTTCTGGAGGAAGATTTTATGGATTTAATAATGAAATAATGGGGATTTTATTAGCAACATCATGTGTTTGTTATTTGAATTTTAAAAAAATAATTAAAAATAAAGGTATTAATTTATTATTTTTATTAGTTTATATGGGCATTATAATACTTACGTTATCAAGTAGATATGGAGCTAATGTGGGAGGATATTTATCAGCTATAGTTTTGTTTTTTATTATAATTTATTTTAATTTTTTTTATAATAAATTAGACACTAAGACAATTATTGTTTTATTAACATTTGGTGGATTGATATTTTTATTAAATGTTTATATAGATATGATAAGTGAAAGTAAAAGTCATTTAGGATTATTATTTACTAGAATAAATTCCTTTGGCTTTATAGAACTATCTGAGATATTTTTTAGAAAAATAAAACAACTATTTATGATGATTATAGTTCCACCTTGGAGTATTATATTAGTTTGTCAAATGTATTTTATAATAAAATTTTTAAAGAATAAAAAATTAATAGCTATTTTAAAGAAAGAATATTTTAATACCTATTTGAAAATTATTATAATATTTTCAACCTCACTTATAGCTTTATTAATTAATGATACAGGGGTTATTTCTTTTATGTATATGAATATTTACACTTTAGCATTAATAGTAAATATTAATGAAATAAAATCTTGTAAATGATAAAATATTACTATAAATACATAATTTACTTAGGTTCTGTAAAATTGCAGAATCTTTTTTTAGTTATTTATAAGAGATTAAATGAACTTTTTTTAAACCTGTACGTTTTATTATTGAAAGGAGGGCTCCTTTGAATGAAGAAATTCTGATAAAATTATCTAAAAGAGGTGATAAAAAAGCCTTAGAAAAGTTACTTCAAATGAATTATTCTATAGTTAAAGGGTATTTAATCAAGATGACTTTAAATGAAGAGGTAGCAGATGATATTACCCAGGAAACAATGCTTAAAGCTATATTAAACATAAAAAAATATAAACCAAAGGCTAAATTTTCAACTTGGCTTATAACTATAGCAACTAATACTTATAAAGATCAATTAAGAAAGGATAAAAGATTAGTATATAAAGAAGATAAGGATTTAGTTGATGATATAGATGTTGAGAAATCTATATTGATTAAATCTGAATTTGAAGAAATAAAAGAGATACTTAAAGAATTTTCCTATGAAAAACGGATGCCCTTTATTCTTAAACATTATTATGATTATAGTTATAAAGAAATCGCAGAAATTATGAATTGTCCCGTTGGAACAGTACGTTCAAGATTACATTATTGTATTAAAAAGATTAAAAAACATATGGAAGGAGGCTCTGATATTGGGAAAAAGCTGTGAAAATTATAAAGACATATTAATTGATATAATATATGAAGAAAAAGATTTTAATAAAGATATTAAGGATCATTTAAAGCATTGTGATAATTGTATGAAATATTATAAAGAGTTAAAGGATACTAAAAATAGATTAAATAATCTAAACACAGAACCTCCCATTGAATATAGAAAAATTTCAAAAGCTTTTATAAAAGCAGATGAAATAAAGAAGAAAAAATCAGATATTAAAAGTTTATTTGTATTTATGTTATTAAGCGTTATATTCCTTACAATGGTGGTTACTTTAGCTGTTAATGGTTTTTCTAAAGAAATAATATATTTTCAGATTTCAACGTATGTAATATTTCCATTTATTCTTCCTTTTATGATAAAGAAAAGAGCAAAAAAGGAGGGGTATGATGTTAAGTGAAATTAAAGAAGTCCCTATATTTATGTGGATAATAATAGCTACTTTATTATTGACTCAAGCGAGTTGGATATTTTATGATGCATCAAAAAGAGGTGAAAAAAAATGGCTATGGGGTTCTTTTGGATTGTTAAATGTTCCAAGTAATCTTATAATATATCTTATAGTCACTCGCTTAGTAATGAAAACTAAAAAATGTGAATATTGTAATAAAAACATTAGAAAGGAATCTTACTTTTGTCCATATTGCGGCAAAGAAGTAAAAAAATAAAATGATTAATTATTCTTTTGAATTTTACCCACGATTTTTATCGTGGGTTTATTTATTAATAAAACATTTTCTCCTTAAGAAATGTATCTAAATTTTTATACCAAATAAGTGACAAATAAATATACTAATAATAAGAGGGGGAGGTGTTTTATGTTAAATTTTTCATATAAAGAAAATGAATTAGGAGCAATATATTATAAAGATTATACTATATTTAAAGTTTACTCACCTGATGCTGATAATTTAAAAGTAGTTATATACGAAACATCAAGTGATAATATAGGTAAATCATTTTCTATGATTAGAAATAATAATGGGATATGGTATTTAAAACTAAAGGGTGATTATAAAAATAAATATTATAATTATAAGGTTACTATTGATAATAAAGAAAGAGAAACCCCTGACCCCTATACCAAAGGAGCATGCGAAAATGGTAAAAAAGGTATGATAGTTGATTTTAATTCACTAAATCCAAAAGGATGGGTTAATCACAGATTGCCAAAACAATTGAAAAATACAGAAAGTATAATATATGAAATGCATATAAAAGATTTTTCCATATCAAAGGATTCAGGAATGAAACATAAGGGAAAATACTTAGCTTTTACAGAAAAAAATACAAAGGGTGTTAATGGAATAAAAACAGGAATTGACCATTTAGTAGAATTAGGGATAACTCATTTGCATTTAATGCCAGTATATGATTTTATAAGTGTGGATGAGACTAAAGGAGGATATAATTGGGGATATGATCCATACTTATATAATGTATTAGAAGGTTCTTATTCAACTAATCCCTACGATGGTAGAGTGAGAATAAAAGAATTTAAAGAAATGATAAAGATTTTACATGAAAATAATATCAGGGTAATAATAGATGTTGTATATAATCATACCTTTAGTATTAATGATTCTCCCTTTAATATATTAGCACCTAATTATTATTATCGTAGGGATAAGTTAGGTAATTTTAGTAATGGTTCTGGATGTGGGAATGAGATAGCTACAGAAAAACCAATGGCAAGGAAATTTATTATTGATTCTGTTTTATTTTGGGCTAAGGAATATAAAATTGATGGTTTTAGATTTGATTTAATGAAACTAATAGACATTGATACATTAAAAACTATAAAGGAAAAATTACATGGAATAAATCCTAATATTCTTATATATGGTGAACCTTGGAGTGCAGGTGAAACTACATTAGAATATGATAAACAAATAAGGAAAGGAAAGCAAAAGAATTTAGATATAGCTTTATTTAATGATGAAATAAGAAATGCCTTAAAGGGAGATAATGATGGAGTTTTTAAAGGTTTTGTAAATGGAGGATATGGATTTAAAACAGAAGTTAAAAAAGGGATTGTAGGTAGTATTTTTTATAATAATAATATAAATGGATTTACAGAAAAACCTAACGAAACTATTAACTATGTTAGTTGTCATGATAATTTATGTTTATTTGATAAATTTGAAAAAAGCAACCCAAATGATTCAGAGAAAGATAAAGAAAAAATGAATCGTTTAGCATTGTCTATAATATTAACCTCCCAAGGAATACCTTTTATTCAAGGAGGTAGTGAATTTTTAAGAACGAAAAAAGGTGTTGAAAATAGTTATAATTCAGGAGATGAGATAAATGAAATTAAGTGGTCAAGAAAGGATTATTATAAAGAAAACTTTCAGTATATAAAGGGGCTTATTAACCTTAGAAAAAGAAAAAATATAATGACTTTAACTGACCCAGAGAAAATAAGAAGGTATCTAACCTTTATAGATAATGATATGGAAAATGTTATAATGTATCAATTAAAAAATCAGTATGAGAATTTAGTTATAATCCATAATAGTAATAGAGAAGAAATTAACATTAAATTACCTGAAGAAGGTATCTGGAAAGTTTTAGCTAATAATTATTTGGTAAATATAGAAGGCATTAATGTTATAGATGCATCTAAAATAATAAAAGTAAAACCAATATCAACCTATATTTTTGAAAAAGAAAATTAATACACAAAAAAAGCACCTATTTTTCATGAAGGTGCTCTTTTTTGTAAAAATTAGGGGAAAGTTGTCTTAGTTAAATAATAAACCAAATAATTACATTCTACAATAGGTCTTAGGGGACAACTTTAAGTTTAAATAAAAATTAACTTTCTTGCATATTGATTAATTACTGTTATAATAGGGATTGTAAGGTTTTAAAAAGATTTTTTAGGAAATAAATATAGTAAATACGTATTCTTAGGAGGAATCTTATGATAAAAAGAACTGCTTATGGCTACACAATAGAAAACGATAATAATTTTTTAGATATAGTATTTTATGGTGATAATATTGTTAGATTTGTATATAGTAAGGAAAATAGACTACCAGGCTCTACCTCAGCAGTTGTAGCTAAACCTAAAGAAGTTGAACTTGAATTAGAGAATAATATTATTAAGTCAAATAAAATTAAAATTGTTGTAAATGAAAAGGATCTTAAAGTAAAAATTTATGACACAGAGGGAAATCTATTAAATAAAGATAAAAAAATTGATGTAGATAATGTGGAATTACACAAAGAAATAATATGGGAAAAAGGTTTTTATGGCATGGGAGAAAAATATGGTTGGATTAATAGACTAGGTGAAAGTACAGTTAATTGGAATTCAGATGTTATCGGACTTAATTATCTACATAATCCAACAATTAAAAAATATCATACTTCAATCCCATTTTATATAGGGCTTGATACTTTTAAAACCTATGGTATATATTTTGATAATACATACGAAACGAAATTTGATTTTGGAAAATATGAAAGTAGTGTTCAGTTTAGTTCAGAGGGTGGAAATCTTGATTACTACTTTATATATGGAGATAATGTATCAGATGTTATAAAGGGTTATTCTAAGCTAACAGGGACAATGCCTTTACCTAGAAAGGATTTTTTAGGTTATCAGCAGTGTAGATGGAGTTATGAAAATAGAGAACAATTAATGGAAGTAGCAAGTAAAATGAGAGAGGAAAATATCCCCTGTGATGTATTATATCTAGATATCGATTATATGAAAGATTATAAGGTTTTCACTGTTGATTCAGATAAGTTTAAAGAATTTAAAAAGATGAATACTAAACTTAAAAAAATGGGATACAAGCTTGTGGTCATAATAGATCCAGGTGTTAAAAAAGAAAAGGGTTATGATGTTTATGAACAGGGACTTAAAAAAGATTATTATATTAAAGATTCTAAAAATTTAGTTTATGTTGGTGAAGTATGGCCAGGAGATGCAGTTTTTCCAGACTTTTTAAGAGAAGATGTTAGAAAATGGTGGGGAGAATTACATAAAGATTTAGTTAAAGATGGTGTTGAAGGTATATGGAATGATATGAATGAGCCTTCTGATTTTTCTACTGAAAGTAAAACCCTACCAAAAGACTGTTTGCATGTTGATGATAAAGGAAAAGAAAAAACTCATTCAGAGATTCATAATATATATGGAATGTTAGAAGCTAAGGCTACTTATAATGGGTTAAAAAATATAAACGATAATAAAAGACCATTTATTTTAACAAGGGCAGCATTTTCTGGGACGCAGCGGTATGCAGCACTTTGGACAGGAGATAATACAAGTATATGGGAGCATTTAGAATCAAGCATACCTATGTATTTAAATCTTAGTTTAAGTGGATTTTCCTTTATAGGTGGAGATGTAGGAGGTTTCTTAGAAGATAGTAATGGTGAGTTACTTACAAGATGGACCCAATTAGGAGCATTTACACCTTTATTTAGAAACCATAGTGCTAAGGGAACAATAAATCAAGAACCATGGTCCTTTGATGATGAAACTTTAAAAAATACTGTAAAGTATATTAAATTAAGATATAATTTTATAACATATATGTATAATTTAATGAGAGAAAGTAGTAAAGAAGGAGAACCTGCATTAAGACCATTATTTTATCATTATCAGAATGATGAGAATACATTTAATATAAATGATCAATTTTTATTAGGAGAAAAATTAATGATATGTCCTATAACTAGACCAGCTAAATATGTGAGAATGATATATTTACCTAAAGGTGTATGGTATGATTATTGGACAAAGGAAAAAATTACTGGTGGCAGATATATTATTAAAGAAGCTAAGTTAGATGTTTTACCTATGTATGTTAAAGCAGGTGCTATATTACCAAAGGATACTTGCATGAATTATATTGGTGAAAAGGATGAAAAATTAGATATAGAAATATATGCTGGAGAAAATAATGAATATAATATTTATTTTGATGATGGTTTAAGTTTTGATTATAAAGATGGTGTATATTCAGAAATACTTATAAAATTACAAGAAGATAAAGAAAATATTAATATCGAAACAAATATTTTAAAAGATAAATATAATATTCCAGAATATAATTTTAAAGTTTATGGTAATGACGATAAAGACATAATAATTAATGATAAAAGAGAGTAAAAAAATTTAATAGCATAGATTTAAATAATAGATAAAAGGGAAATGTTAGCACATAAAATGTGTTACATTTCTCTTTTTTTGATTAATTTTAAAGATTGAATTGTTATTATATTGTAATATTTATAGATTAATTTAAAATATGTTTTCATAATAGATAAATAAGCCTATTAACTGGTATTGAAAGAAAAATGTTATATTTTTAAATCGCATACATATATTAGATTAAAGACATGCTATAGAATTTGTTAACTATTCTTAAGGAATTATTTGTGGTGTTAAAGCATTAAATAATATTAAAAGAGAAATAAAAAAATTTGGAGGTGTTAAAGTTAATTATTTATTTTTAAAAGGAGTGAAATGTTTATGGGAAGATTTTTAATAAGAAGATTTATCTCTATGCTCATAACAATTATTTTAGTTATTACATTTACATTTGTATTAATGCATGCCATACCAGGAGGCCCTTTTACAGCTGAGAAGAAACTGCCTGCTGCTGTGGAGGAAGCACTAAATGAAAGATATCATTTAAATGATCCATTATGGAAGCAATATGTAGATTATGTATTAGATGTAGCTAGATTTGATCTTGGACCTTCTTTTCAGTATGAAGGTCAGACTGTAAATAGGCTTATAGAAGATGGTTTTCCTACTTCGGCTAAATTAGGTATCCTTTCTGTATTACTAACATTATGTATTGGAATTCCCTTTGGTATTATATCAGCTTTAAAACAAAATAAATGGCCAGATTATACAGTGATGTTTTTAGCGACTTTAGGAGTAACTATACCTAATTTTGTTATTGCTACCACACTTATATATGTTTTTGCAGTTAAATTAAGTGTATTTCCTACCTTTGGTATAAAAAATTGGCAAAGTTTTATATTACCTGTTTTAGCCCTTTCAGGGTATTCGCTTTCTTTTATTTCAAGACTTACAAGATCAAGCATGTTAGAAGTATTAGGTCAGGATTATATTAGAACTGTAAGAGCAAAGGGTATTCCTGAATATAAAGTGATTTTCAAGCATGCATTAAGGAATGCTATATTACCTGTAGTTACATATGTAGGGCCTTTAATTGCAGCTATACTTACAGGTTCCTTTGTAGTAGAGAGAATATTTGCATTACCTGGTATGGGAAGACACTTCGTTCAGAGTATAACTAATAGAGACTATACAACTATCATGGGAATTACTATCTTTTATTCTGCATTTCTAATAATTATGATTTTATTAGTTGACTTAGTATATGGGATAGTTGACCCAAGAATAAAGCTTGATAAATAAGGGGGGACATTAGATGGGTAATTCAAAGGTTAATATGGATTCTATTCCAGAGGATATGTGGGAAAAAATAGATAATAAAGAGAAAGAAAGTGACTTAATATCAAGACCAAGTTTAACATATTTTCAAGATGCTTGGAGGAGATTAAGGAAAAATATTATGTCAATGATAGGTTTAGTAATTATTATTATATTAATTTTAACGGCTATGTTTGGACCACTTTTTTCAAAATATAATTTCTCCGATCAAAGTTTAAAAATGGCAAGCTTACCTCCGAGGTTAGAACTTTTTAAAATAGATAATGAAAATTATATATATTTAGCTAACGGATTAAAAATATATAGCTCAACAAGCAATGGTGAGATAATAAATTTATTAAATCCTGTTAAACAGGATTTTCAAAAAAAGTTTAAAGTATATGAGTTAAATGGAAGAGAAATTGTATTAGATTTTAGTGATAAACCCTTTAAATTATTAAATAAAAATGATAATGAATATCCTTTTTATAAAAAGGTTTGGAATAAAAATCATTTATTAGGAACAGATGATTTAGGAAGGGATTTATTAATAAGAATCATATATGGAGCAAGGATATCTTTACTTATTGCTTTTGTAGCAACCTTAGTTAATTTCTTCATTGGTGTGTTATATGGAGGAATTTCAGGATATGCAGGCGGTAGAGTAGATAATATTATGATGAGAATAGTAGATATAATAAGTACAGTTCCATTGATGCTTTATGTAATATTATTAATGGTAGTCCTTAAACCTGGACTTAAACCTATAATAATAGCACTAGGTTCAGTCTTTTGGGTACGTATGGCCCGTTTAGTAAGGGGTCAGATACTAAGCTTAAAAGAACAGGAATTTGTTATGGCAGCTAAAACCATAGGTGCAACAAATTTAAGAATATTAGTAAGACACTTACTTCCAAATGCAATGGGACCAATTATTGTCTCAATGACTATGATGATACCAACGGCTATATTTACAGAGGCCTTTTTAAGCTTTATAGGATTAGGAGTTCCAGCACCATTAGCTTCTTGGGGTACCCTTTGTAATAATGCCCTTGGCGGATATCGATCATACCCTTATCAATTGTTTTTACCATCACTTGCAATATGTATTACAATGTTAGCTTTTAATTTCTTAGGTGATGGTTTAAGAGATGCTTTAGACCCAAGATTACGTAAATAGAAAAGAGGTGAATCTTTTGAGTGAGAAGATATTGGAAGTAAAAAATTTAAAAACTTCATTTTATACTCACCTAGGAGAAGTTCAAGCTGTTAGAGGAATTAGCTTTAGCTTAAATAAGGGAGAAGTTATGGGGATAGTTGGTGAATCAGGAAGTGGAAAAAGTGTTACATCCCTATCTATTATGAAACTATTACAGTATCCAGGTGAAATTAAAAGTGGTGATATATTTTTCAAAGGAGAAAATATTGTTAATAAAAAAAATAAAGAAATGTTAAACATAAGGGGAAATGAGATTGCCATGATATTTCAAGACCCTATGACGTCTCTAAATCCTGTATATACAATAGGAGATCAGATAATGGAAGTTATTATAAGACATCAAGGCTTAAGTAAGAAAAAAGCTAAAGAAAAAGCTATAGATATGCTTAGACTTGTTGGGATTCCATCTCCTGAAGAAAGGGTTTCTAACTACCCCTATGAGTTTAGTGGAGGAATGAGACAAAGAGCTATGGCTGCTATTGCTCTTTCCTGTGAACCTGATTTATTAATAGCTGATGAACCCACAACAGCACTAGATGTTACTATACAAGATCAGATATTAAAACTTATGAAGGATTTAAAGGAAAAACTTGATACATCCATAATACTTATAACCCATGATTTAGGCGTAGTGGCTGATATATGTACTAAAATTGTAGTTATGTATGGTGGGTTAGTTATGGAAGAAGGTACTTCTAAGGATATCTTTTATAATCCTAAGCATCCATATACCATGGGACTTTTAAAATCAATACCTAGGTTAGATTTAGGTGAAAAGAAAAGACTTATACCAATAACAGGAACCCCACCAGATCTTATAAAACCACCAATGGGATGTCCATTTACGGCTAGATGTCCCTATGCAATGAAGATTTGTAGCTTACACGCTCCAAAATATACTAAGATAGATGAAAACCATAAAGCTATGTGTTGGCTATTACATAAACAATCCCCTAATATGAAAATGGATACAGGAGTTAAAAGGGGGGTTATAAATGAATAAAGAAAAGGATGTAATAATTAAAGTAAGGAATTTAAAGAAATATTTCCCAGTAAAAAAGGGATTTTTAAAAAGGAAAGTGCAGTATGTTAAAGCCGTTGATGATATAAGCTTTGATATAAAAAGAGGTGAAACCTTTGGATTAGTTGGTGAGTCAGGGTGTGGCAAAACAACAACAGGAAGAACAATTATAAGACTTTATGATGTAACAGATGGAGATGTAATATTTGATGGCACTAATATAAGTACTATGAAGGAAAAGGATTTAAGTTCCTTTAGAAAAAGGGTACAAATGATTTTCCAAGATCCATTTGCATCTTTAAATTCTAGAATGACTGTAGGAGATATAGTAGGTGAACCTTTAGATATACACAAACTCGCATCTGGTAAAGAAAGACAAGAAAGAATATATTCTTTACTTAAAACTGTAGGATTAAGTAAAGAGCATGCAAGTAGATATCCCCATGAATTTAGCGGAGGTCAAAGACAACGTATAGGGATAGCTAGAGCGCTTGCAGTAGATCCTGATTTTATAATCTGTGATGAACCTATATCAGCTTTAGATGTGTCTATTCAAGCCCAGGTTGTAAATATGCTTGAAGATCTTCAAAAAGAGTTAGGGCTTACTTATCTGTTTATAGCCCATGATTTATCAATGGTTAGACATATTTCAGATAGAATTGCTGTAATGTATTTAGGAAAAATAGTAGAAGTTGCTAAAAGTGAAGAACTTTATAAAAATCCAACACATCCATATACAAAAGCTTTGTTATCAGCAATACCAATACCAGATCCAGATGTAACCCATAAAAGAGAAAGTGTAACTTTAGAAGGTGAAGTTCCAAGTCCAATAAATCCACCTAAAGGGTGTACTTTTAGAACTAGATGTAAATATGCCTTTGAAACATGTAAAAATAAGGAGCCTAGTATGAAAAATTTAGGTGGAGACCATACAGTTGCTTGTCATTTGTTAGATAATAAGAAATAAAATCTTTCCATAAATTAAAAAATTTATGGAAGTAATATAATATGAGGGGGTAAGAAAATGATTAAAAAAGCCTTAGCAATATTATTAATACTAGGGTTAGTATTTACTTCAGTTGTTGCTTGTGGAAATAATGATGTGGAACCTACTAATGATGACCAAGTTAAAGAGGACACAAAGGATGATACAGAAGATAATAAAAAAGAAGATGAACCTAAAGAAGAGCCTAAGGAAGAACCAAAAGTTGAGCAAGTAGTAACTTATAATATGGGTGCAGACCCTGAAACCCTAGACCCAGGAAAAGCTACAGAAAATGTAGGATTCAATGTTATAATAAACACTTTTGAAGGGTTAACAAACCTTGATGAAAATGATAAGGCTATACCAGGTGTTGCTAAAAAATGGGATGTGAATGAAGACGCTACAGAATTTACATTTTATTTAAGAGACGATGCAAAATGGTCAGATGGAAAGCCAGTTACAGCTTATGACTTTGAATATGCATGGAAGAGAGTAATTAATCCTGAGACAGCATCAGATTATGCATATCAATTATTCTATCTAAAGAATGCAGAAGATATAATTAATGGTGAAGCATCAATAGATGAATTAGGAGTAGAAGTTATAGACGAAAGAACATTAAAGGTAACATTACAAGGTCCTGTATCTTGGATGCTTGAAATGTTTGCATTCCCAACTTATTTCCCTGTAAGGAAAGATGTAGTTGAAGAAAATCCTGATACTTGGGCATTAGAAGCTGATACTATAGTTTCAAACGGACCTTTCAAAATATCTGAATGGAGTCATAACGAAGAAGTAGTTATGGTGAGAAATGAAAATTACTGGGATAAAGAAAGAGTTAAGTTAGATAAATATATAATGACATTAATAAACGAAGATACAACAGCTCTAGCTGCATTTGAAGCTGGGGATATAGATGGTACTGATGGAGTACCAAGGGCTGAAATACCAAGACTTCAGGCTGAAAATGATGACTTTATGATATTACCTGACCTAGGATTATATTACTATACATTTAATAATAAAGTAGAACCTTTCAATAATGAGAAGGTAAGAAAGGCATTTACTTTAGCAATAGATAGAAGCGCTATCGTAAATACTGTATCAATGGGTGGAGAAACCCCTGCTACTGGTGTAGTTCCTGTTGGTATTAATATAGGAGGAGAAGACTTCAGAGAAGCTGGAGGAGACTATGATATAGATCCTAATAAAGCTAAAATTGAAGAAGCAAAGAAATTATTAGAAGAAGCTGGATATCCTAATGGTGAAGGTTTACCAGAAATAACTCTAAACTACAACACAAACGAAAACCACCAAAGAATAGCAGAAGCTGTTCAAGAAATGTGGAAGAAGAACTTAAATGTAAATGTTACACTAGGTAATGCTGAGTGGAAGGTACATTTATCTAATCTATCAGAAGGTAACTATCAAGTAGCAAGGATAGGATGGGGAGCAGACTATGCACATCCAATGACTTTCTTAGATTTATTTATAAGTGCAAGTGGTAATAACTATACTCAATATACTAGTGAAGAATTTGATGATTATATAAGAAAAGCAAAATCAACTATAGATATTCAAAAGGCTAATGACTATATGCACAAAGCAGAAGATTTATTTATGGAAAGATATACAGTATGTCCTATTTACTTTGCATCAGATCCTGAATTGATGAAAAGTTATGTAAAGGGATGGAGAAAATCACCACTTGGATATTTGTATATGGATAAAGCATATATTGAAGGGAAATAAAAGATAAAAAGGGCTTCTGCTTAAGCAGAGGTCTTTTTTATCCCTTAATTGACATTTATTTGTTACATATTAACAATGTAAATCTATAACAAAGTGAACTAAATATATAATATAAAAATAAAAAAAATATGTTAATTTACAACAAAAGAATATGAAAATATTAACAAAAATTATACATAGTTCAAAAAATATACTATTTTTTTAGAATTATTAAAATATTATTTATTCAACATTGATAAAGGATTAACATTCTTTTTTAAGAATTAATATATAAACAAGCTTGTTTTTAATATAGGAATTCCTAGACAAATTATATGGAGGGATAAAATGGACCATTCAGAAGCACAATATGATGAAAAAGCGGTTGATAAGGGTTTAGAGATTGAGTATGAGATTAATGACAAACCACCTTTAAGGATAGCTATACCTTTAGCTATACAACATTTAGTAGCTGCTTTTAGTGGAATAGTAGCAGTTCCTTTAGTAGTAGGTGGAGTCTTAGGTCTTGACGTAGAAAAAATGACATTTTTAGTAAACGCAACATTATTTATGGCAGGTGTGGCTACAGTAATACAATCCTATGGATTTGGTCCCGTGGGAGCTAGACTTCCATGTGTTATGGGAACAGATTTTACATTTGTAGGACCTTCTATTGCAGTTGGTAGTTCGTTAGGGTTACCAGGCATTTTTGGTGCTACAATGATTGGAGCATTTACAGAGGTAATATTAAGTAGGTTTATTAAACCACTTATGAAAATATTTCCACCTGTAGTAACAGGTACAGTTGTTTCTCTTATTGGATTAACCTTAATACCTGTGTCCATAGATTGGGCAGCAGGGGGAGTAGGAGCAGAAAGTTATGGGAGTCTTAGAAACCTTTTCCTAGCAGGAGCTGTAATGATTATTATAATAGTTTTAAATCAGTGGGGAAATGGTTTCTTTAGTGCAGGATCTATATTAATAGGTATAATATGTGGATATATAATATCTATCCCAATGGGATTATTAAATACTTCCGCGATAACAGATGCTTCTTGGGCATCATTTCCAACACCATTTAAGTATGGTATAAAATTTGATTTACCAGCAATTTTATGTTTCATACCAGCTTATTTGGTTACAACAGTAGAAAGTGTTGGAGACTTAATGGCTGTTGGAGAGGCAAGTAATCATGATATGGAAAGTAAAGACTTATCTAGAGGTTTATTAGCTGATGGAGTAGGAAGCTTTTTTGCAGGAATATTTAATGCAGGACCTAATACTTCATTTAGTCAAAATGTAGGAGTGATACCTCTAACCGGTGTAGCTAGTAGATTTGTTGTGGCACTATCTGGTGTAATTTTAATTTTAACAGGATTATTCCCAAAATTAGGTGCATTAGTATCTATAATGCCTAATCCAGTATTAGGTGGAGCAGGAATAATGATGTTTGGAATGATAGCAGTTGGAGGAATAAAAATATTAAAACAAGTTAATTTCACAAGGAGAAATAGTCTTGTTGTAGCAATAGCACTAGGTTTAGGATTAGCTGTTGTTGTTAGACCTGATATACTTAAAAATTTCCCTGAATGGGCAAGGACTATATTTGAATCAGGAATAACTACTGGAACTGTTGCTGCATTGATATTAAATTTAGTTTTACCTAAAAAATAATTTATCATGGCCCCCTCAGGGGCCTATTCTTTTGTTAATAATTAACAATTGTATAATTTCAACGAAAGAATATGAGGATTTAAGAAAATTCTGAAAAATAGAGCTTACATATTTGTAAAAAACATACAACAAATAATGATAAATAATTTCATTTAGATTTATTTATTTAGGATATGACATAATTTGACCTATTTTGTTTGTTAATTACTTATAAAGGTTTTTAATCAGTAAAGTTAAATATTTTAGTATGTCGAAATATTAATAAACTAAATGGAGGGGTATGATGGGAAAAGGAAGTACAGAAGTTATTGATAACAATGTAGCTGGTGTAAGTAAGGATCAATTAAAGTATAAGATTAATGACAAGCCTTCTTTAAAGGTTGCAATACCTTTAGCAATTCAGCATCTAGTAGCAGCTTTTAGCGGAATAGTAGCAGTGCCTTTAGTAGTTGGCGGAGTTTTAGGATTATCAGCATCAGAAATGACTTTCTTTGTAAATGCAACATTATTTATGGCTGGTATAGCTACAATAATTCAAGCCTATGGATTTGGACCAGTAGGTTCAAGACTTCCCTGTGTTATGGGAACGGATTTTACATTTGTAGGACCTTCTATAGCAGTTGGGAGCACTTTAGGGTTACCAGGTATTTTTGGTGCAACAATTATAGGTTCTTTTACTGAAATAATTTTAAGTAGATTTATAAAACCATTAATGAAAATATTTCCACCGGTAGTTACAGGATCAGTCGTTTCATTAATAGGAATAACTATGATACCTGTGGCAATAGATTGGGCAGCAGGTGGAGTTGGATCAGAGAGTTATGGCAGCCTTGCAAACCTTTTCCTAGCGGGAATAGTAATGGTAATAATAATTGCTTTAAATCAATGGGGGAAAGGTATGTTAAGTTCAGGGGCAATATTAATAGGAATAATATGTGGATATTTAATATCTATACCAATGGGATTATTAGATACTTCAGCTGTATCTAACGCTTCTTGGGCATCGTTTCCAACACCATTTAAGTATGGAGTTAAATTTAGTTTACCAGCGATACTTTGTTTTATTCCAGCCTATCTTGTAACTACAGTTGAAAGTGTAGGGGATTTAATAGCTGTAGGAGAAGCTAGTCAGCATGAGATGGAAAGTAAAGATTTATCTAGAGGTTTATTAGCAGATGGAGTAGGTAGTTTTATAGCGGGAATATTCAATGCAGGGCCTAATACATCCTTCAGTCAGAATGTAGGTATAATTCCTATAACAGGAGTAGCCAGTAGATTTGTTGTTGTAATTGCTGGAATAATTTTAGCTTTAACTGGTTTATTTCCAAAACTTGGAGCTTTAGTTGCTATAATGCCTAATCCAGTATTAGGTGGAGCAGGAATAATGATGTTTGGAATGATAGCAGTTGGAGGAATAAAAATATTAAAACAAGTGAACTTTTCAAGAAGAAATAGTTTAGTAGTAGCAATATCCTTTGGTTTAGGATTAGCTGTTGTTGTTAGACCAGATATACTTAAAAATTTCCCTGAATGGGCAAAAACAATATTACATTCAGGTATAACTACTGGAACTATAGCCGCAATATTATTAAATTTAATACTACCTAATAAAAAAGACTCTTAATTGAGTCTTTTTTTTTATCACAAAATAATATCTTAAACATAAAATAATAGGGAATAGAAATTATTTTGAAGGGAGGCTTTTTTGTGGATTCAAACAATCAATATCCAGAATTATACTATGGTGTTTATCCTAAGGTACAAGATTGTATAAACAAATATTATCCTCCATATGTACCTATATATCAAATGCCTGATAATGAACAAATGGATACTATGGTAGAGGAGATATATAAAGAATGTATTGAAGAGTATCCTGAAATTAATCAAGATTCTAAAGAAAGAAGGATTATGGCAAGAGGAATATCATCTCAACAAAGACCATTTTATGGAAGGAGAAGAATTTTTAGAGATTTATTAAGTATTATAATAATTGGCGAATTACTTAAAAGAAGGCGTTATCCTTATTATGACTATCGTTATAGAAGAGGATATGATTATGGTCCAGGATATTATTAAAAAAGTAGCCTAAAAGTAGGCTGCTTTTTTAATATAAAAAAAGGACTAATTAAAATTAGCCCTTATGACTTCATATTTTCTGGATCGGGATAGTTTAAATAGGAATCGTTATCTATAGAAGAAGATTTTCTAATTAAAGATGGAGGTGTTTTTCCATAACCATTATATGAGTATTTATCAGGAAATATATCGGAAAATAAACTTCCTAATTGTCTCTTAATTTCTAGAGAGTAAAATCTATTACTTAAGTTTTTATCGTTCATGATAAAAACCTCCCAAATTGATTAAGGGTCAGATAAACTGACCCGAAAATATTTATCTATAATTTGAAGTATTCATTGATGAACCTTGATTCATATTTTGCTTAGTTTTTTGAATTTCACCGTATCCTGTTGAAGTAGAGCTAGATAAAGAAGGTACATTACCTTGGTAATTTTGATAATTCATATAACCTTGCCCTTGATTCATATCTTGCTTAGTTTTTTCTATTTCACCATATCCTGTTGAAGTAGAGCTAGATAAAGAAGGTACATTACCTTGGTAATTTTGATAATTCATATAACCTTGCCCTTGATTCATATCTTGTTTAGTTTTTTCTATTTCAGCATAGCCAGTTGAAGTAGAACTAGATAAAGAAGGAGTATAGTTAGTATTATATTGATTCATATTTCCTTGATTCATTCTATTTTGATTCATATCTTGTTTAGCTTTCTCTATTTCAGCATAGCCTGCAGATGAAGAACTAGATAAAGTTGGAACACTTTGTGTCATTTGTCCCATTGTATTTTGGTTATTCATACCTTGATAAGGTTGCATTCTTTTTTTAGCTTCTTGAATTTCATATTGTCTCATTTGATTATACATTCCTGTATTGTTCATCGAATAACCTCCAAATTTTATTTTGTAAGCTTTTTTGCTTACAATACTAGTTTGTGTTTTTTTAAAAGTTTTATGTTATGTAATAGTTTCTATATTTTCAAAAATAAATTAAGTTAAATATTTATTCCCTTTTTAAATTATTTTAAAAGGTAAATTACAAAAAATATAGAATGAGTTAAATAGTAAATTAAAAAGGAGTTTAGTTATGAATTTTAAATCAAAATTTAAATTGTTTAATTTAATAAAAATTCTATTTTTATCAGTTTTATTTTTTTTAGCTATGCAATACGAACAAGCCCAAATACATAGAATATATGTATTAACCATTACTTTTTTATGTTTTTTATTAATAGGTATATTTAGAGTGCACTTAAATAAACTCTATTATAGTTATTCTTTTCTTATAGATATAGGTTTAGTATTTTTTCTTGAGCATAATTCTAGGTTTTTACTTAATTATTTTTTTCATTCTTTTTATATAATAATTATTATCGAAGTATCTTTATATTTAAAAAGAAAAGAAAGTATAATTCTAGGTTTACTTGCTGTAATTGTTTCAACTATAAAATATAGCTTATTAGTTTATTATAACTATAATTTATCTAGTATATCACAGATGATATTTTTCTTAACTATTAGTATTTTTATATTAGTAGTAATTAATCTTTTAAAACATTTTAAAAAAGAAAAAGAGAAAAATGAAAAATTATATAAAGAACTTGCTATTACCCATAAAAAGTTAAAGGAATATACTAAAAAAGTAGAAGAACTTACTGTTATTGAAGAAAGAAATAAAATAGCTAGAGAAATTCATGATACATTAGGTCATAGTATGACAAGTTTAATAATGCAAATGGAAATGGCTTCTCATATACTAGATAAAGATCCTAATAAAGCAAAGGATTTAATAAATGAAGGTAAAAAATCTGCTAGAGAAGGTTTATTAAAGGTTAGGGAAGTAGTAGAAACTTTAAAACCTAATAAAGAAATGACAAAGGGAATAGAATCTATAATTAAATTAATAGATGAATTTTCAAAAAAATGTAATGTTATAATAAAAAAGGATATAGATAAATTTTCATTACCACCTGATTATAGTTTAGCTATATACAGGATCATACAGGAATCTTTAACTAATTCTTTGCGTCATGGCAAAGCTAGTAATATAGAAGTTAAGTTAAAAAAGGAAGATAAAATTTATTTTGAAATCAAGGATAATGGAAAGGGAAGTAAAAAGATAAAAAAAGGTTATGGATTAAAGGGGATAAAAGAGAGAGTAAAAAGTTTAAATGGAGATGTAGAATTCATATCAGATAATGGTTTTATAGTAAAGGGATATATACCTATGGGAGGAAAATATGATTAAAATATTAATAGCAGACGATCAAGACATATTAAAACAGGGTTTAAGTATGATATTAGGAAATATGGAGGATATAAAGGTATGTGGTCTTGCTTCTAATGGAAATGAGGCATATAAATTATGTAAAAAAAAGAAACCGGATGTTGTTTTAATGGATATAAAAATGCCTGCTTTAAATGGAGTTGAAGCAACTAAAATCATAAAAGAGGACTTTGAAAACATTAAAATAATAGTTTTAACTACATTTAATGATGATGAATACATATATGAAGCTTTAAAAAATGGGGCGTCAGGATACTTATTAAAGGATGCTAGTCCAGAAAAAATTGCAGATGCAATAAGAACAGTCCATAATGGAGGAGCATTAATTCAATCAGATGTGGCTGTTAAGGTGATTGATAAGTTTTCAAAGTTAGCTTGTGAAAGTAAAAGTAAAGAAAAAGATAAAAGAGTAAAAACATTAACAAAACGAGAGTTAGAAATTTGTAGATTATTAGCCCAGGGTAAAAATAATAAAGAGATTGCTCAAGCATTATTTATTAGTAAAGGAACTGTGAAAAATCATATAACTAAGATATTAACAAAATTAGAATTAAGGGATAGAACTCAACTTGCCATATTTTCAGTTAAAAATGATATTACTTAAACGGTGATTTATCACCGTTTTTAAAATGTGCAAAAAGTCATAGGTAAAAAGGAAAATAGTTAGAAGAAATAATTGATTTTATTTTATATAATAAACCTATAGAAAAATAGGAGGGATAAGATGAAAAAGATATTAAGTGTACTTTTAATATTAATTTTAGCATTTAATTTATCAGCATGTGCTAAAGATGATTTAAATTCTTATAAAAAAGCAGTGGAAAAAACAGATAATATAAGTAAGGGAAAGACCGATTTTCAATTTAATTTAGACACTAGATTTAATGAGGAAAATTTGACCTTAGAAAAAATGAAATATATAAAAAATATAGAGATGACTTCAGAATATACTTTTGATTTAGAAAAAGATAAATTAATAGCTAGAAATTATTTTAACTTCGGAGGTATGGGTTTTGATTCAACCTTTTATAAAGGGAAAAAATCATTTATTAAAATGCCAATGCTTGGTAAATATATTGAAATTGATGATTTAGTATCGGAAGAAAATAATAAATTTAATGAAGTTAGTTCAATATTAAATGATAAAACAATAAAAAATATAGAGAAAGAATGGGTAAATATATTATCTGAAGATGATGTATTACAAGGAAAAGATACTGTAATAAATACTCCGGATGGAGATGTTAAGGTTACACATTATAAAATAAATGTAACTGATAAACAATTAAAATTATATTTAAAAGAAATAGAGAAAATATTACTAAAGGATGAAAATTTTATTGAAATTATAAATGAAACTTACGAAATAGATATTGAAAATATAAAGAAAGATCTTAAGGAATTTAAATCACAATTTACTATAGATAAATTTAAATATGATGCCTTTATAGATATTGATGGTTACATTATCAATGAAGATATTGATATAGAGATAGGCTTTGATAATACTAAAAATATTTTTAAAGAAATGACTATAAATATAAAAACTAAAAATTGGGATATAGAAAATAAGCAAGAATTTAATTTTCCAAAATTAAATGATGAAAATACTCTAGATAAAGAAAATTTAAATCAAGGATTACCTTATATGTTTGAAGATATTTTAAAGGGGGAATAGCGATGGCTTTATTAGAAGTTAAAAATTTAGAAAAGGATTTTAAAGAAGTTAAAGCAGTTGATGATATTAGTTTTAAGGTTCAAAAAGGGGAAATTTTTGGATTATTAGGTCCTAATGGGGCAGGAAAATCTACCACGATATCTATTATATCTACGTTACTTAAACCAACTAAAGGTGATATAAAATATAAAGGTGAAAGTATAGTGAAAAATTCAAAATTAATTCAACCTAAATTAGGAGTTGTCCCACAGGAAATAGCTTTATACCCAGAGCTTTCTGGTTATGAAAATCTTAAATTTTGGGGTCATGCTTATAATATAAGGGGTAAAAAATTAAAAAAGCGTATTGAGGATGTATCTGAAATAATAGGGGTTAAAGAAAGATTAAAGGATAAAATAAGTAAGTACTCTGGTGGTATGAAAAGAAGAATAAATATTGGTGCTGCATTACTTCATGAACCGGAATTATTAATAATGGATGAGCCTACAGTTGGTATAGACCCACAATCAAGAAACCATATATTAGAAACTGTTAATAAATTAAATGAAAAAGGAACAACAGTTATTTATACAAGTCATTATATGGAAGAGGTAGAAGCTATATGTACAAGAATTAATATTATGGATAAAGGGAAAATAATAGCTTCAGGAACTAAGGACGAACTTATTGAAATAGTCAATGGAAATAAAAAAATAAATCTAAAGTTTGATAAAGTATCAAAAAGTTTAATAAAGGATTTAGAAAGTATTGAATATATAAGTAAGTTAGATGTATCTGAAAATGAGATAATAATATCTTCAAATAACAGTGAGAACATATTTAAAGATATTACTGAAGTGGTAACTAAATCAGATAGCAGTCTTACTTCTATAGATATAAATAAACCAAATTTAGAGGCAGTTTTTTTACATTTAACAGGTAGAGCCTTAAGGGATTAGGGGGGGATATAGTGAAAGTTAGAGATGTGGTTTATAAGGATTTAAAACTTATTTTTAGTGATAAAAAAGCATTAGTTATTATGATACTTATGCCTATAATATTATCTTCTATATTAAGTATGGCCTTAAGTGGATCATTTACAGATTATAGTATTAAAAAAAGTTTAGATATTGCTATAGTTAAAGAATATGATAAGAATATGGAAATAAAAAGATTTAAAAATAATCTTTCAAATGGTATATTTTCAAAAAATATAAGTAATGAAGATATTAATAATATGACTACTAAGGTTGAAGATTTTAATATAGAGAATATTTTTTTCAACGAGTTTTTAGAAAATAAAGAGATTAAAGAAATAATAAATTATAAAGTATTAAAAAGAAGTGATGCAATCAATAAATTAAAGAATAAAGAGTTAATAGCTGTTGTTATTTTACCGAAGGATTTCATATTTGATATGCATACAAATATATTAACCCCCTTTAGAAATAAAGTTGATATTAAGGTTATAGGGGATCCAGATGAAAGTATTAAAAGTAAAATTGTAGAAAGTATAATGAAGGGTTTCTCTCAACAAATATCAACTTTAGTAATAGGAAAAAATGTTTTTATTGAAACTGCACTTAATGAAGGAATTGGATATGAAGTATTTAATGATATAGAAACTATAATAAGCGATATGACATCTAATATAAAAAGTAATAATATTAACCTTGATTATGAAAAAATTAATGGAAAGAAACCAATATCTAGTTTTTCATACTATGCTGTAGCTATGGCGACTATGTTTATATTATTTGCAGCAGGCTATGGAAGTAGAACATTATTAGAAGAAAAAGAGAATATTACTTATCAGAGAATGGTTATTTCAGGAACTAGTAAATTTAAAATATTAGCTGGTAAATACTTTACTATATTTACTTTAGCATTAATACAGATCGTTACAATGGTAATATTCTCATCTATTTTACTAAAGGCTAATTGGGGTAGTTTTCCCCTTGTAATGTTAATAAGTTTATGTGTAGTATTTGCTATAGCAGGTTTAGGAATATTAATAGCTGTAATAACTTATAAAATAGGAAATTATAAAGTAGCTAATGTATTTGAATCTGCAATAATACAAGTAATGGCTTTACTTGGAGGCAGTTTTATACCTGTTGAAGTTATGCCTGAATTCATTCAAAATCTAGGAAGTTTTACAATTAATGGTCTAGCTTTAAAATCATATATAAAAGTTATGATGGGATATGGAATTAATGAAATATTTTCATCTTTACTTACTCTATTAATAATAGGAGTAATATTTATTATAATATCAGTTACTTTACTTAAAAGGGAAGAGAGGTGGAAATATGTTAAGCATAATAAAGTTAAGACTTATGAGACTGCGTAATGATTATTTTGTATTTGTATTTATGACAATTTTAGCTTTAGGTTTATCTTTTGTAATGGGAAGTAGTCAATCAGGAAATTATAAACCTACAGTGCCAATTGTTAATAGTGATAGTAGTGAGTATTCTAATTTGTTTATAGAAGAATTAAAAAATAGTAAAAACTATAATTTTACTTTAACAGATTATGATAATGCCTATAAAAAGGTAGATGAAGGAAAGGTATTAATGGCTTTAATTATAAATAAAGGTTTTCAAAGGGATATTAATAATAATAAAATGCCAAAAGTTAGCATAATAAAGACAAAAGACGATATTGAAATACTTACTACCGAAAATTTGATAAAAACAAATTTAGCTAAACTTAAAAACAATGTAAATATAGCAAAGGTAACTACTGATTATATAAGTGGTATTAAAGATGTAGATAAAAAAAATATATTTAATAAGGCTTATGATTTATCATTAGAAAACTGGGAATATAAAAGACCTATGTCTGTAACAAGAAAAACCATAACCGATGGAAAATGGAGTGAATTTGATAATTTTAAGCATATTATAATAGGCTTTACTTTATTTTTCTCGATGTATACTATAGTATTTGGAATTGGTGAAATATTAAATGAAAGAAAATATAATACTTGGCAAAGACAAATCGTATCACCATTATCTAAAGGAGCAATACTTGGAGGAAATATGGTTATTACTTTTATGATTGGTATTATTCAAGTAGGTGTTTTAATAATGGCTAGTAAGTATTTGTTTAATGTTGATTGGGGTTCTAGCTTTTTAGGAATAATGACTGTTTCAATATCCTTTGTTTTTACAGTTACTTCTTTAGGATTATTTTTATCAGGAATTGTAAAAACCCATTCTCAATTAGCAGCAATATCTCCTGTGATTTTAACTAGTACATCAATGATAGGTGGGGCAATGTGGCCTTTAGAAATAGTAAATTCTAAAATATTATTATTTTTAGCAAATTTAACTCCACAAAAATGGGCTATAGAAGCCATGGAAGAGATAGCCATGTATAATGGAAGTTTTAATTCAGTAATATATCCTTCATTAATTATTATTTTTATGGGAATAATATACTTTATATTGGGTATAAAATTAATAAGGTTTGAATAAAACAAAAGCTCCTACTTGCAAGTAGGAGCTTTTATATCTTATAATATGGTTATATTTCTCATAAAATAAGAATAAATATAAGGTTATAGGTGGGTATTATGAAAAGAAATATTTTAAACTTTATTGTAATTGTAGTAGTTGTAATATTAACTTTTAATGCATTAACTTCTAATGGTAACTTGTATGAGCTTAAAACAGTTGTAAAAAGAATAGAACCCTTATATATAACTTTAGGTATATTAATAATGATAATATTTTGGATTTTAGATGGTGCTGTTTTACATAATCTTACTAAAATGATCCATTTAGATGGCAATTATTTTAAGTCTTTGAAAACAACAATGATTGGTCAATATTATATTAGTATAACTCCCTTTGCCAGTGGAGGACCACCTTCTTTATACTACTCTATGAAAAGAAATGGTTTAAAGATTGGAGAAATTTCCTCTATATTAACGGTTAAATTTATTATTAATGAATTGGTTTTAGCATTCTTTTTAATTATTGGTTTAATATTTAATATTAGTTTTTTATATAGAGATGTAACTATAGCTTTTCCATTTGTTATGTTTGGAATTATATTAAGAATTTCAGTTATAATTTTTATTGCTTTAACATTTTCTAATTCAGTTATTACAAAGAAAGTTTTATTTAAAATACTTAATATATTAAACCGTATAAAACCTATAAAAAATATAGAAAAGTATAAAATTAAACTTAATAATAATATAGATGAGTATTTAAAGGGAACAAAGAAAATAAAAAATAATAAGATTAAATCACTAAAAATAGCAATATTATGTTTTTTAAAATTATTATCTTATTTCAGTGTAACGTATATAGTTTATATAGCTTTAGGTTTTAATGAAGTATCTTTTTTAAAGATGGTATTTTTACAACCACTACTTCATATAGCTATTTCATATATTCCTATACCAGGAAAGGCCGGAGCTTCAGAGGCAGGATTTTATTTGTTGTTTAAAACATTTTTCACACCAGAAATGCTTGCCTATGCAGTTTTAATATGGAGAGGTTTAACATTTTATTTTAAAATTATTGTATGTGGTGGAGTAGTGTTGATTGATAAAATTAAAGGTTAATTTTTACTACAGTTTTTTAAACATTCAGAACATCCCTTTAATGCATAGGGAAGACATCTTAAAAAGTGAAATCTATTATTTTCAAAGGCATTATTAGGACATGAACTAATACATTTTTTACAATCATTACAGTGTTTTAAATTATTATTATTATTTTGAGTATCAAATGGAGCGTTAGTAAAGGTTGCTGCAAATAATAAATTAGAGCCATATTTTTCATTTACTACTAATCCATTTCTTCCCCACTCTCCTAAATTGGCTGAAACAGCCAAGGGACGAAAATCTCCGTATATAGATAATACACTTTTATTTTGTGAGTAGAAATCTTCTTTAGTAAGTATTTTATTAAGTTTCCTTTGAACATTTTTACTTTGCTTATAATC
Source organism: Bacillota bacterium (assembly GCA_009711785.1). Classification (GTDB taxonomy): domain Bacteria; phylum Bacillota; class Clostridia; order Tissierellales; family MES13; genus MES13. The sequence continues at coordinate 61,761 of VENA01000002.1, forward strand.
TTTACCTAACTGTTTAGTTATTTTAATAGGATTTTTTAAAAACCACTCATCGGAAAAGGGAAAACCTAGTATTATAACAGGTTCTATTCGTCTTATTTTTGTGAAACCAACTAAAAGAGCTCCATTTTTTAAAGAAGTATCTATGATATGTTTTTGTAAATCTACTATATAATCCATTAAAACACTCCCTAAATAAACATATATATATGTTTTACTATATTATTTTTTATATACAAATCTTTTTTAGTTATTTACAAGAAGATATCAAATACATTATAATTTAATATAAGGAGATTAAATTATTAAAGGGAATGAATATTATGAAAAATTTATTTAAACATTTTACAAATGGAGACCAAAAGATATTTTATTTTTTAAATGGAAAACTGAAATGTAGACCTCTAGATATAACTATGCCCTATCTAACAAGACTAGGGGGGGCAGTATTTAGCATTTTATTACCATTAATATTATTGTTATTTGGAAAAAACAAAACTAGGATAATTGGATTTGAAATTTTAGTTTCGATAACTTTGAGTCATTTATTTGTAAGAGTAATAAAGAATAAGTTTTCAAGAGTTAGACCCTACGATATATTAGAAAATATAAATACTTATAATATTACTTTAAAAGATTACTCATTTCCTTCAGGGCATACAACAGCTAGTTTTTCCATGGCAACAGTTATTTCACTTAATATACCTTATTTAATGGCAATAATAATGGGGTTAGCAACTATAATTGGAATATCTAGAATATATGTTGGAGTTCATTATCCATCAGATGTTATGGTTGGTATAATTCTTGGAAGCAGCACATCATATTTAGTACATCCATATTTTATAAATATTTTTCTATAAAGCAGGGATATCCCTGCTTTTTTATTATCTAAATTGACATATGAATGTAAAAGTAATAAAATATGAATAGGTTCATAAATGAATCGATTCATATTTTTTGAAGAGGTGTTTATATGGTAGGATTAAGACAGTTTAAGAAAAAAAGAACTAGAAAAAAAATATTAGAAGTTTCAAAAGAACTTTTTTTAGACAAAGGTTATGATAAAACAACTTCTAAAGAAATTGCAAAAAGATGTGAACTAGGGGTTGGAACTGTATATAACTATTTTGAATCAAAAGCTGATATTTTTCTTGCTATCATGTCTGAAGAATTTGGAATTGAAGAAAAATATAATTTAGATGAAATAGATATAGATAATAATACTGTTTCTGATATTATATCTGAATTTATTTTAAGTTATATTGAAAAGATTAGTTACATAAATAAAAATTTAATAAGAGAAATAATTTTTGTTGCTATTAAAAGTTTTAAAACTAAATTTAAGTTATTTAATAAGTTAATGCAAATGGATTATAAACTTATGGATAAAATTCATGAATTATTACTTCTTCTTAAAGATAAAAATCTAATTAAAAAGGATTTTAATACAAAAGAGGCTGTAGAGGTTATATATGGATCTATTATTTATGAGATGTGTTTATATGCATATACTGAGGATATTAGCTTAAATGAAACTAAAGAGAATATAAGAAAAAAGATTAGATTTATTTTTAGAGAGAATTAAAAGGTAGGTGATGATATGGGAAAAGAGATATTAATTAGTGTTAAAGATATTAGTAAGGAATACAAAATGGGGGAAGTAAAGGTTAAAGCATTAAAAAATGCAACCTTTGATATTTTTAAAGGAGAATTTGTTGTAATATTAGGACCTAGTGGATCTGGGAAAAGTACATTGTTAAATATAATCGGTGGTATGGATACACCTACTAAAGGAAAAGTATTTATTAATAATAATGAGATAACCGCCTTTGATGAAAAGAAATTGACTTTGTATAGAAGAAATGAGATAGGTTTTGTATTTCAATTTTATAATCTTATGTCTAATCTAACAGCTATAGAAAATATTGAATTAGCCACAGAAATATGTAAAGACTCATTAAATATTGAAAATATTTTAAAAGATGTAGGTCTTTATGATAGAAAGGGGCATTTTCCGTCTCAAATGAGTGGTGGTGAACAACAAAGAGTTGCAATAGCAAGGGCTGTTGCTAAAAATCCATTACTTCTTTTATGCGATGAACCTACAGGTGCTCTAGATTATGAGACAGGGGTCTCTATATTATCTTTATTAAATAATATAAACAAAAAATATAATAAAACAGTTGTAATTATTACCCATAATTCAGCTATAGGAAATATAGCAGATAGGGTTTTACATATGAGAAGTGGAGAAATAATTGATACTGAAATAAATGAAAATCCAACTGATCCTGAAAGGATTGAATGGTAATGAAAAAATTAGATCTTAGACTTCTTAGAATGATAAAAAATACAAAAGGGCAGTTTATTGCTATAACTATTGTTGTTATAGTTGGTTTAACAATTTATACAGCCGTAAGTATGGGGGCTGTTAACTTAGATAATACAGTTAAACACTATTATAAAATAACTAATTTTTCTGACCTTTATGTTCAACTAGTAAAGATACCTGATAATGCTATAGAAGAAATTACAAAAATTGAAGGAGTTAAAAAGGCAGAGGGAAGGTTAGTATTTGATGTTCCACTTAAGACAAATGACGATGAAGAGAAGGTTAATGTAAGGATAATTTCAACTAAAGAAAAACGTGACCAAATTAATTCATTATATTTAGAGAAGGGAAATTTCATAAAAAATCCTAATAATGAAGCTTTAGTGATAAACCAATTTGCCAGTGCAAGGAATATTAAAATTGATGAATTTATTAAACCACAAATTATGGGTAGAAATTATAAGTTAAAGGTTAATGGTATAGTAGGAAGCCCAGAATATGTATATTTAATGGAAGATGAGCAAACATTACTTCCAGATCCAGAAGGTTTTGGTGTTATTTTTGTATCAGAGGAATTTGCAAAGCAAAGTTTTGGATATAAGGGAAGTTATAATGAAGTTTTAATTAAGGCTAAAAAAGGTTATGACATAGATAAGCTTAAAAATAAATTAGAAGAAGAACTTGAAAGATATGGAGTTAAGAGAATAATAACTAAGGAAAATCAATTAAGTAATAAAATGGTTTCAGAAGAGGTTAAAGGAGCTAAACAGTCATCAAAGGCAATACCAATTGTTTTTTTGGGTGTTGCAGCTATAATAATAGCAGTAATGATATCTAGAATGGTTAAAAAGGACAGAACGACCATAGGAGTTTTAAAGGCTTTAGGTTATGGAAATAAGTCTTTAATAAATCATTATATGAAATATTCATTAACTATAGGTTTAGTAGGATCAGTGTTTGGAATTATTTTAGGGAGTATACTTTCTAGCTATATAGCTAAGATGTATATTATGTTTTTTAATATTCCAATATTAAAGATAACATTTTATTATAGATACATGATTTTAGCAGTTGTAATATCGGTAATATTTTGTATAATAGCAGGTCTATGGGGAACAAGAAGGGTACTTAATATTATGCCCGCTGAATCTATGAGGCCTGAGCCACCTAAAACAGGAAATAGAATATTACTTGATAGATTTAATGTTTTATGGAAAAAATTATCCTTTAGCTGGAAGATGGTTTTAAGGAATATTTTTAGAAGTAAGAAAAGATTTATTTTCATAACATTGGGAATTTCTTTAACATTTGTTGTGATTTTTTTACCCTTTAGTTCTCAAGATAGCTTTAATTCTATATTTGTTGATCATTATGGAAAGTTTCAAAGGATGGATTATAATATTAATTTCTCTAAACCATTAAATAATAAAGTAATAAAGGATATAAAGCAGGTCACAAATGTTAAAGATATAGAAGGAAAAATAGAATATCCCTTTGAGGTTGTTTATGGACATAGAGATAAAGTTTGTAACATCATTGGATTAGAAAATAACACACAATTTTTCAATTTTAAAAATTTAAAAGATGAAAACATAAAATTACCTAAAAAAGGTATCTTACTATCAGAGGGACTTGCAAAATATATAGGAGTTAAAAAGGGTGAAAAGGTAAAAATAGAAAACTTTATACCCGGTAAAGATGATTTATATGTAAGGGTAGAAGGTATAATAAAGCAATCCCTTGGATTAAATGGATATATGAATATAGATTTTATGAGGGAGAAACTACTACAAAAGAATTTATTAACAGGAGTTTATTTAAATTCAGATGGTGATATAAAAAAAGATTTAGAGGATATGAAAAATATTACTTCAGTGCAATCTTTATCGGATATGCGAAGTGTTTTTAATGAATTTTTAGATTTAATGATTTATTCTATTGGTGTAATGCTATTATTTGGTGGGGTATTAGGTTTTGCTATTGTTTATAACTCTACAATATTAGGGATTTCAGAAAGAAGATTAGAATTTTCATCCTTAAGAGTTATGGGTTTTACAAAAAAAGAAATATTTATAATGATACTTAAAGAAAATATTTTTATGACTATATTAGGTATTTTAATAGGAATTCCTTTAGGAAAATATATGATAGATTATATAGAAAAAGTATTTAGTACAGAGATTTATACACTAAATATAGAAAGTTCTTTTAAAACCTATATTGTATCAGTTATGGCAACATTAATATTTGTATTTTTAGCACAGCTTGCTACGATGAAGAAGATTTATAAGCTTGATTTTATTGAAGCTTTAAAAAACAGGATTACTTAATAAAGGGGGAATCTAGAGTTGAAAAAATATATAATAATTATATTAGTAGTATTACTTATCGGTGGAGGATTATTTTATTATAATAGTACTACTAAAGGAATTGAATCTGAAACTTACACTGTAGAGAAGGGAAATATTAAAAAATATGTAGAAGAAATAGCTTTTGTAAAGTCAAGAAAAGAAAGGGTTATTAATTCAAATATATCCGGTGAGATAGATTATTTAAATGTTGAAGTAGGAGATTACTTAACTAAAGGAGATATAATAGCTTCACTAGATAAAGAACAAATAGATTTAGAAATAAAAAGTACAAAATCTAAGTTAGAGGCACTTAATGCATCCTTTAAAGAAGCTATAAAAACTCCGGATAAAGAGCTAATAAATAAAGCAGAAGCTAGGGTAAGTACTACTAAAATAAATTTAGAAAGGGCAAAAAGAAAATTAGAAGATAGCAAAAAGCTTTATAATGAAGGGGCTATAAGCTATGATGATTATAAGTTAGCTAATGAAAATGTAAAACTTCAAAAAGAAGCATTAAAAATTGCAGAAAATGAGTTATCATCTTTAAAAAAGGGAGTATCTAAATATATAAGAGAGAAATATCAAGCAGAAATAAAGGGGATAAAATATCAGCTTGATATTTTAGAAAAGAGTAAAGAAAATTATACTATTAAAGCACCAATCGATGGGACCGTTATGGAAAGGCATGTTAAACTTGGTAGTTTTATTAATCCAGGAACACCTATTTTAGAATTAGGCGATGAGAAAACTCTTTATTTAGAATCAGATATATTAGCAAGTGAAATAAATGATATTAAAATTAATTCAAAGGTTAACATATATAGTGAAGATTTAGATATCTCTGGATATAGTGGTAAAGTTACAAAAATTTATCCAAAGGCATTTAGTAAAATGTCAGACCTTGGAGTGGAACAAAAAAGAGTAAAAATAGAAATTGATTTAAATGAAGAGATTCCAAATATAAAGGTAGGTTATGAATTAGATATAAAAGTTGTTACTGAAACTAAAGAAAATATTCTTATAGTTTCTGAGGATGCTGTATTTGAAAGAAATGATGGAGAATATGTTTTTGTAGTAGATAATAATAAGGCTAAATTAAGAAAAATACAAACAGGATTAGAAGGAGAAGATGAAATAGAAATTATAGATGGGTTAAAAAAAGGAGAAAAAGTAATAGTTTCCCCGGATGATAAACTAGAAGAAGGTATGAATATAATAGATAGTTAAAAAAGGTGCTAAGGATTTTCCTTAGCACCTAAATATGTCTGTAAAAAACTCTTTGCTTAAAGGGGGTTTAATTCCGATCGGACAACAATCAATTTAATTGTAAACTTAGTACAATTTGGTACTAAAATCGATTATATAGTTGTCAAAGCTATAGAATTATATTCATAATATCCTATAGTTTTGACAATGATTTTTATAATGGATAAGTGGACATTAAAAGTATCTTATAGGATATATGGTTCTATTCAATCTACGGAACAAGGAAAATAAAAGAAGCATTAGATAAAAGGGATTCTAGGTATCTAGAAGAATAGGGTTTATTATGAAGAAATATGGCCTAGTATCAAATTATACAGTTAAGCAATAAAAGGCATATAGAGCTAAGTGTAACGGAGAAAAAACAGAAAATATTGTTAATAGAGAATTTAATAATAAAGATAACTTAGAAGTTGCAGTAAGTGATTTTACTTATGTAAATGTTAAAGGAAAATGGAGTTATATATGTATATTATTTGATTTATATAATCGTTAGATTATTGGTTATGTAGTGTAAAGAAAAAAGATTCAGACCTCGTTTACAAGGCATTTTTAAAGATTCAGAAACCACTTGAAAGCATTAAGATATTTGAAAGTTTTAAGAAGTTAGAATATCTCTCATTTGATTATGTGAATAGGTACAATAATCTTATGTTCCATGGATCATTAAATTATCTTACACCTGTTAGATATAGAATATCAATTATACTTGATGAATAAAAAAACATAAGAAATTTCGAAATACCTATTGAGTCTAACGTAACGTCATGCTCTATAATTAAATTATAGAGAGGAGGATGCCTTACTAAACAAAACTACAATACTGCAATATTGGTAGGGCTATAGTTAAATATGAATAAAAATGATAGGTTTCATGAAAAGCATTCAATGAGTAAAGAGGATTTTAAAAAACATATGAGTGAGGAATCACTTGAAGAGCATACTTCAGATGAAGCACTTGAAAAAATGGGCAAGATGACTACTGTGGAAATTGTAAATGAGCATATGGAACTATTAAAAAAGGACGGAAATCATTCTGAGGTAGATGAGGAAGTGCTTAGAACACATATTGAGGAAATGGTTAAGGCTCATACAAAAGAAGATTTTGAGAAATTCAAATCTAAAAAGTTAACATCAGAAGATATAGTAAAAATACATCATCATGAGTAGTAAAAGCCATAATGCCGAGAATCTAACTGGTTCTTGGCGTTATCCCTTTATAAATAGAGTTAAATAAATTTTGAACATATATTATAGATTGGGAGGAGCTATATGATGAAGTTTTTAGAAAATATCATTGACACTTTGAAGTATAAAAAATTAAGAGCACTTGAAATGAAAAGATGGCTGGGAATTCTTATTTATGCAAGTGTATACTTTTCAATAGAAGCATATGCAAGTGCAAATAATATTGAATTCTATATTTGGGATACAGCACTAACAACAAGTATAATTGTATTAACGATAATTTTGGGAAATTTTTTTTGCGGTTGGTTATGTTTTATGCAAAGATTTCAAGATGCGATTGGTATAGTTGGTCGACTTATTTTGAGAAGTAAGTATAACAATTTGATAAATCAAAAAAATAGGAATAAAATAAAGTGGATAAAATACATTTTGGCAGGGGTGACAATACTTGTTCCTCTAGTTCTTTCATCCTACAATGTTTTTATCAAGTTTTGGGGATGGGCTTTTAGTATAGGAATGATTTTTACCTTAGTGGAGCGGAGAGCATATTGTAAATATTTCTGTTTTATTGGTGCACTATTTAAATTAGCAAGTATAAAAAATAAAAAAATACTCATTCGTAATCAATCCAATTGTACAGCATGTAATTTATGTTCAGTTGTTTGTCCACAGGATTGTGATCCAGCGAAGAAAGATGGTTCAATTAGCAAGGATTTATGGTGTACATCTTGTAATCGTTGTAAAACAGTCTGTCCATCCAATGCTATAGTTAAAGAAAAAATCTAAATATGGTAAAAAGAGACTTATTATGAAATGTGATCGAAGTATTTTAAATACCAATAGAGTATAAACTAAATAATACTCTATTGGTAAAGTATAACAGAGAGGTGTCAAATGGAATATTATAAAGTTGGTGAATTTGCAAAAATGACAGGGCTCACGATAAGGGCTTTAAGATATTATGATGAAATAGATTTGTTGAAGCCTTGCAATAGAACTGAAAAAGGTTATAGACTATATTCAGACGAACAACTAATTATAGTTCAGCAAATTTTAACACTAAAATTTTTAGACTTTTCAATTGAAGATATTAAAGAAGTAATAAGTAATAAAGAGTTTGACATAAAGGAATCACTAAGGACTCAGAAAGAAATATTGGATTCAAAGATAGATAAGTTAAAACTAATAAGTAACGCCATCGATGAAGCATACACTATGGAAATGGATAATTTAGATTGGAAAGCATTTCAAAATATTATTGAGAAACTAAAAGAAGATGCACATATTGAATTAGTAGAGAAATATAGCAATAAAGACAAGCAATGGGTTATGAAAAGGATAGAAGAAAATCATGAGGATTTTTTAAAAATTGCAAGTTCAGTTATAGAAGGATTAAACTCAAAAGAGGATAATATATTAGAACGAGTAGTGAAAAAGTGGATTAAATTCACAAATGAAATAGTTGAAGGAGATAAAGCAGCTCTTATACAGCTAGATACAATGTTAAAAAACTTTAGTTCAATTGCAGATAGAAAAGAGGTTCTTTCTAAAAGACAATTGAATTTGCTTCAATCTATCTTAAATAAACACAGAGAGCAATATGATTAGATTGATATATTTCCTGAGGCTGTAAAAAATTTTGTGCTTAAAGGAATTTTAATTCCGATCTCACAATGATTTTTATAATGGATAAGTGGACATTAAAAGTATCTTATAGGAGATATGGTTCTATTCTTTCTTTGAAGAAAAGCATTAGCTGTTTAAGAACTAGATCCCAATTTGCCTCCAAGCTTTTAATAGCGAAGGGGTATTTTTTATCCCATTTCTCCTTAAGTTCATATAAGTTCTCTTAAAACTTCTTTTGGTAATGTACTCATAACAAAACTCCTCTCTGGTTTAATTATTGTTTCTAATTATTGCCAGAAAGGAGTCTTTTTTTTACACTAAATCACAGATTTATTTACACTACCACCTAAATTATTATACAGTTTGTTTATTATCTTCCTTAGCTTTATCTAATATATCCTTTGCTTCTTTACCTACAACTAGGGATAGTATTATTAATACTATAGATGTAATTCCTAGTACTAAGTTTACTTCTCCTACAAATAAATGATGGTAACCTTGATATATTAAAGCTGCTATAGTAGTTACAATCATAAACACTGCAGGATATAGAGTGTATTTTGCTGGTTTTTTAATACCAACTAAGTATGCTGTAACAACTAATAAGGCTAATGCTGCAACTAATTGATTAGATGCACCAAACATTGGCCAAATTATACTATATGTTCCAGTATATCCAAGATAGAATGCTGGGATAGTTACAAATAAAGATCCTGCCAATCTACTCTTTTTAAATATAGGAACCTTTGGTCCTATAAGTTCTGCTGTTATAAATCTTGCTAGACGGATAGTTGTATCAAGGGTTGTCATAACAAAGGTCTTTAACATTGTAATACCAAATAACATACCAAATACACCAAGAAGTGGTTTAACTAATTCACCATAACCTTTACCAAATGCCTTTATAGGTCCACCATGGTCAAGCATATAGAAAAATCCTAATTTTTCCATACCAGCAGGTGGATCCCAGAATAAACCTGCACTAACAGTTATTAAAGCTAAAGTAGCTAGAACACTTTCTATTAACATAGCTCCATAACCAACAACTTTACCATCGGATTCCTTTGCTAGCTGTTTACTAGTTGTACCACTACCTACAACAGAGTGGAATCCTGATATAGCACCACATGCAACCATTATGAAAAGCATTGGCCAAATAGGTCCCTGTCCTTCAGCTGATACTTTAGTAAATGCCGGAGCATTGATAGTTGGATGGGTTATAAGTGTACCAACTATACCTAAAGTTAAACCAATAATTAATACCCAATTTGAGATGTAATCTCTAGGTTGTAATAACATCCAAACTGGAAGTACAGATGCAATTAAACCATAACCCATAAGTAAAATAAACCAAAAGGCGAACTCAGCTTGTCCAGTAAAGGGAGCTGAAAGTGGGAATTTATATCCTAAATAAATTAGTAAAAATAAACCTAAAATTGCTATTATTGTACCTACAGGTAGTGGGAAATTTTTCTTGTAAACTAAAAAACCAAAAATCATTGCTAGTGGTATTAAACCAAATGTTGGAATAACAACCTGTGGAGTACTTGTTAAGGTGTTCGCTGCAACATAACCAAATACTGCAACAACTAATATCAAAGTAATAAGTAAAAATATAGAAAATAAGTTCCTTGCTCTTGTACCAATAACATCTTGAGCTATTTGTGATATTGATTGTCCTTTGTATCGAACAGATAACATTAACGATAAGTAATCATGAACTGCACCGATAAAAACTGTACCTATAAAAATCCATAAAATAGTTCCGCCCCAACCAAAGGCAGCAACTGCTGCAATAGGTCCAAGAATTGGTCCTGCACCAGCTATTGAAGAAAAGTGGTGACCAAATAATATAGATTTTTTACCTGGATAAAAGTCAACACCATCTTGTTCTGTAATTGCAGGAGTTTGATTACTATCATTTGGTTGGACTAACTTGTTTTCAATTTTTGTTCCATACCATTTGTAACTAATCCCAAACCAAATAATACATAAAATAATTAGAAATGCAGAATTCACAAAAATTCCCCCTTTAAATTAATTTAATATTTTGAAAATTATTTTGTTAAATATTTTACTATACCCTTAACACCCCCTCTTAAGTTTAAAAACCTCTCTGTATAAATTATCTAAAAAATTATATAATAAGTCAATAAATGTCAAATGAATGGTTATAAAAAGTGTATGAATGGTTAAATATAAGGATGAATAGTCATAAAAATTAATAAAATGTAATATCAATGAAGATTTATTAATATTTTAAAGTGAACTTATTTTTATATAAAACGTTATATTATTAAAGGATATTTAATTTATTTATATAATTTATTAAATATAAATTAAAAGGAGGGGTATCTATGTTAATTACAAATACAGATTATATTGTAGGTAAAGAAATAACAGAAATGATGGGTATAGTAAGGGGACATACAATAAGAGCTAAACATTTAGGAAATGACATAGTATCAGGCTTAAGAAATTTAGTCGGAGGAGAAATGAAGGAATATTCAAAGATGTTAGAAGAAGCAAGGGATATTGCAATGAATAAAATGTTAGATGAGGCAAATCAAATGAATGCAGACGCTATAATAAATATTAGATTTTCAACATCTGCAGTAATGCAAGGTGCAGCTGAAATATTAGTATATGGAACAGCAGTAAAATTAAAAGATAAAGAATAAAAATGTTTTATATGTTTTAATGATAAATATAGAAAGTTTGGAGGTGGGAATTTTGAAAAAGAAACTTAATAAATTGTAAACTTGATCTATATATATATTAAAGTACAAACTTAAAATACCACGTGCACCTCCTAAATAAGTACTTAAATAATAAAAAAAGTACTTAAAAAGGAGGAAAAAAATGATATATTTATTTAAAACAGCGTGGAAATATGCAGGAAAAGATAGATGGAAAGTGATTTTATTTTATATTTTACATTCTATTTCTTTAGGAGGGGAATTACTAAAACCCTATGCCTTTGGAAGGGCTATAAATGAACTTCAAACTAATGGAATTAATAATCTTCAACCAACTATAAGTTGGTTATTTGTATACGTAGGAGGATTTTTTCAATTTGAGATATTTCATCGCATTGCTCAATACTTTGTAATATCAACTGCTTTAAGAAATCAGCAAAGATTTATAAATGATATGTATAAAAGAGTATATAATCTATCAATAAAATGGCATGTAGATCATCATTCCGGTGAAGTAGTAAATCGCATTAATGTAGCAGCTTTAGCACTTAGGGATTTTAGTTTTGAACAAAGATGTTATCTTGAATATATATATTTATCCATTGGGCCTATTATTATTTTAATGGGTTTATCATGGCAGATTGCTTTAATAAGTATAGTGTTTACAGTAATAAATTTAATAGTGGTAGAAAAAATGAATAGAGTAATTCAACCAATATTAAATAAAAAAAATGAATATCAACACAGTTATTCTGCCAGATTAATAGATTTTGTAAGTAATATAAGAACTGTAATTTCCCTAAGATTAGGAAAACGTACGAATAAAGAATTAGATAAAATATTTAATAAGTACGAAAAAGAGTATATGAATGAAAATAAGATAAATCAACCTCGTTGCTTTATGATTAGTTTTGGTTTAATAATTACAGAGCTAGTAGTAATAACTTATTATTTATGGAGTCATAAAGTAGCACATATACCTATTATGGTTGGTAGTCTTATTATGATAGTTAATTATTTTAGAAAAATGAGTGATGCATTTTTTAAGATTACCAGTAGTTTTTATGATACATTACATTGGAAAGTATCATTAAAATCGGTTAATCCAATTATAAATGCAATGAAAAAAAACTTAAATAAAGATATATACAAAAAAGATTTAAGTAATTGGAAACATATTTCTATTAAGGGAATGAATTTTCAATATAATAAAGGAGAAACAACCCTTTCTGATATAAACTTAGATATTTTAAAGAAAATTAAAATAGCCATAGTAGGTACTAGTGGTTCAGGAAAAAGTACTTTACTTAATTTACTTGCAGGTTTATATAAGCCAGGGAATGTTAAACTAACTGTAGATGGAAGAAAGTATTCAAACTTAGATTTAATTGCTAATACTTCATTATTAACATCTCAGGATTCTGAGGTTTTCGAAAATACTATCATCTATAATATTACATTTGGATTAGATTATAATTTAGAAAAACTTAAGAAAGTAATTGATATGGCACAGTTAAATGAAGTGATAGAAAGATTACCCGATGGACTTAATACTGATATTAGAGAAAAGGGAGTAAATTTATCAGGAGGAGAAAAACAAAGGATTGCACTTGCAAGAGGATTATTTTTCTCTAAACAAAAGAGTATATTATTATTAGATGAGGTAACTAGTAATGTTGATGCTCTTAATGAAAGATTAATTTATCAAAAGATTATGGATAATTATAAGTATAAAAGTATAATCTGTACTGTTCATCGTCTACATCTATTAGAGATGTTTGATACAATTTTAGTAATGGATAAAGGACATATTGTAGAGAAGGGTAATTTTAAATATCTTTTAAATAAAGAAGGTATCTTTAAAAGAATGTGGGAAAAATATAGGATAGATGAAAATGCTTTAAAACAAGTATAAGTTTTAATTTATTTAAAAAAGGCTGACAGAAATGTCAGCCTTTATAATTCAAATATATCCCTTAATTTTTTAGAATTAATCCTACTTACTGGTATTTTAGTTTCAAAAGAGTCATTAAGGACTAATGAGTAAGTTCCATGGAAAAGGGGTTCTACTAATTTTATATTATCAATATTTACTAAATAGCTTCTATGGGCTCTAAAAAAATTCAATTTATTTTCTAATTCCTTTAGAGTATAAAAAGTTTCTAAAGTTTTATTTTTTATTCCTATGTAAGTATTACCATTTTCCACTGTACAGTAGTAGATATTATGTCTTTTAACTAATATAATTTTTCCATTTTCTTTACATGGAATACACTTTAACTCTTCCTTATGGTTTAAATGTTCTAATTCATCCATTACTTTTTCAAGTTTTGAGGTATAATCTAAATGGTAACTATCATTATCTATAATTCTTGAAACAGTCTTTTTTAATCTCTCTAAGTCTATAGGTTTTACTAAATAATCTAACGCATTTATTTCAAATGCTTTAAGGGCATATTGATCATAGGCTGTAACAAATACTATATTTATCTTAGGGTTATTTTCTATTGCTATCTGTGCAACCTTTAGGCCATCTAAACAAGGAATATCAATATCTAGAAATACTACCTTAGGCTTAAATGATTTTATTTTATTTATTGCTTCTATACCGTTTTTTGCTTCACATATTACATTAATATTATCATTAAAACTTTCTGATAATAGAAAGTTTAATTCTTCTCTAGCTGGAAGTTCATCATCTACAATCATAGCTTCTAATCTACCCATATTAACACTTCCTTTTTTTACATAGGATTATTTAATTGTTAGTTTTAAACTCTAAAAAACCACTAATTATATTTTATTAAAAAAATCCTTTGCTAACAAGTAAATTATTGTATATATACTGAAAATATTATATAATTAAAATAATATAGGAGGTGAAAAGATTGTATTTGATGATTAGGTCATACATTAAGAGATACCTAAATATTGTAGAAGTTGAAACATTTAATTTTGGACCCAAGGGAGAAGTGCGTCCAAAATTAAATATTATGTAAACTAATCATCGGTAGAATCTTTATATAAAAAAATTAGGAATTTTAAACCCTAAGTAGATTTTACTTAGGGTTTTTTGTGCGCATTTTGGAGGGTGGGAACCAATTTTTTCATTTTCTATATTTAAATAAGGAGAGATAATAATGGATTATACAAATAAATTAAGAAAAAATGTAAATAAAAATTATATATTTTATTTTTTAAAGACTTTAGACTTAACCCAGGGTATATGGATGCTTTATTTAGCCATGAAGGGGATGAGTTTAGTACAATTAGGACTTTTAGAGGGAGTATTTCATGTAACAAGTTTTTTAATGGAGGTACCTACGGGTGCAATTGCAGATATTTATGGAAGAAAAACAAGTAGAATATTAGGAAGATTTTGTTCAGTAATAAGTGTATGTATATTATTATTATCAAATGATTTTTATTTATTTGCTTTATCCTTTGTTTTTACAGCAATTTCTTTTAATTTAGAATCAGGAGCAGGTGAGGCGTTAGTTTATGATTCTTTAAAAGAAATAAAAGAAGAAGAAAAGTATATGAAAATTACAGGTAGGCAGGAAGTATTTTATCAAATTGCTAAAGTAATAGCTTTTATTTTAGGTGGATATTTAGCAACAAGAAGTTATAAGTTAGCATTTGTAATTACAATAACAATAGGTATAATTACAATTATACAAGCATTTTCCTTTACAGAACCTAAAATAGGAAAAAACGAAAGGGTAGTAAAAAATCCTTTTAAGGTTATAAAAAAACAAGTAACAGAAGGAATAAATGTTATTAAAAATAATAAAAAGGTAGGTTTTTTCATAATTTTTTCAGAACTTTTATCTACTTTAGTTATGACTGTATTTTATTATCATCAAAACTTTTTAAAGGGAAATGGATTTAATGAAGCACAGATAGGTATTGTTTATGCAGCTTCTGCTTTATTGACTGCTATACTTGCTAGTCAAGTTTATAAAATAGAAAGAAAAATTAAAGAAAAAGGTATTTTATTAATAGTACCAATTATTACAGTTACTTGTTTATGGGGTCTTTCCTTTAGTAATTATCAATATATATTTTTTATTTTAATGATGGGAACAGAAGGAATAATATTTGTAGCTATTAATGATTATTTAAACAAATTAATACCAAGTTATAATAGGGCTACAGTACTTTCATTTTCTAGTATGGTATTTAGTTTATTTATGATTGTATTATTTCCTATTATAGGGAAAATTGGAGACTTATACTCATTAGATATAAGTTTTATATTTCTAGCCATAGTAGGATCAATTTTAGTTATTATAAATACTTTTTATGTTTTAAAAATGACTAAAAAAGAAACTTTAAAACAAGAAAGCTAAAAAATTAAAATTTTAAGGAAAGTTGGTTTTATAGCTAGCTTTCCTTATCTATTTATATAATATTTAATTATTTATTACCTAATGGTACTTGTTGAAATAAAATTTATTCTATATAATTAGCACTAGCGCAAAAAATAATTTAGTTAGGACGGCGGAACTAAGTTTATGAAAAATGATGAAAAAGGCCTCTAATTTTGAATAAATGTAATTTTTTAACTTTACACTAAGGGTGATATAATATACAATATATACATGACTTTAAAGAGGTAACCACTATATAAAGGGGTGTGCGATTTGATAAGTAGAGTTCAGAAAAGAAACGGAGATATAGTTGATTTTGATTTAACAAAGGTAGAAGAAGCAATTTTTGCAGCAGCGAAAGCAGTAGGTGGAGATAATATAAAAGAAGCAAAAAGACTTGCAAAAATGGCTGGAAGTATAGTAGAAGAAGCTTTTGGAGTAGGAATACCTAGTGTTGAAGATGTACAAGATATAGTAGAAAAGGTATTAATAGAAGAAGGACATGCTAAAACAGCAAAAGCATATATACTATATAGAAGTAAACATGAAGAATTAAGGGAAGTTAATAACTTATTTATGGATGCTGAAAGTATGATAGATGAATATGTATCCTTAGAAGACTGGAGAATAAATGAAAATTCCAATATGGGATTTAGTTTACAAGGACTTAATAATCATATAGTTGAGTCTATAACTAAGAAATATTGGTTAAATAAGGTATATACAAAAAAGGTTAGAGAATCCCATAGAAATGGAGACTTACATATACATGACTTAGGATTATTAGCTCCTTATTGTTGTGGCTGGGATCTAGAAGCGTTATTATTAAAAGGTTTTAAAGGAGCTATAGGTAAAATTGAATCAGCACCTCCAAAACACTTACAATCCTTTTTAGGACAGATAGTAAACTGGTTATATACTTTACAAGGGGAATCAGCCGGAGCTCAAGCGGTAAGTTCTTTAGACACATATGCAGCACCTTTTATTCATTATGATAATTTGTCTTATGAAGATGTAAAAAAAGTAATGCAAATGTTTATTTTTAATTTAAATATACCGACAAGGGTAGGTTTTCAGACTCCATTTACTAATATAACATTAGATATTACACCCCATCCAATGGTTAAAAATATGGAAGTTATTATAGGTGGAGAAAGAATGGATAAAACATATGGAGAATTCCAAAAGGAAATGGATATGTTTAATAAAGCTTATTGTGAAGTAATGATGGAAGGAGACGGAGCAGGTAGAAGCTTTAGTTTCCCTATACCAACAATAAATATAACTAAAGATTTTCCATGGGATTCAGAAGTTTCAAATTATATTATGGAAATGACTAAAAAGTTTGGTACTCCTTACTTTGCTAATTTTGTTAACAGTGATTTAGATCCTGAAGATGTAAGAAGTATGTGTTGTAGATTACGTCTTGATAATCGTGAACTTAGAAAAAGAGGTGGCGGATTATTTGGAGCTAATCCATTAACAGGATCAATAAATGTTGTTACTTTAAATATGGCAAGGCTTGGATATGTATCTAAAAATATAGAAGAATTTAAGACAAAGGTTAGAGAATTAATGGAAGTAGCAAAAGAAATTTGTGAATCTAAAAGAATAGTATTAGAAAAGTATATGGAAGCAGGACTTTATCCTTATTCTAAATTCTATTTACAAGGTGTAAAGGATGCACAGGGAGAGTATTTTAAAAATCACTTTAGCACTATAGGATTAAATGGTATGAATGAAGCTTGTTTAAATCTATTTGGAGAAGATATAACAACTGAAGAAGGTCAGGAATTTTCAATAGAGATAATGGAATTTATGAATAGAGTAATACAAATATTCCAAGAGGAAACAGGAAGCTTATGGAATCTTGAAGCATCCCCTGCTGAGGGTGCAGCTTATAGGTTTGCAAGAATGGATAAAAGAATGTATCCAAATATTATAACCCAAGGTGATGAAGAGCCTTATTATACAAATTCAACTCAATTACCAGTAGGTCATACTAAGGATATATTTGAAGCTATAGAACTTCAAGAATCTTTACAAAGCCTTTATACAGGAGGAACTGTATTCCATGGATTTATAGGAGAAGAAATAGATAGTTTAGAGACTGTAAAACTTCTGCTTAAAAGGGGTATGGAAAATAGTAGGATTCCTTATATAACAATTACACCAACATATAGTATATGTCCTGAACATGGTTATATTAAAGGAGAACAATTTAGATGTCCAGAATGTGAAAAACCTACTGAGGTTTGGACAAGGGTTGTAGGATTTCATAGACCTGTTCAGTCATGGAATAATGGTAAAAGAGAGGAATATAAAGATAGATTAGAATTTGAAGCTGAATCTAGTTTAAGGGATAAAGATATACAAAAGGCAATATAAAAGTTTAGGTACAGGGGGCCCTGTACCTTTAGTTTTAATATAGTAGGAGGTAATATTATGTATTTTAATGGACATGAGAAAACATCTTTTATTGATTATCCAGATAAAATTTCAACAGTACTATTTACAGCTGGTTGTAACTTTAAATGTCCATATTGTCATAATTCAGAACTCCTTTATGATAATGGGTATAAAATAAAGGAAGAAGAAATATTAAAATTTTTAGAAAAACGAAAAAAATTTATTGATGGAGTATGTTTATCAGGAGGGGAAGTAACATTACAGAAAGATATATATGATTTTTTAATTAAGGTAAAAAGATTTGATTATTTAACTAAATTAGATACTAATGGAACTAACCCTAAACTTATAAAAAAGCTTTTAGATAATAATCTATTAGATTATATAGCAATGGATATAAAAGCTCCATTTAATAAATATAAAAAAATAGTTAATACAGATGTTGATATTGAAAATATAAAAGAAAGCATTGAGATTATAAAAAATTCAAATATAGATTATGAATTTAGGACTACTATATGTAAAGAATTAATAACGAAAGAAGATATTTTAAACATATCTACATTTTTAAAAGGTAGTAAGAGTTATACAATACAAAATTTTAAAGATGGTGATGGAGTATTAGAGGGAAAGGGTAAATTTACCCCTTATAAAAGAAAAGAATTAGAGGAAATAAAAGAGAAAATAAAAAATAATTTTGATAATTTTAAGTTAAGATATTAAAGGGAAGTTTTCCCTTTAATATTTTTTTTCAAAAACTTCAATTTAATAATCAAATTGTGTTACACTATAGAGTAGAGTCAAAATAAGAGGTGTTATTATGGTTAGTTTAAATAAATTAGACAAAAGGGATAATTATATAATTTTAGCAGATAATTTTTATAATGAAGAAAATAAAGAAAAGGCATTAAAGTTTTATCTAAAAGCTATGGAATTTGATGTAAATGAAGAAAAATCAATTGAATTACTTTTTAAAATCTCTTTATTATATGATCAATTAGGACATAAAAAAGAGGCTATTAATTCTTATGAAAAAATAATTGAACTTGATAAAAAGCAAGCAGGAGCCTATTATGGAATAGCTATAATATTAGATGATCTTAATGAAAAAGAAAAGGCGCTTAAATATTATTATAAAACATTAGATATAGACTGTGAATACGATAGAGCTTACTTTTATATTGCAAATATTTATGATGAAAAAGGAGATAAACAAAGGGCTATTAAAAACTATAAAAAAGTGATAGAATTAACGCCTAATGATTATATGGCCCATAATAATTTAGGAGCAATATACGAAGAAATAGGGGAGTATTATAAAGCATACAAAATGATAGAAAAAAGCATTGAATTAAATCCTACTTATTATAAAGCTTTATTTAATATGGGAGTTATAGAAAAACATTTAGGAAATTTAAAAAATGCTATTAAATTTTATGATAAATCTATTAGAGAAAACAATAAATATCCATACACATATTTAAATAAATCAGTAATATATATAGAAGATAAATTACTTTATGATGCAATTAAAATCTTAACAGAAGGAATAAAAAATAATCCTGATGCTGGTTTTCTTTATTATAATAGAGGATGTTGTTATGCCAAATTAAATAATGAAAAAAAGGCTATTAATGATTTAGAAGAAGCTATTAAAATATATCCAAAATTTGTTGATATAATAAAAAAAGATAAAGATTTAAAAGAATTATTAAATAATAATAAATTAAACCAGATATTAAAATATAGCAAATAATGAACTAAGAGAGGAGTTTTAGTCATGAGAGGATTCCTAGATAGGAAGAAATCGTTAATATTTACTCTTTTATCTATATTTATGTTAATTTTAATTATAGGAATCTATTATTCATCTTTATCATATGAAATAACAGTAAATGATAAAATGATAGGTACAGTTAAAAATAAGGAAGATATAGAAAAATTAATTGGAGAAATACAAAATAAATTAGAAAATAAACATAATAAAGATATTTTATTAAAAAGACAGATATCATATAATAAAATATTAGCTACCCCAAGGGAAATAACAGGAATTAATAAAATAAAAGCTAAAATAGAAGAAAATATCCTACCTTTGACTAAGTCTTATTGTATTAGTATAAATGATAATGAGTTTGTATATTTAAATAGTAAAGAGAAAGCTAATAAACTTTTAGGAAAGGTAAAAGACGAATATATAAAGGATGAAAAAGAAGAAATTAAATCAATAACATTTCTAGAAGATGTTAATATCGAGGAAAAAGTAACTAACATTAAAAATATATTAAGATTAGATGAAGCCTATACTTATATAACCCTTGGTACTAAAAATCCTAAAGAATATAATATTAAAAAGGGAGATTCTTTATCAAAAATATCTTTAAAGTACGGTATAAGTATTGATGAGATAAAAAGAGGAAATCCAGGGATTGAATTAGATACGCTAAAAATTGGGGATAAATTAAACTTAACTAAAGCGATACCACTAATAAATTGTAAAATAGTAAAAGAAGTAAAATACCAAGAAGAAATAGCCTATAAAGTTGAATATAAAAAAAGTAAGGATGTTTATAAAGGAGAAATAAAGACTGAAATTTCTGGAAAAAAAGGCGTAAAAAAAATAAAAGCTGAAAAAATTATAATAAATAATACCTTAGTTAAAAGTAATGTATTAAATGAAGAGATTTTAGAACCTCCTAGGGATGAAATAAGATTAAAGGGAATTAAAGAAAGACCATTAACCATGGCATATGGGGATTTCAAAAGTCCTAGCGATGGTATATTGACTTCACGTTTTGGAAGAAGATGGGGAAAGAAACATGAAGGAATTGATATTGCAGGTGAAGTTGGAGCTATAATTAAAGCTGCTGATGGAGGAAAGGTTATTTTTTCTGGATGGAAATCAAGCTATGGAAAATTAGTGATTATTGACCATGAAAATGGTTATAAGACATATTATGGTCATTGTAGTAAACTAAAAGTCAAAAAGGGAGAAAGAGTTTATAGAGGACAAATAATTGCTCTAATTGGAACCACAGGAAACGTTACAGGACCCCATGTTCATTTTGAAGTAAGAAAAAATGATGTACCAATCAATCCTGAAAAATTCATAAAAAAGGGTCATTAAAAAAGTATATCTTAGACATAAAAATACTGATAAAAAGAAAGATGATTTCTATTATATAGAAATCATCTTTTAAATTTTATTATAAAAGATCTCTCAAAAGGATTTTATTGGCCACTGATTTTTAATTAATTTTTTAAGAAAAATTATTATTTAACTTCTTTAAAAGCCTAAGAAGGTCATTTTGTTCTTCTTCTGAGAAGTTCTCATAAGCAGTATCTAATAAATTCTTAGATATTTTATTATATTTAGCTTCAATTTCTATTCCCTTATTGCTAAGAGTTATATATGTCAATCTTCTATCTTTTTGACACTTTTCTTTTTTGATATAGCCAAGTTTAACTAATTTATTTACCAAAGGAGTAACTGTTGATTTATCCCTACCTATTAAATTAGCAATTTCTTTCATAGTTAACTTACCATTATTATATAAAACAGTAAGAATGTTTCCATGGGAAGGAATAAGGTCATTTAGGCCATTCTCTTCTAATTGGTTTTCAATATAATTAACCATCTTTTTTTTAGTTCTACTTAGAAAATAAAGAATATACTTTTCATGCATTGTTATAACCTCATTTCTATAAAATATACTATGTATATTATATTTCTAAACTATTATACATGTCAAATAAATTGACAGAAGTTTGTTGAAAAACTATATTTTAAATTATGTTTAAACTAATATTAAATGAGGTTTTAATTTTTTTAAAAAGTTTAGAAAAAACATTCTTCTAGTCCTTCTAAATCTTTAATTTTAAAAGTACTTTTATCAAAGTCAATTAAGTTTTCCTTTTTCATTTTTGCTAGTTCTCTAGATAAAGAAGGTCTTTGTATATCGAGATAATCAGCCATTTCTTTCCGTGAAAAAGGAATAGTTATCATGGTGCTTTCTTGTTTTTTATATTCCTTAATAAGAAAATCTGAAATTTTTTGTCTTATTGTTTCTAATGAAAGCATTTTCACTTTACCATTTAGGTGCAGTAATTTATTAGACATATTAGACATAAAGTTTTCTAAAACCTTTGGATGGGTAGTTAAGAGATTTATAAAATTTTTCTTTTCTATAAACATTACCTTAGAATCCTTTATAGCTTTTATGGTTGCAGGATATTTATTAGTTTTACTAAATAAGACTACTTCACCAAAAACATCCGGAGATTTAATCTGAACAAGAGTTAATATTTTTCCAGATGGGTAAATAGATTGTATATCTAATATACCATCTAATAATAATCCGAGATTAGTACACTCATTTCCTTCTATAGCTACAATTTCATTTTTTTTATATTCATTTACAGTATAGTTTAACTTATCTAGAATTTCTTTTAATTCTTTATTATCAATATTTTTAAATAAAAAACTTTGATTTAAAATATTAATTATTTTATCCATAAAGTATACCCCATTTCTTTTTGTAACATATGTTACATACATTTATTTTTAATACTAATATACTTAAGTTGTAAAGTCAATAAAAACTTAAGGAGGTTTCAACTATGGAAAATAATATGTTTTGTTATCAATGTCAAGAAGCAGCTAAAGGAAAGGGCTGTACAATAAAGGGGGTTTGTGGTAAATCAGATGATGTAGCTAATTTACAGGATCTATTAATATATCTACTTAAAGGAATATCTGTATATACCACAGAAGCTAGAAAATTAGGTATTGAAAATGAAAAAATTAATAACTTTATTACAGAGAGTTTATTTGCAACTATAACAAATGCAAATTTTGATAGGGATGTATTTGTTGAGAAAATAAAGAAGGCTTTAAAGTTACGTGATGAAATAAAAGAAGAATTAACTAATGCAGGTGGTAGTGTAGATATCAATCATGATTCTACTAAATGGTATTCAGATTCAGTAGAAGAAATGGAAAAAAAGGCAAAGGAAGTTGGAGTTTTAACAACTGATAATGAAGATGTAAGATCTTTAAGAGAACTTATAACTTATGGAATTAAGGGTATGGCTGCTTACGCTGAACATGCTGAAAAATTAGGGTATGAAGAAAAGGATATATATAAGTTTATGCAGGAAGGTTTAGCTAAAACTTTAGATGATTCCCTATCAGTAGATGAATTAATAAAATTAGTAATGGATACAGGGAAACATGGTGTAGATGTAATGGCCCTATTAGATAAAGCTAATACCGAAAACTATGGTAATCCTGAGATGACAAAGGTTAATATAGGTGTTAGAAATAATCCAGCAATACTTATAAGTGGTCATGATTTAAAAGATATGGAAGAGTTATTAGAACAAACTAAAGATACAGGAGTAGATGTTTATACCCATAGTGAAATGTTACCTGCTAATTACTATCCAAAGTTTAAGAAATATGAACATTTTGTTGGTAACTATGGTAACGCATGGTGGGCTCAAAAGGATGAATTTGAGAAATTTAATGGTCCAATATTATTAACAACTAATTGTCTAGTACCACCTAAGGATTCTTATAAGGATAGATTATTTACAACAGGAGCAGTTGGTTTTGAGGGAGTAAAACATATACCAGATAGATTAGAAGGAAAGCAAAAGGATTTTTGTGAAATAATCGAATTAGCTAAAAAATGTGAATCGCCAACTGAAATAGAAAAGGGAGAAATAGTTGGAGGTTTTGCCCATAATCAGGTTATAAAGTTAGCTGATAAAGTAGTTGATGCAGTTAAATCTGGAGATATAAAAAGATTCTTTGTAATGGCAGGTTGTGACGGAAGAATGAAAAGTAGAGATTATTATAAAGAATTTGCAAAAGAATTACCAAAGGATACAGTTATATTGACAGCAGGATGTGCAAAATATAGATATAACAAACTTGACTTAGGAGATATAGGTGGAATACCAAGAGTATTAGATGCAGGGCAATGTAATGATTCATACTCACTAGCAGTAATAGCTATGAAACTTAAAGAGGTATTTGAATTAGAAGATATTAATGATTTACCTATTTCTTATAATATAGCTTGGTATGAACAAAAGGCTGTAATTGTATTATTAGCATTATTATATCTTGGTGTTAAAGATATTCACTTAGGTCCTACATTACCGGCTTTCCTTTCTGAGAATGTTATTAATGTGTTAATAGATAAGTTTGGAATAGGTGGTATAACTAACGTTTCAGATGATATAAAAATGTTTTTAGAAAATAAGTAAGATATAAAAGGTATAATGGGGTTAATCCTCATTATACCTTTAAAATATATTTAAGGGGATGGATTTATGGGAACAATTATTTTAATAGCAATAGCTGTAATAGCCCTAGGTTGGTCATTTTTTAAAGATAAGAAAAAGACAAAGGAGAGTATATCATTAGCTTCAAAACTTTTTAAAAATACTTTCACAGAAGTTTTTTTTCTTATGTCTTTAATTGCACTTTTATTAGCATGGATACCTCAATCTTTAATTAAATCAGTTTTAGGTAATCCAAATGAACTATTAAGTATTGCCTTTGGAGCAAGTATAGGGACGATTACTATAATTCCTGCATTTGTTGCATTTCCATTAGCAGGGTCTTTATTAAAAAGCGGATCAAATCTAGTAGCTATAGCTGCATTTTTAACTACATTAACAATGGTGGGCTTTGCAACAATGCCTATAGAAATTAAGTATTTTGGAAAGAAATTTACCCTTATACGTAATGGCATAAGTATAATAGCAGCAATTTTTATAGCATTAGGAATAGGGGTGATACTATGAGTTTAGTAAAAAAACATAAACTAAAAATTATTACACTAATACTATACTTAATAACTTTAATATATAATCAGGATATTTTTATTAAATCAATTTATACAACAGGTGGGTATTTAAAGGAAATGGTTCAAATATTACCTGCTGTTTTTATAGTTTCTGGACTTATTACTGTATGGGTGCCTAAGGAAATAATAATTAAAAATTTCGGTAAGGATTCTGGATTAAAGGGAAAGCTAATTTCTGTTTTTATAGGATCTATTTCAGCAGGACCTATATATGCTGCTTTTCCAGTAGCTTTTTCACTTTTTAATAAAGGAGCAAGTATATCAAATATAGTAATAATAATCAGTTCTTGGGCAGTTGTTAAGGTTCCTATGATGATAGTTGAAGCTAAGTTTTTAGGTTATAGTTTTATGTTAGCAAGGGTAATATTAACAATACCTGCAATTATGATTATAGGATATTTTACTAATAAATTTGTAGAAAAAGAAGATATAAAAAGTAAAGTTAATGGTAATAGATATGAAAAATATATTTTGGAGATAGAAAATATATTGCCTAAATTTAATTGTGGTGGTTGTGGATATGGTAATTGTAATGAATATGCAAAGGCAATTGTTATGGAATCTGAAAGTATAGATAAATGTAGTGTTATGGAAGATAAGACAAAAACAAAAATTAAAGATATTGTATGTAAAGTTAGTGAAAAAAAATAGGAGAGTCAGGCTTTTTAGCCTGACTTTTATATTTGTGCATTGGTTTACATAACATAGAGTAGTGCAAAAAATTTTAGTAGGTTAACTAATATCCTACTTTCAAATATATTATATACAAAAAGTTACACATTGACAAGGATATTCTTAGGATAATAAGAGAAAATGAAAGTATTTAATAGTTTTTTATTTTAAAGTATTAGATTCTTTTATTTTAGGTAATATGACATTTTTATTTTTACATATATTGATATAGAATTATCTTTACAGTTAATTGAGGAGGGGTTAAATGTTAGCTAATAAACATCCTGATTATGAGAAAGAGAAACGTTATTTGTATGAAACTAAAGATTTAATAAAAAAAGAAATATTTAATATTAAAAAGGAGTTAGAAAAATTAGAAAAGGATTTTAAGAAATTAAAAAAGACTGAAGGAGGTAGTTATAGTAATGAACTTGTGATAAAGAGTCAGATTTATGATTCAAAGAAGAAAAAACTAAAGCAGTTAGAAAAAGCTAAGAATAAACCCTATTTTGGTAGGATTGATTTTAAAGAAATTGATAAGGATTTAGAAGAAACTTTTTATATTGGTAAAACAAGTGTTGTTAAAAGTGAAAATGATAAAAGATATGTATTAGATTGGAGAGCACCAATAGCAGGTCTTTATTATAGTGGTGAGTTAGGAGATGTTATGTATACTGCTCCTGATGGTCTTATCATGGGAGATCTTAACTTAAAAAGACAATATGAAATTGAAGATAAATTAATAAATATTTTTGATAAAGGATTAACTCCAATGGATGAGTTTTTACAAAATGCTCTTTGGGAGAAAAAAGATAACAGATTAAAGGATATAGTAAATACAATACAGAGTGAACAAAATGATATTATAAGAGCTAAAAAAGATAATACAATAATAGTTCAAGGGGTAGCAGGTAGTGGAAAAACAACAATAATTCTACATAGAATAGCTTATTTAATGTATACATATAAAGAAATGTTTAGACCTGAAAATGTGCTTATTATAGTACCTAATAATTTATTTTTAGATTATATATCAGATGTTTTACCTGATTTAGGGGTAGAAGATATAACCCAAATGACAATAGATAATCTTTTTTTGAAACTAATAAAAAAAGATTATAATTTTTTAAAAGAAGACAAACTTAAAAGTTTATTAAATGAAAATATTTTATCAAGGGAAGAAAAAGAAGAAATCAAATTCATTTCATCTTTTAAGGGATCTATAGGGTTTAAGAAAATATTAGATGATTTAATAAATGATATATCAAATACTATAGTACCTAAATGTGATTTAATAGTTGAAAATAAAATAATTTATACTTTTAATGAAATAAAAACTTTATTTGAAATAGAATATAATTTTTTACCTATAATACCTAGAGTAAATAGAATTAAAAAGTATATAAAAGAAACTATTGATGATAGATTAATAGAAATTAAAAATGAAATCGTAAACGAATATGATAAGTTAATTTCTAAGGAAAAAAGAAATATTAAAGATAATGATAAATTAAAAAAGAAATTAAAAGAAATATATAATAGTAGGGATAGCTTAATTAATAAATATGAAATTAATTCTAAAAAAGCAATAAAGGCATATTTTGATAAATGGCCTAAGTTAAATATAAAAGATTTATACATTGATCTCACAACAAATTATAATATTCTTAGTAAATATACTTACAATATATTAGATGAATCAAAGACAAATTCAATAATATTAAGATCTAAGAGAATAATTAACAAAGGGTATTTTGAAAGAGAGGATTTAGCTCCGTTATTATATTTAGAAATGAAATTAATTGGTATCGATATGAAGGGTAAGTTTAGTCATATTATCGTCGATGAAGCCCAAGATTATAGTCCATTTCAAATGGTTATTTTAAAAGAATTAAATAGTAATAATTCATTTACTATAGTAGGGGATTTATCCCAGGGTATTTATTCATATAAAGGTATTAATAGTTGGAATGAACTTATAGAAGATGTCTTTGATAAGGAATATGTAAAGTATCTAACAATCAAAAAATGTTATCGTTCTACTATGGAAATAATGAATTTTGCTAACGAAGTAATAAAAAACTATGGAAGTAATGAAGTTACATTAGCAGAACCTGTTTTAAGATCTGGTAATAAACCTTATTTGTTAAATAAAAAAAGTGAAAAAGAAATTATTAAAGATATAGAAAGTAAAATTTATAAACTAAAGCAAAAAGGGTTTAAGTCGATATCGATAATATGTAAAAATAGTGAAGAATGTAATAGAGTTTATAACAAATTAAATATAAAATCACAAATTATTACAGAGGTGGATACTCACTATGATGGTGGAGTTGTTATTATTCCTACTTATTTAACGAAAGGACTTGAATTTGACGCAGTTATTATTTTTAATTGTTCTAAGGATAATTATCTTAATGAAGAGTTGTTTATAAAAGTATTATATATATCCATAACTAGAGCTTTACATGAAGTATATATCTACTTTAAGGATAAAGTTACACCTCTTATTGATAGTATAGATGAGTCTTTTTATAATAAAGAATAAAATGATTGACAATTAAAAGTTGATGTAATATAATATTCGCAACACTAAATAATCGTATGACGATATAAAAGGGTGGTGAATATGGATTTTAAAAAAGAAGCTAATAGTATAGTAAGTTCTATCAGAAAAATTAATAGCATAATACATAAAAATCATCATAGGATAGCAAAGGAACATAATCTTACATTAGAACAGTTTCATTTACTTATACATATGCCTAATGATAATAATCTAACTGTAGGACAAATTGCAAATAGATTTAATAAAGCACAAAATACTATGTCGGAAAAGGTTACAAGAATGGAAGCAAAGGGGTTATTAAAAAGAATTAATGATAAAAATGATAGAAGGATATGTAGAGTTATTGTAACTAAAAAAGGTAAAGAACTTATAGAAAAAATTAAATATAAAGCAAATAATGAATTTATACAGAATGCTTTAACTGAAATGGATGAAGGGAAAGTAAATGAGCTTATGAAAAATTTAGAAAAATTCAGTAAAATAATAGATGAAAAAAGGGAGGTATAAGTATGGATTTAATAAAAAGATTTATTCCCTATTATAGGCCCCATAAAAAGTTATTTATTCTAGATATGGTATGTGCTTTTTTAATGGCGGGTATAGATTTAGTTTTTCCAGTCATATCTAGGGATATAATAAATAATGTAATACCTAACAGGGATTTAAAAACCCTTTATATATTTACTATAACACTGGTAGTATTATATATTTTAAGGGCAGTATTTAATTACATAGTTGACTATTGGGGACACGTGGTAGGAACAAGAATGGAAGCCGATATGAGAAATGATTTATTTTCCCATATACAAACATTAGATACAAGGTATTTTGATGAAACTAGAACTGGACATATAATGTCTAGAATTGTTAATGATTTAAGGGAAATCTCAGAATTAGCCCACCATGGACCTGAAGATATATTTTTATCTGCTGTTATGCTTTTAGGTTCTTTTGTAATTTTATTAAATGTAGAATGGAGATTAACACTTATAGTATTTTCATTTATACCAATAATGTTATGGTTTGCGATGAATAAAAGAAAAAAAATGATGAATGCTTTTAGAAATGTTAGAAAAAAGATAGCCAATGTTAATTCACAGCTTGAAAATAGTATAGCAGGTATTAGAGTTGCTAAATCCTTTACAAATGAAAATCATGAAATGGAAAAGTTTGCTGAAGGCAATCGTGAATTTAAGGAATCTAGAGAGTTTGCATTTAAATCAATGGCAGAGTTTTTTACAGGAATACACTTTTTATCAAATATACTTAATGTTGTTGTTATAAGTGTTGGAGGATTATTTGTTTATGAAAAAATTATTACACCAGGGGACTTATTTGCTTATTTACTATATGTAAATTTCTTTATGCAACCTATAAGAAGATTAACTCAGTTTACTCAACAATTTCAGATGGGAATGGCTGGTTTTGAAAGATTTAGTCAAATACTAGATATAAAACCTAAGATAGTTGATAAATCCAATGCAAAAGAACTAAACGATATAAAGGGAAATATAAAATTTAGTGATATAACATTTAGTTATGATAATGAAGAATCGGTATTAAAAAATATAGACCTAGAAGTAAGACAAGGTAAAACATTGGCATTAGTTGGTCCTTCAGGGGGAGGTAAAACTACTCTTTGTCATTTAATACCTAGGTTTTATGATGTTGATAAAGGTGAGATACTTATAGATGGAGTAAATATTAAAGATATTACTATAAAATCACTTAGAAGTAATATAGGCTTAGTACAGCAGGATGTATTTTTATTTACTGGGACTATAAAAGATAATATTTTATATGGTAATCCATCGGCTAGTGATAATGAAGTTATAAAAGCTGCTAAAAATGCTAATATTCATGATTTTATAAAGAAACTTCCAAATGGTTATGATACTTATATAGGTGAAAAGGGTATAAGACTTTCAGGAGGACAAAAACAAAGAATATCAATAGCTAGAGTATTTTTAAAAAATCCTCCAATATTAATACTTGATGAAGCTACTTCAGCTTTAGATAATGAAACTGAAATAAAAATTCAAAAAGCATTAGAAGAGCTATCTAAAGGAAGAACAACCTTAGTAATTGCCCATAGATTATCTACTATAAAGAATGCTAATCATATTGTAGTACTTACTGATAAAGGTATAAAAGAACAGGGAAAGCACGAAAATCTAATGGAAAATAACGGATTGTATGCTAAGTTATATAAGTCCCAATTTAAAGGTTATATACCGGATGAAGTTATAGCAAATTAAGACTCTTTTAAAGAGTCTTTTTTGTTTGATTTTATTAATAAATTAGAATATAATTTATTTTAATATTAAAAAGGGGGGAAGTTAGATGATAAGAATATTAAAGAAAGAAGATAATGATATTGTAATGGATTTTGTATCTAAAGAAAGTGAGTTTAATTTATTCATCATAGGGGATATAGAAAACTATGGATATGATGAAGAGTTTCAAACTCTGTGGGGAGAGTTTGACGATGATGGGAATTTAATAGCAGTATTATTAAAATATTATGAAAACAGAATATTTTATTCAAGGGATGAGTATGATATTGATGGATTTGTTAAAATATTGAAAAAGGAAGATTTTAAAGTATTATCTGGTAATAAGGAGATAGTTAAAGATTTTAAAAAGTATTTTAATTTTAAAAAACAAAGGGATTTATACTTTTGTGCGTTAGATAAAAAAGATAAGTTAGAGAAAATAGATCAGAATAAGAATATTAAAAAATTAGAAGCTAAAGATGCTACTGAGATTATGAACCTATATAATAGTATAGATGAATTTAATAATTTTAGTGGAGATGCAGAAAGAATAAAAAAAGAATACAAAGAAGGTTCAAGTACAGGATATGGTATATTTGAAGATGGAAAGTTAGTTTCAATGGCAAAAACAACAGCTGAGAATAAATATTCTGCCATGATTGTAGGGGTTTGTACTCACCCAGATTACAGAAAAAAAGGTTTTGCATCAGAATGTATGAAAAAGCTTTGTACAAATTTAATAGATGAAGGTAAAAGTCTTTGTTTATTTTATGACAACCCAAGTGCTGGGAAAATATATAAAGGTATAGGTTTTGAGGATATAGGAATGTGGACTTTGTTAAATAGATAAGCATATTTTTAAGATGCGCTTACTTCTTTTAAAATTATATATATTGATAACGTGATGGAGGAAAATATGAGTACAATAGTATTAGTACATGGATATAACAAGACGTCAAAGGATATGGTGAATTTAAAATCAAATCTGGAGTTATTTGGATATAGGATTTTATTAATTAACTTACCTTTAACTATAAACAATTTAGATAAATCAATAAAAATATTTTCAAATAAAATTGATAAAGAAATTAACAAATTAAAGGAAAATGAAAAAATACATTTAGTTGGACACAGTACAGGTGGTATTTTAATAAGAATTTATTTAACTAATACTAATAATATAACTAAAATAGGAAGATCTGTTCTCATCTCAACACCTAATAAGGGGAGTAAATTAGCAGATATAGCCTGTAACTTATCAAAGGAAATAACTGATTTTTTTAAAATAGTTAAAGAATTGCAGACAAAAAATATAAAAAGAAGAAACATAAAAAAAATTAAAGACATTGAAGTAGGAGCTATTGCAGGTAATGACCATTTAGCTTTAAGTGGTTTTTTGAAAGGTGAAAATGACGGAAGAGTTGAAGTTAAATCTGTTAAATATAGTGGTTTAAAGGATTTTACTGTAGTTCCATATAATCATAAAGTAATACATCATCGTTATGAAACTGCAAAACTTGTTGATAATTTCATAAAAACAGGAAGATTTTATATACCTATGGATAAAACTTTAAGTGAAATTGAGTTTAATAGTATAGTTGATAACCCTAAGTTAATAAATAAACTTTTTAATTTCTTAGGGGGAGATATGTTAAATGTTGAGTTTTCAACAGCAGGCGGAAAAATCTTTTGGAAGGATTTATTTGAACATAATGGTTGGAGATTGCAACAAAATAAAATAACAGGTCATTGTAGGATATTAAATCCCATGGATAAAAGGAAAGCTTGGGGTAGTTATAAGGCGATGAAAGATTCAATGAAAAAAGTTCTTCATAATAAAGAATTAAACAAAGAAGAACTTTTAAAAGTACTAGAAATATTACAAGATTTAAAGGAAAGAGGAATTATTACTGAGGATGAATTTAATAAAAAGAAAAAAGAAATATTAGAAAAAATTTAAGGGTAGGTGAAGTAAGTTGGATATAGAAAACAATAAAGAGTATATAGATGAGGATTTTGAGGAAGTTATTTTTTCTAATATGTATTTAGAGGAAATAAATTTTATAAATTGTAATTTTAAAAAAGCAAAATTAGATGAAGTAGCTACATATCGATGCATATTTACAGAATGTAACTTTACTGATGCAAAATTGAATGCATCGAGGCATAAAAAAAGTGAATTTAATAATTGTAGTTTTAAAGGTTGTAATTTATTTAGTTCAAGTTTTATTAATTGTAGAATGATTGGTTCTAATTTTGAAGCATCAACTATGGATGGTATAGAAATATCAAAAGGGGATTGGTCTTATACAAATTTAGTGAATAAAACTTTAAAAAATATGGATTTAAGTGAAATTAAATTTAAAGAAACTGACCTTTATGGTTCAGATTTGCAAAATACAATTTTAAAAAATTGTGATTTAACTAATGCTGTAATTGACCATGCTAAATTAAAAGGTACAGATTTTAGGGGCGCAAATATTGAAGGGATTAGTTTTAAGAATGTAAATATTAAGGATATAATTATAGATATTACTCAATCTGTTTTGATTGTT
The DNA here is from genome assembly GCA_009711785.1 of Bacillota bacterium. Lineage (GTDB taxonomy): Bacteria > Bacillota > Clostridia > Tissierellales > MES13 > MES13. The sequence goes on from VENA01000002.1 coordinate 94,955, forward strand.
AGATCCTTAGGTGCAAAGGTTAAAGAGTTATAATAATTAATAAATTTTTCAAAGTATTTTTAAAGAATCACCTTTTAGTAAAACTAAAAAAAGGTTTATATTTGTTTTGATGAAAATAGTTATATATACCATAGCTTATTGCTTGTGCTAATGAATTTTTATAATCATCGTTTTGTAATAATTTTTTATCCTGATAATTTGTAATATAACCAATTTCTATTAAAACACCGGGTTTTGTTGTTTCCCGTAGTATAAAATAATCAGCTGGAATTACATATACCTTATGGGATGACATTTCATTAAAAACTAAATTATTTATTGATTTAGATATATATTCAGCAAGTTTCTTTCCCTTAGAAGATTTTTTATAATAGAATATTAAAACACCTTTAGCATGGGGATTTTTAGGATTTGAATTAGTATGTATGCTAATAAAAATATCATTGTTTTTTCTATTGATTATATTTTTTCTTGCAGTTAAATCTCTTATATATCTTGATGCGTTTATATTACATTTATCTTCTAAGGAAACGTCCTTTTTTCTTGTCATGAGTACTTCATTATTACTTTTAAGTATGTATTTTTTTAGTTTCAGTGAAAAATCTAAATTAATATTCTTTTCTAACAAACCATAATTATCAGAAGTACCGCCGTCTATCCCACCGTGACCTGGGTCGAGTACAACTCTTTTAATTTCCATTTCTTTAATAGTGGATATAACTAATAAATTCTTAGATATTAATAATATTAATATCATTACTATTATAAAAATAAATAGTTTAATGTATTTTCTATTAATTTTTATGACAATAAATTTAGTGTTTTTAAACATTTAATCACCTTTTTATATAGACATATTTTATATATTATAAAGTATTCAAAAGAATATAAGAATATTAATAACAATAAAAAATATAATCCTTTTACTAAGGATTATATTTTAATAATGTCTTCAAAAAGTTTTTGAATTTCTGTACTTCTTTTCGAATTTTTGTTAGTTTCTATTTTAAGTTTTTCAGTTAAGTATAAAATATCGTCATTAATTTTTTTTATTATAATATCTATATTATCATCAGTTGGATTAGTTTTATATAACAAATCAAATTGATCTTTTATATTAGTGAGTTTTTTAGTATATTGAATATTTTTTTTTATAGATTCGTTAATATCATTAGTCATTTTTTCTACTTTTTTTGTTTGGTCTTCATTTTTATTTAGATTTATAGGTTTTTTAAAGTTATCTATTGTATTTTTCTTTGAGTTTAAATTCCCATTTTGAATTTCAAGTCGTTTTTCTATAATTTTAATGTTTTTTCTAAAAAGATTTATAATTTCTTTAAGATCTTTTTTCTCCATTAAATTTCCCCCCTAAGTTTGTCCTTATTTTAATTATATTAATGAGATATAATAATATACATAAAGAAGGTTAAATTATATAAAAATTTAAAATTAAATGGAAGTAAAAGATAGTAATTAATGCAAATTAAAATCGAGCACATAACAGTCTACCTAGCACCACCACAGATCCCTTATTACCCAACCATGATCTTCCGACCATGATAGAGCAGGTCACAACCTGTAATAGTGGTTCGTTCGACCAGATAAGATGCCTTAACAACTCTACCCAATCTCTCGACTGAATAGAATCATAGGTAAGAAAATTCTTAAAGGATTAAGAAAAAACTTACATCGACACCATAAATGATCTTAGCTCGACCTTATATGATAGGTTGGAACCCTACTGCAATCATAATGGCATACGACTACAACAGAACTTTTCCCAACCATATAAGATCTTCCCGCCGACTGCATACCAGCAGGACTTTAACCTACCAGCATACAATCTTTGGCCGACCAATATATATCCCCAGTAGAAACATATATCAGTCTGGGCTCAACTGTTATATACCCGACATTTATTATTATGGTTTTATTAGGTGAAAAATATACAAAAAAATTTAATTTTTTAAAAAATTAAATCGAGCACATAACAGTCTACCTAGCACCACCACAGATCCCTTATTACCCAACCATGATCTTCCGACCATGATAGAGCAGGTCACAACCTGTAATAGTGGTTCGTTCGACCAGATAAGATGCCTTAACAACTCTACCCAATCTTTCGACTGAATAGAATCATAGGTAAGAAAGTTCTTAAAGAATTAAGAAAAAACTTACATCGACACCATAAATGGTCTTAGCTCGACCTTATATGATAGGTTGGAACCCTACTGCAATCATAATGGCATACGACTACAACAGAACTTTTCCCAAACATATAAGATCTTCCCGCCGACTGCATACCAGCAGGACTTTAACCTACCAGCATACAATCTTTGGCCGACCAATATATATCCCCAGTAGAAACATATATCAGTCTGGGCTCAACTGTTATATACCCGACATTTATTATTATGGTTTTATTAGGTGAAAAATATACAAAAAAATTTAATTTTTTAAAAAATTAAATCGAGCACATAACAGTCTACCTAGCACCACCACAGATCCCTTATTACCCAACCATGATCTTCCGACCATGATAGAGCAGGTCACAACCTGTAATAGTGGTTCGTTCGACCAGATAAGATGCCTTAACAACTCTACCCAATCTTTCGACTGAATAGAATCATTGGTAAGAAAGTTCTTAAAGGATTAAGAAAAAACTTACATCGACACCATAAATGGTCTTAGCTCGACCTTATATGATAGGTTGGAACCCTACTGCAATCATAATGGCATACGACTACAACAGAACTTTTCCCAACCATATAAGATCTTCCCGCCGACTGCATACCAGCAGGATTTTAACCTACCAGCATACAATCTTTGGCCGACCAATATATATCCCCAGTAGAAACATATATCAGTCTGGGCTCAACTGTTATATACCCGACATTTATTATTATGGTTTTATCAGGTGAAAAATATACAAAAAAATTTAATAAAAAAAGCTCTAAGTTAACTTAGAGCTTTTAGTCTGCAGTAATACGACCATCACCAGTTATATCTATACTTTTTCCTAGAAATTTTGGTTTAGGTTTTATAACGTTAACTAAACAAAAATCTTTGATTCTTGCTAGAAATTCCCTTGCTTTATAGTACTTCATTTTTGGATATATACGTTTATCAGAGGATACTCCATATGCTTTTAAGTCAAGTTTTCTTGCTATATATATAGCTCTTTTTAAGTGATAATTTTGAGTTACGATAATTAAATTTTTCACATTAAATACATCCCGAACTCGATATAAAGAGTTATAAGTGTTAAAGCCTGCATGGTCCATAAAAACATCTTTTTCTAAGACTCCTTTAGAGCACACATAATTTTTCATTGCAATCACTTCATTATATGTTTTTTTACCATGATCACCACTTACTAATATCTTAGTGACTTTAGTATTTTTATATAATTTAATAGCATAATCTAATCTATCAGCAAGCATAGGTGAAACAGTACCATCTGAATAAACCCTTGCTCCTAAAACTAACACTATTTTGGAATTAGGAACCTTACTAGGTTTATAAATATATTTGTTACCTAGGTTAATTACTGACATATTAATACCATACATAATTATAATCCCTAATACTATTAGAAATGACAATATTTTTAAAATCTTTTTTAATTTTATCATAACAACAAACCTCACTTAAAAAATATATAATATTTTCAGATTAATATTTAAAGTAATTATATCATATAAATTTAGTGAGTAATACAAATTATGATGTATATAAAAAAAACATGTAAAATAATTTTACATGAGCTGAAGTTTAGTATAATGCTATCTTTACGAAATTGGCAAGTAATACTGTAAAAAAAATTTACTGGAAATTTATTAATAACAAGATCAGAGATGTTTTTCTAGTATTTTTTAAATAAAAAAACATGACTTCTGAATGTGTTGAAATACCAATTTTATTTCAAAAACAGATTTTTTTCTTTGGAATTTATATACTTTGGCATCTAACTTGCAAGTATATAGATAGCAGGAGGGGAAAATATGAATTTTGAAAACCTTTTATTAAAAAAAGAAGATAATATTGCAATTTTAAGTGTGAACAGACCAAAAGCTTTAAATGCACTAAATACGGAAGTTTTGGAAGAATTAGATATAGCGATAGAAAAAATAGCTACCGATGAAGATATTTATGTTGTTATTTTAACAGGTGAAGGGAAAGCCTTTGTTGCAGGTGCTGATATATCTGAAATGAAGGATAAAACACCTAAAGGGGCTAGACAATTTGCAAAATTAGGCATAGACATTTTTAGAAAATTAGAAACTTTAGAAAAACCAGTTATAGCAGCTGTAAACGGATTTTCTCTAGGTGGAGGATGTGAGTTAGCTATGAGCTGTGATATAAGGATAGCTAGTGAAAAAGCAAAATTTGGACAACCGGAAGTAGGACTAGGTATAACTCCTGGCTTTGCAGGAACTCAAAGACTAGCTAGATTAGTAGGACCTAGTAAAGCTAAAGAGTTAATATTTACAGCAGATATGATAGATAGTAATGAAGCTGAAAAAATAGGACTTGTAAATAAAGTAGTTAAAAAAGAAGACTTGATGGATGAAGCATTAAATTTAGCTAAAAAAATAGCCTCTAAGGGACAAATTGCTGTTAGATATTCAAAATGTGCAATAAATAGAGGTTTTGAAACTGATATAGATACAGGCATGGCAATAGAAAAAGACTTATTTGGATTGTGTTTTGCAAGTGATGATCAAAAAGAAGGAATGACTGCGTTTTTAGAAAAAAGAAAACCAGAATTTGAAAATAAATAATATAGGAGGGGTTTTAAATGAAAGTTTGTGTAATAGGAGCAGGAACAATGGGTTCTGGAATTGTACAAAGCTTTGCTCAATCAGGTTATGAAGTTGTTATGAGAGATATTAACGATGAAAGCCTTGAAAGAGGAATGAAAACAATTAATAAAAATCTATCTAGAAGTGTTAAAAAGGAAAGAATAACAGAAAAAGAGAAAGATGAAATCCTAAAAAGAATAACAGCTACTACAGATATAAATGCTTTAAAAGATGTAGATTTAGTTGTAGAAGCAGCTGTTGAAAATATGGATTTAAAAAAGAAAATATTTAAAGAATTAGATGAAGTTTGTAAAGAAGAAACTATACTTGCTACAAATACTTCATCACTATCAATAACTGAGATTTCAAGTGCAACAAATAGACCTGAAAAAATAGTAGGTATGCACTTTTTCAACCCAGTACCAGTTATGAAATTAGTAGAAATTATTAAAGGAATAGCAACTTCTGATGAAACAAAGGATACAGTTTTAAAATTATCTAAAGAATTAGGAAAAACTCCAGTGGAAGTTGAAGAAGCTCCTGGATTTGTAGTAAATAGAATATTAATACCAATGATAAATGAAGCTGTTGGAATTTTAGCAGATGGAGTAGCTAGTAAAGAAGATATAGATGAGGCAATGAAATTAGGAGCAAATCATCCTATAGGACCATTAGCATTAGCTGATTTAATTGGTAACGATGTGTGCTTAGCTATTATGGAAGTTTTATATGAAGAGTTTGGAGATACTAAATATAGACCTCATCCATACTTAAGAAAAATGGTTAGAGGAAACCTTTTAGGAAGAAAAACTAAAATTGGATTTTATGATTACAGAAAATAGTATTTAAGTCGAGGAGGGAAAGTTATGAGAGAAGCAGTTATAGTAAGTGCTGTTAGAACACCAATAGGAAGTTTTGGAGGAAGTTTATCTAAAATTTCTGCAGTGGATTTAGGAGCGATAGCTACTAAGGAAGCAATAAAAAAAGCAGGTATAGAAAAAGAGCTTGTTGATGAAGTAATACTTGGGAATGTATTATCAGCAGGACTTGGTCAAAACGTGGCAAGACAAGTAACTTTAAAGGCAGGATTACCAGAAACAACTCCTGCATTTGCAATTAATAAGGTATGTGGTTCTGGACTTAGAACAGTAAGTTTAGCAGCACAATCAATAATGCTTGGAGATGCCGATGTAATAATAGCTGGTGGTACTGAAAGTATGAGTAATGCACCATATGTATTACCAAAGGCAAGATGGGGTCAAAGAATGGGTAATGGAAAATTAGTTGACTCTATGGTGAATGATGGATTATGGGATGCATTTAATGATTATCATATGGGAATTACAGCAGAAAATATAGCTGAGAGATGGGAACTAACAAGAAAAGCTCAGGATGAATTTGCATTAACTAGTCAATCAAGGGCTGAAAAAGCAATTAAAGAAGGAAGATTTAAAGAAGAAATAGTACCAGTTAAGGTTCCACAAAGAAAGAAAGATCCTATAGTAGTTGATACTGATGAACATCCTAAATTTGGAGTAACACTTGATAAGCTTGGAAAATTAAGACCAGCATTTAAAAAGGATGGAACAGTAACAGCAGGAAATGCATCTGGTATAAACGATGGTGCAGCTGTATTAGTTATAATGTCAAAGGAAAAAGCAGAAGAGTTAGGGCTTAAACCTTTAGCTACAATAAAATCCTACGCATCAGCAGCATTAGATCCAAAAATAATGGGATATGGGCCAGTACCATCAAGTAAAAAAGCACTTGAAAAGGCTAATTTAAAAGTAGAAGATTTAGATCTTATAGAAGCAAATGAAGCATTTGCAGCCCAGTCTTTAGCAGTAGTTAAGGATTTAGGATTAAATACAGATATAGTAAATGTAAATGGTGGAGCTATAGCACTTGGTCATCCTATAGGAGCTTCAGGAGCAAGAATATTAGTAACATTATTACATGAAATGGAAAAAAGAGATTCAAAGACAGGTCTTGCCACATTATGTATAGGTGGAGGACAAGGAACAGCAGTTATTGTTGAAAGATAATTATTGATATATAAATAGACGTTAGAATAAAGGGCGTTACCATTGCTGGCGACCTTAAAGGCGGTGGACTTTGGTAAACCTCTTTATTTTAATATAGATTGTTAAAAAATAAACTTTGAAGGAGGGTTTTATGTGAAAGGTTTAACTATGAAAGAGCTTAATGTTGGAGATAAAGATTTTTTTCAAAAGACTATAACAGAAACTGATGTTTATCTTTATGCAGGCGTAACAGGCGATTTAAATCCAGCTCATATTAATCAACAGGAATCAGAAAAGACAATGTTTAAAGGAAGAATTGCCCATGGAATGTTAACTGCAGGTTTAGTTTCAGCAGTATTAGGTGTTAAATTACCAGGACCTGGAACTATATATTTAGGACAAGAACTTAAGTTTACAGCACCGGTTAGATTTGGTGATACTATAAAAGCAGAAGTTGAAGTAATGGAAAAAAATGAAGAAAAAAATATTATGAAATTAAAAACTACTTGCACTAATCAAGATGGAGAAACAGTTTTAAAAGGTGTAGCAACTGTAATGCCACCTAAGTAAATATAAATATTTAGTATATGTAGAGGAGGAAAAATAATGGATTTTACTTTATCAGATGAGTATAAGATGTTACAAGAGCTATATAGAGATTTTACTGAAAATGAAGTTAAACCTTTAGCTCAAGAAGTAGACGAAGAAGAAAAGTTTCCAGTTGAAACTGTTAAAAAATTAGCTAAGTATGGTTTCTTAGGTATCCCTTTTCCTAAGGAATATGGTGGACAAGGTGGAGACACTTTAGCCTATGCAATGGCTGTTGAAGAATTATCAAAAGCTTGTGCAACTACAGGTGTTGTAGTATCAGCCCATACTTCACTTTGTGCAACTCCAATATATGAATATGGAACAGAAGAACAAAAACAAAAGTATTTAGTGCCATTAGCAAAGGGAGAAAAATTAGGTGCTTTTGGTCTTACAGAGCCTAATGCGGGTACTGATGCTTCAGGACAGCAGACAACGGCTGTATTAGAAGGGGATCATTATATATTAAATGGATCTAAAATATTTATAACAAATGCTGAATATGCAGATGTTTATGTTGTTATGGCAATGACAGATAAATCAAAAGGAACAAGAGGAATAAGTGCATTTATAGTAGAAAGAGACTTTGAAGGATTTAGCGTTGGTAAGAAGGAAGCTAAAATGGGTATTAAAGGATCAGCTACTTGTGAGTTAATATTTGAAGATTGTAAAGTGCCAAAAGAAAACCTATTAGGTAAAGTTGGTAAAGGATTTAAAATAGCAATGAAAACTCTAGATGGTGGACGTATAGGTATAGCTGCCCAAGCACTAGGAATTGCCCAGGGAGCTATTGATGAAACTGTAAATTATGTTAAAGAAAGAAAGCAATTTGGTAGAGCAATTGGTAAATTCCAAAATACTCAATTTACTCTAGCTGATATGCAAACTAAAACAGATGCATCAAGATTACTTGTGTATAGATCAGCAAAGACTAAAGATAGTAAAATGCCACTAAGTAATGATGCTGCAATGGCTAAATTATATGCAGCAGAGACAGCTATGGAAGTTACTACTAAGGCTGTTCAGTTACACGGAGGATATGGTTATACAAGAGATTATCCAGTTGAAAGAATGATGAGAGATGCTAAGATTACTGAAATATATGAAGGAACTTCAGAAGTTCAAAAAATGGTTATAGCAGGACAAATGCTAAGATAAGGAGGTTATTTCAATGAATATAGTTGTTTGTATAAAACAAGTTCCAGATACAACAGAAGTTAGATTAGATCCAGAAACGGGTACTCTAATAAGAAAAGGAGTTCCTAGTATTATAAATCCAGATGATAAGAGTGGTTTAGAAGCTGCTTTAAAATTAAAAGATCAATACGGTGCAAAGGTGACTGTTCTTACGATGGGACCACCTCAAGCTAAAAAAGCTTTAAATGAAGCATTAGCCATGGGAGCAGATGATGCTATATTATTAAGTGATAGAGCATTTGCTGGTGCAGATACTTGGGCTACATCATATACTTTAGCTTCAGCAATTAAAAAATTAGATTATGATGTAATAGTTGCAGGTAGACAAGCAATAGATGGAGATACAGCTCAGGTTGGACCTCAAATGGCTGAGCACTTAGAATTACCCCATGTAAGTTATGTTGAAGATTTAAAGGTTGAAGATGATAGTTTAATATTAAAAAGAGTTTTTGAAGATGGTTATCATAAAATTAAGGCAAAAATGCCTTGTTTAATTACTACACTATCAGATATGAATGAACCAAGATATATGAGTGTTCAAGGAGTATTAGATGCTTATAGAGAAAAAGAGATAACTGAATGGTCTTTAGATGATTTAGGAGAAATAGATACTAGTAACTTAGGATTAAAAGGATCACCAACACGAGTTAAAAAATCCTTTACTAAAGGAGCTAAGGCCGCTGGTGAAGTTCACAATGATGTAAATCCTAAGGAAGCAGCTAAGATTATAATAGAAAAACTTAAAGAAAAGCACATTATATAGTATAAGGAGGGATTTAAGTTGAATATAGCAGATTATAAAGGCGTATACGTATTTATAGAACAAAGAGATAAAGAAATTCAAAATGTTTCTTTAGAACTTTTAGGAAAAGGTAAGGAAATAGCAGAAAAATTAAACGAAAGTTTAACAGCCGTTGTGTTAGGACATGGCTTAGAAAATAAATTAGATGAGTTAGTATATTATGGAGCAGAAAATGTAATTTATGCAGATGATAAAGCATTAGATGTTTACATGACAGAACCATATACAAAGGTAATAAGTGAAATTGTTAATAAAAATAAACCAGAGGTAATGTTATTTGGGGCTACTGCTATAGGTAGAGATTTAGCTCCTAGAGTTTCAGCAAGGGTTAAAACAGGATTAACTGCTGATTGTACGTCTCTAGATATAGATAAAGAGAATAATAATCTTATGATGACAAGACCTGCATTTGGTGGAAATCTTATGGCAACAATTATTTGTCCAGAACATAGACCACAAATGTCAACTGTAAGACCTGGAGTTATGGAAAAGCTTGAAAGAGATGAATCAAGAGAAGGAAATATAGAAAAATTTGAAGTAGAAATTCCTGAAGAAAGTGTAAATGTTGAAATTTTAGAAGTAGTAAAAGAAACTAAAGAAAAAGTAAACATTGAAGAATCAAATGTATTAGTTTCAGGTGGTAGAGGATTAGGCAATCCAGAAAACTTTAAAATGTTAGAAGAACTTGCAGCAGGACTTGATGGAACTGTATCAGCATCAAGAGCAGCTGTAGATGCTGGATGGATTAATCATGACTATCAAGTAGGACAAACAGGTAAAACTGTTAGACCAGAACTTTATATAGCATGTGGTATATCAGGAGCAATACAGCACGTTGCTGGTATGGAGACTTCTGAATTTATATTAGCTATAAATAAAGATGAAGGAGCTCCTATATTTGAAATAGCAGATTTAGGAATTGTAGGAGACTTAAATAAAGTTGTTCCTGCAATAATAGAAGAACTAAAAAATAAGTAATTAACCAAGGCCCTCTGACTAGCAGAGGGCCTTATTTTTATGTTATAATATATATAACTGTAATACATTAAGCAATTAACGGATTTATTTGGTAGCTAATATTTATTAATATATTATAGTATTAGGAAGAAATTAATAATAGAAAGAGGTCTGGTAATGGAATTTATTGAAAAAACATTAAGATCAATAATTGACAGTTTTACAGAGGCTATCATAGGTATTAATAAGGACAGAGAGATAATAGTATTTAATAAAAAAGCTGAAGAGTTATTAGAAATAGAAGCTAAAAAAGCTTTTAAAAAGCATATTGTAGATGTTATATCTAATACTAAAATGTTAAGGGTAATTAAAACGGGTAAAGAAGAGATAAATCAAAAGATTACTTTTAAAGGCAAAGAATTAAAGGTAAACAGGTTTCCCATTAAGGTAGATGGTGAAATTGAAGGAGCTATTTCTATAGTTAAAGATATAACTGCTATTGAGGAAATGAGAGAAAAAATTAATGAAGATAAGGATTATATAGATATAATTAATACACTTATGAATACATTTAATGAATGGGCAGTTGTTGTTGATGAAAAAGGTATGATAACTATGATGAGTGATGCTTATAAGGAATTTATTGGAGTTGAAAATCCTGAAGGTAAAAACGTTACTGAAATTATACCTAATACTAGAATGCATATAGTATTAAAAACTGGTGAGATGGAAATAGGAGAAGTACAAGAAATTAAGGAAAATAAAATGATAGCTATGAGGGTTCCTATAAAGAAAAAAGGAAAAATTGTAGGGGCTGTAGGAAAGGTAATGTTTAAGGATATTAGTAATTTTTATACACTAAGTAGAAAAATTAATAATTTAGAAAAAGAAATACAATATTATAAAGATGCTTTAGGAAAAGAAAGGGTAGCAAAATATTCATTTAAAAGTTTAGTTGGTAATTCTAAAAAGATGAATACAGTTAAAAATTTAGCAAAGAAAGCAGCAAAAACTGATTCAAATATTTTAATAAGTGGGGAAAGTGGAACAGGTAAAGAGTTATTTGCCCACGCTATCCACAATGCAAGTAAAAGAAAATTAGCACCTTTTATAAAGATAAATTGTGCTGCAATTCCCCCTGATTTATTAGAATCAGAACTATTTGGTTACGAAGAAGGGGCTTTTACAGGAGCAAAGAAAGGCGGTAAAAAGGGTAAATTTGAATTAGCCAATGGAGGAACTATTTTACTTGATGAAATTGGGGATATGCCAATGAGTATGCAGGTAAAGTTACTAAGGGTAATTCAAGAAAAAGAGATAGAACGAATCGGAGGAAATACTTTAAAAAACATTGATGTTAGAATAATAGCATCTACAAATAAAAATTTAGAAAAAAGTATTACTAAGGGAGAATTCAGACAAGACCTATACTATAGACTTAATGTAATGAAAATTACAATACCACCTTTAAAGGAAAGAAAAGAAGATATTCCTCACTTAGCAAATTCCCTTAGAGTAAAAGTGGCGGATAGATTAGGAATATATGCCGAGGGAATAACTAAAGAGGCTATGGAATATTTAGTTAGTTATAATTGGCCAGGAAATGTAAGGGAATTAGAAAATGTTATTGAGAGAGCAATTAATCTACTAGATTCAGGTTTATCTATAGATATAGAACATTTACCTAGTAGATTAACTAATGTAAAAGTAAAGAAGATAAAACGAGGTAGTAGATATTTAAAAGAAGTAATAGAGGATGTTGAAAGGGAAGTTATAGTAGATTGCTTAGAAGAATGCGAATGGAATAAAAATAAAGCATCAAGGATATTAGGAATTAGTAGAGCAGGTCTATATAATAAAATAAATCAGTATGGATTGAAAGAAGAAAACTAATTAAAAACCCATTAAAATGGGTTTTTTTTATGCGTAAAATAAGTGTATAAAAAATAAACATGGTTATATTATTAACAATTGATTCAAAGCTGATGTTTCCAGCGTTTTAGCTAATTATCATATAAAAGTGTAAAAAAAGTATCCGATTATCATGAAAATTATATACTTTATAGAGATTTTAAATAGAGATTAATTTGATTTTTTTAATAATAAAAGAGTGAAAAGAACGCAAATTCCGACCTTTTTAGAAGTTTTTATAAAAAATAATACAAAATATTTTAAAAAGTTATATACTTGGCATAGGGGTTGCAACTATATATGGTAAGAATAACATATGATCAATAATTTAAAAATTAACAAACACATAAGTAAATAGGAGGAATAAAAATGGGAATTAAATTTAAAACAGCTAAGGAAGCAATGCAAACGATTCCTAATAATGCAGTAGTTGCAACTGGAGGATTTGTAGGTATTTGTGTTCCTGAAGAGTTAGAAATAGAACTTGAAAAAAGATATATAGAAACTAAACAACCTAAAGGATTAACTTTAGTTTATGCAGCCGGACAAGGTGATGGTAAAGAAAAGGGATTAAATCATTTAGGACATGAAGGGTTAGTTACAAAGGTTATAGGAGGTCACTGGGGATTAGTACCTAAACTTCAAAAGTTAGCTTTAGAAAATAAACTTGAAGCATATAATTTGCCACAGGGAGTTATATCCCATATGTTTAGAGATATTGCTGCTGGTAAGCCAGGAACTTTAACTCATGTCGGTTTGAAAACCTTTGTAGATCCAAGATTAGAGGGTGGAAAAATAAATGATGTTACTAAAGAAGAAATAGTTAACTTAATGGAAATTGATAATGAAGAATACTTATATTATAAAACGTTTCCTGTTGATGTTGCGTTACTAAGAGGAACTTATGCTGATGAAAATGGAAACATTTCCATGGAGGAAGAAGCAGTTCCATTAGAAAGTTTATCAATAGCAGCAGCATGTAAAAATTCGGGTGGAAAAGTTATAGTACAGGTTAAAAAAGTTGTTAAAGCAGGATCACTAGATCCTAAATTAATTAAGATACCTGGAATATATGTTGATACTGTAGTAGAAATTGAAAAAGAAGAAAATCATATGCAAACATTTTCCGAAATGTACAACTCGTCTTACACAGGTAATACTGTAGTTCCAACAAATAAAAATAAACCTTTAGCACTTAATGCTAAAAAAATAATAGCAAGAAGGGCAGCTATGGAATTAATACCCAATGCTATAGTTAATCTAGGTATAGGTGTTCCTGAGCTTGTGGCAACTGTAGCAAATGAAGAAGGTATAGGGGATGAAATGATATTAACAGTAGAAGCTGGCCCAATTGGAGGAGTACCTGCTGGCGGATTGAGTTTTGGAGCTTCAACTAATCCACAGGTAATTTTAGATCAACCTTACCAGTTTGATTTTTATGATGGTGGTGGTTTAGATTTAGCATTTTTAGGATTAGCTCAATGTGATAAGGATGGTAATATCAATGTTAGTAAATTTGGTCCTAAAGTTGCGGGATGTGGTGGATTTATAAATATCACACAAAATGCACAAAAAGTAATCTATTGTGGCACATTTACAGCTGGAGGATTAAAAGTAGAAGCTAATAACGGTGAGTTATCTATTAAGAATGAAGGTAAAATTAAAAAATTTGTAAACGAAGTTGAACAGGTTACATTTAGTGGTAAATATGCAGCAGAAGTTGGACAACCTGTATTGTATGTAACAGAAAGAGCGGTTTTTGAATTAAGAAAAGAGGGATTAGTATTAACAGAAATTGCTTCCGGAGTAGATCTTCAAACAGAGGTACTTGATTTAATAGAATTTGAAGTGAAAATAGCAGATGATTTAAAGAAAATGGATTCAAGAATTTTTAAATCAGAAGATATGAATTTAGTAATAAAATAGTCTATTATGGTAAATGGTTTATCCATTTACCATAAAATAAATACAAACAAGAGAGGAGTAGTTTTTATGTTAGGAGTTTTTGGAATAATTATATCATTAGCATTATTAATGTTTTTTGCTTACAGAGGTATATCTGTTTTAATTTTAGCACCTTTAATGGCAATGACAGCAGTTATTTTAACGGGGGCTGATATTGGCATATTAGAAGCTTATGGAACACAATTTATGCCTGCATTAGCAAGCTATTTAGCTAAATATTTTCCAGTATTCTTAGTAGGTGCAATTTTTGGTAAAATAATGGGCGTTTCAGGAGCAGCCCAGTCTATAGCCCATACTATTTCAGAAAAAATAGGTAAAGAAAGAGCGGTATTAGCAGTTGTTACTGCTACAGGACTATTAGTATATGGTGGAGTATCATTATTTGTTGTTGTATTTGCTATATATCCTTTTGGCGCTGCACTTTATAGAGAAGCAGGTATTCCAAAAAGGTTTTTACCAGCATCAATAGCATTAGGTGGATTTACATTTGCAATGACTGCTTTACCAGGTACACCTCAATATATTAACACTATGCCAATACCATATTTTGGAACAAATACTTTTTCTGCACCAGTTTTAGGAGTTATATTAGCAGCAATAGAGTATGGCTTAGGTGTTTATTGGATAACTTCAAGAGCGAAGAAGGCAATGGCTAAAGGAGAAGGATATGGAAATCATGAAAATGAAAATATTAATTCAGATTTAGAAAAAACACCTTCTTTTATAGCATCTGTTTCACCAATATTAATAGTATTTCTTATTAACTTAGTATTAACAAAATCAGGAATATTAGCTGGTATTTGGCCAGTTGTAGTAGCACTAGCAGTTTCTATAGTAATTTCAATATTTATGTTTAAACCATACTTAGATGATGCTAAGAAAACTGTAAATGAAGGTGCATTAGGAGCTTTATTACCAGTATTAAATACAGCTTCAGAAGTTGGTTATGGTGGAGTAATTAAATCTCTTGCAGCATTTGCTATATTAAAAGCAGCTGTAACTTCAATCCCTGGACCTCCATTAATGTCAATAGCTGCTTCTACAACAGCTTTAGCAGGTATGATAGGATCCGCATCAGGCGGTACTGCAATAGCCTTAGAAGCATTAGGAGATACATTTAGTCAAATAATACAAACTAATGGATTAAATCCCCATGTAGTACACAGACTTATGATAATAGCTGCAGGAGGTTTAGATACACTACCACACTGTGGTGCGGTAATAACACTTTTATCTGTAACAGGTCTTACTCATAAAGAATCATATGGAGATATTGCATTTGTAACAATGGCAGTTCCGTTAGTGGCCACAGCTATAGGTATAGTTTTAGCTACTATTGGAATAGCTTAAAGAGCCCAAAGTCAAATTTAAATAAATCATTACCTGACCCTGAACTTAAAAAGTTAAGTTCAGGGTTTTTTTGATGATATTAAAGATAGGGCTAAAATGAGTAAAAGAACTTTTATAGATAGTTTCTTATAAAAAAATTAATTATAAAGCAGAGTTTATTGAACTTTCTTCATAGATATATAAGAAAGTTTTTTATTGACTTATAATGATATAAATATTATTATTAATATAACATATGTTATATAACGCTTGTTATATTATGGAGGGATTACTATGACACCAAGAAAAACTACTATTACTAAGGAATTAATTTTAAATACAGCTTTTGAAATAGCAAGAGATAAAGGAATTGATGCTATTTCAGCAAGGAAAATAGCATATGAAATTAATTGTTCAACACAACCTGTGTATAGTACTTTTAATAATATGAAAGAACTTAAGAATGAAATTGTAAATAAAGCTTCTGAATATGGATTATCTAAAATTTTAACTTATAAAGAGACTGGTTATGTATCATTGGATATGGGACTAGGATATTTAGATTTTGCAGCTAAAGAAAAAGAATTATTTAAAATATTATTTTCTTCAGAAAAAATTGTATTTGATAATGAAAATGACAAATATATATTTGATATAGAATTACAAATAAAGCAAATGAGAAAGGATCCCAATTTTAAAAAATTTAATAAAGATCAAGTGAAAAATATATTAAAGAAGCTTTGGATTTTCACACATGGTATAGCAACTATGATAGTAAATGATTCATTTAAAGCACCAAAAGAGGAAATAATTACTATGTTAACAGAAACCTATAATTCATTGTTAATTAACGAATTAATAAAAAATGGTCAATATGAAGAAGCTTTTAATAGTTGTAAAAAATAAAGGGGGTAATTTTATGGATATTTTAGAAAGAGAATGGTTTGAGGTTATTAAAAAAAGGCATTCAAGAAGAAAATACATAAATAAACAAATTGATAGTAAAGCGTTAGAAAAATTGAATACTTTTATAAAAAAGATTAATTCATTTAAAAGTGGTGTAAGAATTAAAATTGTAAATGAATCCTGTGATGATGTATTTAAGGGTATAATAGGTTCTTATGGAAAGATTAAAGGAGCTAAATCTTATGCTTGTATTATTGGAAATACTAATGAAAAGTATATAGATGAAAAAATAGGATACTATGGAGAAGCATTAATACTTAAGGCTACTTCATTAGATTTAGGTACCTGTTGGGTTTCAGGAACATTTAAAAAAGAAGCAGTAAATCAATCTATTAAATTAAAACCTAGGGAAAAAATCTATGCAATTACACCTATAGGCTATGTAAAAGAGGATTATTCATTAACTGAAAAACTAATGAGTAAAATGATATCAAGTCATAAAAGGAAAGATTTAGATAAAATTTGTAAAGAAGGATTTAATAGTAATTGGCCTAAATGGATTAAAGATGGTATAAAATGTTCTCAGTTAGCACCATCTGCTGTTAATAGACAGCCCTGGCTATTTTCTGTTGATGGAAGTTTAGTAACTGTACAAATTAATAATATAAAAGGAAATAAATATTCAAAAAGATTAGATTGTGGGATTTCAATGCTTCACTTTGAAATAGGTGCTCTTCACAATAAAGTTAAGGGAAAGTGGAAATATCTAGATTCTTTAAGGGTAGCTAAATTTATTCCTAATGAAAGATAAAAAAAGTAAATTTCAGCTGTTCAAAATGCTTTATTAATGATTACTTTAAGTTTAATGTGGTTGTTGTAAGGCAGCTTTTCATAAGGAGGCAGTTATATAAAAATTAAATTAATAAATGTATGATAGTGGGCATATTATTTTATATTTTTGTTTTATCAAAAAAATTTTTAAGAATTAGTGAACTTTTTATAATATTAACCGTTATATTATTAAAAGATCGGAGGGGTATTATGAATTTAGAAAAAAATAAGGTTACTATAAAAGGAAAATATAATTTGAAAGGATCACTTACTATACCAAAATCTAAAGAGAATAAATATCCAGCAGTTTTAATAATACAAGGTTCTGGAGATTTAGATAGAGATGGTAATACAAAGAAGTTAAAACTAGATATATATAAGGACTTAGCTAATATTATATCTAAAGAGGGGTTTGCTACGTTAAGATATGATAAAAGAGGATGTGGTGAAAGTGAAGGTAATTATTTTGAAACAGGCTTTTGGGATTTAGTTGATGATGCAGAAAAAGCTTTGACCTTTTTAAAGAACCATCCAAATATTGATAAAGATAATATAATTATTATAGGGCATAGTGAAGGGGCTATTATTGCTCCTACATTGTATCAAAGACAGAAATTCAATGGATTGATATTGTTATCAGGAGCTAAAGAATCAATAGGAAATACTATAAAAAGACAGTTAGAAGATACTATAAAGGAAATTAATAGTTTTACAGGTATTAAAGGATTCATTGTAAGATTATTAAAAGTTTCAGATAAAATAAGAAAACAAAACAAGAAATTAATTAAGAAAATATTAGAATCTAATGAAGATGTTATTAAATTTAAGGGGAAAAAAGTAAATGCAAAATGGATAAGAGAACATTATAATTATAACGTTGAAAAAGCTTTTAAAGATGTGGAGTGTAAAACATTAGTACTTGTTGGAGATAAGGATATACAAGTTGTCCCAGAACAATCAAAAGAGATGGCTAATGATATAAAAGGACCTTCAGAGTATCATATTATTAAAGATATGAATCATATATTAAAAAAGGATCCTAAGTCCAATAGGGAAATATCTGATGTTAAAAAGTATAAAAAAATGAAAGATAGACCTATGGATAAAGAGTTAATAACCTATATAAAAGATTGGTTAAAAAACTTTAAATAAATGTATAATAGATATTAAAAAAGTCGATATAGACAAATTTTCTGTATCGATTTTTTATTTTTTTATAAGAAGGTGTTTGAATGTTTTTATTTAACAATGAAGAATCTTATATTTATAGAAAAGGACTAATAATATTACCAATAATAATGATAATTTCTATAACATTTACTAAAATATTCGATGGGGCAAAAATAGAAAGTTATTTTTGGTTTATATGGAGTATAGCAGCTTTTATAAATGTGTTGTTACTTGGGATAAGAGAAGTATTTGCAAGAGAGAATAATATTGGTTATATATACTTTTTATTTAATATAGTTTTCATTTTAGGTATTATATATATCTAGAGTTTGGTTTAATTATATTAAAGGATTTAGTAAAGAAAATAATACTGATTAGAGTTTCCCCATTTTTTTGAAAGTAGATGAAAAGTTTATTGTGGATAAGTAAAATAGGAGTAATATCTTTATCAACAGATTTGATTTTTTTGCATAAAAATAAGCAAAATAGCCCATTGTTTTG
>VENA01000030.1 GCA_009711785.1 Bacillota bacterium
ATGGGGATAAAATTGAGGGGGAATATCAAGCTGATGACAAACAAGAAGTAATATCTATGTTAAGAGCTGAAAATTCCTATCCCCTAGAAATTAAGGAAAATGATAAAAAAAATAAAGATGTATTAGATATTTTTAATAAAGTTAAGATGAAAGATATTTCACTTTTCTGTAGACAAATTTATGCCATGTTAAATGCAGGGGTAACAGTAAATACAAGTTTAGAGGTTTTAGAATCTCAAACTGAAAATAAAAAAATGAAAGAA
Source organism: Bacillota bacterium (assembly GCA_009711785.1). Lineage (GTDB taxonomy): Bacteria > Bacillota > Clostridia > Tissierellales > MES13 > MES13. The sequence goes on from VENA01000030.1 coordinate 264, forward strand.
ACAATAGGAAATGTTAGTGATGATGTACAAAAGGGTGAAACTTTAACAGATGCAATGAAAAAATATGGTGATGTTTTTCCAGATCTTTTAGTAAATATGATTGAAGTAGGAGAGATGAGTGGTAATTTAGATAATATAATGGCAAAAATGGCTGATTATTATGAAAGGGAAAATAAAATTAGAAATAAAGTTAAAGGTGCCATGGTTTATCCAGCTATTTTAAGTATTGTTACTATCTTTGTAGTAATATTTTTATTAACTGCAGTTCTTCCTACATTTGTAGATATGTTTACTGGAAGTGGTGTTGTTTTACCATTACCAACTAGGATACTTTTAACAATAAGTAGTTTATTAAAAAATTATTGGTATCTTTTCATAATTATATTATCTGGTTTGTTTTTATTATTTAGAAGATATAAAAAAAGTGAAGTTGGAAAGAAAAATATAGATAAGATTAAATTTAAAATACCTATATATAAAACTTTAATAAGGGATATGATGACCACAAGATTTTCAAGAACCTTAGCAATAATGATAACCAGTGGAATACCTTTAATGGATGCTTTAGATATAGTATCAAGGGTGGTTGGAAACAAAGTAGTAAAGGAAGGTATATCCGATACAATGGATAAAATGAGACAAGGTTCTGATCTTTCAACTCCTATTAAAGATATAAAAATCTTTCCACCTATGCTTATATCAATGATAAAAATAGGTGAAGAATCCGGAGCTTTAGATACTATTTTAGATAAAGCAGCTGATTATTATGATGAAGAATTAGAAACATCAACTAAAAAACTAACTACTATGATAGAACCAATAATGATAGTAATAATGGCTATAATAGTAGGATTTATAGTATTATCAATCGCACTTCCTATGTTTGATATGGTAAATACTATATAACTATTTTTAATTTTTATGTTTAAGGGGGTGAAAAAAGGGATAGAATTAAATTACTTTGTACAAAAATTTTAAGGAGGAATAAAAATGATAAAATTATTTAGTAAGAGTTTGAAAAACAACAAAGGTTTTACATTAATTGAATTAGTTGTAGTTATTGCGGTATTAGGAATATTAGCAGCAGTAGCTGTACCAAGATTTGGAAACTTCCAAAGTGGAGCAAAGGAAACTGCTGATTTTGCAACTGCTAAAAGTTTAGCAAAAGCTACAGAATTAGCTATTGCTGAAGGTAATATTTCCCTACCTACAGATAGCTCACCTAAATCAGTGAATATAGAAACTGATTTAGTAGATAACGGTTATTTAGATGGTAAACCCACCCCTCAATCTACTGATACTACAGGTAAAGCTTTTGAAATAGAAGTTGATGATGACGGGACAATATCAGTTTATATTAATGATGATGGTAGCGGTGAAATAAACACTGGTGCAGATGGTAGTGATAAAAAAGTTTATCCTACAAATTAAAGGATGTTGCTTTTGATTAGCTTGATTTTTGTAATGTCATTACTTTTAGGTTCCTTCCTTAACGTATGCATCCATCGCATACCAAGAAAGGAATCCATAGCACATCCACCATCACACTGTCCTAAGTGTGATACTAAATTAAAGTTTATAGATTTATTACCAGTAATAAGTTACTTAAGTACTAAGGGAAAATGTAGATACTGTGGGGAGAGAATATCTCCACAGTATCCAATAATAGAATTACTTACTGCTATTATAAGTATACTTATATATCTTAATTATGGTTTAAGTATTTTATTTGTTAAATATGTAGTATTATCAATGATTTTAATTGTAGTATCTGTAATTGATTATAAGTATCAAATAATACCTAATAAAATTATTATATTTGGTTTTATTGTTGGTATATCTTTACATCTATTATATAACGTAAGGACTAGTTTTATAAATGGGACTATAGGCCTATTGATAGGTGGAGGTATATTTTTACTTATAGCTATCGTAACAAAAGGGGCAATGGGTGGAGGAGATATAAAATTAATGGGTATGATAGGTTTTTATTTAGGTTATAAGTCTATACTTTTAGTTACTTTTTTATCCTTTATTATAGGAGCTTTTATATCTATTTTACTTTTAGTTACTAAGATAAAGTCAAGGAAGGATTTTATACCCTTTGGACCCTTTATATCGATAGCAACAATTATAGTAGTTTTATATGGAAAAGATTTAGTTGGGTTATATTTGAAATTGATACTGAATTAATCGGTATCAATTTCAAATATTACTTAAAAAGATTGGGGTGAAATATAAATGCTTAATAAAAACATATTATCTATGGATATAGGAACAAAGAATATAAAGTTAGTTGAGTGTAGAGAAAAAAATCAAAATATTAATATAGAGAAAGCTATTATAACTGAGACCCCAGAGGGAAGTATAAAAAATGGTAGAATAATAAGTCTTGATTCATTAAGAGAGGCTTTAAAAGAGACTTTAAGAAAAGAAAAAATAAAAGCACAAAAGACAGTTATAACAATACAAAGTAAATCAATAATTTCTAGAGAGTTAGAAATACCCTTTACTAAAAATAAAGAGGAAATGAATTCAATTGTTAAGTATGAGCTTAAAGAATATATTCCTATAGATATTGAAGATTATGTTTTACAGTATAAAATATTAGAAAAAAAGGAAAGAAAGGCTAAAGTAATAGTAATAGCTTTATTAAAGACAATAGTTGAGGACTATCTAGATTTAATAAAAAAATTAAGACTTAAGCCTATAGCATTAGATATAAATACTAATTCCTTGATTAAGTTATTAAATAACAGCCCAGAAGATATAACTACTGAAAAAACAGTAGCCTTTGTTGATTTAGGTTATAGTAATATACATGTTACTATAATTAGTAATGGTAAATATATGTTTGATAGGTTAATAGAACTTGGATCTAAGGATATGGATAAAAATATTTGTGATTATTTAGGTCTTCCTATAAAAAAGGCTGAAAAGATGAAACTTAATATTAAAAATATTAATGATGATAGTGATGATTTTGAAGAGCAGAATAGCATAAATATGATCAGATCAGCTTTAGATATTTGGGTTAGCGAAATAGAAAGGGTATTAAAATATTACACAAGTAGGAAAAGAGAGAATAATATTGATGCAATATATATATATGGAGGAGCTTCAAATTTAAATGGAATAGATATTTATTTTAAGGAATCATTTAATATTAATACCTTTATTTTAGATGATATATCTAGAGTAGAAAAAAAAGATAAAGACTTAAATATAGCTTCGTATATAAATTCATTAGGTGCTGTTATAAGAAAATAGGAGGAATAGGATGAAAGATCTTAATTTTTTTGAACCTTATGTACGAAAAAATAATAAAGATTATAAAGAAATAGCTTTATATACTACTTTAGGTATTATAGTAGGATTAATTATTTTATTTCCAATTATAAATACTATTAGGCTTAAAAGTATGAGTAAAGAAATTACTGTTTTAAAGACTGAATTAAACTCTCCTAAATTACAAAATAAAATTAATACTTTAGAAACTAGAAAAAAGGAGATTAAGGATTTGAAAAATCATTTAAAGGATTTAAAAATAATAGATGAGAAGCTTTCAAATCTTAATGTAATAAATGATACTTTATTAAATAAAATTACCATGTTAACTCCCAAAAACATTAATTTTAAAGCATTAAATATTAATAAAGATTCTATTACAATTCAAGGAATAGCTGATAATCAAAACTCAATAGGTGCCTTTCAATATAATTTAAGAAATGATAAAACTTTTGAAAATGTATATGTAGCATCTATAAATAAAGAAAGCAATAATTTTAATTTTAATATAACTTTTAATATAAAAGGTGTGAAAGAAAATGACTCTAACTAAGAGGGAAAGAATATTAGTTTCAATACTTATAGTGATTATAGTTTTAGCTGGGTATTTTAAAGTTTTAATTCTTCCTCAGTTAGAAAAAATTGATGAACTTAAAACTTCAGTAAAGGCATATAATGAGAAAATACCAGATATGAATGAACTTAATAACTCCATAAGTTCAGTAAATAAAGAATATGATAAATTAAGTTTAGAATTTGAAGGTTATAATAATAAATATTTCAGTGATCTACATCAAGACGAAATAATATTTATAATAAGTGAAATTTTAAATAAAACAGACCTTAATATTCAATCTATAAACTTTTCTGAAAGTAAGGAAGAGAAGATAGATGAAAATAATATAAAAGTAGTAACAGTAAATTTACCTTACAGTGGTAAATATAACTCTTTGAAAAATTTATTACTAAACATAGAAAGTTACCATAAAATGATTATGGTAAACGATTTATCTATTAATAAAGACAAAGATAATGTAAATGGAAATATTTCATTAGATTTTAATTGTATTGATATATTAAATAAGGAAAAATTAGTTACTTGGAGTAATGAAAATGGAAATGTTAACCCCTTTGATTTTAATGATATTACAATATCAAAGGAGTATGATATTCAAATAAGTTTAGGTCCTGATAGGGTAATATTAGAAAACTTTGAAGATAAGGATTTTGAGTATGATTCAGATAGGAACGGAGAGGTTTGGTTAAGTAAGTATCCACTATCTAAAAAGGGTAAATATTCTCTTAAGACTGATTTAGTATTTGATAGAGATGAAGATAAAAGTGTTAAAATATTAATGGATAATATAAATATAAATAAACCAGCTGAAAAGATAAAAATGTGGGTATATGCCTTTGAAAAGTCAAAGTCTAAATTAAGTATAACTATAGAAGATGAAGAAGGTAAAAATAATATTTTATTAGCTAATGAAATAGATTGGTTAGGATGGAAACAGTTAGAATATATACCGACTCAAGATGAGGATAGATATCCTTTAATAGTTAAAGATATTAAGATTTCTAATACTGCAAATAATACTTTCTTAATAGACGATTTAGAAGCATATTATGGTAGTGAAAAAATAAATGATTCGATAATAAAAGAAACTGAAGATTTTATTCATTATCAAGTTCAACCTAAGGATACATTAAAGACTATTAATGATAAGTTTTTTAGTTATGATATGACTAAGAAAATTATAAGATATAATGACTTAAAATCAAATTCTTTAAAAGTTGGACAAGTTCTAATAATACCTAAAAATGTTAGAGATTAAGGAGGACAGGCCATGTTTTTTAAAAATAAAAGGGGATCAACTTTAGTATTAGTTATTATGGTCATGGCTGTTCTTTCAATTTTAAGTTTCGCACTTTTAAATGTAGTTTATTCTGATGTAAAACAAGTATCATTTCTAGAAAAAGATACAAAAGCCTTTTATATAGCAAGGGCAGGGGCTTTAATTGTATCTGATTATATTTTAGAATCAGGAAATATAGATTATATTAAAAACAATGCCCCAATAGAAGGTACTATAGATAAAGGAAGCTACGAAGTATATATTAATGGAGAAAATACAATTGTATCTACTGGAAAAGTAGATAATGTAACTGAAACGATTAAACTTTCTTTAACTATTAAAAAAAATAAGAATTTATCAGATTTATTTGAAGACGATCTTGCAATCGCTGTAAATGAAGATATAGATAGAAATAAAGTTGATGTTTATGGAAATATATATTCTTCAGGAAATATTTATAGTAAACAACAAAATGATAAAGATCAAACAGAATTTAATTTTAAGTATACTTCACCTAAAATACCAAATTATGAAGGATTTGAAGAAATATATTTAAAAAATAAGGATGAATATACAATATATAACAGCAAGGGTTTTAATAAAATAGAAATAAAGAAAGGTAATTTAAAGATTGATACAACAAATCAGGAAACAATAAAAATCGTTGTAAATAATTTATCAATTAAAAATGGTGATATAGAGATAATGGGAGATGGAAATGTTGTATTTTATATAACAGAAAGTGGAGAATTTGAAAATGATTTTAATATACCTGAAATGGTATTCATTGTTGATAAAAACGCTTCAATGAGTTTTAAAAATATAGATAGTGGTAAAAAGGATGGATTTAATGGATTTATTTATGGACCTGAAGCTACTGTCGATATTAACCATCCTAATATAAGTATTCAAGGTGCTATTATTACTAAAAATCTTATTTATAAAGAAGATAATTCACCTGTCAACAATTCTCAAATTTATCATAAAAAATTTCCTAATGATTTAGATATGGAATTAGAAGTTGAAGGTGATAAAAGCTTTGAATTAGGTGACTGGGGAAGTGATTAATAAATTGAGGTGTTAAAATGGAAAACAATAAAGGTATAACATTAATAGAAATTATAGTTTCCATAGCAATAATAGGTATTATATCTTTAACTTTTCTAAGTATATTTTCAGATGGATTTATTAATATAATAGCCTCAGGAAAAAAGAGTAAAGCAGTGGCTAAAACAAGACTTGTAATGAATGATATGTTATCAGATAAAAATAAATTTAGTCTCGATGAAAATGGAGTTGAAAGCTATTTAGATTCAGTAATAGATAATTATGATAATACAAACTATACATTATCTAGTGATACAAAGGAAATTAACGAAAAGGAAATTAAAGTATATAGACTTACTGTTAAGGTTACTTATTATAAAGATAGAAAAGTTTCTTTAACAACAGCTATACCTAAGGGGAGTAGTCAATGAATAACAAAGGCGTAACTTTGATAGAACTTTTAGTTGTTTTAGCTTTAATAGGAATAGTTATAGTGACTGCATTTTCATTATTAAATTTTGGGTATAAAACTTTTAATAAAGGGACAAGCCAAGAAGAAATACAAAGTAATTTAAGTTTAGCAAGTAATGTAATAGCAAGAAATATAAGATATGTTAAAGAAGATATTTTTATATTAGATAGTTTATCTGAAGATGATATAGAAGATGGATATAATTATATATATATAGAAGGGGATTCTTTAAAGCATTTAATAAAAAATGAAGATAGTCCTAGGGATATAATAAAAAGGTATTGTGACAGTTTTATAGTTAGTAAAAAAAATAAAAATACATTAGAAATAAAAATAACTTCAAGTAAAGAAAATCAGGATTATGATATAAAAACAAGGGTTTTACTTTTAAATAGTCCAAAAGTAAAAGGAAAAACAACTAATGGTGGAAGTGTAATAAAGTATAAACCTTAATCATTTTATGGAGGTGATAATATTGAAAAAGGTATTAATTTTTATAATTATATTTTTAATATCCTATCCAGTCTTTGGAGAAGATGAAAATGAAACTTTATTAGGAGAAGATGATGGATATGATTCAGGATATACTATGGGTGAATTAGAAGGAAAAATTTATGGATATGAAGACTTTTTAGAAGGAAATGATAATGACTGGAGAGATGCTTGCCCTGATAATGATGATATAGAGGATGACTATAATCTAGATGAAGAAGATAGAAGTTATGAAAGGGATTTTGAAGATGGTTTTAAAGATGGATTTGAAAAAGGATATGAAGAAACATATAGAAAATGGAATCTTAAGGATATAAAAAAATCCTATGAAGATGGAATTAAAAATGGTAATTACTTTGGTAATATAATGGGTGAAATGGCTGGAAAAAAGGATCAGTATTCAAATGATAGAAGTGATTGGGAAGAAGCTATTAAATCAGATTATGATATAAAAAAAGAATATTCATTATATGATACTGATGATGAATATAGTGAAGGTTTTTTATATGGGTTTAAAGAAGCCTTTAAGGAAAGTTATAAAGATTCATTCAGAGATACTATATTAGAAACAAATAAAGTTTTAAAAAAAGAAGCTATAAAAAATGGACAAACTATCGGTAGAGATGAAGGAGAATTATTTGCAAAGATTTCTTATTTAAGGGGGAATGAAAATTCCTGGGATGAAAGCATACCTACAGACTCTATGCTTAAGGAAAAATATGGGCTATTAAGGGAAGAAAAAGAATATAGAAATGGATTTTTAGTAGGTTATAAGGATGGATTTAAAGAAAGCTATATAGAAACATTTAGGGATGAGAATTTAAAAAACGCTAAGGGTAATATGGAGTTTGAAAAGATATCTATGGATGGTGGTAAAGTAGAAAGTTTTGATGAAAATGTAACTTTAGATATAGATGAAGCTACCTTTTATAAAGAAGCTTATATAGGAATTGTTAAAGGGAATTTTCCATATAAAAATGAATTAAATGCAGCTAGTAGAATGTATGATGTTAAAATTAATAATTCATACGATTCAATAAGTTTAAGAAAACCTATGAAACTTAAATTTAAATATGAAGGGAATAAAAATGCAGGTATATATAAACTTAAAGATAATAAGTGGCTATATTTATCTAGTAAATTTGAGGATGGATACATATATACCATGATAGATAATCATTATTATACAGGGGGAACTTATGCTGTATTTTTAGATGATAATTATTTAGAGTTAAAGGATATAAAAAATCATTGGGCAGAGGAAGAAATTAATATATTTGTAAGAAGAAATTATATATCAGGATATAAAGATAAAACCTTTAGACCTGAAAAAAATGTATCTAGAGGAGAATTTGTAACAATACTAGATAGAATATATAACTTAAGATATCCATGGAGTTATAATCAACATAAATTTAAGGATCATATGGTATTTGGTCCCTATAGAGATTCTATTAATAAGGCTGTAAGTAATGGTTATATAAATGGATATACTGATAATACCTTTAGGCCTAATGTAGCTATATCGTATCAAGAGATAGAATGGATTATTCAAAGACTTCCTGGAAAAAGAAATTTTAAATGGAAACAAATTGAAAGTAAAATTATAAAGGATAAAGGATATAGACCTGCTAGTAAAGATTCGATGAAAAAAAATATTACAAGGGCTGAGATAGTTTATCTTTTTTATAATTTAAATAGATAATAGGGAGTGTATCCTATGAAAAATTTTAGAAACGTTTTTATAATTTTGTTTATGGTTTTATTATTAATGAAAACAGTATCAGCAACTGAAAAAGAGAATATACCTATTGAACTTTCAGTTAATTATGGACAAGATTTAACTAAGGAAAACACTGTGATTTTAGGTTTAAATGTAGATGAAGAAGTAAATAAAAAAGATCTTAAAGTACAATTTTCTATAGATAAAGAAAATTGGAAGGGTTATAATAATAAAAAAGATATCTGGAAATTTGGTATTAGTAGTGAATATCAGCCTTACTATCCTAAGTTTAATATAGGTACTGTAGCAGGAAAAAGAAATATTTATGTTAAAGTGACTGATTCTAAAGGACGGATAGGCTATGGAAAGACAAGTATAGTATATAGTCCTATAAGCAATGATCCAAAAATAGATAATATATATAATTTAACTAAGGGAAGTGGAAATGGGACTAAGACAGATCCTTATATAGTGAATGATAAAAATATTAGGATTAAAATTAATACGATAAATTCAAAGAAGGTTTCCTATTCAGTAAACGGTAAAGAATGGTCCAGTTGGAGAAGGATTAATGGAAATACTACTAATCTTAATATTGTACTAGATAAGACTAATTCAAAGGTATTTTTAAAGACTAAAAATGAGTATGGGGTAGAAAGCACATCGAAACTAATAAATTATATTATAGATGAAAGTTCTCCTGCATTAGATGTAGTAACTAAATATAATTCTTTTATAGCCACAAATGGTGTAGTGAAGTTTGATATAGCTACTAATGATGATAAATCAAAATATGTTGATTTTAATATAATGATTGATTTAAATGGTAACTTAGTAAAAAAATCAGGAAGGGTTAAAAATTATATTAAAGATAAATTGACTTATAAAGAAATTACAATAAAGGGATTACCAGATGGGGTTTTTAATACAAAGATAGTAGCTAAAGATTCAGCAGGAAATGAAAATATTAAATATATTAAAATAAAAAGTTTAGAATAATGAAATAAAAAGTGGTGAATAGGCTATAATCTATTCATCACTTTTTTTATGGAGGATTTAATGAAATATATAAAAAATAATAAAGGGGTTACATTAATAGAAATAATTTTAACTATAACTATCTTTAGTCTTTATTTTGTGTCATTATTTGCCTTCATAAGTTATTTTATAACTTTAAGTAAAGATTCAGATGAAAAAATGGAAGCTAATAATCTAGCCATAGATATAATTGAAAAAGAAAGATTATCAGATAATAAAGAAGATTTTTCTATAATGGTTGATGAATTTAAAGTAGAAGTTAATATTAAAGAAATACCAAAAGATGTTATTAATTTAAATAATTTATATCAAATAGTTGTTAAAATTAAGAAAGATAATATATTAGTTCATGAAATAGAAAGTATAAAAATAATTGATTAGGAGAATTCATGAAAAATAAAGGGTCAACTTTATTAATTCTGATTATTGTAATAGGTTTTGTTACTTTGATTGGAACTGTTGTTTATTCTATGTGCTTATTTAATTATAAAAATCAAGAAAATATAAATGAGTATCAAAAGAAATTTTATATAGTAGATTCAGCTTTAGATATATCATATGTTACAACAGAGGATGTAGTTAATAAGGCATTAAAACATTCTTTTAACTCAATTGAAACTTTAGAAGATGAATTAACTGATAAAGGATATTTATTTAAAAATAGTTATGAAAATTATATCTCTAAAAACTTAGAAAATAAAATAAAATCAAATATTAGTAATTATAGTAGTTTAATAGATGAAAATTTAAAGATAGATATAAATATTTATAAAAACTATTCAGGGGATATTATTATAGATATTGATTCATTTTTAGAAAACTCTACATTTACTAAGATAAGTGAAAAATTAATAGTAAAAATACCAAGGTATCCACCAGAGTCTTATAAATTAGTACTAAGGAAAAATTGGCATATTACTAATTAAGGGTGGTTTTATGAAGAAAAATAAAGGTTTATCTTTGATAGAATTAATCTTAACTATTAATTTACTGATGATTATAATAGGTCTTTTGTTTTCTTTTTTAATAAATAATATCAATTACTTTAATATAATCTATAATAGAATTGAAATTAAAGAACAGGGAGAATTCGCTATTAATTATATGACTGAAAGATTAATGACTTTAACTGAAATTACAGATATTACTGATAAATATAACTACACACTTAATCATATAAATAGAACTAATCCTGTAAATATAAGAAAAATAATTTTTAGCGGAATAAATACTTATAATGATTATGAAACTAATTATAAGTTTGAGTTAAAAACTAATAATAAACTTTTTGATAGAACAACTGAAGTAGCTTGTTATATTACAGATATAATAGTTTGTCCTATGCCTAAGGAAGTTAGTTATAAGAATGCTAAGGGTATAAAAATAATACTTAAATTAAATAAGGGTAAAGAATATAGAGAAATTTCTAAAACAATATACTTTAGAAATAGGAGATAAATATGAATAATAGTGGATTTACAATTATTGAATTAATATGTATAGTTGCAATATTAGGAATTATTATAACTTTAACAATACCTAATATGAAATTTTCCTATGGAATAAAATTATACGCAGTTCAATTATGTAGTGATATTAGACATGTAAGGGTAAAAAAGATGACAGAAGGAAAAGATTATAAAATTTATATAGATGATAACTTTTATGAGATTAGAAAAGGCATTAAAACAATAAAGAGAGTAGATCTACCTAAAGATATTAAGATTATAAGTAATTATAGAAAAAAATACATTAATTTTACTTATAGAGGGGCACCAGTGGTGTCTGGATCTATTAATATTTTTGATGAAAAACAAAATAGGTATTTTCAAATAACAATAGTACCTGCTTCTGGTAGAATTTTATTGAAAGATGAAATATTTGAATGATTAGCCAATAAAAAGTATAATAGTTAATGAGAATAATTTAAGTTGGTGATATTATGAAATCAAACCTGGTAATTATAGGGTTTATGGGAGTTGGAAAAACGACAAATGGAAGAAGAGTAGCTAAAAAACTTAGAAAGGGTTTTATAGATACTGATTTTTTTATAGAATATAATTGTAATACAAAAATTAATAAAATATTCCAAAGATATGGAGAATCATATTTTAGAAAATTAGAAAAAAAGGCAGTTAAAGAGGTTTCTAAAAGAAAAAATGTAGTAATATCCACTGGAGGAGGGGTAGTATTAGACCCTTCTAATATAAGGGAATTAAAAAGAGAAGGTATCGTAATATTATTACAAGGTTCAGTAAAGCATATAACAAGGAATTTAGAAAACTCATATAAGAAAAGACCTCTACTTGAAAAGGAAAATTGGAAAATGGAATTAAGAAGTATTTTAGATAATAGAAAAAAAAGATATTTTAATAGTGCTGATTATATAATTAAAGTTGATGGTAAAAATCATGGACAAATAGTAAATGAAATAGTTAAGGCTTATAAAAGAAGGAGATAGGTATTTTTAGCTATTCAAAGTGAAAAAATTATGATAATATATAATAGGATGTCATAGAGAGGACAATAATTTATGAATAAGTTATTAGTAATACATGGACCAAATTTAAATATGTTAGGTAAAAGGGAGCATAATCATTATGATAGTCTAACTCTAGAAGAAATTAATGAGAAGATTCTACATAAAGCAAAAGAAAATAATTTCAATGTAGATATTTATCAGTCTAATTCAGAAGGTGAAATAATAACAAAGTTACATTCTGCAATAGATAAGTATCAAGGAATTATTATTAATCCTGGGGCTTATACCCACTATAGTATAGCTATAAGGGATGCAATAAAGATTTTAACTATGCCAATAATAGAAGTTCATTTATCTAATATATATTCTAGAGAAAAATTTAGACATAATTCTGTTATAGCACCTGTTTGTACTGGACAGATATCAGGTCTTGGACATGTAAGTTATTTAATAGCATTAGATGCTTTTAAAAATTTAATGGGGGGATATAATGAATAAAAGGATATCTAAATTAAAAGAGAAATTAAGTAATAAAAATATAGACTCATGTTTGATATTTAAACCTGAAAACAGAAGATATTTAAGTAAGTTTACGGGGACAACAGGCTATGTTTTAATTACTAAAAAAAGAAATATATTTGCTACAGATTTTAGATATGTACAACAAGCTAATGAGCAATGTAGTGAATTTGAGGTTAAAAAGTTAACTAAAGACTATACAATATTTAATCTTCTAAATGAACTAGAAATAGAAAACTTAGGTATTGAAGAGGATTTTGTTACATATGGATTTGTAAATGAATTAAAAGAAAAATTAACTGATATTAATATTAAGACTTTAAATAGTTTATTAACAAAGATTAGAATGATTAAAGATGAAGAAGAAGTTAAGTTAATAAAAGAAGCTGCATTAATAACTGATAAAGCCTTTGAACATATAATTTCTTATATAAAGCCAGGTATGAAGGAAAAAACAATATCTATAGAATTAGAACATTTCATGAAAAAACTAGGAGCAGAAGGACCGTCCTTTAATTTTATAGTTGCTTCAGGGAAAAGATCATCTATGCCCCATGGAGTTGCTTCAGATAAAGTAATTGAAGAAGGTGACTTTGTTACTATAGATATGGGATGTAAATATAAAGGATATTGTTCTGATATGACTAGAACCTTCGTAATGGGTAAAGCTAGTGATAAGCAAAGGAAAATTTACAATACAGTATTAAAGGCTCAAACTAAAGTATTAGAAAATGTAAAACCAGGAATAACTGGTTTTGATCTTGATAAAATAGCTAGAGATGTTATTAAAAATGAAGGTTATGGTGAATACTTTGGACATGGATTAGGTCATGGAGTTGGGCTTGAAATTCATGAATTACCTAGACTAGCAGAGCATAACTCAGCAAAAGTAGAAATGGAAGCTGGAATGGTTATAACTGATGAACCGGGTATATATATACCTAGTTTTGGAGGAGTTAGAATTGAAGATCTAGCAGTTGTAACAAAGGATGGAGTAAATGTATTATCAGAATCTACTAAAGAACTATTAGAGATAAATAATTAATTAGGAGGTATATTAATATGATTACAGCAGGAGATTTTAGAAATGGATTAACTTTTGAGATGGATGGTGAAATATATCAAGTTGTTGATTTTCAACATGTAAAGCCAGGAAAAGGAGCAGCTTTTGTAAGAACTAAGTATAAGAATTTAAAAACTGGTTCTATCAAAGAAGATGCATTTAATCCAAAGGATAAATTTAAAAAAGCTCATATAGAGACTAAGGAGATGCAATACTTATATAATGACGGACAACTTTATTACTTTATGGATCCTGATACTTATGAGCAACTTCCTTTAAATCATGAGCAAGTAAAAGATGCTATTAAATTTATTAAAGAAAATGATAATGCTACAATGAAGTTTTATGAAGGAAAGCCATTTGAAGTGGAGGCACCAAATTTTGTCGAACTTGTGATAACACATACAGAGCCAGGAGTAAAGGGTGATACTGCAACAGGTGCTACTAAGCCAGCAACAGTTGAAACTGGAGCAGAAGTTCAAGTACCTTTATTTGTTAACATTGATGATAAAATTAAAATAGATACAAGAACTGGAGAGTATTTGTCTAGAGTTTAGGCAATAATAATCTAAAAATGATAAGGAGGAACTACAATGGATTATTTATATGAAAAAATTTCTTATTTAAAAGGAATGGCAGAAGGTTTAAACATTGAAGAAGATTCTAAAGAAGGGAAACTACTTCTTCATATTGTGGATGTTTTAGATGATTTTGCTGATGCTTTAGAGGATATATACGAAGAACAAAATGAAATAGGTGAGTATTTAGATTTTATTGATGAAGACTTAACAGAGGTAGAAGAAGATATATATGGAGAATATGAAGTAGAAGATGATGAAAATTTAGAATAATAAAGATAAAAGGTTAGTATCCTAGGATACTAACCTTAAATTTTTTTGATTATTTAATATTAATATAATTACTACATAGTATTAAAAGAATATATTTAGATTATATAAAAAAATATGATAAAATTTAAACTATATTTTATATTAAAATGTAAAAGAGGTGTTTTCATTGTATGATATTGCTATAGTAGGTGCTGGTCCAGCTGGAGCGATGTTAGCAAGGCTAGTGGCAAAAAAATATAAAGTCTTACTAATAGATAAAAGGGATTTAAGTAATGAAAATTTTAATAAATCTATAGTTAAATGTTGTGGTGGATTATTAGCTCCTGATGCTCAACAAATAATAGCTAGACTAGGTTTAGGATTACCAAAAAAGATATTGGTTGATCCCCAGCTTTTCACAGTAAGGACTATGGATTTAACTAATAATTTAGAAAGATATTATCAGAGATTTTATTTCAATATGGATAGAGAAAAGTTTGATAGATGGTTAGTATCCCTAATTCCAGATAATGTGGATAAAAGGTTTAATTCTATATATAAATCCTTTAAAAGAAATGGAGATTATTTTGATATTACATATACTAAAGAAAGAAAAAAATATACAGAAAAAGCTAAAATATTAATAGGAGCAGATGGAGGCAATTCAAAAATAAGAAAGTCTACCTTTAAAGATAATCTATTACCCGATAAATATATATCAATACAGGAATGGTTTAAAATAAAAGAGTCCTTACCATACTTTACTGCTATTTTCGATGAAGAAACAAGTGATTTTTATTCATGGATAATACCTAAGGGTGATTACATTTTACTAGGAGCTGCCCTTGATATAGAAAATTCTCCTAATAAGAAATTTAATAATTTAAAAAACAAATTGAAAAATAAGGGATTTAATTTAGATAATAAAATAAAAAGGGAAGGAGCTTTTATTTATAGGCCAAAAAGTATAAGACAATTATTTACTGGTAAAGGAAATATTGCTTTTATAGGGGAAGCAGCTGGAGCAATAAGTCCTAGTTCGGCTGAAGGATTTAGTTATGCATTAAAAAGTGCTTTATATTTATCAGAAAGCTTAGAACATGGATTAGATGGTTTTATGAACAGGTATAAAAGAAAGATGAGAAAACTTAAATTTAATATATTATTAAAAAATTTAAAATCTCCAGGAATGTATAATCCTACTATTAGAAAAATGGTAATGAAATCAGGGTTAGAAAGTATGGGAGTTGAAAAATATTGAAAATAAAGATCAGTATTCTAGAAAATCTAGGATGCTGTTTTTTTATTTATATTTAAATTTTATAGCATATTATTGGACAAGACTTAATAGTATATATAAAGGAGGTAAAGTTATGGAAAAACTTAAGACAAAGAATTTTAGAAAGTTTGATAGTACTATAAAAAAAGTATATAAAAAAGAAAATATAGATGACCAAGTAAAAATGGAAAATATATTTAATAATATATTATGTTTTTTAGATTCTGATCTAGAAAATATATTAAAAAATATATCAGTAGAACATAAAAAAGTTATTGAAGAGATTAGACTTAGACTAAATAAACCCCTTATGATTTATATGAATGGAAAAGATTATTTTTTAGATCAAAAAGGAAAATTAAAAACTAATTATAATAATACTTTCTTTGTAAACAAAGAAAGTATTATTAATACATATCAAAAGTTATGTAATTATTCTATATATGCAGTTGAGGATGAAATAAGAAATGGATTTATTACAGTAAAGGGTGGTCATAGGATAGGAATAGCAGGAAGAATTGTATATGGTAAAAATGGAATAGAAACTATTAAGGAAATATCATCTTTAAATATAAGGATAGCAAGGGAAAAATTAGATGTATCAAAAAAGATACTACCCTATCTTATAAAAAATAATAATATATATCACACTTTAATAGTCTCACCTCCCCAATGTGGAAAGACTACACTTTTAAGAGATCTTATAAGAAATTTTTCTAATGGTATAGAGGAATTAGAATTTAAGGGAGTTAAAGTAGGGGTTGTTGATGAAAGATCAGAAATAGCAAGTAGTTACAAGGGAATAGCACAAAATGATATCGGGTTAAGAACAGATATTTTAGATGCCTGTCAAAAGTATGATGGTATAGTTATTTTAATAAGATCAATGTCACCTAATATAATAGCAACTGATGAATTAGGAGGCATAAAAGATATAAAAGCTATTCATGAGGCATTAAAGGCAGGTGTTAAAATAATATCAACAGTTCATGGAGAAAACATTAATGATATAAAAAATAAACCTAATTTAAAACAAATCATGGAAGAAAAAATATTTGAAAGGATTGTTATTTTAGATAATTCTAAAGGGGTAGGAACTATAAAAGATATTGTAGATGGTAAAACCTTTAAATCATTATTAAAGGGGAGAAATGATGTTTATATTAAAAATTATGGGAAGTTTAATGATAATAATATCTAGTACCTTAATAGGAAATAATTTTGGAAGTAAGTATTCTTTAAGACTAAAAAATATAAAGGGATTAATTAACTGTATTAGGTTATTAGAAAGTGAAATTTTATACCTTTCAAATCCCTTACCAGAAGCCTTTGAGAATGTCTATAAAAAGGGAGGTAAAAATATTTCTTATATATTTAGGGATATAAGAAGATATCTATTAGAAAACGATGATAAAAATGTATTAGAAAGTTTTAAGTATATAATTAATAAAAATAAAGTTAAATTATCCTTAACTAAAGATGATATAGAAATATTAGTTTCTTTAGGTAGTATTTTAGGAACATCAGACAAAACAGATCAACAAAAGCATATAAAAGTAATTATAGAACAACTTAAAATTCAACAAAGGGATGCTTTTGAGAGGATGAAAAAAAATGAAGCCTTATATAAGAAATTAGGCATTCTTTTGGGATTAGCTCTGGTGATTATATTATTTTAATACGAGGTGAGGGTTAATGAATGTAGATATGATATTTAAAATAGCCGGAATAGGCATTTTAGTTGCAGTATTAAATCAAGTTTTAAAAAAGGCTGATAGAGAAGAACAGGCGACTATGACAAGTTTAGCGGGGATAGTAATAGTGTTAATGATGGTAATTAATATGATAAGTCAGTTATTTGAAAGTGTTAAAACTATATTTCATCTATATTAAGAAGGGATAACATGGAGATATTACAGATAGTAGGTATAGGGCTAATTGCTACAGTTTTATCAGTTATATTAAGACAAGAAAAACCAGAATTTGCGTTACAAGTAAGTGTGGTAACTGGTATAATAATTTTTTTATTTGTAATAACAAAATTAACCTATGTTGTACAAGTATTAAATAATTTAGCTGAAAGAGTGGATATAGATTTTATATATTTTTCTACAATATTAAAGGTTATAGGTATTGCATATATAGCTGAATTTGGTGCTCAAATATCAAAAGATGCAGGAGAAGGGGCCATAGCAGCTAAAATTGAACTTGCAGGAAAGATATTAATATTAGTTCTTTCTATTCCAATACTTATTGCTTTATTAGATTTAATAATAAAAATAATGCCTTAAGGGTGACTAAAATGGCAAATAAATTACTTTTGATTTTGATGATACTTCTATTTTTACCTACCTTTGCATTTGGTATGGAAGATGGAGATACAGTTAATAGTCAAACAGTTATTAAAGATCAGATAGATAACCTTCAAATTGATGAACTAGAAAGAATAATAAAAGATATTAATAGTGAAAATAAACATTTACCTAAAATGAGACTTAAAGATACTTTATCTTCTTTAGTTAAAGGTAAGAGAGTTTTCGATGGTAAAGAAATAATAACTGGTATATTAAAGACTATTTTTGATGAGGTTATTAATAATCTAAATTTACTAAAAAAACTTTTAATATTATCGATTATTTCTGCAATTTTAATAAATTTACAGAATGCTTTTGAAGAAGATACTGTAGGGAAAATGGCACATTTTGTTGCTTACATAATATTAGTATCTATAGTTATAAAAAGTTTCTTAATGGGAATGGAGATAGGGAAAGATGCAATTAAAGATATGGTTTTGTTTATGCAAGCTTTATTACCTATTTTGATAACCCTATTAGTAGCCATGGGAGGTATAACATCAGCTGCGTTATTTCAACCTATAATTTTAGGTGCTATAAGTGCTATAAGTACTATAATGAAAGATATTATTATACCATTAATATTTTTTTCGATTTTGATTGGTATAATAAGTAAAATATCAGATAGAGTACAAATAAATAAAGTAGCTAGTTTATTAAGAGAGATAGCTGTAGTAATAATTGGAATTTCCTTAACTGTTTTTATGGGGATTATCTCTATCCAGGGGGTAACTGCATCTAAAGTAGACGGTGTTACTATTAGAACAGCAAAATTTGCAGTTGATAATTTTATTCCTATAGTAGGTAAATTTCTTTCAGATGCAATGGATACTGTTGTAGGATGTTCTATGTTATTAAAAAATGGTATTGGTGTAATAGGTGTTGTAACATTGTTTTTAATAAGTATAATGCCTGCTATAAAACTTATTTCTTTAATATTTGTATATAAAATAACAGCGGCAGTTATTGAACCTATATCCCATGGAAAAATTATTGCATGCCTAAATGAAGTTAGTAAATCTTTAATTTTAGTTTTAGCAACTGTGTTATCAGTGGGATTGATGTTTTTTATAGCAATAACAATTATTGTAGCAGCTGGGAATTCAACTGTAATGCTAAGGTAGGTGTTTAAATGATAAATTTTTTAAAGGATTGGTCTATAAATATAGCTATAATCGCTATCTTTATTACGATTTTAGAAATAATAATACCAAAGGGTTCTTTAAAGGGATATATAAACGTAATAATCGGACTTATTTTAATTATTGTTTTAATAAATCCATTCATAAATTTGATTAGTAATAACATAGATATAGAAAAAGAAGTTTTTGCAAATGTAAATAGTTATAATGAAGAAAACTCTGTAGTAAAGGAAAGTTTTAAAGAACTTCAAAAAGATCAAATTATAAAAACTTATAAAGAAAAGGTTAAGAAAAACATTATAAGTTTAGTAGAAAGTGAATCTAAATATAAGGTTGAAAATATTAATATTACAATAAACTTAAATGAAAATGAAAAGGATTTTGGAAAACTAATGAAACTAAAATTAACTTTAAATAAGCACAGGGAAAAAAATAGATCTAATATTAAAATAGAGGATGTTGAAGTTAATATTAGCGAGACTTTTAATAATAAAAATTACAAATTAACTAATGATAAAAAAATTTTAAATATATTATCTGATAATTTAAATATAGATTCAAATAATATTTTAATTTACATAAACCAATAAGATTAAGGGGGTAAGATACGTGCTTGAAAAGATAAAGGAAATGTTTAGTAAGGAAAACTCAAAAAAATTTTTACTTAATATGTTCACAGTTTTGATTATAGGAATAGTTCTTTTAATTTTTAGTAGTTCATTTGAAACTGAAAATAATGAAAATGAGAATTTAAATAATGAAGAAAATAATATAGTAAAACAGGATAGTCTAATTAATGATTATGCTAATAAAGTAGAAGGAAAATTAGAAAATATTTTAAGTCAAATGAAGGGAGTGGGGCAGGTAAAAGTAATGGTAACTTTCAAGGATACAGCTGAAAGAATTCCAGCATTAAACACCACTAAAAGTGAAGAGATAAGCAATGAAGAGGATGCACAGGGGGGAACTAGAAAAGTTACAAGGGAGGAATCTAGTAAACAAGTTGTTGTTAGTAATGAAAGTGAGTCATTAGTTATTATTAAAGAAGTAAATCCAGAAGTAAGAGGAGTAATTGTTATTGCTGAGGGAGCAGAGAATATAAAAGTAAAAGAAAGGCTTTATTCGGCTGTGAAGACAGTATTAGGTATACCTGGAAATAGGGTAGAAATTTATTCAAAAAATTAAAAAAGGGGGATATATATGATTATTAAAAAAAGAACACTTTACTTAATATCTCTTGTTATATTACTAGTGGTTATTGGGTATATTAACCATCAGTTAAACAAACAATCAATGAAACAGGCCTCTACTGAATATCAGAAATATGAAGAGGACTTAGTAGATACATATAATGGTGATGAAGATGCTATTGAAACAGCTAATGAAAGTGTTGAAAGTGAAATAAAAGTTGTAGATAGTAGAGAAAATCAAGTTTCAGATATAAAGAATGAAACGAATGATGATATAGAAGAAACAATAAGTAAAGAGGAAAACAGGAAAAAATCAAATTATTTTATAGAATATAGATTATCAAGGGATAAATTAAGAGCTACTTTAATTGAAAGATTAAATAAAATTATAAAAAATGATAAAACAGCAGAAAAGATAAGAACACAAGCACAGCAAGAAATTATAAGTATAGGTAATTTATCAGAAAAAGAACTTTATATAGAGGGGTTATTAAAATCAAAAGGATTTGAGGATGCCTTGGTATTTTTAAGAGAGGATAAAGTTAGGGTAGTTGTATCAGTCGATAAGCTAACTAAACAAGATGTAATGAAAATACTAGACATAGTTAAAGAGGAAACAAAACTTAATGCCTCGAATATAAAAATCATGGAAAAGTTTTAGTAATGTTTGTAAACTAGATGTTGATTTGATATAATATTTGTGTATGAATAGTTAAATCTGAATCTATTCGGAGGTGTGACAATGACAGACTTAACAGATAAAGAGAATTTAGAGCATGGACAAATAAAAATAGCAGATGAAGTAGTAGGTATAATAGCTGGATTAGCTGCTACAGAAATAGAAGGAGTGGCCGGTATGAGTGGAGGTTTAGCCGGTGGTATTTCTGAAATGCTAGGCAGAAAAAGCCTATCAAAAGGAGTAAAAGTAGAAGTTGGAGAAAAAGAAGCTGCTATAGATCTATATATAATTGTAGATTATGGAGCAAAGATACCAGAAGTAGCATGGAAAATTCAAGAAAGTGTAAAAAACGCTGTTGAAACTATGACAGGCTTAAACGTGGTAGAGGTTAATATACATATTCAAGGAGTGAATATTGAAAAGGAAGAAGAAGAAGAAAGTGAAGAAGATATTTCACAACAACAAAGAGTAAAATAATTGAGACCCTCTGATGATTCAGAGGGTTACTATATATTAGGGGGATTAGCATGAAAATTATAGATAGGTTAGTATTAACAATTTATACATTTATACTTTCGCTATTTTCTATAATATTAATTTTAATGCCGTTTGATATCAACTTTCTTTCTATAAGAAAACTTAATATATATTTAAAAGTAGTAAAAAATAATTATTTTATTTCTATTATCGGAGTAGCTCTATTAATAGTGAGTATAAGATTTTTAATTTCTGGAATAACTACTAATAAAAGAAATTATATAATAACTAATACAGAATTAGGGGAATTAGATATATCAATTAAAACGATAGAAGGATTAAGTAAAAAAGTTATTGAAGAATTTAAAGAAATAAATGAGACAAAGTCTTCTGTGAAAATACAAGATAAAGGAATAACCTTAAAGATAAATGGTGTAGTCGATTATAATATAGATATTCCTTCAATTGGTTGTGAAATTCAAGAAAGAATAAAAAAACATATAGAAACTTATACTGGAATTAACGTTTATGAAGTTAAAGTCATAATTGATGATATAAAAAGAAAAACTACGGCTTTAAAATAAAGAGGTGTTAGTTTTGTTAAAGGAGAACTTTAATGAGTTAAAAATATTATTTCAGAGAAATGAAGGTAAAATCATTGGAGGGTTAATTGGTTTTTTAATAGCTATCTTTATTTTAATTATAGGTATATTAAAAACCTTGTTTATAATAATTTTTATTAGTATTGGATGTTATTTTGGGAATATTATAGATAAAAAAGAAGATGTTACTGAATTATTAGATAGAATATTACCCCCGGGTAAATTCAAATAGATGTTAACAAACTAAGGAGGATATAAGATATGGGAAGAAAAATTGAAAGAGAAGCAACTATGAAGTTATTATTTGAGATGGAAATAAATGATGATTATACAAAGGGAAGAATAGAATCTTTCCTAGAGAATAATGAGATATCTGAAGATGAGAGTGAGTATATTGTAGATATTTCTCAAAAGGTTATTGAAAATTTAAGTTTAATTGATTCAAAGATTGAGGAATATGCATCGGGTTGGAAAATAAAAAGGATAGCTAAAGTGGATCTTTCAATATTAAGACTTGCAATATGTGAAATATTTTATAGAGAAGATATCCCTATTCAAGTATCTATTAATGAAGCCATAGAGGTAAGTAAAAAATATAGTTCTGATGAGTCTAGAAAATTTATCAATGGTCTTTTAGGGAGTTTAGTAAGAGAGCTAAACAAAAATGACTAATTTTTTTTTAGGATTAGATAGTAGTGCATATACTACTTCAGTAGCCGTTGTTGATGATAATAAGAAATTAGTATGCGATTATAGAAAAGTTTTAAAAGTAAAAAAAGGAAAAAGAGGATTAAGACAACAAGAAGCAGTCTTTCAACATATAAAAAACTTTCCTTTACTTTTTGATGAATTATCTAAAAAAATAGATTTATCACTTATAAAATCTGTAGCGGTAAGTACTAAACCAAGAAACATAGAAAACTCTTATATGCCGGTATTTAAAGTTTCTGAAAGTATAGGAAGAGTATTCTCAAATTCTAGAAAGATACCTTTTTTAGAATATAGCCATCAGGATGGACATATAGCTTCTGGATACTTTGATAGTAATATAAAGGGAAGTAGAATTCTACTTATACATATTTCTGGTGGAACAACAGAATTATTATTAATAACAAAGAAAAATAGTGGCTATAATATTGAAATAATAGGAGGAACAAAGGATATAAGTGCAGGTCAACTTATAGATAGAATAGGAGTAAAAATAGGAGCTTTATTTCCATGTGGGAAAAAGCTAGATGAAATTTCTAAAATGGGAAATATAATGAAAAAAATACCTGTAAGTACTAAAAAAGAATGGATAAATTTTTCAGGAGCAGAGACTTATTTTTTAAGATTACTAGAATCAAAGGATTATAGTCATAAGGATATATCTAGAAGTGTCTTTCACTTAATCACTTTATCATTGGCAAATATCATTAAATACTCAATAAAAAAATATGATATTGAAGATGTGATGATTGTAGGAGGAGTTGCTGCTAATAGTTATTTAAGAGAAAATTTAAAAAAACATATACAAGGGGGAAATGTTTATTTCCCTAAGAAAGAATTTTGTACAGATAATGCGATAGGACTTGCTTACTTAAGTTATTTAAATAACCATGAAAGGTAGGTATACAAATGAAAATATTAGATGGAAAAGGTTTATCGAAAAAAATAAAGAATAATATAAAAGAAGAAGTAAAAATAGCTAAAAAAAAATATAAACGTGCTCCTGGACTTGCTGTAATATTAGTAGGAGAGGATAAAGCATCGGAGGTTTATGTAAATATGAAGGAAAAAGCATGTCAAAAAGCAGGGATTAATTCTAAAACTTATAAACTAGATAAAAATATAAGTCAAAAGGAATTGATAAAACATATAGATAGTTTAAATGAAAACGAAGAGATAGATGGAATTTTAGTTCAATTACCCCTTCCTAAACATATGGATGAAAATTTGGTTAATTCTAAAATTTCTCCTAAAAAGGATATAGATGGATTTCATGCTGTGAACACAGGCAAACTTTTTTTAGGTGAGAAGGGTTTTATTCCTTGCACACCAAAGGGGATAGTTAGATTAATAAAGGAATATGATATAAAAATTGAAGGAAAGAATGTTGTAGTAGTAGGAAGAAGTAATATAGTTGGAAAACCTAGTGCTATGCTTTTACTTAATGAAAATGCAACAGTAGAGATATGTCATTCAAAAACTAGAAATCTAAAAGAGCATACTCTAAAAGCTGATATTATTATAGCAGCCTGCGGAAAAGCAGAACTGATTAAAGGGGATATGATAAAAGATAATGCAATTATTATAGATGCAGGAACAAATAAGATTAATGGTAAATTAGTAGGGGATGTAGAATATGAAGCTTTAAAGGATAAGGCTGGTTTTATAACACCTGTTCCTGGAGGAGTTGGACCGATGACAATTGCTATGCTGTTAGAAAATACATTGGAGGCGTATTATCAAAATGTCGTTAAAAGCAATTAAGGTTAGCGAAGTTAATAGATATATTAAAAGAATTTTATCTACAGATCCATTATTATACAATATTAAAGTAGAAGGTGAAATATCAAACTTCAAACACCATACCTATAGCGGGCATATGTATTTCACATTAAAAGATGATAAGAGTAGATTAAGGTGTGTAATGTTTAATAGTGATAATAAAAAGCTTAATTTGAAATTAGAAGATGGAATGAATATTGTAGCTAAAGGTTATATATCAATATATGAAAGAGATGGTAGTTATCAATTATATGTAAAGGAATTAAACTTAAAAGGTACTGGAGATTTATATATAGCATTTGAAAAACTAAAAAAGAAGTTAAAACAAAAGGGCTATTTTGATGATAAATTCAAAAAACAAATACCCTACATACCAAAAAAGATTGGAGTTGTAACATCTTCAACTGGAGCTGCAGTTAGAGATATTATTACTGTCATAAAAAGAAGAATGCCCTGTACTGAAATAGTAATTTATCCAGTTTTAGTACAGGGTTTAAAGTCGCACATTGAAATATGTGAGGGATTGAAATATTTTGATCAAAGAGAGGATATTGAACTTATTATAACAGGTAGGGGAGGAGGATCTTTAGAAGAATTATGGGCTTTTAATGAAGAAGATGTAGCAAATACTATTTTTAATTTAAAAACTCCAATAATATCAGCTGTTGGACATGAAACTGACTTTACTATAGCTGATTTTGTATCTGATTTAAGAGCTCCTACCCCATCTGCTGCGGGAGAATTAGCAGTTCCAAGATTTGATATATTAGATACAAAACTTAATGAATTTAATAAAAGGTTAACTTTTTCTATGAAAAATATAATTAAAGAGAAAAAAAGTAGTTTAGAACACATTAAAAGAAGTAAATTATTTGTAAAACCATTAGATATTATAGATGAGTATAAACAAAGAAATGATTATAACTTAAAGGATTTATTAAATAGAATGGAAAATATCCTTACTGAAGATAAATCTAATTTAGAAAACTTAGGTGCAAAGTTACATTCTTTAAGTCCTTTAAAGGTGTTATCAAGGGGGTATTCTATCCCTATTGATGATAACGAAAATGTAATAAAATCTGTTGATGAGATAGAAAAAGAGGAAAAATTTAATCTTTTAATGAAAGATGGTAAAATAAAAGCAAAAGTTTTAGGAATTAGCAAGGAAGAAGGGAGTTAATTTATGGATAATAAGTTAAAAGATATACCTTTTGAAAAAGCTATAGAGGATTTAGAATCTGTTGTTAAGAAATTAGAAGAAGGAAACTTGTCATTAGATGATTCTTTAAAATATTTTAAAAAGGGAATAGAACTTTATAAGCATTGTAACAATACTCTTGAGAATGCAGAAGGAAAAGTAAAATTAATATTAGAAAACGAAAATAAGGTAGAAGAAGTTCAATTTAAAGAAAGTGAATAGGAGGAAACAATGAATTTAAATAATGAATTAACTAGACTTAAAGAGTTAGTAGAAAAGGAATTAGACAAAACCTTACCTAAAGTAGAAGGAGAACAAAAGAATGTAATTGAATCAATGAGATATAGCGCCTTTGCTGGAGGTAAAAGATTAAGACCAATTTTAGTATTAAAAAGCTGTGAGCTAGTAGGTGGAAATATTAAAGATGCAATGCCCTTTGCCCTTGCATTAGAAATGATACATACATATTCTTTAATCCATGATGATTTACCTGCTATGGATGATGATGATTATAGAAGAGGAAAACCTACTAATCATAAGGTTTATGGTGAAAGCATTGCAATTTTAGCAGGAGATGGATTATTAAATTGTGCATATGAAACTATGATAAATCACATTACAGAGAATATTGAAGATTCTAAAAAGTATATAAAAGCATTTACTGTTATTGCAAAGGCATCTGGAGTATATGGCATGATAGGAGGACAAGTTGTAGATATAATGTCTGAGAGCAATAGTTTTAATGAAAAAACCCTAGATTTTATTCATAAACATAAAACATCAGCATTGATTGAAGCATCAATAATTGCAGGTGGGCTTATTGGAGATGCAAATAAAGAAGAGCTTAAAAGATTAAAGGAATATGGAAAAGCTATTGGATTAAGTTTTCAAATAAGAGATGATATTTTAGATATTATAGGTAACAAGGAAAAGTTAGGAAAAGATATAGGAAGTGATCAGTCAAATAAAAAGGCAACATTTGTTAGTCTATATGGACTTGAAGAATCTGAAAGAAAAACTGAAAAACTTTGTAAAAAGGCAATTAATTCTTTAGATATATTTAAAGGAGATAATAAATTGTTTTTTAAAGACTTAGCCGAATACTTAGTTCTTAGAGATTATTAATAAAATTTTACAAAAAATAATTAAATTTGTATTTACAAATTGTATATGTTATAATTGAGTTTACTTAGAATGGCGCAGTATTCTAGTCAGTACAGCTAATTCTGAAGGCGGGGCTAAAAATCCGTCAAAGGGCACATCAATGAAGTTCCTGGTTGTGGCTGCCGACGCCCAGTTGGGGGTCATTTCTGGGAGTAAGGAGGATGGGGCGATCCACAATGGCATGTGGGCGTTGACCCTACCTCCGTGGAGACTCGTTTTTAAAACAAACGGGAATAACCTGTTATGTGGTGAAAGCTACAGACAGAGTAGCCTGCCTTGAGTGAGGTTGGTGGATAATGGTTGTGACTTTTAATTTTATGGGCCCATAAAAGGAGAGGTTTTGCTGTTGAAACCAATTTTGCAAAAGAGGCTAGGACTTAGCATGACTGTTGGGGAAATCTCCTAGACTGTTCATGAAGAGATGAAATTTATTAGGGATTACAGTGCGGGCTAAGTGGTAATCTAGCCCTACCAAAGAGGTAGAGAAAAGAGTAAAGGGAAACCGCTGTTATGGCGACAGGCAGTTCTTTTCTGGGAAACCCTGCTAGACCTTAAGCCGTAAAATTTACCTAATATATTGCCATTTTAGTGTGCTGATAGCACTAGCTATCAGCTTTATTTTAATGTAAAAAAACAATTTCTGGAGGTATATGTATTGCCTAAAAAAAAGGTAGAAAAAACAAATAAAAGTCTTAATAAAAGATATAATATAAAATGGATAACCGTGATTTCTTTATGGACTTTTGTACTTGCAATATTATTTAGTTTAATATCAGAAAATTTACTTAGAAATTTCAATTCGACATTTGCGTTTATAATATTAATTTTTATTGTACTTCTTGGTGTTACTTTTGATACAATAGGAATAGCGGTAGCATCAGCTGATGAAAAACCTTTTCATTCTATGGCTGCTAATAAGATAGCAGAAGGAAGATATGCGGTAAAATTAGTGAGAAATGCAGGACCTGTATCAAATTTTTGTAATGATGTAGTTGGAGATATTTGTGGTATAATAAGTGGTGGTGCAGGAACTATTATAGTATTAAAGGTAGTAAATACTTACGGATTTAAAAAAGTAACTATTATAAGTGTAATAATGAGTGCTTTTATTGCCAGTTTAACAGTTGGAGGAAAGGCCTTTGGTAAAGAAATAGCCCTTAAGAAAAATGAAGAAATTTTGTATTATACATCTAAGATATTAAAAGTATTAGATGAAAAATTGCAAATAAATATTTTACCAGATCTTAAAAAAAAGGTCAAAAAAAAAGATAAAGAAAGAGAGTGACTATTTTGAGTCAAATATTGTCTACTATTAATAATTTAGAAGACTTAAAAAAACTAAATAGTAATGAAATGAATTCTTTAGCAAAAGAATTAAGAGATTTTGTAATAGAAAATGTATCAACAACAGGAGGACATTTAGCATCTAATTTAGGGGTAGTAGAACTTACATTAGCGCTTCACAGAAGTTTTAATAG
Source organism: Bacillota bacterium (assembly GCA_009711785.1). Classification (GTDB taxonomy): domain Bacteria; phylum Bacillota; class Clostridia; order Tissierellales; family MES13; genus MES13. The sequence goes on from VENA01000030.1 coordinate 29,127, forward strand.
TCCTAAAGATAAAATAATATGGGATGTTGGACATCAATCATATATTCATAAAATAATAACAGGAAGAAAAGATAAATTCCAATCCTTAAGACAAATTGATGGATTAAGTGGATTCCCAAAAAGGGATGAAAGTAAACATGATGCTTTTGAAACAGGACATAGTTCCACGTCAATATCAGCTGGAATAGGTATGGCTTTAGCTAGAGATGTAAAGAAAGAAAATAATCATGTTGTTTCAATAATCGGAGATGGAGCAATGACTGCTGGAATGGCCTTTGAAGCTTTAAATCATGCAGGAGATTTAGGAACTAATTTAATAGTAATATTAAACGATAATGAGATGTCTATATCGAAAAATGTTGGTGGAATGAGTCAATATCTAGACAGGATAAGAACAGCACCAACTTATTCTAGAATGAAAGGTGATGTAGAAAGCTTATTAAATAGAATTCCAGCTATAGGAAATAAAGTTTATAAAACTGCCGAAAGAGCTAAAGACAGTGTTAAATACTTTTTAGTTCCTGGTGTTTTCTTTGAGGAATTAGGTTTTAAGTATTTAGGTCCAGTTGATGGACATAATATAAATGAACTATTAAGTGTATTAAATCGCGCTAAAAAAGTTAAAGGCCCAGTAATAGTACATACAGTGACTAAAAAGGGTAAAGGTTATAAACCTGCAGAGGATAACCCTGGGAAGTATCACTCATCTTCACCATTTGATATAGAAACGGGAAAGCCACTTAAAAAATCTAATAAAACGAAATATTCAAATGTTTTAGGAGAAAGTATAGTTGAATATGCAAAAAAAGATGAAAAAATAGTAGCTATAACTGCAGCTATGCCTGCGGGAACTGGATTAAGTAAATTTAAAGAGGAATTTCCAAATAGATTTTTTGACGTAGGTATCGCTGAACAACACGGAGTGACCCTTGCAGCTGGGATGGCTTCTCAAGGTATAAAACCAGTTTATGCAGTATATTCAACGTTTTTACAAAGAGGTTACGATCAGGTACTCCATGATGTATGTATTCAAAACCTTCCAGTTACTTTAGCTATAGACAGAGCAGGTTTAGTAGGTAATGATGGTGAAACTCACCATGGAGTTTTTGATTTTTCATATTTAAGTCATTTACCAAATATGACTATAATGGCTCCTAAGGATGGAGAAGAGTTAAATAAAATGATAGAATTTGCAGTTGAATATAATGGACCTGTAGCAGTTAGATATCCTAGAGGGTATTGCTATAATTATAAAGAAGATAAATTAAATGATATAGAGTTAGGAAAGGGAGAAATTTTAAAAGAAGGTAAAGATATTGCAATATTAGCAATAGGTAAGATGGTTGAAAAAGGGGTTAATGTATACAAAAGTTTTAAAGAAAAAGGCCAAAATATAACACTTGTTAATGCTAGATTTGTAAAACCATTAGATAATGACATTCTAGATACTTTAATGAAAGATCATAAGATTATTGTAACATTAGAAGATAATTCTAAACTAGGTGGCTTTGGTAGCATGGTTAATAATTATCTTATTAATAATAATTACAATGGTCAAGTTCTTAATATTGGTTTACCAGATAACTTTGTTGAACATGGGGATGTAGAAGAATTATTTAAAAGATGTGGTATGGATGAAGCTAGCATAATTAAAGAGATTAAGAAAAAAATAAATGGGAGCGATTAGATGAGTAAGAAAGAACGCATAGATGTCTTACTAGTAAAAAAAGGATTAATTGAGAGCAGAGAAAAAGCAAAAAGATGTGTTATGGCTGGTTTAGTGTTTAATGATAATATGAGAATAGATAAACCTGGAACAAAGGTAGCTAAAGATGCAAATATAATACTTAAGGGTAATCCTATTCCTTATGTAAGTAGAGGAGGACTTAAGCTAGAAAAAGCACTAAAAGAGTTTCCTATTGATGTAAAGGGAAAAGTTTCATTAGATATAGGTGCTTCTACTGGTGGGTTTACAGATTGTATGTTACAAAATGGTGCGAAAAAAGTATATGCAATAGATGTAGGATATGGACAATTAGCTTGGAAAATAAGAAATGATGATAGAGTTGTTACAATGGAAAGAACTAATATTAGATATGTAAAGCCTGAGGATATTGGAGAATTAGCAGACTTTGCATCTATTGATGTATCCTTTATTTCATTAGAACTTGTTTTACCTGTAGCTAAAAAACTAACTAAAGATAATGTAGATATAATAGCATTGATTAAGCCACAATTTGAAGCTGGTAGAGAACAAGTAGGGAAAAAGGGTGTTGTAAGGGATAGTAATGTTCATAGAGAAGTATTAACAAAGATATATAATCTAGGTAAATCCTTAGGATTATATATACAAGACTTATCATATTCTCCTGTAAAAGGGGCAGAGGGGAATATCGAGTATTTAGCGCATCTAAAAAAGAAAAGAAATGAAAATATAGATGAAAAAATACTAATAGATAATATAGTCAATGCTTCACATGATGAATTGTAGATGCTAAGGGGGTTTAATATATGAAAAAATATGCAAGACAAGGAAAGATATTAGATTTAATAGAAGAACATGAAGTAGAAACTCAGGAAGAATTAGCTAAATTATTAAAGGATAACGGAATAGATGTAACACAAGCTACTGTGTCAAGGGATATCAAAGAATTAAGACTTGTAAAAGTTTTAGCTAAAAGTGGTAAGTATAAATATGCTGCAATGGGACAAAATCCAGATGGTATAACTGATAGATTAGTCAATATTTTTAAGAATTCGATAATATCTATGAGTGAAGCAGGACATATATTAGTTATTAGTACATTACCAGGTGCAGCGCAAATATCGGCTTCGGCAATAGACTCATTAAATTTAGAAGAAATAGTGGGTACAATTGCAGGTGATGATACAATTTTTGTAGCTATAAATAAAAGAGAAAAAGTTAAAGAGGTAATGGATATATTTTACAAACTACTTGATTAATGGAGGTTAAATAAATGCTCCGAGAATTGAACATTAAGAATTTTGCTATAATCGATGAGCTTAATTTAAATTTTACAGAGGGTTTTAATGTTTTAACAGGAGAAACAGGGGCAGGAAAATCTATTATTATTGATGCAGTAGGTTTAGCATTAGGAGGAAGATCAACAAAGGAATTTGTTAGAACAGGAAGTGATAAAGCTGTTATAGAAGCTTTATTTGATTTAAAAGATAAAGTAGGTATTGACAAGATTTTAGTTGAATTCGGTATTGAGAGAGAACCAGATGGAGTAATCTTACTTACAAGAAAAATACATAACTCAGGAAGAAGCACATCAAGAATTAATGGACGTACTGTTACTTTAAATATGTTAAGAAAATTAACTAAAAAGCTTATTGATATTCATGGTCAACATGAACACCAATCTTTATTATCATGGGAAAATCATATAAAATTTGTAGATTCTTTTGGAGATGGAGAGTTAAAAAAATTAAAACAAAGGATCAATGAAAAGTATACAAAATTTATAAACTTAGAAAAAAATATTAAAAAGTTATCCTATAATGATATGGAAAGAGAAAGAAAAATTGATTTATTAAAATTCCAGTTAGAAGAAATAAATGAAGCAAATTTAGAAATTGGTGAAGAAGAAAAGATAACTAAAAAATACAATGTTATTTCAAACACAGAAGAAATAATAAGTGTTTTAGATAATATTACAAGGGAATTAAACTACAGTGATTTTAATCAGAATTCTATAATAGATAATTTGAATAACATAACTGTTTTATTAAATAAAATTGCAAACCATGATGAATCCTTAAATGTATATTATGAAAATATTCAAACTATAGTTTATCAATTACAAGATATTGCTAGAGATTTAAGAAATTACTCAGAAAACATAGAATTCAATCCAGAAAAATTAAGTTTTTTAGATGAAAGAATTAATTTGATCAATAGATTAAAAAGAAAATATGGAACTAATATTGAAGAGATATTAATTTATAGAGATGAAATAGCTGAGGAATTAGATAATATAGAAAATAATGAAAAGGACTTAGAAAAATATAAAAAAGAAATTGAAATTGTAAAAAAAGAACTTAACGAATTATGTGATAAGTTAACAGAAAATAGAAAAAAAGTAGCTAAGAAATTAGAAAAAAACATAATAAAAGAACTTAAGAGTTTAAATATGAAAAATGTAACTTTCAAAATTAATTTTGATGAATATGGATATTACACTAAAAATGGTAAAGATAAAATTGAATTTTTAATATCCACAAATCCAGGTGAACCATTAAAATCTTTAACTAAGATAGTATCAGGCGGTGAGATGTCAAGAATAATGTTAGCATTAAAATCAATTTTAGCTGAAGTAGATGATATACCTAGTCTTATTTTTGATGAGATAGATACTGGTATCAGTGGAAGAACGGCACTTATAGTTGGTGAAAAAATTGCAAAAATATCTTCTACTCATCAAATATTATGTATAACACATTTGCCTCAAATTGCAGCTATGGCGGATAATCATTTTCACATAGATAAAAGTATTAAAAAAGGTAAAACTATAACAGATGTAAAAATTTTAAATTATGAACAAAGAATAAATGAACTTTCAAGATTATTAGGCGGCGTAGATTTGACTTCAACAACAAAATTACATGCAAAAGAAATGATAGATTTGTCAAAAAAAATTAAAAGTAGTTAAAAAGATATTATTGCTAATGCGATAATATCTTTTTTTTTTACTAATTTTGTGCAACTAAGATTTTACTTTACAATTTACTAAATATTTATGTAGAATAAATAAACATGAAAAAAGCCAAATTAATTATATAGAAGAAAGATTTTTGGAGGTGAAAGTTTTAGGAATTAGTAGGAGAGTGATATTAGTTGCACAATTTAAATAAAAGAAAAAAAACAATATGTTTTCTTGCAGTAATTGTAGTATTAGCTTACGCAGTTCAGATATATAATATTATCCATTTTCCTTCCCAAATTGATATAATAAAAGGAGAAAGTAAAAATATAGATGTTATCTTTCCATTCACGGCAGATATTTTAAACATGAAAAAAGATAATATATTAAAGTTAAGTGAAGAAGATAGAGGGACATTAGGACTTAAAATAAAAAATTCTTATGATTTTGAAACTTTAGACAAAGGTATAGCAAAGATTGAATTTAAATTACTTGGTTTGATACCGGTAAAAGATATTAAAGTAAATATAATAGATAGGCTTTATCTAGTTCCTGGTGGTCACTCAATTGGTGTTAAATTAAATACAAAGGGAGTATTAGTTGTAGCTTTATCTCAAATAACAGGAGCAGATGGTAAAATATATAACCCTGCTAAATCTGCAGGTATAAAAATCGGAGATGCTATTTTAGAGATAAATGACATTAAAGTTAAAGATTCTAATCATGTTATAAAATTACTAAATGATTTAAAGAATAAAAAAATAAAAATCAAAGTACAGAGAAACAAAAAGAATTTTATAACTTTTATAACACCAATAAAAAGCAAACAAGATAATTGCTATAGATTAGGACTTTGGGTTAGAGATAAGACAGCAGGTATAGGTACTTTAACATTTTATGATAAAGATTCTAATTATTTTGGTGCTTTAGGACATGGAATAACAGATATAGATACAGCTCAATTAATGACTGTAGAACATGGTGAGATTATGGAAGCTAAAGTATCATCTATAGAACAAGGAAAAAAAGGTTTGCCAGGTGAAATAAGAGGTATTTTCTTCGATACTGATGATATTTTAGGTAACATCGAGAGAAATACTTTATTCGGTATTTATGGTAAGATTAAAAAAGATATTAATAATAGCTTTTATAAAGAAGTTCCAATAGCTTTACAAAACGAAGTAAAAGAAGGTAAAGCTTATATTCTTACAACAGTAGAAGATAATAAAATTGAAAAATATAATATAGAGATAGTAAAAAAAGAATTACAAAAGACTCCAGATCAAAAGAGTATGGTAATTAAAGTAACAGATAAAGAGTTATTAAAAAAGACAGGTGGCATTGTTCAAGGTATGAGTGGAAGCCCGATCATTCAAGATGGTAAATTAATAGGAGCAGTTACTCATGTATTCGTTTCAGATCCAACTAAAGGATATGGATTGTATATTGAATGGATGTTACGAGAAGCAGGAATACTTTTAAAAAATAATAGTGAATTTGCCGAGGCTAATTAAGAGATGCGTTTGTGCATCTCTTTTTTTAGATAAAGCGAGCAATATAAAACACAAAACCTTAAATTCTTATAAATAATTGCTTATTAATATAAAAAGTAAAAAAATTTTAAAAAAAATATTAAAATTAGTAAATAAAGAAGGAAATAAATTTTCTTTGTCGAATTAGTAATTTGAATAGAAAAATATAGAAATTGTTCTTTAATTTTTAGGGGGGTAATGTAAATGAGTAAGAATATTGGTGTTTTAATAGCTGATGACAACAAAGACTTTTGTAATATTTTACAAGAGTATTTATCAACACAAGAGGATGTAGAAGTAGTGGGGGTAGCAAAGGATGGATTTGAAGCTTTAGATTTAATCTGTGAGGAAAATCCAGATGTATTGGTATTAGATATAATAATGCCTCATCTTGATGGTTTAGGAGTATTAGAAAAGTTAAATACTATGGATTTAGAAGAATTTCCTAAAACTATAGTATTATCAGCCGTAGGTCAAGATAAAATAACTCAGAGAGCTATTAATTTAGGTGCAGACTATTATGTTGTAAAACCTTTTGACTTTGAAGTTTTCATGAAAAGAATAAGACAGTTAGTAGGGAATATGTCTTCATCTCAGCCGAGAAGAAAAATGAATTCTAGTAGTAGTTTAATTAAAAATAGAGAAGGTAATAAAGCAAAAAGTTTAGAAGCAAGAATTACTAATATTATTCACGAAATAGGTGTTCCTGCCCATATCAAAGGTTATTTATATCTTAGGGAAGCGATAGGTATGGTAGTTGAAAATGTAGAATTATTAAGTGCAGTTACTAAGGAATTATATCCTTCAATAGCTGAGAAATTTAACACAACACCTAGTAGAGTTGAAAGAGCTATAAGACATGCAATAGAAGTAGCTTGGAGTAGAGGTAAAATAGATACTATAAATAACTTATTTGGATATACAGTACATACTGATAAAGGAAAACCAACTAATAGTGAATTTATTGCTATGGTTGCAGATAAATTAAGACTTGAGAATATGGTTTCATAATTGATGTATTTGAAATATCATTAGAAGTGAAAGTAAAATACTATATAATAACACTTTTTCAAAACAATAAAATATTTGATTTATTACGATGAATTGCCCTTATTCGGTTTAATAGACGGATAAGGGTTTTTTATATGTTTGCGTGTCCAGCGAAGCTGTCATTCGCTAGTTGGTGAAAGTCCAACCCAAGTAATTGCCAAGAAGCTTGGTAGCTATGAGACTAATTATAGGCGAGAGCCTGTGGTTAAAGCGTCTTGAAAATGTGTCTATTATGATGCTAGCAAATATATAGACTGTAACGTTAAGTGAATTCTGCAGCACTGTAAGAAAACTCAAGATTGAGAGAAGAGATACTGACGAGCCTTTAGGCATAGGGCGAAGTCCGAAGGAAACTTAACTGGAACTTGGAGCATTAAGTGAAGAAGTATCCGGTGTATGGGAAGCGGTATGTATAGAAAGTGAATGATGGAACTGGAGAGAGCCTAACCTACACATCTTAAGATGTAAAGCATGACCTTATAAGCGAAAGTGAAATAGGAAGTGGTAGGAAGGCAGTCGGAGGGGAGCATATTACCGATGATAGAATGCAGAAACCATTCTTAGGGAAGAGTCCCTACTTTGTTCAAGTTTTCTAAGGAGGTAAGAGTGAGTGAATGTCAAAAAGACTAACAACATCATAGATAAAGTTCGACAACTTCAAAGGAAACTATACCAATCAGCCAAGAAAAGTAAGAGCCGAAGGTTCCATGCTTTATATGACAAAATATATAGGAAAGACATTCTTTGGAGAGCATGGAGTCAAGTTAAAGCCAATAAAGGTAGTGCAGGAGTAGATGAACAAACTATAGTTGATATTGAAACTATTGGTGTGGAAAAGGTACTTGAAGCAATACAAAAGCAAGTATCAGAAGGAAAATATAATCCACCGCCAGTATTGAGAACAGAAATTCCGAAGGAAAATGGAAAGAAAAGACCTTTGGGTATTCCCACTGTAAAGGATAGAATCATTCAAACAGCAACAAAGATAGTTATAGAACCTATTTTTGAAGCTAACTTTAAAGAATGTTCCTACGGATTTAGACCCAAAAGAAATCAACACCAAGCCCTTGATGCAATTAGAAGAGCTTGTAATAATAAAGGAATGTGGGTATTAGATGCAGATATATCAGGATACTTCGATAACATAAATCATTCGAAACTACTATTGTTAGTTGAAAGACATATAAGCGATAGAAGAGTAATCAAATTAATACGGAAGTGGTTAGAAGCAGGAATTATGAAAGACGATGCTGTTATTGAAAGTAAGATAGGTAGTCCTCAAGGAGGAGTAATATCCCCATTGCTTGCAAATATTTATTTAGATTATTTAGATACAGTTTGGGAGAAATATTACAAACATCTAGGTATACTAATAAGGTTTGCTGATGACTTTGTAGTTGTTTGTAAGAACTATAAAGCTGTTAAACATGCCCTAAATGCCGTAAGGCTGATAATGCAGAAGTTAGAATTAAATCTAAATAAGGACAAAACTAAGGTTATTTTTTTATGGGATGGAAAAGAAGGGTTTGATTTTCTTGGATACCATAATCGAAAGATTAAAGCAAAGACTATAAATGGTAGAATCTACTATGTACTAAAACAATGGATTAGTAAGAAATCAATAAAGAAGATAAGTGATAAGGTGAAGAAAACTCTGAGTAGGAAAACCCTATGTGTATCTACTGAGGAAATGATTAAAACATTAAATCGTAAGATTGTAGGGTGGAGAAATTACTATGGCTTATCGCCATTTGATAAATTAGCAAAGATTGATAAGTATATAAGAATGCGATTAGTATTTTGGTTTAATAACAAAAGACAAGAACGAAAAAGAAAAGAGTTTTATAACCTAGTATCTTTCTTTAATGATACTGGCTTGAAATATGTTGCTCAGAACTCGTAATGCAGATGGAAGAAGAACTTAGGAAAGCCGTATGAGGGAAAACTTCACGTACGGTTTGATGAGGAGGTGGTGGAAGAGATTAAATCAAATCCACCATTTCACTCTACAAAATAAAATAAAAAATTATTTATTGAAATAAAAAATTAAGAAGATGATAAATACAGATTGATATAGCTATTATTTTTATAGTAATGGAAGTAGAGATTATAAGGTGATTAATTAAAAATTTTTAGGAGTACTATAATTTTAAATAAAGTAGTTAATTAAATTAATTTAATTTAATAATATTTGAATATAATAATCACTTAAATAAAAATATATTTAAATAGATGGTTTTATATAAAAAGGGTGTTGTTGTTTAATTATATAGAGCTTAAACAATAATGATATTTTAAAGTATTTGGAAATGTTGATTTCCAAGGCAATAGTAAAGATTCTCTTAATTTTTACAAAAATAAACAAGATACTATCTTTACAGTATCATAACGAAGCTTATCATAATTGATAAACAAATTTATTAAAATTAAGTATTATTTACTATAAGTTACTAATAATAACTATAGATAAGTTTTGGAGGTAAAGTATGATAACTATTAAAGGAAATATTAAAAAAGATACGGTCACAAAAAAATTAGTTAAAAAATTAAGGCCAGGAGATATTGCCCTAATTTCTCATAAAGATCTAGACGAAGTTGCAGCTATGTCTTTAGTAGAAGCAAAAGTTAAATGTGTTATTAATGTAAAAGAAACAGTAAGTGGCAAATACCCTAATCAAGGGCCCTATATTTTAATAAAAAGCAATATTCCTATTTATGAAGTAAATAATAAAGATTTCTTTGATTTTATTACTGATAAAGATTATATTGAAATAAAAAATAGTAAAATTCATGTTAATAAGAAAAAAGTTTTTCAATGTAATTTATTACATGAAGATACTATTTATGATTTACTAGATGAAGGGTATAAAAATATGGAAAAAGAATTAGATAAGTTTATAGAAAATACACTAAACTATGCAAAATCAGAAAAAGATCTGATATTAGGTGAAATAAAAGCTCCTAAAATTATGACCAAAATTAAAAACAAACCAGTATTAGTTGTAGTTAGAGGGAAAGACTATAAAAAAGATCTAAAAACTATAACACATTATATAAAAGAAGAAAAACCAGTAATAATAGGAGTCGATGGTGGAGGAGACGCTTTATTAGATTGTGGATTGAAACCAGATATTGTAATAGGTGATATGGATAGCGTTTCAGATAAATGTTTAAAGAAATCAAAGGAATTAATTGTTCATGCATATCCTGATGGCAAGGCACCTGGTTTAGATAGACTAAAAAAGTTAGGTCTTAATCCTTTGATTTTTCCATCTAAAGGAACTAGTGAAGATATTGCTTTATTATTAGCATATTGTAATGATGCTGATTTGATAGTAGCAGTAGGTAGCCATAATAATATGATTGAATTTCTTGAAAAAGGCAGAAAAGGCATGGCGAGTACTTTTCTTGTGAGATTAAAAATTGGTTTTAAATTAGTAGATGCTAAGGGTGTAAACAAACTTTATAGTAATAAAATTAAAGTTAGATATCTTATAGGATTAGCTACAGCTCCTTTAATTCCAGTTATAATTTTAAGTCTAATGTCAAATCCTATAAAAGAACTATTATTATTATTACAAATGAAGTTAAGATTGTTTTTAAATTTTTAAAAGGGGTGATAAATTGTTTTTTAATATAAAATATTTTACCATTACAGTTATAGTAATTTTTATAGCACTTGGAGTAGGTATGTTTATTGGATTTATGTTTGAAGCACAGGAAATAGTTGTTTCTACAAGGCACGATATAATTTCACAATTAGAATCAAGATTTACTTATCTCAATGAAGAAAATGAAAAATTGCAAAAAGAAATATCTTCACTAAAATCTAAAAATAATAATTATAAAAAATTTAGTAACTACTTACTCCCACATATAGTTAAAGATAAATTAAGTGGTAAAGATATAGCAATACTGAAATTTAGTAATGATTACCTCTTTAATGATATATATGATTTTTTAAAAAAAGCAGGGACAAATAATTTATCTATAACAACTGTCAATTTAAATAAAGCTAATGAAGATATGTTACTAAGTGTAATAGATTCAATAATTTCAATTAATGATAAAAAAATAATGGATTATAGTGATAAAGAAATTATTACTACATATGGAGATTATAATAAAAAAGTTGAATATATAATACTAGCATGTTCTTATGAAGAAATTGAGTTTAACAAATTTAAACGAGTATTAAAAAGAATTAACAATAAATGCAGTGAATCATTAATTACAGTTATAGGTATTGAAAAAGAAGAATCAGAAAAAACTTATGTATCATTGTATAAAGAATTTAATATCTCTTCAGTGGATAATATCAATAGTATTATTGGAAAGATATCATTAATATCAATATTAAATGGAAAAAAAGGTAATTTTGGAATAAAAAAAGCATCTGATAGTTTAATGCCGGATTTTCCATAGGATTAGGAGATAATTATGAGTATAGTTTTAACTATTATACCAGTATATAACGAGGAAAGTAATATTATTAGTACAATTAATGCATTAAAAAAAATTAAATTGATTGATGAAATTTTAGTAGTTGACGATGGTTCAACAGATGATACTTATCTAAAGGCAATATCTACTGGTGTTAACGTTTTATCCTTTAAAAAAAACCATGGGAAAGGCTACGCAATAAAAGAGGGTTTTAAGAAAAGAACTTTTGATTATTTAGTATTATTAGATGGAGATTTAAAAGAAACAAGTAAGGAAATCATTAAACTTATAGATCCTGTGATAAATGGTAAGGCTGACTTTACAGTAGCTAAATTTCCAAAAGCAAAGAAAAAAGGAGGATTTGGATTAGTCAAAAAACTAGCTAAGATAGGAGTTTATTTCTATACAAAAGAAAATATAGAATCCTCCCTATCTGGACAAAGAGTTTATAAAAAAGATGTTATAGAATGTATAAGTTATATACCTAATAGATTCGGTATTGAAGTTGCTATGACTGTACAGGCTTTAAAAAATGATTTCAAAATTAAAGAAGTTAACGTACATATGAAGCATCGTGAAACAACTAGAAATTTAAAAGGTTTTATACATAGAGGAAAACAATTTATGGATATACTAGTAACATTTTTGATGTTAAATTTTAGAAGGTGAATATATGAAGGCTGTTGATATAATATCTTTTTTAAGCGGCTTAATTTTATGTAGATTATTAACTCCATATATATATATGTTATTAAAGGAGAATAAATGTGTTTCTAATAATTATCAAAATAAAATTATTCCTATTGGAATAGGAATAGTTTTCTTATTTGTACAAAGCATTATATGTTTTGGCGTTATATTTATTGTTTATAATGATAATATTAATATTTACGCATATATATTTTGTATAACAATTATGGGATTTGTAGGTTTTATTGATGATGTAATAGGAAATAATGTAATTAAAGGGTTTAAAGGACATATAAAAGCACTGATAGTTGGTAGATTGACAACAGGTGGATTAAAGGCGGTTAGTGGTTTAGTATGTTCTATTATATATTCAATAATAATTTCTGAAAACATCTATAATTTACTTATAAACATAATAATAATATCATTATTTACTAATTTAATTAATCTACTAGATTTAAGACCAGGTCGAGCAATAAAAGCTTTTTTTATTATAAGTGTATTATTACTGTGTACTTCTTTAAAATTAAGATACAATTTTTTAATTTTTTCAGCAATAGGGATAATTTTAGTTGTTTTTCCATTGGATTTAAGGGGAAAAGTTATGCTAGGGGATGTAGGTTCTAACTCTTTAGGAATGACCCTAGGGATCTTTTGTGTAACAACACAAAGCATTAATTACAAAATTATAATATTGATAATTTTAGTTTTTCTACATGTTTTCTCTGAGTATTATTCTTTTAGTAAAGTAATATCTAAACTAAAAGTACTTAATTTTATAGATTCATTAGGAAGATAAAGAGGGTGATATTCTGATAAGTATTAAAGAAGGATTAGTAAATAAAATTATTGAAAGTGATGAAAATATTACTTTAATAGAAGTATTAATAGATGGATTTAAAGAAAGAGCAATAAATTATAATAAGATAACTGGAAATGTTAATAAAAATGATATAGTTATTTTAAATTGTATAGCATTAGAACTTTCACTAGGTACAGGTGGTTTGCATTTTGTTATGGGTAATAAAAGTAAAAAAACTAAGAAATCTAAACAAAAAGGACATATAATAAAAATGCGATATACACCTTTTCAAGTTAGATGTTTAGCTAGTGAAGAGCAAAATAGCCCTTATCATAAAACAATTAAAAATTTTAAATCTTTAGAAAATAATATATTTGCAATTGGTACTTTACATAGTATGTTAGCCCCTTTAGCTTCAATGATTAAGTGGTTAAAACCAAATGCTAAAATTAATTATATAATGACAGATGGTGGGGCATTACCTATATATTTTAGTAACACTGTTAAAGAATTAAAGAAAAAAAATATTATTGATAATACTATAACTATAGGTCATGCTTTTGGAGGGGATTATGAATGCGTTAACATCTATAGTGGTCTAATAGTTTCAAAAGAAATACTGAAAAGTGATGTAACAATTGTTTCTATGGGGCCTGGTATAGTTGGTACAGGAACTAAGTACGGATTTAGTGGAATAGAACAGGGTTATATAATTGATGCTGTGAATAATTTAGAGGGCATAAGTTATGCTATACCAAGAATAATATTTAATGATGAAAGAAAAAGACACATAGGTATTAGTCATCATACAATAACAAATTTATCAAAAGTAACTTGTACAAAGTCAAATGTAGTATTACCACTACTAGAAACGAAAAAATTAGATAAAATAAAAAAATTAATAGAAGAAAATAAAATAGATTGTAAACATAATATTTATTTTGAAAATGGTTCAGACATTAAAAAAGCTATGGACCATTTTAATATAAGTGTTAATACTATGAATAAAAGTTACAAACAGCAAAAAGAATTTTTCATTGGTTTAGGTGCAGTTGCAAGTCACATTGTTAAGAATTTGAAATGTCTTCTATAGCTTCTTTTACTGTATTATATTCAGTATTTAATTCTTCTAATATACTACAAAGATCTTTGATTTTACAGCTGATAGAAAGTTTATTTAGCTTTTTTTTCATTATATAACCTCCTTAATCACTTTACATTTTTTTTGTTAGTACTATAATATAAAGAAGACAGGCTTTGTTTATATAATATGAAGTTAGATTTTTAAATATGCTTTTAGGAGGTAAATTTTATGAGTTATGTTGAGAAAACAATGAAATCAGATAAAATATATGAAGGAAAGATATTAAATTTAAGAATAGATACAGTTGAATTACCTGATAAGAAATATTCTAAACGAGAGATAGTAGAACATTCAGGTGCTGTAGCTATAGTGCCAATAACTGATGATGGTTATGTAACTTTGGTAAAACAATATAGAAAAGCTATTGACAAAGAATTGTTAGAAATACCAGCAGGAAAAATTGAAGTGGGTGAAGAGCCTAAGTCCTGTGCTATAAGAGAATTAAAAGAAGAAACAGGAATAACGGCTGAGAACTTAGAATACATGTTTGAGTTTTATACTTCACCAGGATTTAGTAATGAAAAACTATATTTATTCATGGCAAAAAATTTGGATGTAGGAGAAGCTAATCCAGATACAGATGAATATATAGAAGTTGTTAAAGTTAAATTAGAAGAATTAGTAGAAAAAGTTAATAAAGGAGAAATACAAGATAGCAAAACAATAGTAGGCATTTTAACAGCTTATCAACTGACTAACAAATAAATTTTATTAGTAATATTATTCCTCTTTTATACATACATTTTTGTAAGGGCTTGTATGAAAGGGGGATTTTTATGAAAAAAAATTCTAATAGTATAATAAGGAATCACTTTCATAAAAATATTTTCTTGTATTTTATTATAGTGATTTTTTTGATAGTAGGAATTTCAGCTGGTGCAATTACTACTAAGGTATTAAACACTTCTCAAAAAAAAGAAATTATTATTTTTATGGATTCATTTTTTAAGATATTAAATGAAGAGAGTATAAATTCAGGGATTTTACTTAAACATTCTATAATTAATAATATTAAAACAGTAGGTCTTTTATGGTTTTTAGGTTTAATAATTATAGGTATTCCTTTGGTGTTTATTGTTGTTGTTTTAAGGGGTTTTATAATAGGTTTTACTGTAGGATTTTTATATGTTGAGCTAGGATTTAAAGGTTTCTTATTTGCAATTTTAGCAATATTACCACAAAATTTATTTTTAATACCAGGTATGGTAATTATCTCAGTAATGTCTCTAAGTTTTTCGATTAGGATAATAAAAAATAAATTCAAAAGAAGTTTGAAATTTAATTTTCTATCAGAAATCATAAGATTTTCTTTAAGTGTAATATTACTGTTTATATTGATGCTTTTAGGCAGTTTAGTAGAAGCTTATATAACACCTGTATTTATGAAATTAGTTTTAGGTTATGTGGCATAGACTCGGGGTGAGAATATTTAAAAATATATTTGATTTTTTAATTTTATTTTTAAGGATTTTCATTATTTTAGTAATATTAGGTTTTGTATTACCTTATTTAGTCGAAAAATTTTTTTTATTATTAGAATTGAAAAAGATCAAAGAACCACCAAGTAATAATTCAACTTTTGTTATTTCATATAATTTTTTAAAAGAAAATTTCATTTACTATATAAAAAAGCTATTTTTTTCATATCTTATGTAAATTTAACAGAAAAAAAAAGGAATTTTGTAGTTTATGTTGAATTGTTAGAAAGTAAGCTATTAAAATAAGTAATAAAAGGAGTAATAGAATGCAACATAATCATATAGAGAGTTTTATTACATATTTAAAAGAAGATAGAGAGTTATCAAATAATACAATAGAATCATATAGAAGAGATTTAAATCAGTTCAATAGTTTTCTAACAGAAAATAATAATAAAGTAATTAATGCTAATAAAACAATTATCATTACTTATTTAATGTATTTAAAAAGAAAAGGAAGAGCTACGTCTACTGTATCTAGAAGTTTAGCTTCAATTAGATCTTTTTATCAATATCTACTTAATGAAAATTTGATAAAAAAAGATCCAACAATAAATTTAAAATCACCTAAACAAGAGAAAAAGCTACCTGAAATACTTACACCAAAAGAGGTAGAGATATTATTAGATCAACCTAATTCTAATGATGCTAAAGGTGTAAGAGATAGAGCTATGTTAGAGTTATTATATGCAGCAGGGGTTAGAGTATCCGAGCTAGTAGCTTTAGATATAGGTGATATTAATCTTAAAATGGGTTTTATATCATGTTCTAAAGATACATCAAATGAAAGGGTTATTCCTATAGGAAGTGTATCTATAAAAACTTTATCCCTTTATATAAAAGAATATAGAGAAAAGTTTGTTAAACAAAAAGATGAAAATGCATTATTTGTAAACTATTATGGTACAAGATTGTCAAGACAAGGTTTTTGGAAAATAATTAAAAATTACACAACAAAGGTAAATATAAACAAAAAAATAACGCCACATACTTTAAGACATTCATTTGCTGTTCATTTACTTCAAAATGGGGCTGATTTAAAATCAGTACAAGAGATGCTTGGTCACTCTGATATCTCAACCACACAAATTTATACTCATATAAACAAGAATCGCATTAAGAAAGTATATGAAAAAGCACATCCTAGAGCATAAAATCCGTCTTAAGAGATGGGTTTTATTTTTTCTATTAAAACACAAAATACAGGGTATAATACATATAACTAAAAGGAGGTAGGCAGAAATGAAAATAAATAGGGTTACTTTAATAGTATTAGATAGCGTAGGCATAGGAGAATTGCCGGATGCTAAAGACTATGGAGATGAGGGGAGTAACACACTTAATAATATAGTAAAGGAAATTGGTGATTTAAAAATACCAAATTTAGTACAGCTTGGTATAGGAAATATTGAAGGTGTAAATAAAATTGAAAAAACTAATAAAGCATGGGGAGCTTATGGTAGAAGCAAAGAAAAATCTGCGGGAAAAGACACTACCACCGGACATTGGGAAATTGCAGGTATACTTATGGATAAGCCTTTTCCTACATATCCTAATGGTTTTCCAAAAGAAGTTATTGATAAATTTGAAAAGACGATAGGAACTAAGATTCTTGGAAACAAGCCTGCTTCAGGAACTAAAATTATAGAGGAGTTAGGTAATAAACATATGGAAACCGGCTATCCTATAGTTTATACATCTGCTGATAGCGTATTTCAAATAGCTGCCCATGAAGAAGTGATTTCAGTTAAGAAATTATATGAAATGTGCGAAGTAGCAAGAGAAATTCTAAAAGGAAAACATGGCGTTGGAAGAGTAATAGCCAGACCCTTTATTGGCGAATCCGGTAATTTTAAAAGAACATCTAGACGTCATGATTATTCTTTAAAACCAAAACATGAAACGATGCTTGATAGTATTAAAAACAAAAACTATGAAGTTAAAGCTGTAGGTAAAATAGTTGACATATATAGTGGTCAAGGAATTACACAAAGTGTACACACAGAGAACAATATGGATGGTGTAGATAAAACAATTAAGTATATGAAAGAAAGCTTTAATGGTTTAATATTTACAAATTTAGTTGATTTTGATATGAAATATGGTCATAGAAATAATCCTAAGGGTTATGGTCAAGCTTTAGAAAATTTTGATAAAAGACTACCTGAAATTATGGAAAACCTAAGAGAAGATGAAGTTTTAATAATTACTGCTGATCATGGTTGTGATCCTACTACAGAGAGTACTGATCATTCTAGGGAGTATATTCCTATATTACTTTATGGTAAAGCTATAAAGTCACATACAAATATTGGTACTAGAGAAACTTTTTCAGATATAGGTGCAACTGTAGTTGACATGTTAAATGCAACAGAAATTAAAAATGGTAAAAGTTTTTTAAAAAATATATTAAAGGAGTAGTTTATATGGATTTTATAACTAAAATTAAGCAATCTAGTAACTATTTAAAAAAGAAAATAAATATAAAACCTGATATAGGACTAGTATTAGGTTCTGGTTTAGGTATATTAGCAGATGAAATTAAGAATAAAACAACAATTAAATATAGTGAGATACCTAATTTCCCTAAATCAACAGTAAAGGGCCATAAAGGACAATTAGTCATTGGAGAATTAGAAGGTAAGAAAGTAATAGCTATGCAAGGAAGATTTCATTACTACGAAGGATATCCATTAAGGGATGTAACATTTCCTATAAGGGTTATGAAAGAACTAGGGATTGAGAAGTTAATAGTTACCAATGCAGCCGGTGGAGCTAATAAAACATTTAAGCCAGGAGATTTAATGATTATAAAAGATCATATCAATTTTGGTTTTGACAATCCATTAATAGGTGAGAATTATAATGAATTAGGACCTAGGTTTCCAGATATGTCAAATGCTTATTCAAAGGATTTAATAAAAACAGCATATGATGTTTCTAAAGAACTTAATATTGACATAAAAGAAGGTAATTACATGTTTTTAACAGGACCTTCTTATGAAACACCTGCTGAAATTAAAATGGTTAGCTATTTAGGGGCTGATGCAGTGGGAATGTCAACTGTACCTGAGGTTATAGTGGCTGTTCATTCTGGTATAGAAGTGTTAGGAATATCATGTATCACTAATATGGCAGCAGGTATATTAGAACAACCATTAAGTCATAAAGAAGTAATAGAGACAACAGAAAAGGTAAAAGATAAATTTATTATCTTAATTAGAAAGATCTTGTTTAATATATAATAGGGGGTAATACAGTGAAAAATTTATTAGAAAGAATTAATGATAGTAGTAATTACATAAAAAAGAAAATAGATATAGAACCAAAAATAGGTTTAATATTAGGTTCTGGATTAGGAACACTTGCTAATGAAGTAAAGAATCCAACCAGTATAAATTATGAAGACATACCTAATTTTCCAGTTTCTACAGTTGAAGGACATGAAGGTAAGCTTGTCATTGGTGAATTAGAAGGTAAAAAAGTTATTGCCATGCAGGGAAGATTTCATTATTATGAAGGCTACTCTATGGAAGATATTACATTTCCAGTAAGAGTTATGAAAAAATTAGGAGTTGAATTAATACTTGTAACAAATGCATGTGGAGGAATGAATAAAGAATTATATCCTGGTGCTTTAATGATAATAGAAGATCATATCAATTTTACAGGAGATAACCCATTAATAGGTTCAAATTTTGAAGAACTAGGGCCTAGATTTCCTGATATGTCTAGGGCTTATGATAAAGAAATGATAGAACTTGCTGAAAATGTAAGTGAAAAATTAGAAATCAAAACTGAAAAAGGTGTATATGCAGCAATTAGTGGACCTAATTATTTATCAAGGGCAGAATTAAAAATGTTAAGAAAAGTAGGTGGAGACACTGTAGGAATGTCAACAGTTCCTGAAGTTATAGTTGCTAATCATTCAGGCTTAAAGGTCTTAGGAATATCATGTGTAACTGACATGGCCATAGCTGAAGAAATTGAATCAATAAGTCATGAACAAGTAGTAGAGGTTGCTAATAAAACTAGACCAAAGTTTATTAAGTTAGTAAAGGGAATAATTAATGAGGTGACCCTTTAATGAATATGTACGATATCATTAAGAAAAAAAGAGATGGTAAAATACTAACAGAAAATGAAATAAATTATTTTATTGATAGATATACAGAAGGTAAAATACCAGATTACCAAGCATCAGCTTTATTAATGGCAATATTTTTTAATAAGATGAACAAAGATGAAACAATCAATTTAACAAAGGCTATGCTTAACTCCGGTGATATAATTGATTTATCACAAATTGATGGAATAAAGGTAGATAAACACAGTACAGGCGGTGTAGGCGATAAAACAACATTGGTATTAGCACCTATGGTAGCAGCTTGCGGACTGCCTGTAGCTAAAATGTCAGGGCGAGGACTTGGACATACAGGTGGAACTCTAGATAAATTAGAATCTATAAAGAATTTTAACATTGAATTAACTAAAAAAGAATTTATTAATAATGTTAATAAGATTAATCTAGCTGTTGCTGGACAAACTGCAGATATTACCCCTGCAGATAAAAAATTATATGCCTTAAGAGATGTAACTGCGACAGTAGATAATATTTCTTTAATTGCTAGTAGCATAATGAGTAAAAAATTAGCCTCTGGTTCAGATGCTATTGTGTTAGATGTTAAAGTTGGTAGTGGAGCATTTATGAAAGATGTAGACAATGCTTTTCAACTAGCGAAAGAAATGGTTGATATTGGTATTGACATGGGAAAGGATACAGTTGCTGTGTTATCGAATATGGAAGAACCATTAGGAAGGGCAGTAGGTAATTCACTTGAGGTTAAAGAAGCTATAAATACATTAAAAAATAATGGACCAAAGGATTTATTAGAATTATGTTTAACTTTAGGTTCAAGGTTATTAGTATTAGGTAAAAAAGCAACTGATATAAAACATGGACGTAAAATGCTATTAGATGTTATAAACAATGGTAAGGCTCTTGAAAAGTTTAGTGAATTTGTAAAAGCTCAAAATGGTGAAACAAAATATATAAAAGATACATCTCTTTTACCTAAAGCTAATTATGTAGTCGAATATAAAAGTAATAAAAATGGATACATAAGAAAAATAGATGCAGAAGGTATTGGTAGATGTGCTTTAACTTTAGGAGCTGGACGTGAAACTAAAGAAAGTAAAATAGATTTATCAACAGGAATTGTACTTAACAAAAAGGTTATGGAAAAAGTAACTAAAAAGGAAACTTTAGTTTATATACATGGCAACGACTTAACAAAGATAAATAAAGTAAAAGAGATGTTGAATGATATAATTATCATAGATGAAAAAATAGATAAAAAGAAAAAACTTATATATGGAGTAGTAGATAAATCAGGTATTGAGAGATTATCATAATGATAATCTCTTTTTTATTTTTAATTGAATAATTAAAGAATTGCTGGTTAACCTAAAATTATAAAAGAAGGGAGGATTATTATGAAAAGATATAAAAAATTTCTAAGTATATTTACGATTGTTTGTTTTCTGGCAACTATTATACCTTATAATTATGTAAACGCAGATAATTTATTTGATTTAAAAAGTGAATCAGCGATTTTGGTTGATGCTGGAACTGGAAAAATAATTTATGAAAAAGATCCACATAAGAAGTTAGAGCCTGCTAGTATAACAAAAATTATGGTCCTTTTACTCGCTATGGAAAGTTTAGAATCTAATAGAATTAATCTAAATGATAAAGTAGTGGTAAGTGAAAATGCATCTAGTATGGGTGGAAGCCAAGTTTATCTTGAGACAGGTGAGACTAAAACAGTAGAGAATCTATTAAAAGCTATTTCAGTAAGATCAGCTAACGATGCAGCAGTTGCCTTAAGTGAACATATAGCGGGTTCTGAAGAATTATTTATTAAAATGATGAATGAAAGGGCAAAGGCATTAGGTATGGATAACACTAATTTTATGAATCCAACGGGATTACCTGATGATAATCATTATACAACAGCCTATGATATTAGTATAATGTCTAGAGAATTATTAAAATACCCTAAAATACATCAATGGTTAACTATATGGATGACAACTATGATGGTAGGAAAAGAAAATGATGTAGAACAAACATTAGTTAATACTAATAAATTAGTTAGATTTTATAAGGGAGCAAATGGAATAAAAACTGGTTATACTAGTACTGCTGGTTTTTGTTTATCAGCATCAGCCACAAGAAATAGATTAACTCTAATAAGTGTAGTTTTAGGTTGCAAAACTTCAAATAACAGATTTTCAGAATCAAGGAAATTGCTCGATTATGGATTTGCTACGTATGATTCTTTACCAATCTGTAAAAAAGGAGATATAATTAAGAATTTACCTGTATCTAAGGGAAAAATAGAAAATATTGATGTTGTAGCTAAAAAGGATCTTAATTTACTTATTAAAAAGGGGAAACCTAAAAAGATAGAAAAAAATTATATTTTACCAAAATATTTAATGCCTCCTCTAAGTAAGAACGAAAAGATCGGTGAATTAGTAATTAAATTAGAAGGAAAAGAAGTAGGAAGGGTAGATTTAATAGTTACAAAAGATATAGAGAAAGCATCATTCTTTACGATGATTAAGAAAATGTTTTCAAAATTAGTAAGTAATTAAAATTATATTAAACATGCTTATTATATTTGTAATTTGAATTATAAAATTATAAAATATATATAGCATGTTTTTTTATGTTTAAAAATTGTAAAATGATATAATTTGTAATATAATATTATAGTTATAAAAATTGGAAGGATTTGATAGATTGGAAACAATAATAGCTCAATTATTTGACAAACTTTTATTTATGCCTGCCATATTAATAGCAATAACATTGCATGAGTTAGCCCATGGGTATATGGCATATCAGCTAGGTGATCCTACAGCCTACGAAAATGGAAGACTTACATTAAACCCAATTTCTCATATTGATATAGTAGGTTTTTTGTTATTATTTATAGTAGGTTTTGGTTGGGCTAAACCAGTACCTATTAATCCTAGGTACTTTAAAAAACGTAAAATGGGTACTCTTTTAGTATCCTTAGCAGGACCTGTAACTAATTTTATATTAGCTTTATTTTCAGCAATTATTTTTGTAAGCGGAATTATAGAAAATAATATTATCTTAAGTATGTTAAGACCTCTGATATTTATTAATATAGCTTTAGGTGTGTTTAACTTACTTCCATTTCCGCCATTAGATGGATCAAAAATTGTTGCAAGCTTATTACCTAATAATTTAGAATACTTATTTTATAAATATGAAAAGTATTTGTATTTAATATTAATATTATTAGTTTTAACAAATAATATAGAAAGAATACTTGGTCCATTAGTACAAATTGGTTTTAATACTTTAAATGATATTCTTAATATGATTTTTTAATCACAAAACTAAAATAAATAGGGGTAGTAATATGAAATATACAGTAGTTTTAGAATCTTTTGAAGGACCGTTTGATTTATTGTATCATCTAATAGAGAAGTCTGAAGTGGATATTTATGACATACCAATTTCTGATATTGCAGATCAATATATTAATTATCTAGAAAAAATGGAAGAACTAGATTTAGACATTACAAGTGAATTTTTAGTAATGGCTGCTACGCTTTTAGAAATTAAGTCTAAAATGCTTCTTCCAAAGGAAAAAAATGAAGGTGAGCAATTAGAATTTGAAGAAACTGACCCAAGGGAAGAATTAGTTAGAAGGTTAATTGAATACAAAAAGTATAAAATTGCAGCTGAAAAACTTAAAGAAAAAGAATTAATACATAGTAAAGTTTTTTATAAGCCAAAGGAAGAAATAGAGCATTTTTATGAAAGCAAAGATGACATTTTAGAGGGATTAGAATTATCAGATTTAATAAAAGCATTAGACAAGGTTATTAAGAAAAACAAAACAGCAAATGAAAACTTTGATATGAAAAATATAGAGAGAGAAGAAATTACGATAGAACAAGCTATGGATAATATTTTAGGTCTAATTTCTGAAAATGATAAAATCGAATTTGATGACTTATTTATTAATAAAGTAAATAGATCTAATATAGTAGTTATCTTTTTAGCACTTTTAGAATTAATTAAACTAGAAAACATTACAATAGTACAAACAAACAATTTTGGTGATATTATAATAAAAAAATATACTAAAGACAATGTTTAAGGAGGGCATATATGGATCAAAGGGAAATTAAATCCATAATAGAATCTTTATTATTTATTTGGGGTGAGCCCTTATCTATTAAAGATATAAGTAAAGTAATACAGAGGGACAAAAAAGAAACAGAACAAATAATTAAAGATATGAAAGATGATTTTGACTATAATAGACGTGGTCTTCAAATAATTCAAATAAATGATAGTTTTCAATTAAGTACACGGCCAGAACATTATGAATGGATAGAAAAATTATGTTTACCTAAGAATAGTAAAACTTTATCTAATGCAGCATTAGAAACACTTTCAATTATAGCGTATAAACAACCAATAACAAGGGTAGAAGTAGAATCTGTAAGGGGAGTGAAGTGTGATAAGTCAATAATTACTTTAATAGAGAAAAATATGGTTAAAGAAATTGGTAGATTAGATAAGACAGGACGTCCAATAATATACGGGACTACAGAATACTTTTTAAAATATTTCGGATTAGAAAATTTAGAAGAATTACCAAAAATTAAAGAACTAAACGAAATTAATAAAGAGGAAAATAACACAGTGTAAACTGTGTTATTTTTTCTTTTATTGGGAAAAATATCTAATATAACCTATGTCTACTACTTTGGAGTGTGATAAATGATTATTTTAGGTATAATTAGTATAATATTGATGATTATATTATTAATTCCATTTCATATAAGTTTAAAATTAGAAAGAAAGAAAGACCATGATAATATACAAATAAAATTTATATTTGTAAAAGGCTATATTAACTTTAAAATTGATATACCTTTTATTGATATAACTGAGAAGAATAATAACTTTTTTATAAAAATATTTAGCAAAAAAAAGAATAAGAAGAAAGAAAAAATAATTTCTGTAGAAAACATTATAGAAAAAGCTTATGAATATAAAAAATATTCTTATATTTTGATAAAAGTTCATAATTATTTTACTCAAAGGATAAAAATAAAAAGAATAATTTGGAAAACTAAATTAGGATTGGAGGATGCTGCAATAACTGGGATGCTTACTGGCACTTTATGGTCTATTAAGTCAAATATTTTATTTTTCATAACCAATAATTATAAAACAAAGGAAGTAAAATTAGATGTAACTCCGTTTTTTAATGAAAATGTATTTGAAATATATTTTAACTGTATAATTAGGTTTAAAATGGTTTATATTATAGTTGCAGGGTTAAAAGGTCTAATTGCTAAAATTGAAAGGCGGTGAGTTTAATGTCTGATCATCCAATTGAAGGACTTATGACTACAACTATGGAAAATCTAAAGGAAATGGTTGATGTTAATACGATAGTAGGGGATCCAGTTGAATCTGCTGATGGTTTAGTTATCATACCTATATCAAAGGTTTCCTTTGGATTTGCATCTGGAGGTGCTGAGTTCGATAAGAGAAAGTCTAAAGAAGAAGAAAATAAAGAAAATAAAATACCTTTTGGTGGAGGTTCTGGCGCAGGGGTTTCTGTTCAGCCTGTAGCTTTTATAGTAGCTGGAAATGGTCAAATGAAATTGTTACCGGTAGATCAAGGAACTAATATATTGAATAATCTATTAGAGTTTATACCTAAGCTATCAAATAGTATTCAATCTAAAATGAAAAATAATAAAAATGAAGAGAAAGAAAAAAGACATAGCGAAGAAGTAGAAAAATGATGGAGTATTTCTCCATCATTTAATTATGTAAAAATATTACTTTATTAGTATAACTTATAAAGGTATTTAAAGTATCTTTAAATATATAAATGCAAATAATACATCATAAAGATTAAGCTGAGGTGAATAATTTGTATAAAATGAAAAGATTAATTTTTTTAATAATATTGATAGTATTTCTAAGTACAAACTTTTGTTTTGCTGATACTCCAAGCATCAATGGACAAAGTGGTGTATTAATGGAAAGAGATTCAGGTAGAATATTATATTCACATAATATAAATAAGAAATTACCTATGGCAAGCACAACTAAAATAATGACAGCTCTATTAGCCTTAGAAAAAGGCAATCTAGCTGATGAAGTAAAGATTTCAAGTAAAAGTGTAGGGATTGAAGGGTCGAGTATTTATCTATACAATGGAGAAATAATAAAATTAGAAGACTTAATTTATGGTTTAATGTTAAGGTCAGGTAATGATGCTGCCGTAGCAATTGCAAATCATATTAGCGGGTCTGTTGAAGAATTCGCAAACTTAATGAATAAAAGAGCTAAAGAGATAGGAGCAATAAATACTAATTTTACTAATCCCCATGGATTACACAATAGTAATCATTATACTACTGCGTATGATTTAGCATTAATAACTAGAGTTGCATTAAAAAATAGAAAGTTTAGAGAAATAGTAAGTGAAAATTTATGGGTATCTAAAAGAAATCAAAATCAGTACTTTTTCAATAAAAACAAAACTATTTCACAGTATAAGTATGGAGATGGTGTGAAAATTGGATATACTACTAAAGCGGGGAGATGTTTAGTTGCAAGTGCTACTAAGGATAAAATGCAACTTATAGCAGTAGTTTTAAATGACTATAGTTGGTTTAATGATTGTTATAGACTATTTGATTATGGATTTAATAATTATGATTCATTAGTAGTATATGATAATAAACAGTTTATTAAAAATGTGACTGTTTTAAATGGGAAAAAGAGTAAAATTCCCATAGTAACAGAATCTAATTTAATATTGCCAGTAACAGAAAAAGAAAAAAATAAAATTAAAATATTTATTGATGCACCAAAAGAAATTAAAGCCCCAATTAATAAAGGACAAAAAATAGGAAAAGTAAAGGTTTATTTAGAAGGTGAATTAATTACAACCTCTGATTTATTAGCAAATAAAGACGTTAAAGAAAAACAATTTCTAGATAAAGTAATAGGTTATGTTTTAAATATATTTAATTAAAATCTAAGGATTCTTCCTTAGATTTTTTTATGTAACAAATTATAGTGTAATTAATAACTTAATAATATAGGGATGAAAGGGGTGAAGCAAGGTGAAAAAAAGGCTACAATGTGTAGATGCAGGAAGTGAATATTGTCCTTGTTATTTAGCAGAAACTAATGATTGCATAACTTGTTCTATTTTGCAAGGCAAAGATTTCTGTGATTGTAATTGGCGAGGGACATGCATTTATCAAGAATATGTATGGAATGGTAATAAAAGAAAAGAAAGTCGTGATTATCTTAAATGTAAAATTGAAAGTACTACACAAATAAGTAATAATTCCTTTATTCTTAAAATAAAAGTAACTAAAACTTTAGCTAGGTTATTGAAAGAACCAGGTTCCTATGTTTTTTTAAGAGGGATTAATTTACCACAACATTTTGATATGCCAATGTCAGTTCTAGATGCTGATGATATAAAAGGTTACATTAAAATAGCATACCAAATTCTTGGTCCTAAGACCAAAAGACTAAATATGTCACAAAACGAAGTGATGGTTAAAGGTCCTTATTGGAATGGATTATTAGGTGTTAAGAACATAAAGGTTACGAAAAATTCAAATTGCTTGCTTATAGCTAGAGGTATAGCACAAGCACCTATATCTCTACTAGCCAAGAAATTATTAAAAAGAAATAATAAAATTACATTCATTTTAGATGAAGGAAATCTTAAAAGTAACTTTATAGAAAAAGAACTAAAAAATTATGATATCAAAATTATTAAAAAGGATTTAATGAAAGAGGAAAATAATAAATTCATTAAAAAACAGTTGCTAAATAATAATTATCAGTTAATATCCATAGGAGGGTCTGATTTATTGCAATCCTACATTATTAAAATAATAGATGATTTTAAATTGAATGCCGATATTGTTGTGACTAATAATAACGAAATCTGTTGTGGCGAAGGAGTATGTGGAGCATGTACTACCTATTTAGAAGATGGTACTCCTGTTAAGACCTGTAAAACACAATTAGAAGCTAGAAAGACTATTGAGAGGAGGATTCACATTGACTAAGGTAATTATAATTGGAGGGGGCTGGGCAGGATGTTCAGCAGCTTTAACAGCAAAAAAAGCTGGTGCAGATGTTTTACTTATAGAAAAAACAGATATGCTTCTAGGATTAGGAAATGTTGGAGGTATAATGAGGAATAATGGAAGATTTACAGCTGCAGAAGAGAGTATCCATTTAGGAGCTAGTGAATTATTTAAAATAACAGATTCTACTTCTAGACATATAAATATTGATTTTCCAGGACATAAACATGCATCTTTATATGATGTTACTAAAATAGAGCCAAAGGTAAGAAAATTAATTAAAGAAAAGAATATCGATTTTATGACACAAACTAGAGTAGTTGATGTAAAAAAGATTAATAATAAAATAAAGAGTATAGTTTTATCTGACGATAAAACTATTAAAGGGGATATTTTCATTGAAACAACTGGTTCTACAGGACCTATGGGAAATTGCTTAAAGTATGGTAATGGATGTGCTATGTGCATATTAAGATGTCCTTCATTTGGGCCTAGGGTTAGTATAAGTCAAAGAGCAGGAATTGAAGATTTGTTAGGACAAAGGCAAGATGGTGCTTATGGAGCATTTAGTGGCTCTTGTAAACTAAATAAAGATTCTTTAAGTAAAGAAATTAGAGAAAAATTAAATAGTGATGGTGTTGTTATAATTAAATTACCAAAAGAGGACATTAATCTTGATAAATTAAATATGAAAGTTTGTCAACAATATGCCTTAAAAGAATTTGCAGAAAACATTGTTTTACTAGATACAGGTCATGCTAAACTTATGACTCCATTTTATCCCTTAGATAAACTAAGGAAAATTAAAGGGTTAGAAAATGCTAGATTTGAAGATCCTTATGCCGGAAGTAAAGGTAACTCTGTTAGATATTTATCCATGGCACCAAGGAATAATTCAATGAAAGTAGAAGGGATTGATAATTTATTATGTGCAGGTGAAAAGTCAGGGTTATTTGTAGGCCATACCGAGGCTATAGTAACAGGAGCATTGGCTGGACATAATAGTGTAAGACTTAGTCTAGGAATGCCTCTTTTAGAGTTGCCTAGAAATCTAGCAAGTGGAGATATTATTGCTTATGCTAATGAACAAATCAAATCTAAAACAGGTTTGAAAAAAAGATATACTTTCGCAGGGTCTTTATATTTTGAAAGAATGAAAGAAAATAATCTATATACTATTGAAACAGAAATTATAAAAAGAAAAATAAAAAGACTTGATCTATATAATATATATAATGAAAAAATTATCTAATATTTGATAATACTACTAATATCGTTTATCATATTAATATAAACAAATTAAGAGGAGAAATGTTATGAGATTACAAAAGTATATGGCAAAATGTGGTGTAGCATCTAGAAGAAAATCTGAAAAACTAATATCTAAAGGAGTAGTTAAGGTTAATGATTCAACTATTACAGAATTAGGATTTAAAATAAACCCTGAAAAAGATATTGTAAAAGTAAATAACAAAAAAATAAAGATGGAACAAAAATCTGTATATATAATATTAAATAAACCTGATGGATATATAACAACAGTCTCTGACCAATTTGATAGACCTACTGTTTTAGATCTTATTAAAAATGTAAAACAGAGGGTATATCCTGTAGGAAGATTAGATTACGATACATCTGGCCTTTTGTTAATTACAAATGATGGCAATTTAACCTATAAACTAACTCACCCTAAGCATGAAATTAATAAAACTTATATAGCAAAAATAAAAGGTATTCCTAAAGAGAATGAATTAACACAATTTAGAAATGGTTTGAAAATTGAAAATTATATAACTTCTAAGGCAAAAATAAAGATTTTAAATCGATATAAGGATAGCTCACTTGTAGAAATAATAATACATGAAGGGAAAAACAGACAAGTAAGAAAAATGTGTGATAAAATAGGTCATCCTGTAATATGGTTAAAAAGGATTGCTTTGGGAAAAATAACAATAGATAATTTAGAAAAAGGTAAATGGAGATATTTAAATGATAAAGAAATCAATTATTTGAAAAATATTTAATCATTATGGCTATCCCATAATGATTTCTTTTTTAATGATTTTATTATTATATAATTGTTTTAAATAGAACATTGGAGGTATAAAATGATAATAGCTAAAGAATTAAATAAAGAAAAAGATATACAGAAATTAGAAACTTTCGTGAAAAATTCTAAGAGTAAATTAACAATAGATGATATTTTATCAAACGACCTAATTTATATTATGCTAATTGGAGAAAAAATAATTGGTGTAACTGGAGCTATGATGTATGATGATAAATCTTTATTAAATTTAATAATAATAATAAAAGAAGAACGTAATGGTAAATTAGGTGATGCTTTACTAAGATCTATTTTAAATAAGTTAGAAAAAGAAGGTATAAAAAAAGTGTATTCAAAAGTTATAAGCAAATTTTTAATTAAAGAAGGTTTTAAAAAGATAAAACCAACGACTAAGTTATTAAATGAATTAAGCATTAAAGAAAATACAGATATTTTAGAATGTAACTTAGAAACATTTTTCTCTAAATGTTGTAATGAATAGGAGATGAAAAGATGAAATTTAAATATTTAGTTAATGCTATGGATTTAGCAAAAAACTTAATAGAAGAAAAAGTTAAAAGAGCAAATGTTGTTTTAGATGCAACCGTAGGTAATGGTAATGACACATTGTTTTTAGCTAAATTAGTGGGAGAAAAGGGAAAAGTTTATGGATTTGATATACAAAGGCAAGCTATTAATAGTACTAAAGAAATATTAATTGAAAATAATGTATTTGACAGAGTGAAATTAATAGAAGATAGTCATGCTAATATTGATATTTATGTAAAAGAAGGCTTAGATTTAATTATATTCAATTTAGGTTATCTACCAGGGGGAAATCATAATATTATAACTAAACCTAAGTCTACTTTAGCGGCAATTGAAAAAGGTTTAAATAAATTAAATGATAATGGAATATTATTAATAGTAGGTTATCCAGGTCATAAAGGGGGAAATAAAGAAATCATAGCAGTAAAAGATTATCTTAAAGGATTAAATCAAAAGCATTTTACTGTAATAAGAACTGATTTTATTAATCAAGTTAATAATCCACCAATTCTTTTTGCTATAGAAAAAAAGAATTAAAATAGGAGGGGTTTAGATGGGAAAAGTAAAAATTACAGAAACAATTTTTAGGGATGCTCATCAATCTTTAATGGCAACTAGAATGAAAACAGAAGAAATGTTACCTATAGCAGAAAAATTAGATGAAGTAGGCTATCATTCTTTAGAAGTATGGGGAGGAGCTACTTTTGATGCTTGTCTTAGGTTTTTAAATGAAGACCCTTGGGAAAGATTAAGAAAACTAAGAAAAGTAATAAAAAATACTAAACTCCAAATGCTGTTGAGAGGACAAAACCTACTAGGCTATAAAAATTATCCCGATGATGTAGTTAAAGAGTTTGTAAAAAAAGCTATCGAGAATGGTATAGATATAATTAGGATCTTTGATGCTCTAAATGATGTAAGAAATTTAAAAACAGCTATAAAAGCTACTAAAAAGGCTGGAGGACATGCTCAAGCTGCAATATCCTATACTACAAGCCCAGTACATAATATTGATTATTATATTAACGTAGCTAAGGATATGGAAAAAATAGGAGCAGATTCTATATGTATCAAAGATATGTCAGGAATTTTATTACCTTATACAGCTGTAAAACTAATAAAGAAGCTTAAACAGAATATCAAAATTCCTATTCAACTACATTCTCATTTTACCAGTGGAATTGCTAACCAAACTTACCTTAAAGCTATAGAATCTGGAGTAGATATAGTTGATACTGCATTATCACCCTTAGGGATGGGAACAAGTCAACCTGCAACTGAGCCTATGGTAGCATCTTTACAAAATTCCCCATATGACCCAAATTTAGATTTG
Organism: Bacillota bacterium; assembly: GCA_009711785.1. Taxonomy (GTDB): domain Bacteria; phylum Bacillota; class Clostridia; order Tissierellales; family MES13; genus MES13. The sequence continues at coordinate 61,066 of VENA01000030.1, forward strand.
AATTTATTAAATGAAATAGCTGAATATTTTAGACCAATAAAAGATAAATATATGAAAGAAGGTATTATAAATCCTAAAGTACTTGGTGTAAATGCAAAAACACTAATATATCAAGTACCCGGAGGCATGCTTTCTAATTTAGTTTCTCAACTTGAGCAGCAAGGCTCTTTAGATAAATATGAAAAAGTCTTAGATGAGGTGCCTAAAGTAAGAAAAGATTTGGGATATCCACCATTAGTAACCCCTATGAGTCAAATGGTAGGAACACAAGCTGTTTTTAATGTGATTTTAGAAGAAAGATATAAAATGGTTCCTTCAGAGATTAAAAATTATGTTAAAGGTCTTTATGGAAAGCCTACAGTAGATATAAAAGAAGACATTAAAAAGAAAATAATAGGTGATAAAGAAATATATACAGGGAGACCAGCTGATTTATTAAAACCAAAATTAGAAGAATACGAAAAAGAAATTAAAGAATATATAGAACAGGATGAAGATATTTTATCCTACGCATTATTTCCACAGGTTGCTATGAAATTTTTTAAATATAGGCAAGCTGAAAAATATAAAATTGATAATACTTTACTTGATCAAGAAGATAAAACATATCCTATTTAAAAGAAAAGCTCCTTACAAGGGGTCTATTTCTTTTCAACAGGTCTCATGAAGATATATTTTAGTATATCTGTTACTTTTATAAGAGATAACTTTAACTTTAGTATTATTAGGGATTGATAATCCACATTTTAAACAAACAAAATTTGATTTTTTCACAACATCATAAGAGGATTTAGTTTCTAGATTTCCATATTTAGACCAACTTTTCCATCCAGTTTTACATAATTTTTTACGATTTTGATAATCGGCATAAACCCATTTTAAAATACTATGAAAATGAAAAGGATACTTAGTATATCTTATAAAATCTACTGGTAAACCTAAAGAAATTGTGTATTCTTCAAAGGAATTTTCGATTTTAGTTTGTAGTGGTTCTCCTATTTTTGTACTTTTAAAATCGTAATTTTCACTTTTAAGCCATTTTCTTAATTTATCAAACATATAACCTCTACAAACATAAATTTTTTCATTTTTATTAACTTTAAGTTTATTAAATAATTCTTTTACAATTGTAACAACACAATCTAAATAAACCTTATTTTTAAAATTTTTTTTATTATACAGTTTAAGCGGAATTATTTTATAGTAAAAGTCATTGGTTTCAGTTCTTATAACACCAATACAAGTACCACCTACTAAACTTCCGCTTCCTGCATCATCTATTTGGATCAAATTGATCACCTCAAATAATTAAATATAGACTTATTATTTGCAATATTATACTTATATATTAATAAGGAGGAATATTTTATGAAAATTTTAATAACTAACGACGATGGCATTAATGCTTTAGGGATAAAAAGATTAGCAGAGGAATTAATAAAAATTGCTGAAATAACAATTATAGCACCTGATAGAGAAAGAAGTGCCTCTGGTCATTCGATAACTATGCATAATCCATTAAGAATTGAAAAATCAGAATTATATGGTGAAAATATTGATGCGTGGCAAATAAATGGTACACCTAGTGATTGTATAAAAATAGGAATAGAATCTATTCTGAAAGAAAAACCTGACTTAGTGGTTTCAGGAATTAACAATGGGCCTAATTTGGGAACTGATGTTTTATATTCTGGAACTGTATCAGCAGCAATAGAAGGAGCAATCCACGAAGTACCTTCGGTAGCAATTTCCATATCAGGAATTAATAGAAAAATTAACTATGAAGGTGCTGCTTTATATTCTTGCAAATTAGTTAAGGATATTTTAGATAATTATTCTGAAAATAATATGGTATTTAATATTAATGTTCCATCATTATTACCAGAGGAAATAAAAGGGATTAGGCCGACAGAACTTAGTAATAGACGTTATAATAACACATATGAAAAAAGAAGGGATCCAATGGGCAGATATTATTATTGGTTATCTGGTGAATTAAAGCAATTAGAAAACAATAATAATAGCGATATAAAGGCTATAGAAGATAGCATGATTTCAATAACTCCTCTTCATTTTGATTTAACTGACTATAATTTATTAACTAAAATGAAAAAATGGAAATTTAAAAACACAAATTCGTAACGAAATATGAAATGTTGCATAAAATGAAATCAAACTTGCAAAAATAAAAAAATATTTAAGAATTTGAAATATAAATTGCAATACTAGTACGCTTTTGGTATGATTTAGTTAAAGAATTATAAGAAAATAAGGGGGGCTATTTTATGGCCACAGTTATGGAAAAGGAACTTATAATTAATAAAGAATGGTGTAAAGGTTGTGGAATTTGTGTAAACTTTTGCCCAAAGGATGTACTAGAACTAAAAAATGGGATTATTAATGTCAAGGATGAATCCGCATGTATAAAATGTGGACTTTGTGAATTAAGATGTCCTGACTATGCAATATACTTAGGGGGATTAGAAGATGAAGAAGAATAATATTAAATTAATGCAAGGAAATGAAGCATGTGTTGAAGGTGCTTTAGCTGCAGGGATGAATTTTTTTGCAGGTTATCCTATAACTCCCTCTACTGAAATTGCTGAGATATCTTCACAAAGGCTACCAAGATTTGGTGGTAAATTTATTCAAATGGAAGATGAAATTGCAAGTATGGCAGCAACAATTGGTGGAGCTTTAACAGGAGCTAAAGCAATGACTGCTACAAGTGGACCAGGATTTTCACTTAAACAAGAAAATATAGGATATGCTTCAATGGCAGAGATACCGTGTGTTATAGTTAATGTTCAAAGGGGAGGTCCAAGTACAGGGTTACCAACTTCTCCTGCTCAGGGAGATGTAATGCAGGCTAAATGGGGGACTCATGGAGATCATCCCATAATTGCATTAACACCATCCTCTGTAAAAGAAACGTTTGATACTACAGTGAAAGCGTTTAACCTAGCTGAAAAATATAGAGTACCAGTAGTTTTATTAATGGATGAAGTTATAGCACATATGAGAGAAAAAATAGAAATACCTAAAAAAGAGGATATTGAAATAATAGATAGAATTAAACCAGACAAAGATGATGCTACTTATCAAGCTTATGAAGTTAAACAAGGAGATATAGTTCCACCTATGGCTTCTTTTGGAGAAGGATTTAGATACCATGTAACTGGTTTAGTACATGATGAAACTGGATTTCCAAGTAATGACACTGAAATTGCTGATAAGTTAATACATAGATTAGTTGATAAGATCAATAATAATGTTGATGATATTTCACTTTATGAAGAATATAAAACAAATGACATAGACACTTTAATCATATCATATGGTAGTACAGCAAGATCAGCGAAGACTGCTGTAGATATGGCTAATAATGAAGGATTGAATGTTGGTTTATTTAGACCCATAACAATTTGGCCTACACTTGAAAAACAAATAATAGATTTAGCAAAAAAAGTAGACAAAATTATAGTTGCTGAAATGAATTTAGGTCAGTACGCACTAGAAGTTGAAAGATTAGCAAGTAAATATACTCAAGTACATCACTTAGGTAAAATAGATGGAGATCTAATTACACCTAATGAAATACTAAGTAAAATTAAGGAGGTCTAAAGGTGTCTAATAAATTAGCTAAAAAATATTTTAGAATGGATAAGTTACCACATATTTGGTGTCCAGGATGTGGCCACGGAATATTAATGAGGTCAGTAATACAGGCCATTGACAATTTAGGATTAAATAAAGATAAAGTATGTGTAGTTTCAGGTATAGGATGTTCTTCTAGAGCTCCAGGATATTTAGATTTTAACACTTTACATACAACACACGGGAGAGCTTTAGCCTTTGCAACAGGAATAAAGATGGCTAATCCTGATTTACATGTAATAGTAGTCACTGGCGATGGCGATTCTGCTGCAATCGGAGGAAATCACTTAATACATGCTGCAAGAAGAAATATAGATATTACAACAGTGGTTTTTAATAATAATATATATGGAATGACAGGAGGACAATATTCACCTACAACACCAACAGGTGATAAAGGTACCACAGCACCTTATGGAAATATAGATAAGAATTTTGATTTATGTAAGTTAGCAAAGGGAGCAGGTTCAACTTATACAGGAAGAGCCACAGCATATCATGCAAATCTAATAACAAAATTAGTACAAAAAGGTATAGAAAACAAAGGATTCTCTTTTATAGAAGCCTTAAGTGTATGTCCTACTTATTATGGTAGGAAAAACAAAAAAGGAGATGCCTCTGACATGATGAAACACCTTAAAGATGCATCTATAAATGTTAAGGCTGCAAAAAATAAAGCAAATGAAGAACTAGAAGATAAGATTATAATAGGAGAGTTATATAAATCTCAAGAACCTGAATACACAGAACAATATAAAAGAATAATTAATCGCTTTAAGAAGGAGAGATAAATTATGATAAAGCAAAATGAAATTAGATTAAGTGGTTCAGGTGGACAGGGACTAATACTAGCTGGTATAATATTAGCAGAGGCAGCATTATTAGATGGTAAAAATGCTGTTCAGTCGCAATCCTATGGACCTGAAGCTAGAGGAGGAGCTAGTAAAGCTGAAGTAATTATAAGTGAAAATGATATAAATTATCCTAAAGTACAAAAATGTGATATTTTACTTTCCTTAACTGAAAAGGCATGTGATAAATACTTGAAGACTTTAAAAAGTGGCGGTGTATTAATTTTAGATAGTTCAGTTGATACACCAAAAAGAGATGATATAAAAGTTTATAAACTGCCTATAATTAATACTGCAACAGAAAAACTTGGAAAAGTAATGGTATCAAATATAGTAGCTTTAGGGGCATTAAATGGAATCACTAAAATTGTTTCAGCAGAATCATTGAAAAAAGCAGTTTTAAGCAGAGTTCCTAGAGGTACAGAAGATTTAAATGAAAAAGCATTTAATGAAGGATTGACATTAGGAAATAGTTAAGGAATGATTATATTATGGAAGAAAGTAAAAGAGATTTATTAAAACTAATACAGCTTAATTTTAATCGATTAAGTAAAGGACAAAAGCTAATAGCTCAATATATTACTTCACACTATGATAAAGCAGCTTTTATGACTGCTTCAAAACTTGGTGAAAAGGTAGGGGTAAGTGAGTCTACTGTTGTTAGATTTGCTAATGCTTTAGGATTTTCTGGTTATCCAAGTTTACAAAGGTCATTACAGGAGTTAATAAAAAATAAATTAACAACTGTACAAAGGTTAGGTATGGCTGATGATTTATCAAATAAGGATGTGTTTTTAAAAAAGATATTAAGAGCCGATATGGATAATATTAGGTCTACACTTGATGAAATAGATACTGAAACTTTTGAAGAAGTTGTTGATATTATCTGTAATGCAAAGAGGATATACGTTCTTGGGCTGAGAAGTTCTACTGCATTAGCAGGATACTTAGGATTTTACTTAAGTTTAATCTCTGACAATGTAAAAGTGGTAAGTTTTGGTATGAGCGATATCTTTGAGCAATTATTAAGAGTAAGTGAGGAAGACTTAGTAATAGGTATTAGTTACCCTAGGTATTCTAGAAAAACTATAGAAGCATTAAGATATGTTCAAAAACGTAATTGCAAAATTGTAGGAATTTCTGATAGTCTGATATCTCCTATTGCTAGTATAGCTGACCATACTTTAGTAGCTAGAAGTAATATGGTTTCCTTTGTTGATTCATTAATAGCACCTATGAGCTTAATTAATGCACTTATTATTGCTATAGGTATGAGAAATAAGGACGAAGTAACTAAATACTTCAAAAGATTAGAAGATATTTGGGATGAATATAACATTTATGGAGGAAAAGAAAGATCCGATATATTTACATTTTAATTTAAAGCTGGCGATATAAATCGCCAGCTTTTTTCATATATTAATATAAAATGGAATAAAAGAGGGTAATTATGAATAGATTATATGTTGTTAGACATGGAGAATCTAAATGGAATTTATCAAACAAATTACAAGGCCAAAAGAATATTTCTTTAACATTAAAGGGTATAAGTCAAGCAATGAAATTAGCACATAATCTAAGAGAAGAACAAATAGATTATATATATAGTAGTGATTTAAAAAGAGCTTATGCCACAGCAAAAATTATTGGAAATGTTTTAAATAAAAAAGTATATCCGGATAAAGGATTGAGAGAACGTTCCTTTGGTAAGTGGGAAGGTTTAACTAATATACAAATAAAAAAGTTATATAGACATAAATATGAATTATGGAGTAAGCATCCTCAAAATGTAAAGATACCAAAGGGTGAAACTTTTCAAGAAGTAAAAAATAGATCAATTAAGACATTAAATTCAATTATAAATAAACATAGAAATAAAAATATACTAATAGTTTCCCATAGTGTTGTAGTAAAAATATTAATAATGGAAACATTAAAATTAGATAATCAATTATATAAAAAAATCCAACTAAAAAATTGTGATTTAAACATAATAGATTTAAAAAATAGAGAAATAATATCTAATAAATTTAAATAGGGAGGTTTTTATGTATAAATTGAAGTTATTATTTAATAAAATTGAATCATTAATATTAATTTTATGTTTATTTTTAATAGTTACAATTTTTATGTTACAGGGGTTTGTAAAGACTAATAATCTTGAGACAATTTCATATAAAGCTAAGAATCAAAGTCTATTAAATACTTATATGAAAAAAGGTGTTATAAAATTAGAACTACAAAATAATCAAGAATATGAAGAGATAAAAGTATTAGTAAATGGTGAGGTGACAGGCAATTTTAAAGATAAACAAATAACTATAGAAGTCTATAATAATGATATTATTGAAATAAAAAATACATCTTATAATGAAAATTTAAAGGTGAAAATTTGTAAAACTAGTGATAATATAAAATTCCCAAAAACAAATTCAATATATAATATAAAAGGATCACTAGATATTTTGAGTAGAGTTATTATAAAATAACCTTGAGTAGTTATTAATTTTGGTATATAATTAATAATCAGAAAGTGGACCTCTATGGGTACTTTAACTATAAGAGAGGCAATAACAGTTAAAAATAATATATAAGAAGACATAGTTTATTATGCTAAAGTATTACTTGTACAATAACTAAAAAACATATGAATAAGGAAAAAAATAATTATCATTTTTCCCTGTACTTGTGATCTAAACCAAAACATACCTGCATAAACGACTAGAGATTTAGGTTTAACTTATTGTAGTTTATTGTATTTAGGGAATGGAAGATGAAAATAGCTTTAGAAAATGTATAGGGATTTTAATTTTTATTAATAAAGATAAGATACAAAATCATTTAAAAGATGTAAAATTATTAAGATCTGATTTAACATAATTCTTAGAAAATAAACTACTTAATCAGTAGTCACTTTTTCTTAGGAGGAATAAGATGAAGAATATTGTAATTGCAATTGATGGACCTGCTGGTGCTGGAAAGAGTACTATCGCGAAAATATTAGCTGAAAGATTAAATATTATTTATATAGATACGGGAGCAATGTATAGAGCTTTTACATATAAATTTTTAAAGAGTAAAAAAACTTTCGAAGATAAAGAAGCTATTAAAGAAATGTTAGATAATACTGAAATAGATTTTAGAGACAATCATATTTTTCTAGATGGTAAAATAGTAGATAATGAAATAAGAAAAAATGAAGTAAGTAAGAATGTATCAAATATTGCTAAGATTAAAGAAGTAAGAGAAAAATTAGTACTATTACAACGTAAGATTGCAAATAATAAAAGTGTAGTAATGGATGGCAGAGATATTGGCAGTAACGTTTTCCCTAATGCTGATTATAAATTTTTTATAAATGCATCGGCACATGAAAGGGGAATAAGAAGATATAAAGAACTAAAAAAGAAGGAAAAATCAATTGAGTTAGAGAATATAATAAATGAAATTAAACAACGTGATGAAATAGATAGTACAAGAAAATTAGCTCCTTTAATTAAAACTGAGGATGCAATAGAAATTAATACAACAGATTTAACCATAGAAGAAACTATTGAAAAGGTACTTAGTAACATAACAGAAAGGGGGTAACTAATGAAGCTATATAACTTTACTAGGAATGCTGTTGGAATTATATTTAAGAGGTTATATAAAATAAAAGTTTACAATAAAGAAAATGTGCCAAAAGATGGTAAAATAATATTATGTTCTAATCACATTAGTTTATTAGATCCGATTACAGTTGCTTTATCAGTGGATAGACAAGTCCATTTTATGGCTAAAAAGGAGTTATTTAAAAATAAATTATTTGGAGCTTTTTTAAAAAAATTAGGAGCTTTTCCGGTTGATAGAAAAAAATCTGACTTAACAGCAATTAAAAAATCATTGAAGTTATTAAAGAAAGATAATGTATTAGGTTTATTTCCAGAGGGGACAAGGGTAAAAAATAAAGATTTAGATAGTGTGAAACCTGGTGTTGCGATGATAAGCCTTAAATCAAAAGCACCTATAATCCCTATATATATAAATTCAAAATATAAAAAGTTTAAAGATGTAAAAGTTTATATAGGAAAGCCAATTTATTTTAAAGAATATGAAGGTAAAAAATTGAATTTAGAGGACTATAAAAATTTAAGTAAAAGTGTTATGGAAACAATTTATATGTTAGATACTATTAATTAAAGTTTTAGGAGGAAGAATTTTGAACATTTTCGTAGCTGATAACTCCGGATTTTGTTTTGGTGTAGAAAAAGCAATTAATTTAGCAGCTAAAACAACAGATAAATATTCCACTGTCTACTCCTTAGGCCCATTAATACACAACAAACAAGTTATAGATAGATTAAAAGATAAAGGCTTAAATGTGGTAGATAACATAGATAAATTGAAAAATAGTAGGTTAATTATAAGATCCCATGGAGTACCATTAGAAATTTATGAAAAAGCTGATAAACAAGGAATTGAAATCATAGATACTACGTGTCCTTTTGTTAGAAACATACAGGAAAAAGTAAAAACATTTTATAAAAAAGGATATCAAATAGTCATAATTGGTAATCCTGAGCATCCAGAGGTTGTTGGTATTAATGGTTGGTGTGAAAATACAGCATATATAGTAAATTTAGAAGATGATATTGAAGATATTGAGAAATGTGATAAAATATGTATAGTAGCACAGACAACAATGACAAAGGAAAAATTTGAGAGCCTAACTAAAATGTTGGCTGAAAAGGCTGATGAAATTAGTGTATTTAATACTATCTGTAATGCTACAAGATTAAGACAACAAGCTTGTGCTGATATTGCTAAAAAAGTTGATGCGATGATAGTTATAGGAGGCTATCATAGTTCAAATACTCAAAAGTTAGCATCTATTAGTAAAGCTATTTGTACTAATACTTATCATATTGAAACTTCTGATGATTTACCATTAGAAGAAATATTAAAATATGAAACAATAGGAATAACTGCAGGTGCTTCAACACCTGACTGGATTATTAAGGAGGTTGTAAACAAATTGAATAACGCTGACAATGGAATGAATGAAATGATGGAGGAAATTGAGAAATCACTAATTGAATTAAAAAAAGGTGAAGTAGTAAAAGGAAAGGTTATATCTGTAAATGAAAATGAGGTAATGGTTAACATAGGATATAAATCTGATGGTATTATTGAAAGAAATGAATTATCAAATGACCCATCTATTAATCCAACTGAAATAATTAATGTTGGGGATGAAATTGAAGTATATATAATTAAACTAGACGATGGGGAAGGTAATGTTATTTTATCTAAGAAAAGAGTAGATACAATTAAGGGATTAGAAAATATAGAAGAACTTTACAATAATGCTGAAATAGTAGAAGCTAAAGTAGTTGAAATAGTAAAAGGTGGAGCTATAGCTGTTGTAAATAATCTTAGAGGTTTTATCCCAGCTTCACATATTTCATATAACTATGTGAAAAATTTAGATAAATTTTTAGGAGAAACTCTAAATGTTAAAATAATTGAGTTTGATAGAAATAAGAAAAGAATAATTTTATCTAGAAAAGAAGTTGAGAAAAAAGAGATTGAAAAGAAAAAAGAACAACTATGGGAATCATTAGAAAAAGGAAAAAAAGTAGAAGGTGAAGTTAAAAGACTTACTAATTTCGGAGCCTTTGTTGATATAGGTGGTGTAGATGGTTTAGTTCATATTTCAGAATTATCATGGGGAAGAGTAAATCACCCATCGGAAGTATTAAGTGAAGGAGATACAGTAGAAGTAGAGATATTAGACTTTAATAAAAAAGAAGGCAAAATATCTTTAGGTTTAAAACAAACAAAACCACATCCTTGGAATAATGTAAATGAAAAATATAATGAAGGAGACATAGTTGAGGGTAAAGTAGTAAGACTAGTAGACTTTGGAGCCTTTGTTGAATTAGAACCAGGTTTAGATGGATTGGTTCATATATCTCAAATATCAGAAGAACACATCGCAAAACCTTCAGAAGTATTAACTAAAGGGCAGAAAGTAAATGTTAAAATACTAGAAGTTAAAGAAGAAGAGCAAAGAATCAGTTTAAGTATTAAAGCAGCTGAAGGAAAAGAAACAGAAGCTACTGAATATAAAGATGATGAAGAAGAAGTTACAATTGAAGATCAAATAAATACTAAAGAATAGAAAAGGATTTTCCTTTTCTATTTTTTTTTTGAATATTTTTCATTAATTTGTTAAGAATAATAATGACCTCACAAAATACATCAAGACCCCCTTTACATTTCACTATGTGGCTTAAGCCACATTTTTTTTGTTTAAAAAATTGATATGGCATATTATAATTTTACCTCTAATATAATTGATAAACTATATATCAAATAATGGCCACATGCTCCATAAAACCCTATTTAAGTTTATTTTAAGACATGACTGATAGTGGAGGTCATTAAGAAAAAAAGTCTATGTGTAAGCGAATATAAAGGCACATAGGAATATAAAAAAATAATAAAGTTTTATTAGGATAAATAATTATCAGTTACTACAGTGATAAATAATATTAAAAATACTATTATTTTTATTAACAAAATAATTATTATTCTATAACTATAAAAGTTAGCAAAAATTTTATGTCAAAAACATTATTAAAATGTAGTAAAATACTGAAAAATGTAGCAATTTTTGTAATGAAAAATAAAGGATATAAAATATATTTAAAGAATAAGTTAATATACACTTTTATACTAATGATGGAGGTGGTTTCAATGGATATAGACAATGAAAAAGAGTATAGTATATCAGAGGTTTCTGAACTAACAGGTTATGAAAAGCATGTTTTAAGATATTATGAAAAAGAATTTGAATTAGATATACCAAGAAATGAAGCTAATCACAGATATTTTACATACAAAGAAATTGAAATATTTAATAATATAAAATCATTACAAGATAAAGGATTTACAAATAAACAAATTAAACTAATATTAAATTCTCCAGAAGTTATAGTAGATGATAATCAAGAAAGTGCAGTAACAACTACTAATAGTGAAGAATTATTGCCTATGGATATAAACAAACTTTCTGAATCTATAAAGGAAGTTTTAATTAATGAAGTAGCACCAACTTTAGTTGAAAAGCAAAAAGAACATTTAGCTTCTTTAAATGATGTAAAAAAAGAAATTGAATCTGTAAAAAAAGAAATAAGAAGTAAGGAAAGAGACGTTTTAATTTGTGAAAATGCTAAATTAAAAATGAAAGTTAAAGAAAAATCTTATGAACTCGCAGAATATAAAGAGAAATTAAAACGTGAAAAAAATAATAATAAGGGTATATTTCAAAAAATCTTTAAGAGAAAAAAATAAACAGAATTCAACCACTAGGTTGAATTTTTTTTAGTCTTTTTATATGTTAAAAAGTTTGATATTATTATTGTATGGGAACAATAACTATAAGGAGGTAGTTATGGATATAATATATAACATTAAACTCAATAAAGAAAAAGATGAATACTTATATAAACAATTATACAATGAAATTAAGGAATTAATTCTTAAAAATATGTTGAAAGCTGAAGTTAAATTACCACCTATAAGAAAATTATCTCAAGTGCTTAATGTAAATAATGTTACTGTTGTTAATGCCTATAAGTTATTAGAACAAAACGGTTATGTATATAAAAAGGTTGGTAGTGGTACTTTTGTTAAAGGTCTAGATATTAAAGAAAATAAAGAAGATTTAAGTAATGCCTCAAATATCATAAATTTTGCAGATGCGTCTCCAACCTCTGACTTATTTCCAGTTGAAGAGTTCAAATTAGTTATAAACGACGTACTAGATAGAGATAAAGGTAATGCTTTTGGATATCAGGAAATCCAAGGATATTCTGATTTAAGAGCTTCTATAAAGAGTTATATAAACAATTATGGAATAAATACAAAAAAAGAAAATATTCAAATTGTTTCAGGTGCACAACAGGGAATAGATATAATATCTAAAACATTAATTGATTATGGAGATATAGTTTTTACAGAAAGTCCAACATACACTGGAGCAATTGCAGCATTTAAATCAAGATCTGCAAGAATCATTGAAGTCCCTATATTTAATGATGGGATTGACATAAAAACTCTAGAAAATAAATTATTGAATTTTAGACCTAAATTTATTTATGTTATGCCTAATTTTCAAAATCCAACAGGGTATTCCTATTCTAATTATAAAAAAGAAAAATTATTAGAACTAGCTAATAAATATAATACTTTAATTATAGAAGATGATTATTTAAGTGAACTATCCTTTACTAGTCATAAAAATACAACATTAAAAATGTTAGATAAAAATGATAAAGTAATATATATAAAAAGTTTTTCTAAAATATTTATGCCAGGCTTAAGATTAGGTTTTGCTATAATTCCTAATTCTTTATCTAGAGATGTATTATCTGCAAAACATACAAGTGACATATCTACATCGGGACTAATACAAAGGGCTTTTAATTTGTATTTAAAGAAAAACAAATGGGAGAAACACCTAATAGAAATGGAGACTATTTATAAAAGAAGATATAATACTATGAAAGAATGTATAAATAAATACTTTCCTAATGAAATAAAATACTCTGAACCAAAAGGAGGTTTGAATTTTTGGTTTTCTTTACCCGACGGATATCTATCAGAGAAATTATATTTACTATGTAAAGAAAAAGATATACTATTTATACCTGGTTCTAATTTTTATGTTAAAAAGAAATATAGTAAATATTTTAGATTAAGTATTGCATCTGTAAGTAATGAAAATATAGAGAAGGGTATGAAATTATTATCAGAAATTATAAAAAAATTTCTTAATGATCCTAAAAATAAAAATCTAACTGAAGACTATAAAACATTAATTTAAAATTTAAATGATTTTATTATCAGCAATATATATTAAAATATCATCTTCTTGCATGACAGTATCTTTTGAAGGACTTAAATGTGTTTCATTATTTCGAAAGAAACCAATAAGAGATATTTTTTTATTTAAAAACTCCATAGCAATTTTTTCATACTTTTTACCTATATATTTAGGATTTAAAGTTGTTTCATACATTTCACAGCCATAAGAATTAGTTATTAATTCTTTTATAGCTAAATTAACACCTTTGTATAAAGCACTTCTTACTAGAATTCTACTTTCTAATTCGTTACTAATTATAATATCGTTCACGTTAGCCCTTTGAAAATGAACAATATTGCTATGGTTTATTACCTCTGCCATTTGATAAACTTTAGGATTAGCTTTATCAACAGCTAGACATGTTAGAACTGTTTTTGCATCAATCATTTCGTAGTTTTCAAGGCTTCTATCAGCTAAAACTATTACAATTTTTGCATTTTTAATATTTGCTCTTTTTAACACCTTATCTTTCCAAGCATCTCCTTTAATATAGGAGATGTTTTTATTATTATAAGGATTTTCATCTATTTTAGCAATAATTGCTATTTTTATCTTATTGTCCTCATTAATTAATTCCTCTATTATAGATTCTGTTCTAAAATTCCATCCGATTATAACAATATGATTATTAAAAGTTACATCCACTATCCCCATTCCTTTCTTTAAATTTTTCTCTACTAAAATAGATGCAAAAGAAGCTGTAATAAAACCAAACACACCTACTCCAATTAGCATAAGTAATATAGCAATAATTCTTCCTTGCATTGTGATAGGGAATATATCACCATAACCTACAGTTGTACTAGTTACAAAACCCCACCATAAGGCATCATATAAGCTGTCAATTTTATTGTTTGTATCATTTTCAAAATAGTAAAAACAGGCAGAGCAAATAATTACAAACATAATAATAAAGGCTAAAGATTTATAAAGTTTTGAAGTTTTTAATGAAAAATTAATTTTTTTTAAGTATATTAAAAAATTAATTGTAAACACCTCTTTTTTTCATTTGTTATTAATATTTTATAAAATTTAATATTTAAAACAATAAATTACAAAATTAGAATTTAGTTTTTTAATAAAAAAAGTAAATTCTCAAAAAATAATAAAGAAGGGAGATAAAAAAATGAAAACAAAAAAAGATAAATATTTGCCACATGAATTTATGATATTTAACAAAATGCAAAAAAAGGAAAAAGACCCAATAAAAAAAGAAATATATAGTTTTCAAGATATTATTTCATTTTTTAGCTATCTTAAACCTTTCCCAATAAAATCATCTGATTATTATAATATTATGTATGAAAACTTGAGTTTTTATAACATATATTTATTTCTAGGCTTAAGTTATTTTTCTTACAGAGCATCGCTTAATAAAATAGATAAAATAGTAACTTCGAAATCTGATATTGTAAAAATAATGAATTTTGTTTCTCAATTTTACGATTGTAAAAATCCAGTGATGGATTCTAATAGTTTACTTTGGTTTTATCCCAAATTAGAAATAAAAGAATTCATAAAAGATAGTATTATGACTAAAAATTTAAATAGTTACTATATTGATGAAACTACTATTACAAAATTAATACTCATAATAACAGGTTTTGTAAAGTATGAATTTGAAGAAGGGAGTAATTTTATAAAGGAATTAAATATGCCAACTTTGATACTAGCTAATATAGGGTTATATGAAAAAGGATATTTGAGATTGATAGAAGAAGAGAATGATAGGGTAGGGATATGTTTAAATTCAAAAGGAAGTGGAAATAGACAGAAGATTTTTACGAAAGAAAAAAATAAATTAAAAGAAAAAATAATAAAAGTTTTAGATGATTATGAAAAAATAAAATGTTCAATTGATGATTTTAAAGAATAGATATTTAATCTATTCTTTCTTTATTTATAAAATGAAGTATTAAATTTGGAATTATTCATATTTTAACATATTTCAAGGTGAATTAAGTTATATATGCAACATTAATAAAAAAATATGCAGATTTCTGAAATTTAACTTGACAATATATGTAAAGATTGATAAAATGTAATTAGAATAAAACAAAGGGGAGGAGTTACATGAAAGAAAACATTTTAAATCCAATGAAAGCTGAGTCTACGAGCAGATTAAAAAAGTGTGGAGCTATTACATGTCTTCATAATATTGATGGTTTCTGTAATATGGAGAAATGTGAAATTTACGAAAGAGCACTAAAACAAGAATACTAAGATAAGTAAAGAGAGGAAGATTTCCTTCCTCTACATTTGCACCACTTAGATGGTGTTTTTTTATTTTTTTGTTTGAATACTCTTTCTATGATGTTCTTATCTATAGCTAACATATCAATCTTGTTATCCAAAATAGATAATATATCTATATTTACTATTGAACCTATTTAAACCATAAGCATTGTGTCTTAGAAAGATTTCAGTAATTATAATTCTCCTTAAAGTATCCTCAAATCCACAAAACCCATAATAAAATCATTATATAATTCTCCACTGATTTAACCTACTATAAAAAAACAAATGCTTTCCATAAGTTATATTTCCTAACATATACATTACTTCATTAGAATACAATATACTAAAAGCGTTACTAAATTTTTAAAATAATATTTTTATATTTTTAAAAGTGATTGATTTTTCAATAACTTCCTTCTTTTTTTTAATAGACTTTGTTATAATATAGTGTAATTGGTAATCATAATAAATAGTCATATATAAATTGAGGAGGAATTAAAATTGGCTAGTAAGAAATATATTATAGAGACCTGGGGTTGTCAGATGAATGAACATGACTCTGAAAAAATCTCTGGCATATTGAGAAGCTTAGGTTACAAAGAGACTGAAAATCGTAATAATGCAGATTTAATTATTTTTAATACATGTTTAGTACGTGAAAATGCTGAACTTAAGGTATATGGGAATATAGGTGAATTAAAACGACTTAAAAGGAAAAATAAAGATTTAACAGTCGCTATATGTGGATGTATGATGCAAAAGAAAGAAATTAGGGATGTCATAAGAGAAAAATATAAACAGGTAGATATAATCTTTGGAACTCATAACATACATAAATTACCAGAGTTATTGGAAAATTATAGACAGAGTGACAATATGTTAATTGATGTATGGGAAGACAGTGGAGAAATTATAGAACAAATACCAACAAATAGAAAATATGATTATAAAGCTTTTTTAAATATAATGTATGGATGTAATAATTTTTGTACTTATTGTATAGTGCCATATACTAGAGGTAGAGAAAAAAGTAGAAGTCCTGAAAAAATATTAAAAGAAGTAAATAGATTAGCTAAAGAAGGTTTTAAAGAAATAACTTTATTAGGTCAAAACGTAAATTCCTATGGTAAAACATTGAATAATAAAATGACTTTTGCTGAATTACTTAGAAAAATTAATGAAGTAAAGGGCATAAAGAGAATTAGATTTATGACTTCACATCCTAAAGATTTATCTGATGATTTAATTTATGCAATAAGAGATTGTGAAAATGTATGTAAACATATTCACTTACCATTTCAAGCAGGCAGTAATAAAATACTTAAGTTGATGAATAGAAAATATACTAAAGAACAATATTTAGAGTTAATGTATAAGATAAGACAAGAAATACCTGATATTGCAATAACTACTGATATTATTGTTGGTTTCCCAAATGAAACTGAAAAAGATTTTGAAGATACTTTAGATGTAGTAAGAAAATCAAGGTTTGATTCAGCGTTTACTTTTTTATATTCTGTCAGGGAAGGTACCCCAGCAGCAAAAATGGAAGACCAAATTCCTGATAAATTAAAACATGAAAGATTTCAAAAATTACTAGACACATTACACCCAATCAGTTACGAAAATAATAAAAGAACAATAGGTAAAACTTTCGATGTTTTAGTTGAAGGAGTTAGTAAAAATGATGATACTATGTATACAGGTAGGACAGGTACTAATAAGTTAGTACATTTTAAAGCTAATGAAAAGTTTATAGGCAAAATAGTTAATGTGAAAATAAAAAGTGTCAAAACATGGTCCTTACAAGGTGAAATAGTTGATTAGTAGACTAAGAATATTCTTAGTCTATTTTTTTTGAACATTCTACATGCTTTTTAAATATTTTGATTATGTTATAATATATTTATGAATTAAGGATTTAGGAGGAATAATTTTGGCTAAATTAACACCAATGATGCAACAATATATGAAAATAAAAGAACAACATAAAGATTCAATACTTTTCTTTAGGTTAGGTGATTTTTACGAAATGTTTTTTGATGATGCTTTAGTTGCATCGAAAGAATTAGAAATCACTTTAACTGCTAGAGAATGTGGTTTAAAAGAAAAAGCGCCTATGTGTGGAATACCTTATCACTCCTCTGATAATTACATTTCTAAACTTGTAGAAAAGGGATTTAAAATAGCAATATGTGAACAAGTTCAAGATCCATCAACTGCAAAGGGAATTGTAAAAAGGGATGTTGTAAGAATAATAACTCCAGGAACTATAACTGATATGCAAGCATTAGATGAAAAAAGTAATAATTATTTGTGCTGTGTATATATGGATAATGAAGGTTTAGGAATATCTTATGTAGATATAACAACTGGAGAATTATACACAACAGAGGCTAGAGGAAATAAAGAAAAGCTTAAAAGAACTTTAATAGATGAGTTAGCAAAGATTACACCTAATGAAATAATAGTTAATAATTTATTATTTGAAGAAACAGTCTTTGTTAAAAGTCTAAAATCTAAATTTGATGTTATGATTAATAAATATCATGAATGGGTATTCGATAGAAAAACAGCTTCAAATAGAATAAAAAAACAATTAGATGTTATAACATTAGAAGGGTATGGAATTTCTAATAATGAGTTTTCTATATCTTCTACAGGAGCTTTGATTGAATATCTTAATGAGACACAAAAAATAGCTTTAAAGCATCTTAATAACATAAATAGTTATTCTATAGAAAAGTATATGGTACTAGATATTAATACTAGAAGAAATTTAGAAATAACAGAAACTTTAAGGGGAAAATCAAAAAAGGGTTCACTATTGTGGTTATTAGATAAAACATCAACTGCAATGGGTGCTAGATTACTTAAAAAGTGGTTAGAAGAACCTCTACTAGATATAAATAAAATAAATGAGAGATTAAATTCTGTAGAGTATTTAGTAGATAATCAATATATTTTAGATGAAATTAAGGAATTATTTAAAAATGTATATGATATAGAGAGATTAGTAAGTCGTATAGTTTATGGTAGTTGTAATGCTAGGGATTTAATATCATTAAGAAATTCGATAGGGGTATTACCTAAACTAAAAAAAATATTAATTGAAACTGATTCAGAGGATTTAATGAAAATTGGGAAAAATATAGATGAATTAAAGGAAGTCTATGATTTAATTGTTAAATCTATTATTGAAGAACCTCCTGTAACTATTAAAGAAGGAGGTATTATAAAAAAAGAATACAATAAAGAATTAAAAGAATTAAAAGAAGCTACAGTAAAGGGAAAAGAATGGTTAACAGACCTACAAGCCGATGAAAGAAAAAGGACAGGTATTAAATCCCTAAAGGTAGGTTTTAATAAAGTTTTTGGTTATTATATTGAAGTAACTAAATCTAATATAGAAAATGTTCCAGATAATTATGTAAGAAAGCAAACATTAGCTAATTCAGAAAGATATATTACTCCTGAATTAAAGGAAATGGAGTCAAGAATATTAGGTTCAGAAGAAAAAAGCATGGATTTAGAGTATAAACTTTTTGTTCAGATTAGAGATTATATTAGAAAAGAAATTAAAAGAATACAAAATTGTGCGAAGATCATTTCAAAAATTGATGCATTATGTTCCTTATCCCAGGTATCTTATAAAAACAATTATATAAAACCTGAAATAAATAATGATGGAATTCTAGATATTAAAAATGGAAGACACCCAGTTGTAGAAAAAACGTTAGATGAGGAGTTATTTGTTCCTAATGATACACTTTTAGATAATAATAATAATAGACTCTCTATTATTACAGGGCCTAATATGGCAGGGAAATCTACCTATATGAGACAAGTTGCAATTATATCACTTATGGCTCAAATAGGTTGCTTTGTACCAGCTGAAAGTGCAACAGTAGGCTTAGTAGACCGTATATTTACAAGAGTCGGTGCCTCTGATGATTTATCGCAAGGTCAGAGTACATTCATGGTTGAGATGAGTGAAGTAGCAAATATATTAAATAACAGTACAAAAGATAGCCTTTTAATATTAGATGAAATTGGAAGAGGGACAAGTACTTATGATGGATTAAGTATAGCTTGGGCCGTAGTTGAGTATATAAGTAATAAAACTAAATTGGGGGCAAAAACTTTATTTGCTACACATTATCATGAATTAACTGAATTAGAAGGAAAATTAGATGGAGTAAAAAATTATAATATATTAGTGAAAGAAAAGGGCGATGACATTATATTTTTAAGAAAAATCTCTAGAGGTGGAGCAGATAAAAGTTATGGTATCGAAGTTGCTAGATTAGCAGGTGTACCAAATCCTGTAATAGATAGATCAAAAGAAATACTTGAAAGTTTAGAAAAAAGAGAAACCGAGAAAAAAGAAATTGCTATGACTAAAGATACTATCATAAAGGAAAAAGAAGAAAACTATGATAAAAAAGAAATCAAAAAGGAAAAATCGGATTTTCAACTTAGTTTTATTGACAAAAATAAAGAAGAAATCATTGATGAATTAAAATCACTAGATATGATGGAAACAACACCTCTTGATGCAATTAACATACTCTATTCATTGACTAAAAAAGTAAAAGACCATTAAGGTGGGGATATAGTGGCTAATAATATAAGATTGTTAGATGACAATACAATAAATAAAATAGCTGCTGGTGAAGTAGTTGAAAGACCAGCATCTATTGTTAAAGAATTAGTAGAAAACTCTATAGATGCCAAATCAGATTCAATTATTATAGAAATTAAAAATGGTGGAAAAAAATATATAAGAGTTTCAGATAACGGCATTGGTATAGATAAAGAGGATATAGATTTAGCTTTTTTAAGACACTCAACAAGTAAAATTAACAAAGCAGAAGACTTAAGTAGAGTAATATCATTAGGTTTTAGAGGAGAAGCTTTAGCGAGTATTTCAGCGGTCTCTCAGATGGAATTAATAACTAAAACCGATGATAATGATATAGGAAATCAAGTTGAAGTTATGGAAGGTAAAATTAGAGATATGAAAAATGTTGGATGTCCGAAGGGAACTACAATTATTGTTAAGAATATCTTTTTTAATACACCTGTAAGAAAAAAGTTTTTAAAAAGTGACAATGCAGAATCATCCCATATAAGTGATATAGTATATAAACTTTCACTATCTTATCCTAATATATCTTTTAAATATATTAGAGATAATAAAGTTATTATAAAAACACCAGGAAAGGATAATCTATTATCAAATATATATAGTATTTTCGGTAAAGATTTTACTGATTCTTTGTTTAAAACTAATTATTCTGGTGATGATATAAAAATAAGAGGGTTTGTATCAAAACCTTCCTTTACAAGAGGAAATCGAAAACATCAATACTTTTTTATTAATGGTAGATATATAGAAGATAAAAAAATATCAAAGGCTATCGAAGAAGCTTATTCAACCTTAATACCTGCTAATAGATTTCCTATAGCTATTTTATATATTAATCTACCTCCAAATGAAGTAGATGTAAATATCCATCCTAACAAAATAGAGGCTCGTTTTGAACGGGAGGATACTCTAAGAAAAATCATATATAAGATGATTAAAGATGTTTTGAAAAATAATAATTTAATTCAGGAAGCAAAGCTAAATAAAAAATCAAAAGATAGAAATGAACAAAAGAATATTATTAATATATTAAATACCAAAGAAAACTCTAAAGAAAAAGAAAATATTGATAATAAGATTATTAAAAACTCTTATAAAACTGAAGAGTTAAACAACAAAACTAAAGTTACATTAAACAAAATACCTACAAGAGAGAACGATAAGGAAGATACTACAGAAACTCTTAGTAAAGATATTATTAAAGCGGAAAATAAAATCAAAGAAAATAATACTAATTATGAAAGAGAAGAAAGCATAACTAAAAAACTACCAAATATTAAAATAATAGGAAAATTATTTTCAACATACTTATTAGCTGAGGGTTTAGATAATGAAGCCTTTTATATGATAGATCAACATGCTGCCCATGAAAGAATAATGTATGAAAAATTAAAAAAGCAATATAAAAATGAAAATATAACTATCCAAAGACTTTTATCACCAGAGGTAATTAATTTAACCCATGGTGAATTTGAATTATATAAAAATAATTTTCAGTTATTTAAAAATATGGGTTTTGAAATAGAGGAATTTGGGGTAAATTCAATTATACTAAGGGGAGTGCCTATGATTTTTGGCAAACCCAATACTAGAGGATTATTTTTAGACATCTTAGATAAGTTACATGAAAATATAAAAAGTAATTATGAAGTTAGGCTAGAAAAGATAATGAAAATATCCTGTACTAAGGCAATAAAAGCAGGAGATAGAATGGAGACTATAGAAATAAATCAATTACTAGAGGACCTTGAAAAAACAGAAAAACCATATACATGTCCCCATGGTCGACCTGTAATAATAAAAATGACTAAGTATGAATTAGAAAAGAAATTTAAACGAATACAATAAAGGGTGAACTTAATGAGTGAAAGAATCAATTTAGCAGTATTAGTTGGACCTACAGCAGTGGGTAAAACAGATATTTCTATTAAAGTAGCAAAAGAATTAAATGCAGAGATAATATCAGCAGATTCTATGCAGATATATAAAAATATGAATATAGGTACTGCTAAAATCAAAGAAAATGAAAAGAATGGAATAAAACATTACCTTATTGATGAAGTAAATCCTGATGAAGACTTTAGTGCTTCTGATTTTCAAACTAGGGCAAAAGAACATATAAAGGAAATTACTAAAAGAGGGAAACTTCCTTTTGTTGTGGGAGGAACAGGTCTATATGTCAATTCTTTAGTTTATAATTTAGATTTTACAAATGCAGTAACGAATTGGGAATTAAGAGATAAACTAAGAAAAGAAGCTGAAGAATTTGGCAATAATTATTTAAAAGATAAATTAAAAGAAATAGACCCTAAATCAGCAGACAAAATTCATATAAATGATACAAAGCGATTAATTAGAGCCCTAGAAGTATATTATGAAACTGGTAAACCAATGTCATATTATAATAAAAAATTTAGAGAAGCAAATAGGGATTATAATTTAGCTTATATAGGTCTTTATATGGACCGAAAAAAGTTATACGAAAGAATAAATAAAAGGGTAGATTTAATGATAGAGGAAGGTTTAATAGAAGAAGTGAAGAAGTTATTATATATGGGATATGATAAAAATTTAGCATCTTTACAAGGATTAGGTTATAAAGAAATAATAAAATATTTAAATGAAGAATATACTTATGATGAAGCAATAAGAATATTAAAAAGAGATTCAAGAAGATTTGCAAAAAGACAATTAACTTGGTTTAAAAGGGATAAAAGAATACATTGGGTAAATGTAGATGATTATAGTAATAGAGATGAGATTGTAAATACCATTATTACCTATATTAATGACACATTTTAATAAATATTAGATTTTATTGGAGGGGATAACTTTGAAAAATAATATTAATTTACAGGATGCCTTTTTAAACAAAGTTAGAAGGGAGAATGTAAGCATTACGGTTTACTTAGTAAATGGTTATCAGATAAAAGGATATGTTAAAGGATTTGACAATTACACTATAGTATTATCCCATGAGGGTAAACAACAATTAATATATAAACATGCAATTTCAACAATAACACCATATAAAAAGATTTCTTTTATGAAATCACCAAATAAAGATACTGATTAAACTTCTATGGAAACATAGAAGTTTTTTTATTTTTGATTACTTTAACTAGATTACTTGCATATTATATTAATAGTAATCTTTTTGAGGTGAGAATATGAAAAGTTACAATAGAGATATTTATAATTTATATAAGCTGGGAAAAATAAGCTTAAATAATACATTTAATGAAGTTTTTATTAATAAAAATAAAGAAACCGAAGACTCATTCATAGAAAAAGATGAATCCTTAGATGATATTATGAATGAATTAAGAAAACTTGTAGGTCTTAGTAATGTTAAAAAATTAGTAGAAGAAATTAGTGCATTTATTGAAATTCAAGAGAAAAGAGAAAATGAAGATTTATTGACTGAACCTATAGTTTTACATATGGTTTTTAAAGGCAATCCAGGAACTGGTAAAACCACAGTAGCAAGACTTCTAGGTAAAATATTTAAAAAAATGGGAGTGTTAGATAAAGGACATTTAATAGAAATAGAAAGAGCAGATATAGTAGGGGAATATATAGGTCATACAGCAATAAAGGTAAGACAACAAGTAAAAAGAGCCTTAGGAGGTATTCTTTTTATAGATGAAGCATACTCTTTAGCAAGGGGTGGAGATAAGGATTTTGGAAAAGAGGCTATAGATGCTTTAGTTAAATCTATGGAAGATAATAAAAATAATCTCATATTAATTTTGGCAGGTTATGATAGGGAAATGGAATTGTTTCTAAGAACTAATCCTGGTTTGAAATCAAGATTCCCTATTCATGTAGATTTTAATGATTACACCGTTGAAGAGTTAGTAAAGATTGCTAAGATCATGGCGCAAAATAGAGAATATAAACTTACCAGTGGAGCTATTAAAAAATTAGAAGACATACTAAATAATAAAAGCGATACTTTTAATAGTGGAAACGCAAGATTAGTTAGAAATATTATAGAACGTTCTATTAGAAAACAAGCAGTTAGGTTGAAAAAATCAAATAACATTACTAAGGATGATCTACTTTACATTAGAAGAATAGATATTGTAAAGGAGGATAAATATTGAAAAATGCTTTGATTATTGGACAAACAAATGTAGGAAAAACATTATTTATGATTAATTTTGCATCATTTTTAGGATTAAAAAAAATAATTTTAAGGGTATCATACAAAGGTGGAAAAATACTAAATAAGGAAATGTCCATAGAATATGCTAAAAGATATCTTTCCTCGAAAGATCAATATAAAACAGAACATTTACAATCAATTAAGTTATCCATTCCTGTACAAAAGGGAAAAAAAGAAATAAAATTGTATGACTCAAGTGGATTAACAGATGGTATACATCCAGATATGAAAATAAGAGAAAGCATTTTACAAACCCTATCTTTTTTAGAGGATTCAGAGATAATAATACATTTGATAGACATATCCTATTTTAAAAGCGTTAAAAAGGGAAGTATCTCTGAAATAGATAAACAATTAATAACATATGGAAAAGGAAAGAAAGGATATATATTATTAGCAAACAAAATAGATCTACCAGAATCAGAATTAGGTATTAAATACTTAAAAGAAAACTTTACAGATACATTAATTATACCTATCTCTGCCCTTTATAAAAAAGGGTTTGAAGAGGTGAAAAAAAATGTTAGTGTTATTATCTAATTTAAAAATATTAGTTTGTATAACTATCATGGCAGTGCTTATTAAAGTCTTAGATGATTATTATGATGGAGATTATAAAAATATAGAGATAATTAAGAATTTAGAAGAAAGTTTAGTATTATATGGGTTATTGGCTTTCTCAATAGCCTGTGTTATTGAAAGTAGCTTAGCTATAACTTTTTTTATAAGTGCATATATAATAGGTATGTTTAAAGATTTTAATAGAAAACTAACGCTGGGATTAAAAGGTTATCAAGAAGGGATATTACTTATTATACTTTGCTTAGTTTTTATTAATCCTTTAGAAGTTTTCTCATCTTTTTTAATAATCCTAATAATAGATATAACTGATGATATTTTAGATTTTAGATACGATAAAAAATATAATAAAAAAAATTATGTTTTACAATTTGGTTTAGGAGAAGTTTTAATTACTGCAATAATATTAATTTTATTTACAATAAAGTTAGATTACGTTAAATTAATCTATAGTTTATTGATATTTTTTACTTTACAACTTATAGAAAATGGAGGAATACCAAAATGGATTTAATAAATATTTTAATATTTGTTTTCTTTATTTTTTTAGTAGGCTATTCTATTGGCAGAAGAATAGGAATTAATGAAGGATTTAAAAAAGGGCTAGATTATAGTCCAATAAAGATAAGAAAAGAAATTATAAAGACAGGAAAATGTCCATTTTGCAACAATGACAATTGATTAATAAATTCTTCTATGATAAAATACATTAGATGATTAAGGAAGGTGAATAAAATGGATAAGGATACAATAAATATATTATGTAAACAAATGTCTGTAAAAAAAGAAGTAGTTGAATTTATTAACAATAAGGAAAAAAGCATTGTCGAGAAATTTAAATATATAGAACAAATAAGAGAGTATAATCAATATAAAGTAATTAATGCTATGCAAAAGGCAAGACTAAATGCAACACACTTTAGTTGGACTACAGGGTATGGTTATGACGATGTAGGTAGAGATAAAGTAGAGGAGGTATATTCATTAATTTTCAATACAGAGGATGCCCTTGTAAGACCCACTATAGTATCTGGAACCCATGCTTTAACTTTAGTTTTAAGCGGTATATTAAGGCAGGGAGACGAATTACTATCAATTACAGGTAAACCTTATGATACTTTGCAAAAGGTCATAGGTATAACGGGTAATGAAAAAGGAAACTTACTTGAATATGGTATAAAATATAATGATGTAGATTTAAAAGATAATGGTGATTTTGATACTAAAAAAATACTTTCAAGTATAAAATCTAATACTAAAATAATTTTAATTCAAAGATCTACAGGGTATAGTACTAGAAAAGCTGTTACTGTAGGTGATATAAAAACAATAACAAAAGAAATAAAAAATGTGGATGAAAATATAATAGTAATGGTAGATAATTGCTATGGTGAGTTTATAGAAAAATTAGAACCTACTGATGTAGGTGTGGATATAATGGCAGGATCTTTAATTAAAAATCCAGGCGGTGGCTTAGGTTTAACTGGAGGATATATTGTTGGTAATAAAGATTTGGTAGAATTAGTAGCAAATAGATCTACAGCACCAGGAATTGGTAAAGAATGTGGTCTAACCTTTGGAACAACCAGAAATACATTACAAGGGCTATTCCTAGCACCTAATGTAGTTGCACAATCCCTTAAAGGAGCTTTATTAGTTGCTAAAGCATATAAAGATTTAGGCTATGAAATAATACCAGATATAAACGATAAAAGAGGGGATATTATACAAAGTGTAATATTTAACAATGAACAAGCGGTAATTAAATTTTGTCAGGGAATACAAAGTGCATCTCCTGTAGATAGTTATGTTTTACCTGAACCTTGGGATATGCCAGGATATGAAGAACCAGTTATAATGGCAGCAGGTGCCTTTATTCAAGGTTCATCTATAGAATTAAGTGCTGATGCTCCTATTAGAGAACCATATGTTGCATATTTCCAAGGAGGGCTTACCTACGACCATTGCAAACTTGGTGTTATGAAAAGTTTAAATAATTTATATGAAAATGGGTTGGTTAATTTATAGTTAAGTATAATACTTAGTATATACTACAAATATAAACAAAATAAGATTTATTAAAAAATACATAAGGTATATTATTATTTTTATGTTTTTCTTAATTTTATAAAGCGATGTTGAATTACTTTTTCTATTCTTCATCATTACTGTTTCTGCCATATTTTTTGCAAAAACACTGGCAGGGTTAGCTCCTACAAAACTCTTCGACGGACTAAAAATATTATATATTACAAATAATAAAGCAATAAAACTCCAGACCATAAAAAACATTTCCATGTCTTTTACGTTAAGATAAAAGTATGTAAAAATTTCTATCCCACCAAATATTGATATTCCAAATATTTTTTTCATAAATACCCCCATAAATAAAAGCTGGCAAAAGCCAGCTTTATGATATTTTCCTAAAAACACCAGAAACTTTACCTAGTATTTGTAAATTTTCTTTTACTATAATAGGTTCCATATACGGATTTTCAGGTTGAAGTCTTATATGATCTTTTTCTTTATAAAATCTTTTAATAGTTGCTTCATCTTCAATTAAAGCTACAACAATATCCCCGTTTTGTGCAGTATTTTGTTTTGTAATTAAAACATAATCCCCATCTAGTATACCTGCATTAATCATACTTTCTCCTGTAACTGTTAGCATAAAACTTTCTTTATTACTAAAAAAATCAGAAGGTATTGGGAAAGTATCTTGTATATTTTCAACAGCTAATATAGGCTGTCCCGCAGTAACTTTACCTACAATAGGAACCTCCATTATCTCCTTATTTGAAGAAATTTGTTCATTATCTTTATCTAAAACTTCTATAGCTCTTGGTTTTGTTGCATCTTTTCTTATGTAGCCTTTTTTCTCTAATTTTGAGAGATGTCCATGTACAGTAGAAGTGGACTTTAAACCTACAGCTTTACATATTTCCCTTACAGAAGGAGGGTAACCTTTAGTTTTTATTTCTCTTTTTAGAAATTCTAATATATTTACTTGTTTTTTTGATAAATCTTCATACATATGTAGCACCCCGCAAAAGTTATATTTTAGCTTATTATAACACAATATATATTATATATCAAACATTCGTTCGAACTAAATTCCCATTAAATGTTATAAAAATAATAATATCTTTAACTTTTTAGGAACATTTGTTCTTTTTTTATCCAAAAACCTTGACAGAGAACGCGTGTTCCCATATAATTAAATTAACGAACACACGTTCTAAAGGAGTGAAAATATGAATAAAAGAATTATTATAGCAAATAAGTTTAGATTTATAATTTTTATGACATGTTTAATATTGTTATTATTAACTACTACAAGTATTATTTTAAACACAAATAAAGTTTTTAGCACAACCTATCAAGAGTATAAAACGATAGTTGTAGATAAAGGGGATACTCTATGGGAAATAGCTTCTAATAATAATCCTAAAGAGGAAGATGTAAGAAAAGTTATATATGAGTTAAAAGTAGTCAATAATCTTAAAAGTGCATACATAAGACCTGGAGACATTTTAAAAATACCAAAAAAATAGACTGAATTTCAGTCTATTTTTTAATTTCTGATAATGGATTCTTTTTTACAGCTTTTCTTAGTCTATCATCATCAATATGAGTGTATATTTGGGTAGTAGATACGCTTTCATGTCCTAAAATTTGCTGTAGAGCACGTATATCAACATTACCATACTTATACATCAAAGTAGCAGCAGTATGCCTTAATTTATGGGTAGAATACTTATCAGTGTCTAAGCCAGCATTTTTTAAATGTTTTTTTACTAAATGTTGAACAGCTCTTACAGATAATCTGTTTTTTCTTTTACTTAAAAATAAAGCAGTTTTATCCTTGGCATTTTTAGGTCTTACTTTTAAATATTCATCTATAGCATCTAAACAAGCATCATTTAAGTAAATAGTCCTTTCTTTATTTCCTTTACCAATTACAGTTAAAGTATCTGCTTTTATCTTATTTATATCGATACTAACTAATTCCGAAAGTCTAAGGCCACAATTTAAAAATAAGTTAATAATAGCATAGTCTCTTTCTTTATATTGTCCATCAATTACATCTAATAACTTTCTTGACTCATCTAAAGTTAGGTAAGTAGGGTGCCTAGAATCAGTTTTAGGAGTTTCTAAATTATTAGCTGGATTTTGATCTATAAGATTAACTATGTCATTAAGATAGTTAAAAAATGATTTAATACTAGCAACTTTTCTAGCCTTAGTATAATTTTTATTATTTCTTTCTTTATCGGTATATGAAATAAATGCAAATAGATCTTGCAAATTTATTCTTTTAATAAAGTCAATATCAATATCGCTTATTTCAATATCTTCTAAGGGTGTATCTCTATCAACTTGTCTATAACGTATTTTAAGATATTTTAAAAGTATTCTTAAGTCGTAGTAGTACTCCTTAACAGTATTTTTTGATTTTCCTTTAATAGTATCTAAGTAGTTCAAGAAATCCTCTAAAATTAGCGGGATATCGTACAAAATAAACACTCCTTCTTTAAATCTTTTGTCGCAAAATAATAATTTTGCGACTAATAATATAATTCTATATTAACTCTTAAAATCCTTTAAATTTTAAAAACTAATTACTAAAATTTATTACTTTGGTTAAAACTATATATTAATGTCGAAAACAAATGTTGATATATGTTTCTCAATTAATAAATTTTAAGAAAAATTTTTATAAAAAAGAAGCAAAATATTGTCGTTTATTTGCGATATAAACGGCCGTTTTCGACATTGTCCATGCTATTGCATTGTAATGTTTAAAATCCGCTTAAAAATTAATATATGGCTTTAGAGATAAATATTTCATAAGAAAGGATGAAAATATGATAATTAGACTAGGTTATGTAGCAATGGCTATTGATTTGAAAAAATGTTCCCCTTCTAAAACTATTACATATAAAACATATAAAAAAATTAAAGACGAAGAAGTAAAATTATATAAACTTAAAAAAGTTGCAAAACAAAATATTATAAATACAAAAAGGATACTACTTTATAATGCTGCACATAATATTAAAGTGTATCGAATATCTTCAAAGTTAATACCTTTAGTTACCCATGATGATGTTATAAATTGGGATTATGTAAATGAGTTTAAAGATATTTATAGAGATATAAAAAGAATTATTAAAGATAACAATCTTAGAGTTAGTGCCCATCCAGATCACTATACAATAATTAGTTCTCCTAAGGAAGATGTTGTGAAATCATCTTTACAAATCTTAGATTACCATAAAAACATTATGGAAACCTTTGGTCTAGATTGCGACCATGGTAAGCTAGTACTTCATATGGGTGGTAAATATGGTGATAAAAATAAGACTTTAAATAGATTCAAAGAGAATTTTATTAAATTAAACCCTGACATAAAGAAAAGAATTATATTAGAAAATGATGATAAAATATATGGAGTAAGTGATTTAATTAATATTTGTGAAGATTTAAGCATACCTTTAGTCTTAGATATTCATCATCACTGGTGTAATAATAATGGAGATAATATTGAGAATTATTTACAAAGGATTTTTGACAGTTGGTCTAAAGAAAAATTAAAGCCTAAAATTCATATTTCTAGTCCTAAATCAGAAACAAAAAAAAGAGCCCATGCTGAGGAAATAGATTTTGATTTTTTTAATGATTTTATTAAGAAAGCTAAAGTTATTGATAGAGATTTTGATATTATGATTGAAGCAAAAAATAAAAACTTAGCTTTATTTAATTTAATGAAAGAAATAAAGAAGCATAAAGAATATAAAATAATTAACGAATCAACATTTGAAATTTAATAAACTATAAAATAATTATGTTAACTGCTTATTAAATACTTTTTAGAAACTTTAATACTCAAACTTACTAAGTTTGCCATAATTACATTATGTAAATAAACCCCTCTATTATTAAATATAGAGGGGTTTATTTTATACTTTTAAGTTTACATTAATACCTATCATTTCTTTATTTTTATTTAATATAGGATTAATAAATTCGTTGATAAATTCCTCAACTTGTTCTGGGGATCTTCCAATAAAATTCATTGGATCTAATATTTCATTTAATTCTTTTTCACTTAAATTAAATTTATCACTTTTTAAAATTCTTTCTAGAAGGTCATTTTTATTTCCTTTTTCTTTAACTTCTTTTGCAGCTTCCATAGATAACACTCTTATTTCTTCATGTAGTTCTTGTCTATCTCCACCTTTTTTAACGGCTTCCATAAGAATATTTTCTGTAGCCATAAAGGGAAGTTCTTTTTCTAGGTGCTGTTTTATAACATTTGGATATATTACTAAGCCATTAAAAATATTTATAGCAATTTCTAAAATAGCATCACATGCTAAAAATGATTGGCCTAATGTAATTCTACGATTAGCAGAATCATCTAAAGTTCTTTCAAACCATTGTGTAGAAGACGTCATCGCTGGACTCATTAAGTTAGACATTACATACCTAGATAAAGATGCTACCCTTTCACTTCTCATAGGATTTCTTTTATAAGCCATAGCAGATGAACCTATTTGTTTTTTGCCAAATGGTTCTTCTATTTCCTTTAAATTTTGTAATAAACGTATATCATTAGTTATTTTGTGTAAGGATTGCGCAATACCACTAAGTGCCGAAAGTACGTTAAAATCTAATTTTCTTGAGTATGTCTGTCCTGTTACAGGGTAAGTTTTTTCAAATCCCATCTTTTCAGCAACTAATTTATCTAACTTTTTAACTTTATCATGATCATTATCAAATAATTTTAAAAAGCTTGCCTGTGTTCCAGTTGTACCTTTAACTCCTCTTAGTTTTATATTTTCCATGTTAAAATTTAAAGACTCATAATCAAGATAAATATCATGTAACCATAAGGTAGCCCTTTTACCAACTGTTGTTATCTGTGCAGGTTGAAAATGTGTATATCCTAAAGTAGGTATGCTTTTATTATCATTTGCAAAAGTTGCTATTTTGTCCATCAAGTTTATTAATTTTTTATTTAATACTTTTAATCCTCTATCCATTTGTACGACATCAGTATTATCACCCACAAAGGCACTGGTTGCACCTAAGTGTATAATACCCTTTGCTTTAGGGCACTGTACACCATAAGCATGTACATGGGCCATTACATCATGTCTAAATTCTTTTTCTTTCTTTTCTGCTATATCATAATTAATTTTATCTTTATTACTTTTCAATTCTTGAATTTGTTCATCAGTGATTTCAATACCTAATTCCTTTTCAGACTCAGCTAAAGCTATCCATAGCTCTCTCCATGTTCTGAATTTAAAATCAGGAGAAAACACCTCTGACATTTCTTTACTCGCATACCTTGTAATTAGTGGATTTTCATAAACTTCTTTCAATTTAAAACCCCTTTCCTATTAATATTTATGTTATATATAACAAATTATTTATAATTTACCAATATAAAAGATATGAGTTGCCCCATATCTCTTAAATAAATAATTTATTTTTTATGTTAAGTAAAATATTTTTATTCATAGTAAAAATCTCCCTATTATAAAAGTCTTAAACCTAATTAGCTATTATTAGTTTATAGCAAATACATTATTAATTCAAGTTTTATTTAGTATATATCAGATAAAACCGAGTTAATAATTGCTAATGACTCATCAAAGATATCTTTATAGGATAGTTTGATTTTTTTGTAATGTTCATATCCCTCATCGGTTAATCTATAATGACGTATAGATCTCTTATCAGGTTCTTCCCACCATCCTTTAATATAATTATTACTTTCTAATTCTCTTAATAATGGATATACCATCCCTGGACTAGGTTCCCATCTATTATCTAATCTTTCCTTAATTTCATCTATTAATTCATTTCCATAGTGACTTTTTTCTTTTAATAAGTGTAATATATATAGTTTTACAAATGCTGTCGTACTTATTTTTGAAGGAAATTGTCTATTTCTTCTTCCCATTTTCATCCCTCTTTTTCTTTTATTTAAATATATTATTATTTTGATATTGTATATACGCATTACCTAAGATAGGGCTACTACCATGACAGTCAGACCCTCCTGTCTTAATTAAGTTAAACTTTCTAGCTAGTATATTCAATTTATCAATAACTATGTCTGTATGTTTTGTATGGTATATTTCAATACCATGAAATTTGAACTTTCTTAATATAGGTTCTAACCTTTGTTTAATTAACCCAGGATGGGCTAATACAGCATATCCATCGATCTTAGTTATTAAATTAATACACTCATTTATTGAAAGTTTATCTCTAGGTACATATCCTTTTTTACCAAAGCCTAAATAATTATCGAAAGCTTCCTCCATAGTATTAACATATCCTTCATCAATTAATAGTTTTGCAATATGCGGTCTGCCTATATAATTATTAATTGCTATAATATCTTCAATCTTATTTATATTTATTGAAATACCTAATAAATCCAGCTTTTTTAAGATTTCATATGCTCTTTTAATTCTTAATTTCTTTAATCTGCTTGTCACATCTTCTAATAGTGGTGACTCATAATCTATATAATAACCTAAAATATGAATTTCCTCTCCATTATGTTCACTACTTAGTTCAATACCAGGAATTACTTCTAAAATATTATACTTCTTGCTTTCATCTATTGCCTGTTGTATTCCTGAAATAGTGTCATGATCAGTTATAGAAATAGCATCTAATTTTCTTTCAATTGCTAAATTAACTACTTCTTTAGGAGTAAGTTTTCCATCTGATGCTGTAGTATGTATATGTAAATCTGCTTTTTTCATGCTACCTCCTTAGTACATTAATTTATCTTAATTTGTATTATATCAATTAGTCATTAAAATTAAAATACTAAAATAAAAAAACCTGCAAGAAGCAGGCTTTTTATCTTTATCTAGGTTCTACTATTAATTTAATAGCAGTTCTCTCTTCACCATCAATTTCAATGTCAGTGAATGCTGGTACACAAATTAAATCGACACCACTAGGAGCAACAAATCCTCTAGCAATTGCTACAGCTTTTACTGCTTGATTTAATGCACCTGCTCCTATTGCTTGGATTTCTGCAGTACCCTTTTCTCTAAGTACTCCTGCTAAAGCTCCTGCAACAGAATTTGGACTTGATTTTGCTGATACTTTTAATATATCCATTGAAATAGCCCCCTTAAATTATTTTATATTTTATTGCGTTATATATGGTATTCTATATATATTAAAAAAACCCTTTTTTTAAAGAAATTTTTTCCCAAAAAAATAAAAAATAAGAGAAGTTATTACTTCTCTTATTTAGCATATTCTATGGCTCTAGTTTCCCTTATAACATTGACTTTTATTTGTCCAGGATAATCTAGTTCGTCTTCTATTCTCTTAACTATATCTCTAGCAATATTTACTGTATTTAAATCATTAACTTCATCTGATTTAACCATTATTCTTATTTCTCTACCAGCTTGTATAGCATAAGACTTTTCAACACCATCAAAATTATTGGCTATTTCTTCTAATTTTTCTAATCGTTTAATATACGCTTCTAATGTTTCTCTTCTTGCACCAGGTCTTGCTGCAGATATAGCATCAGCTGCTTGGACTAAAACCGCTTCTACTGATTTTGCCTCTACATCTCCATGGTGTGCTTCTATTGCATGTATTACTGCTTTACTTTCTCTATACTTCTTACATAAGTCAACTCCTATTGTAACATGTGGTCCTTCTACTTCATGGTCAACTGATTTACCAAGATCATGCAATAATCCAGCACGTTTAGCAATTTTAACATCTGCTCCAATTTCAGCAGCCATGATACTTGCTAAGTGAGAAACTTCTATAGAATGTTTTAAAACATTTTGACCATAGCTTGTTCTAAATTTAAGTCTTCCCAATAATCTCACTAATTCAGAGTGTAATCCATGTATACCCGTATCGAAGGTTGCTTGCTCTCCAACCTCTCTTATATAGTTATCTACTTCTTTTGTCGCTTTTTCAACCATTTCTTCTATCCTTGCTGGGTGTATTCTACCATCTGATATTAATTTTTCTAAAGCAATTCTTGCAATTTCTCTTCTTATAGGATCAAATCCAGAAAGTATAACAGCTTCTGGTGTATCATCTATAATTAAGTCTATACCTGTTAAAGTTTCTATTGTTCTTATATTTCTTCCTTCTCTACCTATAATTCTACCTTTCATTTCATCATTAGGTAATGAAACTACAGACACTGTCGTTTCTGCAACGTGGTCGGCAGCGCATTTTTGAATAGCATGTGTAACTATTTCTCTTGCTTTTTTGTCAGCTTCTACTTTTGCTTTATTTTCAATTTCTTTAATCATAATAGCAGCTTCATGATTTACTTCTTTTCTTATATCATTTAATAATAGTTCTTTTGCTTCTTCAGATGTAAGTCCTGATAGTCTTTCTAATTCTTGAGTTTGTTTATCAAGAACATTATCAATTTCTTTTTCTTTTCTTTCTAACTTTTTTGATCTCTTATTAAGGTTTTCTTCCTTTCTTTCTAAAGATTCGCCCTTTCTATCTATGACTTCTTCTTTATGGACAAGTCGTCTTTCAAGTCTTTGAAGTTCATTTCTTCTTTCACGACTTTCCTTTTCAAAATCATTTCTCATTTTGTGGACTTCTTCTTTTCCTTCAATAAGATGCTCTTTCTTTGTTGTTTCAGCTTCTTTCTTTGCTTCTTCTACTATCCTTTTAGCCTCTTCTTCTGCATTTTTAATTTTTGCTTCAGCAACTATTTTTCTAATATAAAATCCTATTAGAATACCAATTGCTGCGGTTATTGCTGCTAACAATATATTATTAATGTCAATGCACCTCCTTTAATGGTATTCATTTTTCAAGTTACGTTTTTTTAATACAATTACAAAGTTAAAATATAAACCGAGGTCACTCGGCCTATTTGATTCTACATTTTATCTTGTAGAAGCTTACATGCCAAAAGATCTATCTATGATACTCGTAATCATTTTATTACTTTTTGGTATATATGTCAAGTGTATCTATTATTTTGAAGATTACTTAAAAGGTGTATTTTATAATGTTTATTATGCTTTCGGTTATTTACATAAAGAAAAGGACCACCCTAAATTAGGAGGTCTTTTTCTTAGTCTTTTTATTTTCATTCTTATTTCCATTTTTCTCTTCTTCTGCTATTTCTAATCCGTGTTTTTGTCTTACTTGTAATTCTATTTCATTAGCAATATTAGTATTTTCTTTTAAGAAGTCTTTAGCATTTTCCCTACCTTGACCTAACTTATCATCGCCATAGCTATACCAAGATCCAGCCTTTCTTATTATTTCATCTCTTACTCCAGCA
This sequence comes from Bacillota bacterium, assembly GCA_009711785.1. Lineage (GTDB taxonomy): Bacteria > Bacillota > Clostridia > Tissierellales > MES13 > MES13. The sequence goes on from VENA01000030.1 coordinate 97,468, forward strand.
TCTAGTATATTACTTTCTCTTGAAATACCAGTACCATACATTATATCAAATTCCGCTTTCTTAAATGGCGGTGCTACTTTATTTTTAACTACTTTAACTCTAGTCCTATTTCCTATCATTTCGTCTCCTTGCTTTAAGGTTTCTATTCTTCTTACATCTAATCTTACAGAAGAATAAAACTTCAATGCTCTACCTCCAGGAGTAGTTTCTGGATTACCAAACATAATTCCTACCTTTTCTCTTAATTGGTTTATAAAGACTGCAGTAGTATTAGATTTCTTTATTGCTCCTGCTAATTTCCTTAAAGCCTGAGACATTAATCTTGCTTGCAAACCTACATGACTATCTCCCATTTCACCTTCAATTTCAGCCTTTGGTACTAAAGCTGCAACTGAATCGACAACAATTACATCAACAGCTCCACTTCTAACTAAAGCTTCTGTTATTTCTAATGCTTGTTCACCTGTATCCGGTTGAGATACTATAAGATTTTCGGTATCTACTCCTAAATTTCTTGCATAACTTGGATCTAAAGCATGCTCTGCATCTACAAAAGCTGCTGTACCTCCATTTTTTTGTGCTTCAGCTATCATATGTAAAGCAACTGTTGTTTTACCTGAAGATTCAGGACCATATACTTCAACTATTCTACCTCTAGGTACGCCACCAATACCAAGAGCTATATCTAACTCAAGCGATCCAGTAGAAATAGATTCTATATTCTGCTTAGCATCCTCACCTAATTTCATAATTGAACCTTTTCCAAATTGTTTTTCTATTTGGCTTATTGCCATTTCTAAAGCTTTTTTCTTTTCCATAAAAAGTCACCAGATTCCTCTGGTTTCACCTACCTTTCTTTTACGAACAAATGTTCTAACTCAATTATAATACATTTTATTTTATAGGTCAAATGTTTTTACTATAAAACTTCTCACTTCATTAATTACAATATTTGCTGTTTTATTTTGTATCTTCTTTCTTGTGCCAGTTAGATTTAATTCTTTAGTTAAAACTATACCTGATGAAGCTATACCTATATATACTAACCCTACTGGTTTATCTTTAGTACCTCCATTAGGACCTGCTATTCCTGTAACAGAAACAGATATATCTATATCTGTTTTTTCTAATAATCCTTTAGCCATTTCTGATGCTGTTTCTTTACTAACTGCACCATATTTTTTAAGAGTATCTATAGATACTTTTAACTCATCTACTTTTGCTTGATTACTATAAGTAATTATACCCCTATCAAATACTTTTGATGCCCCAGCAACAGAAGTAATTTTACTTGATATTAAACCTCCAGTACACGACTCACATACACCTAGTTTTAAATTTTTACTCTTTAATAAATCAATTAAAACTTCTTCTAATGATTCATTATTATAACTAAAAACAAAATTTTCTATACTTGGTTTTAATTTATTTATTGAATTATTTATTAACTCATCAGCTTTTTTGTCACTTTCTGATTTTGCAGTTACTCTTATTTCTACTTGCCCTTCCTTTGCATAAAGAGCTACAGTAGGATTATCTTGTTTAAATATAATATCCTCAATTATTGATTCAAGAGAAGACTCTCCTATTCCTATTAATTTTATAGTTTTAGATTTAATTATATGTTTAGTTTCTTTTTTTAATATTGGTTTTAAATGATTTTTAAACATTATTTTTAACTCTCTAGGAGGACCTGGAAGTAAAACTATACTATGTTTTTGATCTTTATAATATATACCTGGTGCTGTTCCTATATCATTTGGTAATACCTTACATCCCTCTGGTATATATGCTTGCTTTTTATTATTATCAGTCATAGTAATTTTTTTATTTTCAAAAAAAGTTTTTAATTCCCTTAATATATTTTCATTTAAAATCATTTTTTTATTTAACGTAGAAAAGATAATCTCTTTTGTTATATCATCTAAAGTAGGTCCTAAGCCTCCTGTAAAAATTAATAGTTCTGATCTTTTTAAGGAGTTATTTAAAACACTTTCTAACCTATCTTTATTATCACCAACAGTTGTGTGATAGTAAACATCTATACCTAATTTTGCAAGTTCTTTAGAAAGGTAATTTGAGTTAGAATTTATTATATCTCCTAATAATAATTCTGTACCCACATTTATGATTTCAGCTTTCATAATGACACCTCTAATTATTGATTTGTACTAAATACTTTTCTATTTACATATATATACTCAAATCCTGATATTAAAGTGAAAATCACTGCTAGATAAATGGTAATTGTACTAAAAGGAAAGTTTAGTAAACTAAATGGGTAATTATTTATTAATAAAGAAACTATTGCTATTATTTGAGTTATTGTTTTAAGTTTACCCCATCTACTTGCCGCTATTGTTATTCCTTCAGATGCAGCTAATACTCTTAATCCTGTTATAGCAAATTCTCTAGCTATTATTATAATTACAATCCAAGCAGGTATTTTATCTAGTTCAACTAACGATATCAAAGCTGCTGATACTAAAAGTTTATCTGCTAAAGGGTCCATAAACTTACCAAACTTAGTTACAAGATTTCTACTTCTAGCAATATAACCATCTAAACCATCTGTTATAGCAGCTATAATAAAAATTACAGCTGCTATATATTGTCCATTAGGTATATCTAATATTAAAAACATCATAAATATTGGTATTAAAAAAATCCTTATGATAGTTAATTTATTAGCTAAGTTCATATACTACCTCTCCTTTAAGGTCATAATCTAGATGCTCTGTAATTTTAACCTTTATAAAGTCCCCTATATTAAGGCTTTTATCAGAAGTAACGTATACTACTCCATCAATTTCAGGGCCATCCATATAAGTTCTTCCAATATAAATATTTTCATTAGGTATTACTTCATCTATAATTACGTTGTATATTTTTCCAACTTTATCTGATGTTTTTTCAGTTGATATCTGTCTTTGTAATTCCATAATTTTTTTCTGTCTTTGTTCTTTTATATCTTCATCTATTTGATTAGGCATTTTATACGCCGGTGTATCCTCCTCTCTAGAATAAGTAAATACACCTAATTTATCAAATTTAGTTTCCTTTACAAAATCGTATAACTCATTAAATTCTTCCTCAGTTTCCCCTGGAAAACCAACTATTAAAGTTGTCCTTATAGTAATATTATTAATTTCTTTTCTTAATTTATTTATCAATTTAACTATCTCGGATTTAGTAGTTTTTCTATTCATACGTTTTAATACATTATCGTTGATATGCTGTATTGGGATATCTACATAATTTACAATTTTATTATTACGTTTTATACTACTAATTATTTCGTCAGTTAGATTATCTGGATATAAATAAAGGATTCTTATCCATTTTAATTCTTCAATATCATTTAATCGATCTAAAAGTTCAGGAAGTTTATATTCCTTATAAAGGTCATAACCATATTTAGATGTATCTTGAGCTATCAATATTAACTCTTTAACCCCAGCTTGTGCTAATTTTTTAGCCTCTGCAATTATAGAGTCCATGTTTCTACTTCTATATCTTCCTCTGACCTTAGGAATTATACAGTAGGTACAAAAATTGTTACATCCCTCTGCTATTTTCAAATAGGCCATATAAGAACTTTCAGTTAATACCCTAGAAGAATTTTCTATATACTCAGAATCAATATTGCCTACCTTTAATATGTTTTCACCTTTTAAACAATTAAATATAACTTCTTCAATGTCTTGTAAATTTCCTGTACCTATAATTCCATCAATCTCAGGCATTTCTTTTATAAGTTCTTCTTTATAACGTTCTGCTAAACACCCTGCTACAATTAAAGCTTTACAATTTCCTTCTTTTTTATATTCACTTAACTCTAAGATAGTGTTAATAGATTCTTCTTTAGCGTCATTTATAAATCCACAGGTATTTATTATTATTATATCTGCTTCGTTAATTTCGTTTATAATTTCATATTCTTTTTCATTAAGGATTCCTAATAAGATTTCTGAGTCAACTAAATTTTTAGAACATCCCAATGAAACATTAGCTACTTTGTATTTCATCATTATCTCCTCTCATTAAACTTTCTTTGAAAATTCTTTAACTTTTTTTACTGCTTCGTTTATAGTATCATACCTTATTATTTTATCATAGTTATCTACTTTATCAATGGAATACTTATATAAAGGATCATAATAATCTACCATTAGAGTTTTTACTGTAGGTTTATAATCATTATTTTCAATATTTTTAATTAATTTATCCACAATATCATTACCTAATCTTTTCCTTAATTTCTCAATGGCACTTATCAATCTATTTTTATTAAAATTAGTTTTACTTACATAATCATCTAATATATTTTCTATTCTATTATCAAGGTTAGTTTCTATTAATATATGATATCCATTTTGCATGTTTTCATATAGAAAATCAGGTAGCATTATTCTTCCTACTCTTTTACTCTCACTTTCTAAGAATACATAGTTCCTATTTATAGATTTTAAGTTTTTTAATAATAAAGACTCAAATCTTTTTTGTGTAGAAGAAACTTCTTTAAAAGCTATATCTCCAAACACAGATCCACTATTATTAGCAAGACCCTCAAGGTCTATTACTGGTTCATTTATATCCTCTAACTTTTTCAAAATCTTTGTTTTACCTACTCCTGTATATCCATGTAAAACAATATAATTAAATTTATTTTCATATTTCTTTAAATCTTCAACAACTTTTTTTCTATAGCTTTTATAGCCACCTTTAATTAAATAATTATCTATACCCATTATATTTAAAACATTCGCTACAGAGCTACTTCTCATGCCTCCTCTATAACAAAATAAAGCTACTTTTTTATCTGAATTTACAATCTGTTTAGCTCTTTTGTAAAAGTCTGGTAATTTTTCAGAGGCATACTTAAGTCCTAGTTCCTTTGCCTTTTCCTTATCCACTTGTTTATATAAGTAACCAACATATTCCCGTTCTTTATTTTTTAAAATTGGTAAATTAACTGCTCCTGGTATAGTATCTTCATCAAACTCTTTTTCGCTTCTTACGTCTATAAAAATTATATCTTCTCGGTCTATTATTTCTTCTAAGTCAACTTCTTTTATCATTTAAAATCTACTCCCATATCATACTGTTTAGTTAGCTTCTAATTCTTCTTTAGATATTAACACCTTTCGTGGTTTACTACCTTCATATCCTCCAACGATACCTCTTTCTTCCATGTCATCAACTAATCTAGCCGCTCTAGCATATCCTATTCTTAATTTTCTTTGTAGGTAGGAAATAGATGCCTGTCCTTCTTCTACTACTAAGTTTATAGCGTCTGCTAACAATTCATCACAGTCATCTGTATTAGTATTAACATCACTCTCTATATCATTAATTATTTCTTCTTTATAATTAGCACTCTTTTGTTCTTTTAAAAACTCAACTATTTTATCAACTTCTCTTTCATCAATAAAAGCTCCTTGTATACGCTTAGGTTTAGATGCCTCTACCGGGTAAAAAAGCATATCCCCTTTTCCTAATAATTTTTCAGCTCCTCCCATATCTAGAATTGTTCTAGAGTCTGCTTGGGATGAAACCGCAAAGGATAATCTTGATGGTATATTAGCTTTAATAGTACCAGTTATAACGTCCACAGATGGACGTTGAGTAGCTACTATTAAATGAATTCCTGCAGCTCTAGCCATCTGTGCTAACCTACATATACTATCCTCTACTTCCGATGGTGATACCATCATTAAATCTGCTAGCTCATCTATTATTATTACTAGTTGTGGTAACTTATCATTTTCTTTATTATTTTCTATCTTTTTATTATATCCTGTAAAGTCCCTTACTCCTGTTTTTGCAAATAGATTATACCTTTTAGTCATTTCCTGTACTGCCCAATTTAAAGCACCAGAGGCTTTTTTAGGATCTGTTACAACAGGAATAAGTAAATGTGGTATGCCATTATAGATACTTAATTCTACTACTTTAGGATCAATCATAAGTAATTTAACTTCATCGGGTCTAGCTTTATATAATATACTTGCTATAAGAGTATTAACACAAACACTTTTTCCTGACCCTGTGGCACCTGCTATTAATAAATGAGGCATTTTTTCAATATTTTCTATTATAGGTTTCCCAGCAATATCTTTTCCTATTGCAAATGCTAATTTACTATCTAATTTTTTATATTCATTAGTCTCTAATACTTCTCTTAAACGAACATTAATTTTATTTGTATTAGGAACCTCTATACCAATAGCTGCTTTTCCAGGTATTGGCGCCTCAATTCTTATATCAGAGGCTGCTAATCCTAATGCAATATCATCTGATAAATTAACTATCCTACTTACTTTAATACCAGGAGCCGGTTGCAGCTCATATCTAGTAATTGTAGGCCCCTTACTAATTTGCTTTACTTCAGCTTTTATACCAAAATTATTTAGTACATCTTCTAATTTATTTGCATTTTTTAAAATTAGTTTCTTTTCATTTGGTTTATTGTTATTTTTCTCCATACTTAGAATATCTAAACTAGGAAATTTATATTCTTCATAATTTTCAGTTGTTGATACTTTAATATCCTTAAAGTTTTCTTGTTTAACTTCTTTTGGTTCTTCTCTTTTAATTTCAATATCTTTTTTTGTTTTAGATGTATTATTATCTTTATTTTCATCTTGTTTAGTATAATCAAGTATTTTTATCTTTTCATTAATATCTTCTTGATTTTCTTTTTTATTTTTAAATGTGTTTTTCTTTGTTTTAGCTTTAAATGAATCTTTGTTTTTTTCTTTCTTTATAGTTTCTTCAGAAGAAACATATACAAATTCTTTAATTGATACTAAAGACAATTTAAACATATTTATTATTCTTTTATAGAAAATAGTTATTAGTTTTACTACACTCACATTAGTAACTAGTAATAAAGAAACCACCATCGCTGAAATAATTACTATATATGCACCTATATTACCAAATAATTTAATAACGATATAAGCAGTCAATGTTCCTAGTAAACCGCCACCTTTAGAATAATTTCCATTTTCTAATGATAAATCAACTCTTTCTAGGAAATTTGTAATATAACCAACTTCAATTATGTCAAATATGGTTATTAGGCCAACAAAAATTATAAAAATTGATATTAGCTTCTTTTTATCATTTATTTTAACTTTATCAATTGAATAAGATATACCAATAGCTAATATAATAAAGGGTATTATATTACTGCCCAAACCAAACAATTGACCAAATCTTAATTTAATGATATCTCCAACGAATCCTACAGAATCACTTCTTAAACTTACAATAAAAAAAATACCAATAGCTACAATAATAATACTAATAATTTCTTTATTTATTTCATTAGATTTTTTTGTTTTTCTTTTTTTGGACATATTTTACCACCTCAAGAAAATTATTCGTCAAAAAGATTTAAAATCCTTTAAACAAACTTTTATTCAAATAATTGGATAGCTAATAATACTAAACCTAATATCCATAAGTAATATGAAAAATAGTGTAATTTCTTTTTTTCTAGTAATTTTATTAATACTTTAATGGCAAATATACCTGTTACTGCTGAAGTAATGGTGCCTAATATTATAGGAAATGTAATAGCAGTATTAGATGTTATTGAAAATGCATCGACTAACTTTTTTAAAGTAGCGCCAAATATTGCTGGTAATGCAAGTAAAAAAGAAAATTTAGTTGCTAATTTCTTATCTAATCCTCTAAATAGTCCACCAACTATAGTAGAACCTGATCTAGAAATTCCTGGTGTTATAGCAAATCCTTGAAATATTCCTATTATAATCGCATCTAATACTGTCATATTCCTAGCCTTCTTTTTACCAGAGGCTAATTTTTCTGCTAACATTAATAATATCCCCGTTACTAAGAAAGCAATACTTATCGTAAACAAAGATGAATATAACCCTTCAAAGTAATCTTCTAGAAATATTCCCATAAAACCTGTAGGGATACTACCTATTATTATCATTATACCTAAAATTTTATACTCATTATCCAATTTAATTCTTTTATTTTTAAGAGTATCTATTACTAATATAATGAATTCTTTAATTATATTTACTATATCTTTAAAGTAAACAATAAATATAGAAATTAAAGAACCAAAATGTAACATTACAGTTGAAAATAAAGTGCCTTCTTCTATCCCTAATATTCTATTTAATAAAACTAGATGTCCTGAACTGCTAATGGGTAAAAATTCTGTAATACCTTGTAAAATCCCTAATATTATTGATTCAATTATTGTCACTTCTAAATCCCCCCAAAAAAATTATAAAGTGTTAATGTATGACATTAACACTTTTACTGAAGTAATTATAACATAATTTAATTATTTATACTATTCAATTTTACGCTTCTTTATTACTATTTATCATAGAATTAAGTTTAGCAATAGCGCTATTTAATCCTCCTACTTCATGAATTAGCCCTGAGTTTACAGCCTCTTCTCCTATTAAAATAGTACCTACATCATTGGCTATCTCATCTGTAGCATACATTAAACTTTGTAATTTTTCCTTTTCTATCCTTGAAGTTCTTAAAATGAAATTTAATATTCTTTGTTGCATTTTTTGAAAATATCTAAAGGTCTGAGGTACACCTATAACCAACCCTTTCATTCTTACAGGATGTAGGGTCATAGAAGCAGTTGGAACAATAAATGAATAATCTGCTGATGTTGCTAATGGTATACCAATGCTATGACCACCACCTAATACTAAAGAAACTTTTGGTTTGCTTATACTATTAATCATTTCAGACAAAGCTAAACCTGCTTCTACATCTCCACCTACTGTATTAAGTATAACTAGTAGACCTTTTATATTAGGATCTCTTTCTACAGCTAGCAATTGAGGCATTATATGTTCATATTTAGTAGCTTTTTTTTGTGGAGGTGATACAATATGACCTTCTATCTGCCCAATTATTGATAAAAAATGTATATCCTTTGGAGGTGATGGTAAATTGGGATTGCCTAAATTTGTTAAATTTTCTAACTTTTTATTGCTTATGTTAGGTTTTTTATTAGGTTTTCTTTTAGCTCCATCATCATTATTAGGTGGATTTGTAGGTATTTTATTAATGAAATAACCAAATTCGTTTTGAAGATAATCATTATTCATATTTTCACTCCTTAAATTTCTCAAATTAATTTCTTATATTATTTTTTACTAAGAAGCTTATATTATGTAAAATTATTAAACTTTATAAATTAAATCGAGTAGCTAGAAAATAGGATAATTAATCCTATTTTCTTTGCTCTCACAGAACCGGACTTACGTTTGCCGTATCCGGCTCCTGAAATTTCTTACCTAACTAATAATAGTTAGACAACAACCCAACTTCATATTCTGTTAAATCAATAAGTTCAAGGTCATGGAAATATTTATTGGGAAGAAGTCTGTGAATAATGTGTACTTTTGAATTTTTCCACTTAGT